>NZ_SJKC01000004.1:0-655829 GCF_004331375.1 Kribbella speibonae | reverse complement strand
CCGCTCGTGTACCCCCGAAGGGGCCTTACCGCTCGACTTGCATGTGTTAAGCACGCCGCCAGCGTTCGTCCTGAGCCAGGATCAAACTCTCCGTTGAAATCTATATGTCAACCACGGCGAACCATGGAAAACAGACTACATTGAGTGATCCTTTGAATCAGAAACAAAACCATTACTGGCTTGTCATCCGTATTAATTTCAAAGGAATCCGCCACAGAACAAGACAACCAACCACCCAAAATCTCGAAGAGACCAGGGTAGAAGAATTATCGAATGCCTGTGGACGGGGTTAATGCATCTTTCGGCATTGACTTTCGGCACGCTGTTGAGTTCTCAAGAATCGGACGCACACCGCGCTTCAGACTTTCGTTTGAAGCTCCGGGGCAACTCGCCCAACTTTACTGTTTCGCTTCCAGCCGGTCAAATCGGCCTTTTTCGATCCAGCCTCCCTGCGTGACTCAGTGTCCGAAACCCGCCGAGGCGTGTTTCGGCTTCCGAGACCTTCAGGGAGTTTGTTGGAGGGCCGGCCGCTTTCGCGTCCTGCGCTTCGCTCCAACAAGAAGAACATTACTGACATTCGTGGTGCAGATGCAAATCGGGGTCCCGGACCCTCGTCCCAGCCTCCCGGCACCTGCCCTCGGCACCGTCATCCGGCGTCGAGGGAAGCAGTGCTGGTCCCTCTGTTCACTCCACTCGCACGCGTCTCCGCGAGCGACACTTCCATGATGCCGCACCACGCAAGTCGTTTTCGGCGAGCAGACGAGGCGGGAGCCAGTTGGCTCCCGCCTCTCACGTACTGCACCGCCCAGCAGACGCCTCTCGGCGAGTGGCCGCTCGTAGCGGCTTAGGTTGAGGCCCGGGGTCATGCTCCGGACGGCATCAGGTGTAACCCCACTCCCCCGCGACCTATTCCCCGCAGGTCCAAGTGACCGGGCACTGTGCGGCGGCCACGTCGGTAGTGTCGCGCTATGTCTAGTGCCTCCCAGACAGCGCTGGCCGCCCTGGCTCGCTTCAACGACGCACATCCCTGGTCCCACAACGACATCTACGGTGCCGTCGTACTCCACCATGCGCGTCGCGTCCGCGCAGCCGGCGGCACCGAAGCCCTGGACGTGGGCTGCGGGACAGGAAACCTCGTTCGACGTCTTGCAGGTGTCTTTCCTACAGTCACCGGCATCGAGCGCGATGTCCCGACCGCGGAGCGGGCTCGGCGGTCAATCGCAGACCTCGCCAACGTCAGCATCCTGACCCAGCCGTTCGACGAGTTCCACGGAAGCCGCTACGACCTGATCACCTTCGTCGCGGTGCTGCATCACCTACCGTTGGAGGCCACTCTCGAGAAGGTACGCGAGCTACTGCGTCCGGGCGGCCGCCTCGTCGTGGTCGGCGTCAGCCGTGAATCGCCTGCAGACCTTCCGTGGTCGATCGCCTCGATGATCCTGAATCCGATCGTTGGCATCGCCAAGAATCCGCGAGGATCCCAGGCGATCCCCACGCACATGACCGCTCCGACCGCGATGGCCGTGGAATCGTTCGAGCAGATCGCCCGCACGGCCAAGCGCATCCTGCCTGGCGCCCGGATCGGCCGCAGCCTGTTCTGGCGCTACAGGCTGTCCTGGACGGCTCCGGGTTCGCGGTAACCGGCTACCGCGACGGCTGAGGCGCGGAACAGTCGATCTTCGGGTTGGCACCGATGTAGTTCAGCGGACCGGCGACGACCGTGACCAGCGTCGTGCCGACCTTCGCACAGGTCGCGTCGGAGCCTGAGAAGTAACTTCGCTGCGCGGCGGCTGCCAGTCCGATGAACAGCCAGACCACCACAATGATCGCAACGACGCGGGACCCGTTGGTCGACGCTCTTCGAGTGCGCATGCCCACCTCCTGGATTGTGCGCACCCCCGTGTGGACGCTCTCCCGGTGCCCGGCGTGCGACGCGCGGAAACTCAGAGTTCGCGAACGTCGAAGTACGGCTTGATGTGTTTGTTCACGTACGCGCCGATGCTCGGTGCGGCCAGGAGTGCCGCATAGGTCGGCTGCGGTACGTCGAAGTACTGGTAGGTGTAGCCGTTGACGTACTCGAGTTCCAGCGTGCCGTCGGACCATCCGACCGATCGCACACTCGACGAGTCCACCAGGCGTCGCCTCATCCGCGGCTCCTTCCGCGCTCGCACTGCGCCGCCCAGTCTGCCCTTTCGATGGTCAAGGCGAAGGTGATCGCTCCGGATCTTCAGCCTGCAGGCGTGCCAGGACGCGGGTCAGGTCGCCGAGCGCCGTGTTGAGCTGCGTCAGCACGGTCTTGTCGATCGGTCCACCGCCTTGGTGCAGGCCCAGGTTCGCCGCGAACCGGAGATGGGCGTCGGGCGGCGCCTTCTTGAGGTAGGTGTCGAGGGCCTCCTGGAGAAAGGGACTGGGCACGAGCTCGGGTCTCTCGCGCCACTTGGTGAGCGTGCGCGGCGATATGCCGAGCTGCTCGGCGAACGCCTCGTTCGTCAGCCGCAGCGCCGTCCGCAAGGCGTGCGCATGCCGGCCGGTCCACTCCTCGATGACTGTCATCCGTGTTCTCTCTCCCTTGCGCGTCAATTACTCCCTGCAATGAGAATATTCGTTTCGGTGACCGCCGGTGGGCAGAATTTGTGCGCTGTGGATACCGGTCGAGTTCCTGGTGAGGACGCGCGGCCACGCGTTGACTTGGGCCATGGACGAGATCAATGGGAGAACCGCGACGCTGCTGCGCACCACGCGACAGCGTCATCTGCGCATCGCGAGCAAGTCCCGCCCACGCCGCTTCGAGCTGGTCCGGCACCGCGACGTCTCCGGTGTCAGCGGTACGGGCGTTGTCGCGGAGGGAGTCGAGTGGAGCGACGGGACAGTCGCGCTGCGCTGGGGCGGCCACTACCCGACGACGACCGTGTGGCAGGACGGGATCCGGGCACTGCTCAGCGTCCACGGGCACAACGGCGCGACCACGATCCACTGGCTGGACGATTAGCGATGCGCACTCGACTCCGGTGGGGCGGGACAACCCTGCAGACAGCCCGCCTCACCGGCCTATTCGGTGAAGAACTGCTCCCGGTACGACGGATCCGGCTCGGACTGCGAGCCGTTCAGCTCACGCCTGACGGGCCCCGTCTCGTGACGGCCCTCGTCAGTGGAACCGGAATGCCTCGGGACCGGACGCTGCGCCGATTCCCCCGACCTGTCCTCGCTGGTGCTGTCCGGAGCCTTGTCGTCCCGGCCCGTAGCGGTGTCGGCGTTGCCGGCCTCGGTCAGGTCCTCGATTGCCGTGCTGAAGGCGAGTTCGGCGCGGGTCGGCCGCTGGCGTTCGATCTCCTCGGCGGCGGTCCGCCGTACCGGGAGATCGTTCGCCGCGGCCGACAGTTCGGCCAGGGTGTCGAGCAGGCCGAGCGCCGTCTCGACCTCACCCGGATGATTGACCATCCACCAGACCGCGGCCGATCCAGGCGTGGCGAACACGTCGTCCTTCAGGTACGCGCGTTTGTCCTGCTCCATCCGGCGTTCGAGCAGCGTGGTCTGCTCGCGGCGATGCAGGGCGGCGAGGTGCAGCAGGTGCTTCTGATCCGCGTCCGGCAGCCGCAGTCGTACTTCGGTCGCCCAGCTCCGGACCTGCCCCTTCTCGTCCAGCGCCGGCTCACCGAGAAGCGCAGCGAGGCGGTGCTGGTTGAGCGATTCCTCGGTCACCTGCTGCCGTACCGTCAACGCCCGAGCCCTTTCCAGCAAGGCATCCACGGCAACAGCGCCGAGATCAGCGTGCCGCGAGCCCGACAGCACGGTCGACCACTGCACAACAGCCGAGAAGCTGAACTGAAAGTCCGGCGAAGCCGACGGCAACCGCACATCAGCGACTGTCCTGGACGGCGGGCCGGAGAACACCGGCTCCGGATCCGGAAGCACCACCGAGGGAGCGGGCGCCGGCTTACTGACCACCGGCCGCGGTTCGTCCGGCTGCTTCCACACGACGGCCAGCAACACCAGCAAAACCACGATCAACACCACAGCCGCCCAAGCCGGCAGCCCGACAACCAGCGAAACGACGTACAGAACCAGCACAATCGCGGCAGCCGTGAGCAGAGAGTTCCGGTGCAGCTTCATGGCGGCATTCCTCACCGGCGTCGAGCGGACGACGAGTCCCCAAAAGTCTCACACGCCTCACCCAAAGTAGCCGCCGGGCGCGTGTCGGTAGGACCTAGCCGGTGAGGGAGCGGAGGGCTTGGCGGGAGGGGGTGAGGAGCACTGGTTTGTAGGGGCAGGGTTTGTCGGTGAGGGTTTCGTAGGCTCGGATGGCTCGGTTGGCGGCGTCCCAGCCTTGTTCGGCGGGGGTGCGGCCGAGGCCTCGGTTGCGGACCAGGGCGCCGTAGAAGGCGGAGCAGAAGACGGTGGCCTCGTACCAGCCGATGACGGTGCTGGTGCCGATGTAGGTGACGTCGCCCTGGATGCAGTCGCGGATGGCGCGTTGCCACTTGCCGATGCCGGTCTTGCAGCCGTCGGCGATGACGACGCCGCTGGCGATTCCCCACTGGTGGTCGAGGAACCAGTCGGCGAGGGACTTCAGCGACACCTGGGTCTCACCGTCGGTGGACAGGAACGACGGCTCCTCGCTGTGGTCACCGTGTGCCATCACGTGCAGAACGGTCGACGGGGTGGTGAGGGCAGAGAAGGCGGTCTCGTGGTCACGGGTACGGACGAAGTTCACGTCGAGGTACGGGCGGTTCCAGCCGGCGTTGATATTGCCGGTGATGCCCTGCACGAACGACATCGACGCGTCGAACGAACTGTCCAGACCCAGGTCGACCAGAGTGATCTGCCGGTTCTTCATAAGCCCACCCCTCCAACGCTTTTCCGCACTTTTCACGTCCCGTCGCACCATGATGAACCACAGGTCCGACAGTTCGCGTCCCCCTATCCCGGGGCTGAGACAGACGGTCGGGGCCGTACGCCGTACGGCGGAATCGAGGAACCGCGGCGACGGGTGCGGACCGTGATCGGCCTATCGTGGCCGGGCGCGTACGCCGAAGGAGGAGACGGGATGAGCCAGGTTCCAATGGTCACGTTGAGTCACGGATCCGCGATGCCGCGGGTCGGGCTCGGGACATCGCCGATGAACGACGCGGACGCCGAAAGGGCGGTGAGTACGGCGCTCGAACTCGGGTACCGCCTGATCGACACCGCCGAGAACTACCGCAACGAGGTCGGCGTCGGACGGGCACTGAAGAACGCGTCACGCGACGAGGCGTTCGTGACGTCGAAGTTCAACAAGCGCTGGCACAGCGTCGACGGCGCACGCCAGGCGTTCGAAGCGAGCGCGGAGAAGCTCGGCGTCGAGTACCTGGACCTCCTGCTGATCCACTGGCCGAATCCCGAGCAGGACCGGTACGTCGACGCGTGGCAGGGCCTCATCGCGCTCCGCGAAGCCGGCCTGGTGCGCGCGATCGGTACGTCGAACTTCAAGCCCACGCACCTGCAACGGCTGATCGACGAGACCGGGGTCGCGCCCGAGGTGAACCAGGTCCAGCTGAGCCCGGTGTGGGCGAAGGCCGCCGAGCGCGACTTCCACCGGCAGCACGGGATCGTGACGGAAGCCTGGAGCCCACTCGGCAAGGGGACGGACCTGCTGACGCACCCCACAGTGCAAGAGATCGCGAAGGCACACGACCGAGCGCCGGGTCAGGTCGTGCTGCGGTGGGAGACGCAGCAGGACGTCGTACCGATCCCGAAGTCGGCCGACCGCCAAAGGCTCGCGCAGAACTTGGCGGTCTTCGACTTCGACCTGACCGACGGCGAGCTGGCCGCCCTGTCAGCGCTCGACGGCACCGCCAAACCCCCAGCCGACTCCGACCGCTCGGGCCACTAGGCGCTATTTCTGGGCGATGTAGTAGGCGTTGAAGGCGTCAGCCTCCACCTGGCTGACCTGTACCGAGGAGAAGCCGGCCTCGGCCAGCAGTTGCCGCGCCTTCTGCTCACCCCAGACCGTCCCCAACCCGTCCCCACCGAGCGACAGCGACACAGTCATGCAGTGCATGGTCGAGATGCCGTAGAGGAAGGTCGCGAACGGGTTGTCCAGGTTCTCCTCGAGGTTGCTGGAGGCCTGGATGTCGACCATGAGGAAGATGCCGCCCGGGCGCAGGGCCGTTGCGATGCCGGCCAGCACCCGGGCGGGATGGGCCTGGTCGTGGATCGCGTCGAAAGCGGTGATCAGGTCGAAGCGCTCGGACTCCCCCAGCTCTGCGACGTCGCGGACGACGAAGTCCGCGTTGGTGAGCCCGAGCGCCGCCGCCTCGGCGCGGGCGGCCGCGATGCCTTCGGTGGCGAAGTCGTAGCCGACACAGCGGCTACGGCGGTACGCCCCGGCGATCAGGTTGATGGCGTGTCCGCTGCCGCAGCCCACGTCCGCGACCTCGATCCCCTCCGCGAGCCGATCCGGCAGCCCCGGCACCAGCGGCAAGATCGAGTCGAGCAGCGCCGCGTCGAACACCGCGCCGCTGTCCTCGGCCATCAGCCGGTGGAACTCGGTGAATTCCGCGTACGGAACGCCGCCGCCGTGGCGGAAACAGTCCACCAGCCGCGACTCGACCCCGGCGAGCAGCGCGACGAACTGGGTCGCGCCGGCCAGGTTGTCCGGTCCCCCTGCCCGGGTCAGGAAGACGGCATGTTCGCGCGGCAACCAGTACGTACGGCGAGTGGCGTCGTACTCGACGACGCGTGCGACGGTCATCGCGCCCAGCCACTCCCGCACGTACCGTTCGTTCAGGCCGCTCGCGCCCGCCAGCTCGTGACTGGTGGCCGGCGGCAGCTCGGCGAGCGTGTCGAACAGGCCGACCTGGTGGCCGATGCTCATCAGCAGCGCGAGCGTTCCGTGATTGAGTACGTCGCCCATCTGTGCGCCGAAGGCCTCGACGCGTGTGGTGTCCAGCAATGCTTCACTCATTGTCCTTACCTCCCACGGGCAGCGTCACGCAGGGAGATCGGACCGCGCATCGGTGAACTCGCCTATTCGGTCACCCGGTTCAGGCAGGCGGCCGCCTCGGTCCGGTTCCGGACGCCGAGCTTCGACAGGATGCTGGCGACGTGGTGCTCGACGGTACGGCGGCTGATGTACAGGCGGGCCGCGATCTCGGGATTGGGCAGGCCCTCGGCGAGTACGGCGAGAACGTCGTACTCGCGCTTCGTCAACAGGCCGAGCCCTCTGGGACCGAGGCGACGAGCCACGGTCGCACCCGCCGAGCGCAACCAGGCAGCCGCGGCGTCGGCGTCGGCGGACGCCCCCAGATCCTCGAAGACCGCGTGCGCGATCCGGACCTCGGCGACGGCCGGCGCGAGGTCGTCACCCGCCATGGCGTCCGCGAGCAGCATCCGAGTGCGGGCAACCTCGAGCGGCATCTCCAACAGACCGAACCAGGACAGGGCCGCGGTCAGCCGCGCGACCGCCTCACCAAACTTCCCCCGGGCCGTGAGAGCACGTCCACACAGGCGAGCGGCGCGTGCAGCGATCAGACCGCTGTCAGCCGCCGTACCCAGCGCAGAGAGCTGCTCAGCCTCCGCAGCAGCGCCCGCGATGTCACCCGCGGCCAGGCAGGCAGAGCCGAGCACCTCACGGAGCCGTGCCTCCTCCAGCGGATGCACTGAGTCGAGTTGGCGTCGTACCAGCGAGACGGCCGTTGCTGTCTCCCCCGACGCCAGGTACAGCGCTGCCAGTACGGGCTGTACGACGGGGCGCTCCTCGAAGCCGGTGAGCAAGCGCCGTGCCTCGCCGAACTGCCCTTGTCCGAGCCGGAGCTCAGCGAGGAACGCTGCGGCTTCAGCCCGGACTGCAGGCATCGCGTCCCGCGCCAGCTCGTTCGCAGCGGTCAGTTCGCTCTCGGCTCGCGGCCAGTCGCCGATGGACACGAGTACGGCGCCGTACGACGCCCGGCAGGTTGCGTGGAGGTACGGGCAGCCGTAGCGCTCGATGAAGCTGTCGAGCGACCGTGTCCACTGCACAACGCGCAGGAAGTCGCCACCGCGTACACACGACCGCATCAGCAGACAGCTCGTGAAGACCACTGTGTCGGGCCGAGCACCACCCACCGCGCCGGCCAGGGCTTCGTCCAGCAACGCCATCCCTTCGAGCACCTGCCCCAGGTTGATCCGCGCCGCACCCCACAGACTGAGCGCACACAGCTCGAGGTCGTGGTCGCCAACGGACACCGCAACGTCGTACGACGCTTTCGCGCAGCTGACGACGCGCGCCGGATCGTCCGCGGAACCCGCCTGGGCGAGCGAAGCCCACGCGGCCAGCACCGGGTCGCCGAGCTGCGACGCGACACGGACGGCCCGGGCCGCCCAGCCCTGTGCCGCGGCGCGGTTGCCGAAGTTCGCGTCGTACAGGAGGCTCAGCCCCAACGCCAGAAAGACGGCGCGAACCGGGTCGGTGCGGCTGGAGAGTGCGTACGCGCGCTCCCAGCAGGAGAAGGCGGCTCGCGTGTCCCCCAGCCACCAGTGAGCGTCCCCGAGCCCAGACAGGCCCGCGGCGCTGGCTTCGAGGCTCACCGCCGAGTCGAACGCGGTCCGCGCCGCGCTCCAGTCCCCGTCGCCGAGCGCCCGCTCCCCGGCCGCGAGGAGACCGTCGATCTCCTCCACAGCTTCGACGGTAGACGCGCTGCGGCCCCCGGGGAAAGTGGGAAGTTCCCGGGGGCCGTGGCGCTTTCAGCTGATGGTCAGCTGCAGCCGGAGGTGCTGCCGCAGCCTTCGCAGACGTAGCAGGAGCCGCTGGGGCGCATCTTGGTGCCGCAGGTGAAGCAGAGCGGGGCGTCCACCGAGGTGCCGGTGATGAGCTCCAGCATTTCGGCGGTGGTGTGGGCCTCGCCCTTGACCGGCTTGGCGGCTGCCGCGTCGGCCGGCTTCGCGGGGACGTCCGTGATCTCGGCGACCTCGGCAGCCGGCTCGACCGACTTCAGCGACTCGGGCTCGGACACCTCGACCGGGGCCAGCTCGTAGGAGCCGGTGTCGAGCTGCCGGGACCGCTCCTCCGCCGAGTAGATGCCGAGGGCGGCCCGCTCGTCGAACGGCAGGTAGTCCAGGGCCAGGCGGCGGAAGATGTAGTCCATGATCGACTGCGCCATCCGGACGTCCGGGTCGTCGGTCAGACCGGCCGGCTCGAACTTCAGGTTGGTGAACTTCTGGACGTACGTCTCCAGCGGTACGCCGTGCTGCAGCGCGATCGAGATCGCGATCGAGAAGGCGTCCATCACCCCGGCGAGCGTCGAGCCCTGCTTGCCCATCTTCAGGAAGACCTCGCCCAGACCGTCGTCCGGGTAGGAGCCGGCGGTCATGTAGCCCTCGGCGCCACCGACCGTGAACGACGTGGTCCGCGACGGCCGCGACTTCGGCAGGCGCTTGCGGGTCGGCCGGTACTCGATGATCTTCTCGACGATCTTCTCGGCGACGGCCGCTTCAGCCTCAACAGCCTCCGAAGCCTTCTTCGACTTCGCGTCCGCCAGCGGCTGACCGACCTTGCAGTTGTCGCGGTAGACCGCGAGCGCCTTCAGGCCGAGCTTCCAGCCCTGGAAGTAGACGT
The DNA here is from genome assembly GCF_004331375.1 of Kribbella speibonae. Classification (NCBI taxonomy): domain Bacteria; kingdom Bacillati; phylum Actinomycetota; class Actinomycetes; order Propionibacteriales; family Kribbellaceae; genus Kribbella; species Kribbella speibonae. The sequence continues at coordinate 646,258 of NZ_SJKC01000004.1, read as the reverse complement.
CGGCGATCTCCTCGACCGTCGCGGTCTCCGGCAGGTTCACCGTCTTCGAGATCGCGCCGGACAGGAACGGCTGCGCCGCCGCCATCATCCGGACGTGGCCCATCGGCTTGATGGCCCGCTCACCCATCGCGGTGTCGAAGATCTCGTAGTGCTCCGGCTTCAGGCCCGGGGCGTCGACCACGTGACCGTTCTCGGCGATGTACTCGATGATCGCCTCGATGGTCTCCTCGGTGTAGTTGTACTGGCGCAGCGCCCGCGGGACCGTCTGGTTGACGATCTGCATCGAGCCGCCGCCGACCAGCTTCTTGAACTTGACCAGCGAGAAGTCCGGCTCGATGCCGGTGGTGTCGCAGTCCATCATGAAGCCGATGGTGCCGGTCGGCGCGAGCACCGAGGCCTGCGCGTTCCGCCAGCCGTTCTTGGCGCCGACCTTCAGCACGCCCTCCCACGCCGCGGTGGCGTGCTTCTGGACGTCCTTGTCGATCTCGTGGATGGTCCGGATCGCGTCGTTGGCCGCGGCGTGCTTGCGCATCACCCGGGTGTGCGCGTCCTTGTTCCGCTCGAAGCCGTCGTACGCGCCGACGATCCCGGCCAGCTCGGCGGAGCGCTTGTACGACGTACCCGTCATCAGCGACGTGATAGCGCCCGCCAGTGCGCGACCGCCGTCGGAGTCGTACGCGTGACCGGTTGCCATCAGCAACGCGCCGAGGTTCGCGTACCCGATGCCGAGCTGCCGGTACGCGCGGGTGGTGACGCCGATCGCCTCGGTCGGGAAGTCCGCGAAGCAGATCGAGATGTCCATCGCGGTGATGATCAGCTCGACCGCCTTGACGAACTTCTCCGAGTCGAAGAGGTCGTCGTCGCGGAGGAACTTCATCAGGTTCAGCGAGGCCAGGTTGCAGGACGAGTTGTCCAGGTGCATGTACTCCGAGCACGGGTTGGACGCGGTGATCCGGCCCGTCTCCGGCGTGGTGTGCCAGTCGTTGATGGTGTCGTCGTACTGCAGGCCCGGGTCGGCGCAGGCCCACGCCGCGTGCGAGATCTTGTCGAACAGGTCCCGCGCGTCCACGGTCTCGATCACCGAGTTGTCCAGCCGCGCGCGCAGCCCGAACTCACCCTTCTCCTCGACCGCCCGCATGAACTCGTCCGAGACCCGGACCGAGTTGTTCGCGTTCTGGTACTGCACGGAGGTGATGTCGCGACCGCCGAGGTCCATGTCGAAGCCCGCGTCCCGCAGGACCCGGATCTTCTCCTCCTCGCGCATCTTGGTGTCGACGAACTCCTCGATGTCGGGGTGGTCGACGTCCAGCACGACCATCTTCGCCGCGCGCCGGGTGGCGCCGCCGGACTTGATGGTGCCGGCCGACGCGTCCGCGCCGCGCATGAAGCTCACCGGGCCGGACGCCGTACCGCCGGAGGACTGGAGCAGTTCCTTCGAGGAGCGGATCCGGGACAGGTTCAGGCCGGCGCCGGAGCCGCCCTTGAAGATCAGGCCCTCTTCCTTGTACCAGTTCAGGATCGAGTCCATCGAGTCGTCCACGGCGAGGATGAAGCAGGCCGACACCTGCTGCGGGGACGACGTACCGACGTTGAACCAGACCGGCGAGTTGAAGCTGAAGTACTGGTGCAGGAGCATCCAGGTGAGCTCGTGCTCGAACACCTCCGCGTCCTGCGGCGAGGTGAAGTACCCGTGGTCCTCGCCGGCCTTGCGGTAGGTCTTCACGACCCGGTCGAGGAGCTGCTTGAGGCTCCACTCGCGGTTGTCGTGGCCGATCGCGCCACGGAAGTACTTGGTGGTGACGATGGTCGAGGCGTTCACGCTCCAGAAGTCGGGGAACTCCACCCCGCGCTGCTCGAAGACCGTCTCACCCGTCTTCCAGTTCTGCTGTACGACGTCGCGGCGCTCCCACGTCACCTCGTCGTACGGGTGGACGCCTTCGGTGCTGAAAACGCGCTCGATGGTGAGTCCCGCGGGCGCGTTCTTGCGCCCTCGGAACCCGGCCGCCGACCGCTTGGTCGACCCCGAGTGGCCGGTCACCGTCTCTGTCATGGTTGCTCCTCGCCCTGTGTCTACTACCGCGGTCTGTCGGGACCGCCCCGTTGGAGTACTGCGTAACGCCCTGCTACTGCGACTACCTGGAACTGCCGTTCCCCCGGTTTATGTCTGCTGGGTCGGCTTCAGCGGGTCCGGCTCGGTGCCCTGCGGCTCCTTCTCGGCCCGCAGCAGCGCGATCTCCGTCTCGAAGTCGTCGGCGGACTCGAACTGCCGGTACACGCTCGCGAAGCGCAGGTACGCGACCTCGTCGAGCTCCCGCAGCGGCCCGAGGATCGCCAGTCCGACCTCGTGTGCGGGCACCTCCGGCGAGCCGCTGCCCTTCAGCGCGTCCTCGACCTTCTGACCCAGGCGCGCGAGCTGGTCGGCGTTCACCGGCCGGCCCTTGCACGCCTTTCCGACCCCGTTGATGACCTTCTCCCGGCTGAACGGCTCGGTCGCGCCGGAGCGCTTCACGACCGTGAGCTGCATCTGCTCGACGGTGGTGAACCGCTTCTCGCAGACCGGGCACTGCCGGCGGCGGCGGATCGCTCCGCCGTCCTCGGCCACCCGGCTGTCGACGACCCGGGAATCGGCGTGCCGGCAATACGGACAGTGCACGGCAACACTCCTCCCGTGACCACCCCAACAGGGGTGGGTTGTGGATCAGCCTGGGGACAACTTGTGTAGAACCTGTGTGCAACCAACCACTACCTGTGGAAAATTACACCCGTGTAACCACTACATCTAGGGATCCTAGATCGCTGCTCCGACAGTTTGCAAGCACGCCCCGCATCACCCGTGTGGCCCGCGCGTGTCATCAGGTTTCAACACTCCCGCGGCCCCGTGTACTCCCGCGTGGCGTCACCGCGACGACCCTTTCGAGGCGCAAACTACGGCCCGCACAGCCGCTGCCCAGGGCCTGGCGGACGATAAGGTTCGGCCGGACCCAGGGAGGATGTGGTGAGCGTGACCGAACCGGTCGACGAGCATGCCCACGACCAGGCACAGCACGGTTACATCGGCGACAAGAAGGCGTACCTCGCACGGCTGAAGCGGATCGAGGGGCAGGCCCGCGGGTTGCAGCGGATGGTCGAGGACGAGAAGTACTGCATCGACATCCTCACCCAGATCTCGGCCATGACGAAGGCGCTCGAGTCGGTCGCGCTCGGCCTGCTCGACGACCACCTCACGCACTGCGTCGTCGACGCCGCCGCGGCCGGCGGTCCGGAGGCCGACGCGAAGATCAAGGAAGCGTCCGCCGCGATCGCGCGGCTGGTGCGCTCCTGACCGGCGTGCCTCCGGCAGCATGCCTGAGGATGGGCGCATGAAGCCGGTGATTCTCGATGTGGACACGGGGCTGGACGACGCCTGCGCGCTGCTGCTCGCGGCACGGCATCCCGACCTCGATCTGAAGGCCGTGACCTGCGTCGGCGGGAACGTCGGCATCGACGACGTCGTGCGCAACACGCTCACGGTCCTCGACGCCGCGGGCCGGCCCGACGTCCCGGTCGCCCGCGGCGCCGCCGTACCGCTGATCCAGCCTGTGCGGTCGGCGGCGCATGTCCACGGCGCGGACGGGCTCGGCAACCTGGACTGGCCGCGGTCCACGCGTCCGACGGACCCACGACATGCCGTCGAACTCCTCCGCGACGTACTGCGGGACGCGGAGGCGACCGGCGAGCTCGTCACCTTGATCCCGTTGGCGCCGTTGACGAACATCGCGTTGCTGCTGCGGACGTATCCGGAGGCGGCGCGCGGGCTGCGCGAGATCGTGTTCATGGGCGGCGCGGCCGGAATCGGGAACGCGACGGCCGCGGCCGAGTTCAACATCTGGACCGATCCGGAGGCGGCGGCGATCGTGCTGGCCGCGGCCAAGGATCTCGGTGTCGCGGTGACCATGTACGGACTGGACGTCTTCTACGACGTCGTGGTCACGCTCGAGCAGGCGCGCGCGTTGAGCGGATCATCCTCGGCGGAGCTGGCGTGCAAGCTGATCGAGAAGCGCAGCGAGCGGTACAACTCGGACGGCGGCAGTATCGGCGACGGCGGCGCGGTGTGCGCGGTGATCGATCCGTCGGGGCTGACGACACGGGAGCACCCGGTCCGCGTCGAGCTGTCCGGGAGCTGGTCGCGGGGGCGGACGATCGTCGACACGCGCGATGCGTCGGACGTCGCGAACGATCCGCTGGGAGCGGCGACGACGATTCAGGTCGCGACGGCGGTGGACGGCAAGCGGTACGCCGAGCTTTGGCTGGCAACCGTCAGCTGAGCAGTCTGGCGCGGACGCCGTACAGGAACAGGTTGAGGCCGTCGGCGAAGAGGTCTTCGGGCTGTTCCGCGACCACGGCGGCCAGGCTCCAGCGCGCGGTGACCTCGAAGAGGTGACGTGCGTCGGGCTCCGGTACGCCGATGCGCACGAGGGCCTCGATCTGGGCACGGATGAGTTCCGCGCGCGAGCCGGCACCCTGGTCGCGGTCCGGTGTCGCCTTCGACTGCATCAGGCCGGCCAGGCCCGGATGGTCGGCATAGAAGGCCCGAAGCTCGAGCGAGCCCGACCTGGTGAGCTCGATCCACTCGTCGACGGTCGTGAGCTCCTCGTACGCCGTCTTGTCCGCCGTGAACTGGTCGAACGCGTTCCGGGCGACCAGATCGAGGAGCTCGGACTTGTTGTGGACGTGGTGGTACAGCGACGGGGCCCGGACGTCGAGACGCTCCGCGACGGCGCGCATGGTGAGGCCGTCCACACCGTCGGCGCGGATGATCGCCAGGGCCGCGTCGGCGATCGCGGCGATCGTGATGCCGGCTGCCGCGTGGGACGAAGGGTCGCGTCTGGTCATGAAAGCTGTTGTCCGCGGTGGTCGATGGTGGGTACTGTCTAACGTCATTAGACAGCATAACCGAGGATGGTGCCGTGACTGGATTTCGACCCGCGTACCCGCTCCTGACCGAGCGGCTGGAGTTGCGGCCGCATCGGATGGACGATCTGGACGACCTGTTCGCGTTCCATTCGCGGCCAGAGGTCGTGCGGTACACGCCGTGGCCCGTGCGGAACCGGGAGGAAACGCGGGCCGCACTGGAGCGGAAGCTCCCGCAGGGTGAGTTGACCGCTGACGGTCAGTGGCTGGTACTAGCGATCGAGCTGCGCGAGACCGGGACCGTGATCGGCGAAGTGCTCCTGAAGTGGGCGAGCGAGGCTGATCGTCAGGGCGAGATCGGGTTTGCGCTGCACACCGACTATCAGGGCAAAGGGCTCGCGGCGGAGGCTGCGCGGGAGATGCTGCGGGTCGGCTTCGACGAGCTCGGGTTGCATCGGATCGTGGCGGTTCTTGACGCCAGGAACACTGCCTCGGCGCGGCTGCTCGAGCGGCTCGGGATGCGGCGCGAGGCGCATCACCTGCATGCCCTGCGGTTCAAGGGTGAATGGGGCGACGAGTACATCTACGCACTCCTCGACGACGAATGGCGCACCGCGCAGGGTTGATCAGCGGGCGACGGGGATCTGCAGGGTTTGGCCGGGGGTGATGTCGGCGGGGGTGGTGAGGTTGTTGAGGTTGGCGATCTTCTCCACGACCATGGCAGGGTCCTGGCCTGGGTTGGTGTCCTGGGCGATGGACCACAGGGTCTGGCCCGGGGAGACCTGCACCGGGACGGTGTGGGTGAAATGCGGGCCGGGCTCGAGGACGCCGGCGACTCGGAGGCCGAGGACGAGGATCGCGGCACCGAAGACGAGGACCGAGACGGCAGTCAGCAACATCCGGCCGCGTCGGGTCAGCCGGAGGGTGGCCGACTCGACCTGCACAGACGCCCGGCGCCCGAGCTCGTCACCCGAGCACCCGCGGACCGGCATCCGGTCGGTGCTCGCACCCTCGATCTGAGGACGTCGCCGCGGCGCCTTCGTGGGAGTCGGCACAACCGGGGTGGCTGCCGGCGAGCGGTGTCGGCCCAGTGCTTCGGCCGCTACGGCTGCTGTGCTCATCGGGTCCTCCAGACCTCTGTTCGGTGCGCGTCCTGCGGTGTCGAGTCCTGTCTACTAGCCGCCTCCGACAGTTTCTGGAGACCGCCGTGTTCGACCAACCCGAACACCTGTTCGATCGAACGCCTGTACGAATGATTAACCGACAGCGGCCCCTCGCGCAACCACTTCCAACCAGGACACGCCCAGGAAATTCCCTGCCGCGGCAGCACCCCGCGTGCGCCTTATAACCTGACACCCGAACAAACATGCGAACCGACACGCCTTCGAACAGATGTTTGAAGAATCTCAGGATTCGGTCTACGGTCATCTCAGTCGAGCAAGTTTCGGCCGGTGGGACGATCGCCGGCCCGACCCGAGGAGCTACCACCGATGGCCAGGACGCCGAGCGGTTCCAGCAAAGACGACCGGGGCGGCGAGGAGAAGGCCGCGAGCAAGGCGGACCGCACCGTCGCGGAGCTGCCGGACGGACCGGCGGACGCGACCGGGCTGACCCCGCGCCAGCGCCGCGTGCTGGACGTGATCCGCGACTCGGTGGACAGCCGCGGCTACCCGCCGTCGATGCGCGAGATCGGTGAGCGGGTCGGCCTGACCAGCTCGTCCTCGGTGTCGCACCAACTGCGGGTGCTCGAGCAGAAGGGCCTGCTCCGCCGCGACCCGAACCGGCCGCGGGCGATCGAGGTCCGCTACCCCGGCGAGCTCGACGCGGCGGCGCGCCGGTCGGCGATCGGTTCGGTGCGGCAGACGACGTACGACGAGACCGGGGCCGGCGACGCGCATCCGGACGCCGTGTACGTGCCGGTGGTCGGCCAGATCGCCGCCGGTAACCCGATCCTCGCCGAGCAGGAGATCGAAGAGGTCTTCCCGTTGCCCAAGGCAATGGTCGGCGAAGGCACGCTGTTCATGCTGAAGGTCAAGGGCGAGTCGATGATCGACGCGGCCATCTGCGACGGCGACTGGGTGGTCGTGCGACAGGAGCAGACCGCGGAGAACGGCGACATCGTGGCCGCGATGATCGACGGCGAGGCGACCGTGAAGACGTTCAAGAAGACCAAGACCGAGATCCTGCTGCTACCACACAACCCCGCTTTCGAGCCGATCGACGGCAAGAACGCGGTCATTCTCGGAAAGGTCGTAACAGTTCTGCGCCGAGTCTGACATATCGGACGGCGAGCGAAGTCGGGCGGGTCGTGTCAGCATTGAGTCATGACGACTGTCTATGACTTCAGCGCCACGCGGATCGAAGGCAATGAACAGTCTCTTGCCGATTTCCGCGACCAGGTGCTCCTGGTGGTGAACACGGCCTCGCAGTGCGCCCAGACTCCGCAGTACACGGGTCTGCAGAAGCTCTACCGGACGTACCGCCGGCAGGGCTTCTCGGTCCTCGGTTTCCCCTGCGACCAGTTCGGCCACCAGGAGCCCGGTGACGAGAACGAGATCGCGAACTTCTGCTCGACGATCTACCACGTCACGTTCCCGATGTTCGCCAAGATCGACGTCAACGGGTCGCGGACGCTCCCGTTGTACAACTGGCTCAAGCGCGAGCAGGGCGGCCTGCTCGGCGGCCGGATCAAGTGGAACTTCACCAAGTTCCTCCTGGGTCGCGACGGGGCGGTGATCGCGCGCTACGCGCCGACCCACGCGCCGGAGAAACTGGTCGACAAGATCGAGTCCGCACTCGCGGTACCGGCGCCGTCCCGGGAAACGAACGACTGAAATTCGGTCATTTTCTGCGACAGTTGAACAGCGAATGTCTCAGCGCCGCAGAACATTATCCGCATTTCGAACAATTCGGTCGTGCCGCATGTCCCGAATGTATTCAGGGGTGCTCTACGAGGACCGATTCCGGGTTGATGTCGAGGCGTAGACCGCGCCATACCGGATGCCGCAACCGGCCGTCGCCGCCCCAGCCGGAGTAGGTGACCTCGGCGACCAGCGCGGGGTCGAGCCAGTGCGCGCGGCGCCGGTCCGTCAGCGGGATGCTCGACGGGTCGAACGCCGGCCGGTCGATCTCGAGACCGGTCAGTTCGGCGCTCAGCAGGTCCAGGGTCGCGAAGTCGAGTCCGGAGCCGACCTTCCCGATCAGCACCAGCTCGCCGTCGGCGTACGCGCCGCAGTAGAAGGAGCCGATCTTTCCTTCCCGGTTGCCCTCCCCCGGATGCCAGCCGCACAGCACGACGTCTCGGGTCAGCACCGGCTTGATCTTGATCCAGTCTGCGCTGCGCCGCCCCGGCAGGTACCGCGACTTGCGCCGCTTCGCCACCACGCCCTCGAGTCCTTGTGCAGCGGACTGTTCGAGCGCCTGGTCGCTGTCCAGCAGCGCCGGCGGCACCTCCCAGAACGGGTCGCCGATGTCCAGCGACTCGAGCAGGCCGCGCCGATCGTCGTACGTTGCTTCTAGCAACCACTCGCCGTCGAAGCGGAGCAGGTCGAACAGCCGCACGGACACCGGCACCTCGGTGATCAGATGCCGCAGCTGGCGGGGATCGCGGACATGCATCCGGCGCTGCAGCAGGCCGAACGACGGTGCGCCGTTCTCGTCGAGCGTGACGATCTCGCCGTCCAGTACGGCGGGCAGTCGCAGTCCCGGCGCCTCCGCCAGGCCGATCAGCTCGGGGTAGCCGCCGGACACGTCGTGGCTGTTGCGCGACCACAGCCGGCAGACCCCGTCGTCGACCTCCGCGATCACGCGGATGCCGTCCCACTTCATCTCGTAGGACCAGCCCGCCCCGGACGGCATCTGCCCCAGCGCCGCCATCATCGGCAGCACCGGCGGACCGGTCACGGGGCTCATATCTGGCTCATGACTGGCTCATGTGGTCTGCAACCGCTTCAGCGCGCCGAGCACCTTCTCACGATCGGCGGTCGGCCACATCGGCGGCAAGGAGGCGCGCAGGAACGCGCCGTACCGCTGGGTGACGATGCGCGGGTCGAGGATCGCGACGACGCCGCGGTCCGAGCTGCGGCGGATCAGCCGGCCGGTGCCCTGCGCGAGCAGCAGTCCGGCGTGCGTCGCGGCCACGGACATGAACCCGTTGCCGCCCGCTTCATCGACGGCACGCTGGCGGGCCGCCATCAGCGGCTCGTCCGGGCGCGGGAACGGGATCCGGTCGATGATCACCAGGTTGCAGGTCGACCCCGGTACGTCGATCCCCTGCCAGAGCGACAGCGTGCCGAACAGCGAGGTCTCGGGGTCCTCGACGAACTCGCGGGCCAGCTCGCCGAGTTGTGCGTCGCCCTGGCAGAGCACCTTGAGGTCGGTGGCCTCGCGGACCGCGGCGGTCGCCGCCTCCGCTGCGCGGCGGGACGAGAACAGGCCGAGGGTCCGTCCGCCGGCCGCGGTGATCAGGTCGATGATCTCCTCGAACTGCTTCTTGCCCAGCCCGTCGCGGTGCGGTGCGGGCAGGTGCTTGGCGACGTACAGGATCGCCTGCTTCTCGTACTCGAACGGGGAGCCGACGTCGAGCCCGCGCCACGGCAGCGGGCCCTTCTCCTCGGCGTCGTCCAGCTCCGGCATCTCGTCGTCGTCGGCGAGCTTGTCGGCGGGCCGCAGGCCGACCTGGCGAGCGATCGCGTCGAAGTCACCGCCGAGCGTCAGCGTCGCCGAGGTGAGCACCGCCGTACGGTCGCGGAGGACCAGTTCGCGGAGCAGGCCGGCGACGGTGAGCGGGGCGATCCGGAGCTCACGGCCGTAGCGGTCGCGGTCGGTCATCCAGACCACGTCGGCGTCGCTCAGCGCGGCGACGCGTTCGGCGACGTCGAAGATCTCCTTGACCGCGCCCTTGGACTGCCGCTTGGCGCCGTCCGGGTCGTCGTCCTTGTCGTCGGATTTCTTGTTCAGGTCGGAGTACATGCCGCGGGCCGCGTCGCGGACCAGGGCGGCGGCCTCCAGGACCGGCGCGTTGGACGGCTCGATCCGGCCCTCGCGGGTGCCGTCGAGCGCCGCGCGAAGCGCGTCCGAGGCGTCGATCAGGTCGTCGGCCTTGTCGTCGTCGACGAACCGGCGGCCGCGTTTGGCGGCCCGCTCGACCATTTGCGGCGACAGCTCGTCGCCGGCCGCACCGGTGACCCGGGCGGGCAGCTCGTGGGCTTCGTCGACGATGACGACGTCGTGCTCGGGCAGGACGGTGCGGTTCTCGAAGGCGTCGATCGAGAGCAGGGCGTGGTTGGTGATGACGATATCGGCCTTGCGGGCGTGTTCCTTGGCCTTCTCGGCGAAGCACTCCTCGCCGTACGGGCACTTCTGCGCGCCGAGGCACTCACGCGCGCTGATCGCGACCTGCTGCCACGCCTGGTACTGATGCGACGGGGCGTGGTCCCGGTCGCCGGCCTCGCCGTCGGCGAGCTGCTGCTCCGCCCAGTCGCGGAGCTCGACAACCTGACGGCCGACCTCCCCCGACGGCGGCACGTCGACGAGCATGCCGTCGTCGTCCGGAGCACCCTCCCGGATCCGGTGCAAGCAGGCGTAGTTGTTCCGGCCCTTCTGGATCGCATACACCGGGCGGCGCGGCAGGAGCTTTTCGGTGGCGTCGAGCAACGCCGGTACGTCGCGGTCGACGAGCTGGGACTGCAGCGCGAGGGTCGCCGTCGAAACGACCACGCGACGGTCCTCGATCGCGTGCAGCAGCGCGGGCACGAGGTACCCGAGGGACTTGCCGGTGCCGGTGCCCGCCTGGACGAGCAGATGCGATCCGTCGTGCATCGCGGTGTCGACGGCCTGCGCCATCTCCACCTGCCCCGGCCGTGTCTGACCGGCAATCCCGGCCACGGCAGCTTCCAGCAGATCCCGCACATCAACACCCACCGCCATACCCTAGCCCGCACCCCGGACAGATTTCGCTCCGGCGGACCGGGGTGTGGATAACCCCTCGGATCAGACGACGGCGCCGCGGTCGGGTTGGGCGTCGCGGTCCACCTGGGTGCGTTTGGGGCGCGGGGGCGGGGCCGGGTAGCGGCGTTCGAGTTCGAGGAGGAAGGGGGCCGCGGTGAGGTTGGAGGAGTAGGTGCCGACGAGGATTCCCAGCAACAGTGCCAGGGAGAAGTCGGCGAGTGAGTCGCCGCCGAGGAACAGCAGTGCAGCGAGGATGAACAGGGTCGAGATACCGGTGTTGATGGTTCGTGGCAGGACGTTCACGATCGCGGTGTCGATGGTCGTGCCGAGGTTGTCGGTGGCCCGGGCGCTGCGGGTCTCGCGGATCCGGTCGAAGACGACCACCGAGTCGTTCACCGTGTACCCGATGACGGTCAGGATCGCGGCCAGGAAGATGCCGTCGATCGGTTTCCCGGTCCAGGCGAAGACACCGACCACCACCGACACGTTCTGCAGCAGCGCGAGGACCGCGCCGGCGCCGAACGTCCACCGGAACCGCGCGGCGAGGTACGCCAGCTGGGCGAGCAGGGCGATACCGAGGGCGATCAGGCCCTTGTTCCGCAGCTCCTCACCGAGCGACGGGCCGATGCTCTCGTTGCGGATCACCTCGGCGTCGCCGCCGATCCGCGCCAGCGATTCCTTGATCTTCACCGCCTCGTCGTCGCTGATCGTGCCGGTCCGCACGGTGATGTCATCGGTCCCGGACGCTTGTACGACGGCAGTCGGGTACCCGGCCTCGGCGACGGCGGCGCGCGCCTGGTCCGGGGTGATCCGTTGCGCCGTACTGACCTCGATCAGCCGGCCGCCGGTGAACTCGATGCCGAGGTTCAGCCCGCGGACGGCGACGCCCGCGACGCTGACGATGATCGCGACCGCGGTGATCACCAGCCAGCGGCGGCTGTGCTTCATCAACGCGGGCTGACGGGCTTCCAGCCAGGTCCGCACCCGGCCGTGGCCGGCGATCCCGCTCAGGCCCGGACGACGCAGGATGAACCCGCGCGACACGACGAACTCCGCGAGAACGCGGGTCACCACGAGCGCCGACAGCATCGAGGCGAGCACGCCGATCGAGAGCGTGACGCCGAAGCCGCGGACGGGACCGGCCGCGAGGAAGAACAGCAGCGCGGCCGCCAGGAGGGTGGTGATGTTGGAGTCGGCGATCGCGGACAGCGCGTTCTGGAAACCGCTGCGCAGCGATCGGCGCAGGCCGTCGGTGCGGCCGGCGATGAAGTCCTCACGGGCGCGTTCGAAGACCAGGACGTTCGCGTCGACCGCCATTCCGATCGCGAGGACGAAACCGGCGAGGCCGGGCAGCGTGAGCGTGGCCCCGAGCGCGGTCAGGGCGGCGTACGACATCGCGGCGTACCCAAGCAGGCCGATGACGGCCATCAGGCCGACGAGGCGATAGACCACGATGATGAACAGCGCGGTCAGCGCGAGGCCGATGATCGCGGCCAGCGCGCTGGCCTGGATCGCGTCCTGACCGAGCGACGGGCCGACCGTGCGCTGATCGATCACCTCGACCGGGACGGGCAGCGCGCCACCGGAGATCAGCGCGGCCAGGTCCTTCGCGCCTTCCTCGGTGAAGGAACCGGAGATCGTGGTGGAGCCGCCGGCGATACCGACCTTGCACAGCTGGTTGCCGCCGTTCGGGTCGACCTGCGGCGAGCTGATCACCTCGTTGTCCAGCACGATCGCGATCAGGCGTTGCGGCGTACCGACCGGCTGGCAGGCGGCCTTGCCGGTGATGTTCGCCCAGATCTTGCCGCCGTCGCCCTTGAAGTTCATCTCGACGAACCAGCCCTGCGCGACCTGCTGCGGGTCGAGCCGGCCCTCGGCGCCGCTGACCAGTTCACCGGTCATCGCGGGTTTGGCGAGCCGTAGGAGGCCCTGGCCGCTCTCGGGCGTCAGGTACGTCTCCCCCGCTGCCGGTTTGGCCGGTTTGGCCGCGACCTGGTCGAGCACCTCGTGGAACGTGAGCTGCGCGGTCTTACCGATCACCTTCGCGGCCTCGCGCGGGTCCTGGACGCCGGGCAGCTCGACGATGATCCGGTTCTCTCCCTGGCGGGTGACGTTCGGCTCGCTGACGCCGAGCGCGTCGATCCGCCGGTGCAGGACCTGGGTGGCCTTGTCGGTGGTCACCTTGTCCGCCTTGACGGTCGGCGAGTCCTTCGCCTGGAGCACGATCTGCGTCCCGCCGCGCAGGTCGAGACCGAGCTGCGGCTTCGCCGTCAGCGTGACGTACGTGGACGCCGCCAGAATCAGAAAGGCGAGCAGTGCGCGGACGAGGGACGACCGGTTCACCGAATCCTCCGGAGATAGGCACCCGCAGTACAGGTGTCATGACAGAGAGCATCCACGCGGACGTGGAACGCACAGTGTACGAACGCCATTCAACCCCTCCCCCTCACAACCCCACAAGCGACCACGTCGCGCGTGGTCGCGGCCGGCGCCGGGTGGTCAGTCCGTGTCGAGGCCGTTCTCTATGGCGTAGCGGACCAGTTCGGCTCGGTTGTGGAGTTGGAGTTTTCGGAGGGTGTTCTGGACGTGGTTCTCTACGGTGCGGTGGGAGAGGACCAGGCGGGTGGCGATCTGTTTGGCGGTGAGGCCTCGGGCTACCAGGCGGAGGACTTCGGTTTCGCGGTCGGTGAGGTGTGGGACCTCGGGGCCGGTCTCGCCCAGGCGGCGGTACTCGCCCAGCAGCAGTCCAGCCAGGCCCGCGCTGAAGATCGCGTCACCTTCGGCGGTACGGCGTACCGCCTCGTCGAACTCGTCCAGCGAGGCGGACTTCACCAGATACCCGGACGCGCCGTTCTTGACCGCCGCGAGTACGTCGTCCTGCTCGGCGCTGGCCGACAGCACCAGGACGCGGGTGTCGGGGAGGGCCGTGGTGATCTCGCGGGTCGCGTCGACGCCGGAGCCGTCGCCGAGTTGCAGGTCCATCACGACCACGTCCGGGCGGGTCGCCAGCGCGATCTTCACCGCGCTCGCGACGTCCGAGGCGGTCGCGCACACGTCGTACCCGCGACTCCCCAGGTCCCGCGCGACGCCTTCGCGCCACATCGGATGGTCGTCGACGATCATCACGCGCGTCATATTTTGAGCTCCCATTCGGTTCCTTCGCCCGGGGCGGTGCGGACCGTGACGGTGCCGCCCAGGTCGGCGATCCGGCCGCGGATCGACTGACTCACGCCGAGGTGCCCGTCGACGCGGGCCTGTTCGAGGCGCGCCGGCGTCGTACCGACCCCGTCGTCACGGACCGACACCAGGATCTCGTCACCGAGATCCTCGACCACCACCCAGGACCTGGCGCCAGGCCCGGCGTGCTTCGTCACGTTGCTCAGCGCTTCCTTGACCGCGGCAACCAGTTCCCCGGCGGTGGACGCGGGCAGCAGGACCTGCGTGGCGGGAACGACGACGTCGATCCGGGTCGTGGCCAGTGGCAACAACAACCCACACAGATCAACGCGATCCCCTGCCGCCACGGTCGGGCGTGTGGACATCAAGGTGCGGAGGGCAACTTCCTGTTCGGCGGCCAGCTGGGCCAGTTCGGTCGCTTCGCCGCCGATCGCCGTACCGCGCCGCTGCACCTGCGCCAGGACCTGCAGTACGCCGTCGTGGATCGAGCGACTGAGCCGCAGCCGCTCCGCGGTCGCGCTCTCCGCCGCGATCGCCTCGCGGAGCCGAACGCCCGCCTGCCGCATGGTCGAGGCGGCGTACCCGACGACCAGACCGGCCACCAGCAGCAACTGGACGTTCGACAGGATCTTCGACACGTTGTCGACCCCGCGCAGCGACAGCAGAGCGAGGCTGATCGTCGCGGCGCCGAGCAGACCGCCGTCGCGGCCGCGGGAGATCGCGAGCGCGAGGACCGGCCCGGCCGCCCACACCGAGGTCAGTACGGAGGCGCCGGCGCGGATGTCGAGCAGCGGCTGCGCCCACAAGGTCGCGAACATGCAGCCGACCGTGATGATCAGGTCCGCGAACGCGAGCCGCGTGTTCCGGCGGCCCCAGCGGCGGCTGTAGCCGTACGACGAGATCAGCGTCCAGACCCCCATCACGACCAGCTGCAGCACCGCGCCGTACGGGCGGACGATGCCGTCCCAGCGGGTCCACACGCCGAAGCACGCGAACGCCCAGGTCAGCAGGCGGAACACGACCAGCGCACGCCACAGCGGCTGCAGCATGTCCACGGTCTCGCGCTCCACGCGGAACAGTCTGCCAAGGAGCAGGGCTGCGACGCGTGAGCCCTACTACTCAGAACGCAGGTTTCCCCGCTCGTTCACAGCATTTCCTCAGTTCCACTTCAGCTGACGCTAAATTCCCCGTACTCTCGCGCAAAACACGCTCGGGGGAGCTACGAACACATTGCGTTATCAGACACGGAGGGGAATCGTGCGCAAGCTACCCGCTGGGCTGTTCAGCCTGGCCTTGGCGGCGACGACCGGGCTCGGCATCGCCGCAGCCACGGCCGGCAATGCCGCCACACCGTCCAAACCAGGGTCGGCGCCGAGCGCAAGTGAGCCTGCACCGGTGTCCGACGAGCTGTCCAGCCCGCTCGAGGACAAGCGCCGCGAACTGCGGCAGGAGGCGTTGACCAAGGTCATCAACGGCCAGGCGACGCCCGAGCAGCGCAACGGCAGCACGGTCGTCAAGCTCGGGACCAAGGCCGCCGGCGCCAAGGGCACCAAGAACGCCAAGGGCAGGGTCGACCAGTACGTCGAGCTGTCCCGGGAGAAGACCGACAAGATCTTCGTCGTGCTGGCCGAGTTCGGCAACGAGCGGCACCCGAGCTACCCGGACAAGGACCAGGCACCGAGCATCCCCGGTCCGTCGACCTTCGAGGGCCCGCTGCACAACGCGATCCCGGAGCCGGACCGGTCCGTCGACAACTCGACCGTCTGGCAGTCGGACTACAACCGCGAGCACTACCAGGACCTGTACTTCGGCAGCGGCAACTCGGTGAAGAAGTACTACGAGAAGCAGTCGTCCGGCCGGTACAGCGTCGACGGCCAGGTCACCGACTGGGTCAAGGTCAAGTACAACGAGGCCCGCTACGGCCGCTCGAACGGGTTCCCGTGCGCCGGCAACGTCTGCAGCAACACCTGGGCGCTGATCCAGGACGCGGTGAACCAGTGGGTCGTCGACCAGAAGGCGGCCGGCCGGACCACGGCCCAGATCGCCGCGGACCTGAAGTCGTTCGACCAGTGGGACCGCTACGACTTCGACGGTGACGGCAACTTCAACGAGGCCGACGGCTACATCGACCACTTCCAGATCGTGCACTCCGGCGGCGACCAGGCCGACGGTGACCCGCATCAGGGTGAGGACGCGATCTGGTCGCACCGCTGGGCCGTCCAGGTTCCCGGTGGCCCGAGCAACAACCCGTCCGGCGGCGCCCAGATCGGCGACACCGGGATGTACGTGTTCGACTACACGATCCAGCCGGAGAACGGCGGCATCAGCGTCTTCGCGCACGAGTACGGCCACGACCTCGGTCTGCCGGACCACTACGACACCTCCGGCGCGGCCGTCGAGAACGGCGTGAACTGGTGGACGATCATGGCGCAGAGCCGGGTCGGCAAGCCGAGTGACGGCGGGATCGGCGAGCAGGCAGCCGACTTCGGCGCCTGGGACAAGCTGCAGCTCGGCTGGCTCGACTACGAGATCGTGGCGTCCGGCCAGAACCGGACCGTCGAGCTCGGCCCGCACGAGTACAACTCGAAGAAGGCCCAGGGCCTGGTGGTGACGCTTCCGAAGAAGTCGGTCACGCACCAGCTCGTCGAGCCCGCGGCCGGGACGAAGTCCTGGTGGAGCGGTCAGGGCAACCAGTTCACGCACACGATGAGCCGCCAGGTCACACTGCCGGCCGGTCAGCCCGCGAGCCTCACGTTCCAGGCGAACTGGGACATCGAGGACTGCGGTCCGGACGCCTGCGACTACGCGTACGTCGACGTGAACGACGGCACCGGCGCGAAGCCGATCAAGGGCAGCATCACCAAGGACGCCGAGGGCAACGGTATCGACGGCAAGAGCGCCGGCTGGGTGCCCGCGACGTTCGACCTGTCGGCGTACGCCGGTAAGACGATCACCCTGCAGTTCCGCTACGCCACCGACCCGGCGGCCGGCGGGCTCGGGTTCTTCGCCGACGACATCACGGTGACGTCGGGCACCACGACGGTGCTCGCCTCCGGTGCGGAGACGTCGCCGGACGGGTGGACGCTGAACGGGTTCAGCTCGGTCGGTTCGTCGTACACGAGCCTGCACGACAACTACTACCTGGCGTCGAACATCAACTACGTCGCTCACGACCAGTACCTGAAGACCGGCCCGTACAACTTCGGTTGGGCGAGCACGCTCGGCGACAAGGTGGAGCACTTCCCGTACCAGGACGGCCTGCTGATCTGGTACTGGGACACCTCGCAGGAGGACAACAACACCAACGAGCACCCCGGTCAGGGCCTGGTCCTGCCGATCGACTCGCACCCGACCCCGATCAACCGCATCGACGGTCAGCTGTGGCGGCCGCGGGTCGGCGGGTACGACGCTCCGTTCGGCCTGGAGAAGGCGGACTCGTTCACCCTGCACATCAACGGGCAGGCGAGCTACATCCGCGGCCAGAGCGCCGTCCCGACCTTCAACGACAGCAAGTCGTACTGGACCGCGGACCAGCCGACGAGCAGCGTGAAGATCCCCAACAACGGCGTCAACATCAAGGTTGTCGCCAAGAACGGCACCTCGACGACCGTCCAGGTGAGCAAGCGCAAGTGACCGCATGACAACAGCCCCCGAGGTCCGCGAGGACTTCGGGGGCTGTTGGTTTGTTCAGGCGGTTGCGTACGGCGTGAGGTCGCCGGCCAGCGCGGGATGCACGCGGGCCGTCATCCGGGTGCCGTCGGCGGTGTGCTCGAGGTGTTCGACCGAACCCTCCGAGTGGATCCGCGAGACCAGGTCGCCGCGGTCGTACGGCAGCAGCACCTCGAGGGCCACGTGCGGCTGCGGCAGCGCGCCCTCGAGCAGCTCGCGGAGCTTGTCGATACCTTCGCCGGTGCGGGCCGACACGACGATCGCGCCCGGCTCGCGGTGCAGGATCGGCGCCAGCGCGAGCGGGTCGGCAGCGTCGGCCTTGTTGATCACGATGATCTCCGGCACGTCGGTCGCATTGATCTCGGCGAGCACCTCGCGGACTGCCTGGATCTGCGCGATCGGGTCCGGGTGCGAACCGTCGACCACGTGCAGCAGCAGGTCGGCGTCCGCGACCTCCTCCAGCGTCGAGCGGAACGCCTCGACGATGTCGTGCGGCAGGTGCCGGACGAACCCGACCGTGTCGGTCAGCGTGTACACGCGGCCGTCCGCGGTCGTCGTCCGGCGGGTGGTCGGGTCCAGGGTCGCGAACAGCGCGTCCTCGACCAGCACGCCCGCGCCGGTGATCTGGTTCAGCAGCGAGGACTTGCCGGCGTTGGTGTACCCCGCGATCGCGACCGACGGGACCAGGTTGCGGCGACGCTCCTGGCGCATCGTCGACCGGGTGCTCTTCATGTTCTTGAGCGTCCGGCGGAGCTTCGCGATCTTGGTGTTGATCCGCCGCCGGTCGGTCTCGATCTTGGTCTCACCGGGACCACGGCCGCCGATACCGCCGCCGGCCGCGCCGACCCGGCCACCGGCCTGGCGGGACAGGTTTCCACCCCAGCCACGCAGGCGCTGCTTCATGTACTGAAGCTGGGCCAGCTCGACCTGGGCCTTGCCTTCCTTGCTCTTCGCGTGCTGCGCGAAGATGTCCAGGATCAGCGCGGTCCGGTCGACCACCTTGACCTTGAGCCGGTCTTCCAGGTTGCGCAGCTGCGCGGGCGCCAGCTCGCCGTCGGCGATCACGGTGTCCGCGCCGAGCGACGCGACCAGGTTGCGCAGGTCGGCCACCTTGCCGGAACCGATGAAGGTCGCCGGGTCGGGCTTCTTGCGCCGCTGGATCACGCCGTCCAGGACCTCGGAGCCGGCGGTCTCGGCGAGCAGCTTCAGCTCGGCCAGCGAGTTGTCCGCGTCCTCGGCACTGCCCTCGGTCCAGACGCCGACCAGCAGCACCCGCTCGAGCAGCAGTTTCCGGTATTCGACCTCGCTGATGTCGGTCAGCTCGGTCGACATGCCGACGACGCGGCGCAGCGCCTGGCGCTCTTCGAGGTCGAGGCCCTCGGTAGTCAGTTCGTTGTCGTACTCATCGTGACCCGTGAACGAATCGCCGGAGTCATCGCCCTGAGTCAGGTCGGTTTCGACGTCGGTGGTCTCGTCAAATGCATGTGATTGGGTCGTCATATACCTTCCATGGTGGCACGGGCCTCAAGTACAAGCGACCCGTTTACCAGGAGTCAACGCCCCACGCAGAACTCAGATTCCCGGCAGCCACGCCCGGTCGAACTCCCCGCGGGCGTGCAGAACGGCCGGCCCGGTCAGTTCCAGGTGGTTGTCCGCACGCCACGTCACGCTCACTTCACCACCCGGTACGCCGACGCGGTACGTGACTGGGCGCTCGTCACGGGCTTGGCGTGCCGCGGCCACGGTCACGGCGCAAGTACCCGTACCGCACGACCTCGTCTCCCCCGCCCCGCGCTCGTGGACCCGCATCTGGACGTCGCGCGGACCACGCCGTACGACGAACTCCACGTTGACCCCGTGCGGGAAGGCGTCGGCCGGCGACCACGTCGGCTGATCGCACAGAGTGCCCGGCTCGTTCAGGTCGTCGACGAACGCGACCGCGTGCGGGTTGCCCATGTCGACGTGTACGGCGGGCCACTGGTGACCGTTGGCGTCGACCACGATCCCGGCCGCGTCGGGTAGCTTCGGCTCACCCATGTCGGCGGTCAGCGTGCCGTCGTCGTTCTGCGCGACCTCCTTGACGCCCGCGCGGGTGCCGATCCGGACCGGTTTGCCGTCGATCAGGCCCGCCTCCGCCAGGTACTTCACGAAGACCCGGATGCCGTTCCCGCACATCTCCGCGATCGAACCGTCCGCATTCCGGTAGTCCATGAACCAGTCGCCGCCGTCCTCGACGTACGACTGCTTGTCGCCCTGGATCACCCGCAGCACCCCGTCGGCGCCGAGACCCGCGTGCCGGTCGCAGAGGAACCGCACCACCGACGCGTCCAGCGCACCGTGCACGGAGCCGTCGGGATCGGGCAGGATCACGAAGTCGTTCTCGGTCCCGTGCCCCTTCAACCAGGGAAACGTACTCATACCGCCCAGCCTACGGGGCCGTACCGTTTGGGGCATGATCGCGTACTTCTGGGAGCAGGACGACGCTGTCGCCGTCGCGGAGCGGCTGGGCGGGGAGGTACGGCGCGGGCGCTTCCACGGCGAGGACGACGACGAGGACCACCCGTGGCTCGTCGTACTGGACGAGGTGGACCAGGCCGCCCTCGACGAACTACTGACCGAACACGACGGCTGGCTGGAATCCGACACCGACGCCCCACCCACCACACCTCCCCCACTCCCAACCGCCCCGAAGCGCTTCAAGAAGTAGCTCACACCACCCGCCCCGGGCGGGCACCGGTTGGGGCGGCGTTCGCTAGGACTGGTTGGCCGGCTAGTAGGACGTGGTTGATGCCGGTGGAGAGTTGCCAAGGCGCGTCGTACGTCGAGTTGTCGGTGATCGTGTGCGGGTCCAGGACCACCAGGTCGGCGATTGCGCCTGGCTTGATGACGCCGCGGTCGGCGAGGCCTAGGCGGGTTGCGGGGAGGGAGGTCATGCGGCGGATGGCTTCGGGGAGGGTGACGATGCCGCGGTCGCGGGCGTAGTGGCCGAGGACGCGGGGGAACGTGCCGAAGTTGCGGGGATGCGGATGGCCCGGGCCGGTGGCGTCCATGATCCAGCCGTCGCTGGCGACCGCCGTTCGCGGATGCGCGAGAACGGTCGTCACGTCGTCCTCGCTCATCGCGTGGTTGACCACGCTGACCGCGGCCTGGTGGGCCTCGAGAATGCGGAGCACGATCTCGGCGGCGTCCACCCCGTCGCGCTGCGCGATCTCGGTGAGGCTGAGTCCACGGCTGTCCTCGTAGCGACCGGGCGGCAGCGACGCGATCACGACCGAATCCGGCGAGAGCAGTACGTCGGCGCGGAGGGCGTCGGCGATCCGCGCGCGTTCGGCCGGATCGTCGAGCCGGTCGAGCAGAGCGCCGCCGGCCAGGGCCCAGGTCGGGAGCCTGGTGGTGAGCGTCGTACTCGTGGCGGTGTAGGGGTAGGCGTCCCATCCGAGGTCGATGTCGTCGACCTGATCCAGGTGTTCGAGGGCGGCGTCGACGAGACCGTAGTTGGCCTTGCCAACGGCCTTGAGGTGCGAGATCTCCAGCCGCGCGCCACCTGCCCGCGCCGCCGCGATCGCCTCGTCCAGGGCGGCCAGCAGTCCGGCGCCCTCGTTGCGGATATGGGTCGAGTACAGCAGGCCGCATTCAGCCGCCGTGGCGACGAGCGCAGCGACCTCCTCGGAGGCCGCGTAGGCGCCGGGCGCGTAGATCAAACCGGTGGAGAAGCCGACCGCGCCCTGGTCGGCAGCCGCGCGCAGCAGGTCCTGCATCGTCCGGAGTTCCGTGGGCGACGGCGCTCGGCGAGCGCTGCCCATCGCGGCGATCCGCAGCGTGCAATGGCCGACCTGCAACGCCAGGTTCACCGCCGGCCGCAACGTCGCGGCGAATCCGGCGAGATCGATCCACGTCCAGTCGTGCTTCGGTCCGAAGAACGCCGTACCTGCTCGTAGTGTCTCGAGGTCGGTGATCGGGAACGGTGACCAGCCGCAGTTCCCCGCGACCAGCGTGGTGACGCCCTGGGCGAGTTGCGATTCGGCGGCGGGACTCGCGCCGAGACTGAAATCCGCGTGTGAGTGCAGGTCGACGAAACCCGGTGCCACAATGTTGCCCGTGGCATCGATGACGTCGGCTTCGGCGACCGGCTCACCAGGTGGCAGCACCGCGGTGATGCGATCCTCCTCGACCAGCACCGTCCCGCGCACCAGATCGGCGCCGGTGCCGTCCGCGATCAGGCCGCCGGTCAGTGCCACACGCATCGAATCACTCCTGTTCTGGCCCGAGGGGCAGCTAGGCGACGTCTGGCCCGAGGGGCAGCTGGAGGGACAGTTCGGCGATCGTGTTGGCGGTGATCAGGTCGCGGTCCACGGTATGGCCGAGACCGGTTGCCTGGGGCACCTGTACGACGCCTTGGACGGCGGCCACGGCGGGTACGACGAGGTCCCGGGCGTAGTACTTCTCCGAGGCGGACACATCCGATGGGAGGGTGAACCCGGGGAGACTGGACAGGGCGACGTTCGCGAGCCGGCCGATGCCGAACTCGTGCATGCCGCCGCACCAGACGGCGATCCCCGCGTCCCGCGCCCGGTCGTGCGCTTCACGCGCTGGGGTCAGGCCGCCCATCCGGGACACCTTGATGTTGAGGACCTGCAGCGCTTCTAGTTTCAGCGCGGTTTCCAGATCGGCGACCGTCTCCACGCTCTCGTCCAGGCACACCGGCGTACCGATCGTCCGCTGCAGCTCGGCATGCGTCAGCAGGTCCCGCGGCGCGAACGGCTGCTCGATCATCGTCAACCGGTACTCGTCGAGCTTCCGCAGGTGCTCCAGGTCGCCGGCGGTGTAGATCCCGTTGGCGTCGACGTGCAGATCCAGCTCGGGGTACGCCGTACGCACCGCACGGACCGGCTCTATGTCCCAGTCGTGGGCAATCTTCAGCTTGACCCTCGGATACCCGGCGTCGACCTGCTGCTGTACCTGCGTCAGCAGCTCGTCGATCGTCGGCTCGATTCCGAGCGAGACACCCGCCACGACCTCGGTCCGGGTCCCGCCAAGGGCCGTTGCGAGCGGCAACGAACGGGTCTCTGCCCAGAGAGCCCAGGCGGCCGTGTCCACACCGGCCTTCGCGAAGTTGTTGCCGCGGACCTTTCGGTTGGTCAGCTGCTCGGGGTGGTTCCACGGGCGGCCGAGGATCGCGGGCAGCAGGTACTGAGACGCGATGTGCCAGCAGGACTCGACCGTTTCGGGGGCGTAGAACGGGTCGGAGGACGATGCGATCTCGCCCCAGCCGATCGCGCCCGACGCGTCCTCCAGTTCGACCAGGATGTGATCGAGGTACGTCTTGCGGTGCGAACTGGTCTGGAACTCGTGCACCAACGGCATCCGCACCCGATGCAGCCGGGCGGCCACGATCGTCAGCTCAGTTGACATACAACCCCAGCTCCGTGTTCAACCGGTCCCGCTCCATCAGCCGTCGGCGGGCGCCCTTCGAGCTCGCCGTGGTCAGCGTCGCGAGCACGTGCAGCACCGACGCGACGACGGTCGGCGAGTCGACGTACGACGCGCTCCCGGTCGCGACGTAGATGCTCTGGTCGGCGAGCTTCGCCAGCGGCGCGTCCTCGAAGTCCGTGACCGCGACGAGTTCACCACCGGCCTCGACGAACCGGCGGGCGATCTCGACAGTGTCGCGCCGATAGCGGCGGAACGAGAACGCGACCATCAGGTCGTTGGACCGGACATCGGACAGCACGTCGACACCGCGGACGACGGTGCCGTCGATCAGCGTCACCTGCGAGAGGCCGACGCCGAGGTCGAAGGCCAGCAGCGACGCGTACGAGTACGACTTCGCCGAGCCGATGATGAAGCGCCGGCGGGCGGCGACGATCCGGGCCGCGGCCTGCGCGATCGACTCGTCGGTGAGGATCTGGTCCAGGGCCTCGTCGATCGAGGCGCGTTCCTGCTCGACCACGCGGCGCTGCAGCAGCGTCGACGACCGCCGTTGCAGCCGGGCGTCGTACCGCTCGTGAGGGCTCGCGAGCTCGCGGTTGAGGGGATCGTCAGGCATGGTCGGCCGGCCCGAAGTAGTAGGCGCCGTTGCCGTCCGGGAGCCGCCGGCACGAGACGGCGACGAGGCCCTTGCCGAGCAGCTCCTCGAACGACCTGCGCAGCTCGCCCGCGTCGGCCGGCACGATCAGCTCGGTCAAAGCCTCCGGGGTGGTGGGGTGCTCGCGGGTCAGGTCCCACTCGACGACCACGCGGTCGGTGCCCGGGCCGTACATGTCGGGCGCGAACCAGCGGCCGCGGGCGCCGAGGACGTCGAGGTTGAAGTGCGCGTTGCGGATCTGCGCCGGGTCATAGGTCCAGCGCATCCGCGACATCCCGTGGCTGAGGGCAACTTCGCGCTGCGCGTGCTTCAGCATCCGGCCCAGACCGTGGCCCTGCTGCTCGGCGGCCACCACGGCCGACTGCGAGTAGTGGTAGAAACCGCGCCGGTCGGTGCCGCAGAAGCCGTACGCGAACGCGACCAGTCGGTCGCTCTCGTCGAGGATGCCGACCACCGAGCCGCCGTTGCTCGCCAGCGCGCCGAGCAGCCGTGGGTTCAGCCCGTACGCCGGGTCGAGGTAGCCGAAGACCTCGCGGTACAGCGCCGAGGCCTCGGCGAACCGGGACGCCGTGGTGAGCGAGACCGCGCGGAAGCTCACCTCAGAGATACGATTCATATCCTGATCCTATCCCCGGAAGATCATCGCTGGTCAATCGCCGATCGGATGATGATACGTTGACTATCTATGATGATCGAGCGACTCAGGGAGTACGTCGGCGCGGAGACCCCGACCGGCGACGCGGCCGCGCTGAACGCCTTCGCCGACCGGCTCGGGACGCGGTACGCCGAGCTCGGCGCGACCGTCCGCCGGGTGCCGACGCCGACCGGAGACCATCTGGTGGCCGACTTCCCCGGCCGCGCCGGTGCGGCTCCCCTGCTGTTCCTCGCCCACCACGACACCGTCTGGCCGATCGGGCAACTGCGGGACGCGATGCCGTGGCGCGAGCAGGACGGCATCATCCACGGACCCGGCGTCTTCGACATGAAAGGCGGACTCGTCGTCCTCGAGACCGCCCTGGAGCAGGTAGCCGGCCGCGATCACCGGCCGCTGCGGGTCGTCGTGGTCGCCGACGAGGAGGTCGGCTCGCCGTCGGCGCGTTCGCTCGTGACAGCCGAGGCGCAGGGCGCGTACGCCGCGTTCGGGTTCGAGCCGCCGCATCCGAACGGCGACCTGAAGACCTCACGCTGGGGCAGCACCAGGGTCCGCATCGAGGTCACCGGCCGCGAGGCGCATGCCGCTCTCGATCCGGCGAGCGGCGTGTCCGCGATCGACGAGCTCGTCGACCAATTGCTCGCCGTACGGCGGATCGTCGCCGGGTACGACGAGGTGCTGTGCAACGTCGGCACCATCACCGGCGGCGGGCGCACCAACGTCGTGCCGGGATCGGCGGCGGCCGACATCGGGTTCCGCTTCGTCGATCCGGCGACCGAAGAGGCCGTGCTGCAGGCCGTCGCCGAACTGCAGCCGGAGCGGGACGCCCAGTTGGCCGTGCGCGTGATGTCGAACCGGCCGGCCTGGCAGCCATCGGCGGCCACCGACGCGTTGCTGGCGCAGGTGGTTGCGGCCGGGCGGTCCGTCGGTCAGGAGGTCGGCGGTGCGGCCGCGACCGGCGCGGCCGACACCAACCTCACCGGATGGTTGGGCATCCCAACGCTGGACGGCCTGGGCCCGATCGGCCAGGGCGCCCACGCCGTCCACGAGCAGGTGATCGCGGCGACCCTGACGGAACGAGCCGCCCTGGTCGCCGCCATCATCACGTCACTTTAGGGGCCACGCGGTTCCGGCCGCTCCGCCGCCGCGTCGGCTCGGTTCCGCGGCCGCGAGGATCGCGCCTCCCGGCAGGAATTCGAGCGCCGCGACCGCTCCGATCTCCGAGGCCGAGCTCCCCGGAGCACCCGCCGGCGTGAACGTGTGCCCGTACGGCGTCAGCGCCGCGCCGTACCGATCGATGAACGCCTGCTCCGCCGTCACCGACGCGGTGTTGCGCTGCGACGCCCGCGGCGCCGCGATTGCCTCCGGCAGCGTCATCCGGCGATCGAGCCGGTTGGTCAACGTCTGCAGGACGGTCGTGATGATCGTCGAACCGCCCGGCGAACCGAGTGCGAGGTACGGCTTGCCGCCCCGCACCACGATCGTCGGCGACATCG
The DNA here is from genome assembly GCF_004331375.1 of Kribbella speibonae. NCBI lineage: Bacteria > Bacillati > Actinomycetota > Actinomycetes > Propionibacteriales > Kribbellaceae > Kribbella > Kribbella speibonae. The sequence goes on along the minus strand of NZ_SJKC01000004.1, from coordinate 620,340 downwards.
ACGACCGCGGCCGCTTCCCCGCCTCGACCTGGTTCGGGTCCGCCGGGTTCGGTGCGGCGGAGAAGTCCGTCAGCTCGTTGTTCAGCAGGAAACCACGACCCGGCACGGTGATCCCGCTGCCGCCGGTCTGCTCGATCGTCAACGTGTACGACACGACGTTGCCCCACTTGTCGGCCGCGACCATGTGCGTCGTCGAACGCCCCTCGGTGTCCGGGCGCTCCTCCACCGCGGTGCTCTTGCCGCACCGCGAGTAGTCGCCGTCCGGTGATCCTGCCGGCACCGGCTTGGGCGCCGCATGCTGCGGGTCGATCAGGCAGGACCGTTCGGCCCCGAATCCCTTGGACAACAGCTCCTTGACAGGTACGTCGACGTACGCCGGGTCACCGACGTACGCGCCGCGATCCGCGAACGCCAGTGCCGACGCCTCGAGGTAGGTGTGGAGTGCCTGCGTCGTCGACTGCTGCCGCAGGTGCTGCGGTTGCAGGATGTTCAACGCCTCACCGACCGTGGTGCCGCCGGAGGACGACGGTGCCATCCCGTAGACGTCCAGACCGTCGTACCTGACCTTGGTCGGGGCCTGGTTGAGCGCCTTGTACGACGCGAGATCGCTGGTCTCCAGGTAGCCGGGGAAGAACGGCAGCGTCGCGTCCGGTGTCTTCGGCGGGTTCTTCGCGACGGCCGCCATCTCACCGGCCAGTGCGCCGTGGTAGAACGCCGACGAGCCCTGCTGACCGATCAGCTTGTAGGTGGCGGCGAGCTCGGGGTTCTTGAACACCGAGCCGACCTGGGGCGCGTCGCCGTTCGGCAGGAACAGCTTCGCGGTCGGTACCACCTGAGCGAACCGGTCCTTGTTCTCCAAGGTCTGCAGGCGGAACGTCGGATCCACCACGAAGCCGCGGTCGGCCAGCTCGGCGGCCGGTTTCAGCGCCTTCCCGAGCGACAGCGAACCCCACTGCTTCAGGGCCTTGTCCCAGGTCGCGAGCGTTCCCGGTACGCCGATCGACACACCGGACGTCACGAGCTGCGCGAACGGGTACGGCGTACCGGTCGCGGGGTTGACGAACGCGTCCGACGGCATCGTCGCGGGCGCGGTCTCGCGGCCGTCGATCGTGAACACCATGCGGGACCTGGCGTTGTAGTACACGAAGTACCCGCCGCCGCCGATACCGGCCGAGTACGGCTCGGTGACGCCGAGCGCGGCGGCCGTGGCGACCGCGGCGTCGACCGCGTTACCGCCGCGACGCAGGACGTCGAGGCCGATGTTCGTCGCGTCGGGATCGACCGACGACACCGCGCCGCCGTACCCGATCGAGGTCGGCTGCCGCGTCGGCGCCTGCGCTTCTGCGGTGGTTGTGGCGGTGAAGGCAGTGAGAACGAGGGTTCCTGCGGACAGTGATGCGACCAGCTTCTTCACGAATTCCCCCACACGGACTCGGGGACAGGGACAGCCCCTGCCTATCTCACCTGGGGGTTGTGCGCCAGTCGCAGCGCGTCTAGTTGACCGTACAAGAGTTCAAGAAGCGGCGGAGTACGTCGTCCGGCCACTCGACCGTGCCGGTGGGCAGCTCGACCAGCAACCACTGGTCGGACAGCTTCACCTGACCGGACAGACGGCCGTCAAGAGTGCCGATGTGGAAGGTCTTGCCGCTCGCGTCGGTGACACGGACCTGCTGCAGGCTGCGTGCCTGCGGCGCGGCCTGAAGCACCACCTTGGCGGCACTGTCCGCGGTCCGCATTTCCGGCTGGGACAGCACGACACGGGTGGCCGTCATCGGGACCTCGGGGCTCCACCCCTTCGGCGCCAGCGTGCAGTTGAACGTGCTCCACGCCTCCTTGTTGGCGACCAGCTCGACGACGGACGCACCGAACATCGACATCGTCTGACCGCTCGACGGCGCGGCGGACGGCACCTTCGCGGGACTCGCCGACGCGGAGGCCGTCTCCTTCTCGGGCGGCCCACCGGCCACCTCGGTGCCGTTTCCCCACCACTTCACCTGGTTGCCGATCGCGAGCACCAGCGCCGACGCAGCGGCGACACACAGCACCCCGGTGACCCGCCGCCGGCGCTTGATCCTGCGCAGCGCCCGCCGTCCCCGGCCGACGTCCGCGTCGATATCCGCGTCCGGCAGCCCTTCGGCGGCGCTGTCCGCGAACCCCTCCAACAATCTCTTGACCTCGTCCACCTGTTCTATATCCTCCCCACCCCGCCGCCCCGGTCGGTCATCTCAGCTACTCCCCGTCTCTTCCGTCATCAGTTCCTTCAGGCGCTTGAGCGCCTTGGCTGTCTGGCTCTTCACAGTTCCTTCGGTGCACTCCAGGATCCGCGCGCAGCTGGCCACATCGAGATCCTGGAAATACCGCAGTACCAGGACCGCCCGCTGCCGTGGCGCCAGGTCCAGCAGTGCATCCCGGATGGCGAGCGTGTCCGCCTGGTCCGGTACGTCGCTCAACCGCGGCTCGACAGCGTCCGCGGTCACCACCTCCGGGTGGCGGCCGGCCCGGCGGCGTTCGTCGAGGAAGGCGTTGACCAGAATGCGGTGCGCATACGGTCCGGCGCCTTCGTGCTTGATCCGGTGCCAGTGCACGTACACCCGGGTACAGGCGGTCTGGACCAGATCTTCGGCGGTGTGCACATCCCCCGCGGTGAGCAGCAACGCCGTGCGCATCAGCCGCGTGCGGTCCGCGAGCAGGTACTCGCGGAACTCGGCCTCACGGTCACCCCCTCGCATCTACGGCCCCTGCATTCGGGCTCTGGCCGTTGTTCACCTCGACTACGCCGGGGGCGCCTGCGCGGTTGCCTTCGGCCACCACAGTTCTACGGAGCACTTGAAAAGCCTTCTCCACGAGATCGGGGGCGTCGTACGGGAGCCAGGTGATGCGTTGGTCCTTACGGAACCACGAGTCCTGCCGGCGCGCGAACCTGCGTGTGGCCTGGGCGGTCCGCTCCCGGGCCTGCTCTTCGTCGATCTCACCGTTCAGCAACGCGATCACCTGCGAGTACCCGAGGGCACGGTTGGCAGTCCTGCCTTCAATCAAACCCTTGTTCAGCAGTCCGCGCACCTCGGCGACGAATCCGGCGTCGAACATCCGGTCCACCCGGCGGTCGATCCGCTCGTCGAGCACCGGCCGCGGTACGTCGAGACCGAGCTGGATCGCGCCCGGATAGACGTAGCGGTGCTCCGGCAGCGTGGCGACGTACGGGCCGCCGGTGATCTCGATGACCTCCAGCGCGCGGACGATCCGCCGCCCGTTGCTGGGCAGGATCTGCTCGGCGGCCTTCGGGTCCTGCTCGGCCAGCTGCTGATGGAGCGCCCCGGAGCCCCTCGCCTCGAGCTCGGCCTCCAGTCGCGCGCGAACCTCCGGGTCGGTGCCGGGGAAGACGAAGTCGTCCAGGATCGCGCGGACGTAGAGCGCCGAGCCGCCGGCGAGCACCGGCACCTTGGTCCTGTTGATGCAGTCGTCGATCGCGTGCCGGGCGAGCTCCTGGAACTCGGCCACGGTCGCGGTCTCGGTGACGTCCAGGATGTCCAGCAGATGATGCGGTACGCCGGCGCGCTCCGCCGTACTGATCTTCGCCGTCCCGATGTCCATGCCGCGGTACACCTGCATCGCGTCCGCGTTCACCACCTCGCCACCCAGATGTCGGGACAGGGCGACGGCGAGATCGGACTTCCCGGCCGCGGTGGGACCGACGACCGCGACGACGAGTGCAGCAGGCATCGCTCCAGTCTGGCAGCTCCCCGCTCAAGACTTGGCCAAGAGGTCTTTACCAGCCTTGTGGATGACCCGGGAAGAGCGGTAGGAAATCTGGAGTTCGAGACATTTCTACGGGAGGAACGCACGTGACGAATCCGTTCGATGAAGGGGCTGACGCGGCCAAGGACGCGGCCAAGGACGCGCTCGGCGACGACGCCGACGCCCTGTCCGCCGCGAAGCGCAGCGGCGGCGATGTCGAGTTCAGCGCCGGCGACGTGGACCCCGGCGGTGACTCCGGCGGCGACGTCGAGTCCGGCGGCGATGTGGAGTCGGGTGGCGACGTCGAATCCGGCGGCGGCAGCTCGGACAGCGGCGGCGACGTAGAGTAAATGCCGTCGGCATCGTTTTGGGTACGGCGCTCGCGGAGATCCCACAGTTGAGGCGTTGCAGGTGCGAAGATCACCGCTAGCTGTCTGTAAGCACTCAACTACGCAGGAATGGGAGCCCCGAGATGGGCATCTTCGACAAGTTCAAGGGCAAGGCCGAGGACCTGAAGGACAAGGCCACCGACCTGGTCGACGGCCACGGCGACAAGGTCGGTGAAGGCCTGGACAAGGCCGGCGACTTCGTCGACGAGAAGACGGGCGGCAAGTACGGCGACAAGATCGACACGGGCGTCGACAAGGCCAAGGACGGGTTGGACAACCTGGACGGCCAGAACGACGACATCCCGGACCGGCAGAACCCCGCCTGACGTACCCGCACGAAGGGCCGCAAGCACCACGCTTGCGGCCCTTCGTCATACCCGGCCCGTTCGGGGAGAACTGGGGACAGGCCGCGGGGACTGGGAACACGCAATTGCTTGTGCCCAGTCGCCAGCGCCTGTCCCCAGTTCCTGTGATGCGCGTCGCCCAACGCGACCGCCTAGGTTCCCCGAGTCGTGGTGTTCGGCTCTGAGGCCCCTCCTCGAGTCGTGAATCACGGCGGGAAAGCACAACCGCAATCCACGACTCGACAAACCAGCTCCGCCCATCACCACAGCTGTTTCGCCGGGCACACTCGCGCCGGACAACAGTTCGCTCGCCGGCGAAGCCGGCCAACAAGCAGCCGCCGCGAAGCGGTGTCCGATGTGTCGGTGGGGGTGTTTAGGGTGCTTGGTATGGATCGGTTTCGGGTGGTGCCTGCGGCTTATGTGATTGTTCGGCGGGGGGATGAGGTGTTGTTGATGCTGCGGGACGGCACCGGGTACATGGACGGGCATTGGGCGGTGCCGGCGGGGCATGTGGAGCGTGGGGAGTCGGTGGTGGAGGCGGCGGTGCGGGAGCTCCGGGAGGAGGTCGGGCTGGAGGTCGCGCCGGAGGATCTGGTGCCGGTGACGGCGATGCACCGGACGGGCGGGAACGGCGATCCGATCGACGAGCGGGTCGACTTCTTCTTCACGGCGGAGCGGTGGACGGGCGAGCCGCGGCTGATGGAGCCGGAGAAGGCGGCCGGTCTCGAGTGGTATCCGCTGGACAAGCTGCCCGAGCCGCTGGTCCCGCACGAGGCGCGGGTGCTCGGCGCGGTGGCCGACGGTGCCGCGCTTCCTGCGGTGATCGCCCAGGGTTTCGCCTGAGTTCACCGCCCAGCAGGACGCCACGCCCTAAGGTGCCAACGTTGTCAACGGATCTTGGGAGCGTGGGGCGATGGACGAGCGGTACGACGGGACGAGCCGGCGGCGGCTCCTGCAGGCGGGGGCACTCGGCGCCGGCGCGGTGGTCATGCCGGGTGTGCTCAGCACCGGCGAAGCGGCCGCGACAGGCATCGGGGCGACGAAGAGCACCACGGAGAGCACCCGAAGCACCAGGATCGACACGGAGCATCCGCGGTTCACGCTGGCGGTCGTGCCGGACACGCAGTACCAGTTCGACCAGGACCGGGGCGATGCCGCGCCGCTCACCGCGACCTTCAAGCACCTGATCGACCAGCGCGGCGAGGAGAACATCGTCTTCATCGCGCATCTGGGTGACGTGGTGGAGAACGCGCTGGCGAGCGAGTTCGCACTGGCCGACCCGGTCTTCAAGATCCTCGACCGCGCCCGGTTCCCGTACTCGGTGCTGGCCGGCAACCACGACATCGACGGTTCGAAGGACGACACCCGCGGCCCGTCGCCGTACCTGGACACCTTCGGCCCGCGACGGTTCCGCTGGATGCCGACGTACGGCGGGTCGACGGCGAACGGCTACAACTCGTACCACGTGTTCCGCGCGGCCGGGCGGCAGTGGTTGCTGCTGGCAATGGATTGGCGCCCGTCGGACGCGAGCTTCGCGTGGGCCCGCGCCGTGATCAAGGCGCACCCGAAGCTGCCGGTGATCCTGACCATCCACGAGCTGGTGAACGCCGATCACGGCAACCCGGTCGCATACTTCAGCGACCACGGCAACCGCGTCTGGGATCAACTGGTCGACGACAGCGACCAGATCTTCCTGACCCTCAACGGCCACTACTGGCCGCCCGGCCGCGTCACCCGGAAGAACGCCGCCGATCATGACGTGCACCTGCACATCACGAACTACCAGGACCGGTACTACGGCGGCTCGGGCATGGTCCGGCTGTACCACTTCGACCTGGCCCGCAACACGATCGACGTCGAGACGGTCGCGCCGTGGATCATGCAGCAGGACCCGGCCCGGCGCAACGAGCTCGCCGAGGCGGAGATCGAGCTGAGCGACGACACCAACCGGTTCAGTGTCCCGATCGATTTCGCGGAGCGGTTCGCCGGGTTCGCCCCGGAGCCGGTCCGCCCGGCGCGTCCGGCGAAGCAGCTGGTAATTCCGGGTACGGCGGCGTACTGGCGCTTCGACGGGCCGGTCGCGGACAAGGTCGTCGACCAGTCGGGGCAGGGCAACGACCTGACGCGCGTGCAGCTGAGCAACGACCTGCCGACGGCGTCAGCGGAGTACCACCCGGACCAGCCGGGGCATGCGAGCTGGCTGTTCCCGGGCGGCAAGAACCCGGCGCGCGGCGGCTACCTGAAGACGGCGGACGGCGCGCCGCTGAACGCGATGACGTTCGCCGGCGGCTACACGATCGAGGCGTTCGTGAAGCTGGCCGACGACGGGCAGGACCACTCGTGGGAGGGTCTGCTCACCCGGCTCGGGACGGGACGCGACGCGGGCAAGACGGGCAGCGACCCGGACGAGCCGGCCGCGAAGCTCGGGTTCTCGGGCGGTCTGCAGGTGCAGTGGGCGGTGTACCCGGCCGACAAGAACGACACGTTCACCAACTGGGGTCACGAGCAGCGCGCCGGCGAGTGGTTCCATCTGGCGATCGTGAACGACGGCCGGCACAGCGTCGTGTACGTCGACTCGTCGGAACTGCTCCGCAACCCGGCGACCGCGTCAAACGGTCTCGCGACGGCCGGCAAGCCGTGGCTGGTCGCCGCCGGACACTACGCCAACAACATCGACCAGGGCTTCGCCGGCCACATCGGCGAACTCCGCATCGTCACCCGCGCCCTCAAGCCGTCGCAGTTCCTGAACGCTTAGAGGTGGGAGCGGATCAGGGCTTCCTGGGCGGGGAGGAGGGCGAGTTCGGCGGGGGTCAGGGTCCGGTTGTTGCCGCGGCGCTCCAGTGCGTCGGGGAGGCCTGGTCCTGGGTCGATCGAGTTCGCGAGGTACGTCGCTAGCGCGTCGCGGAGCAGGTCGGTGAGGTTCTCGTACGTCGGGTCGAGGGCGACCTGGGCGAAGATGATCGCGGTCATCGCGACGTCGAACTCCGGGGTGCCCTCCTCCGCGTTCCGCCAGTCGATGACGACCGGGCCGTCGGCGGTGGCCATCACGTTCAGCGGGTGCAGGTCACCGTGGACGACGACGCGCCCCGGCGTACCGCTCGGGGCGGGGATGGCCTGGAGCCGGCGGTGCAGGTCGGCGTGGATCAGGCCGATCTCGGTCGCGCTCAAATCGCCCGCGATCGCGGCGTCACCGAGGGTCGGGCCGTCGAGCCGCTGCAGCACCATGTCCGCGCCCTCGACCTCACGCACCGCGGGCACCGGGTAGCCGTGCCGCGCCACGTGCCGCATGAAGTCGGCCTCGTCACGGACCGGATGCCCGTTGCGGTACCGCCGCAACACCCAGTCGTCGTCGATCGAGTAGATGTCCGCGTCCCGCCCGAACGCGAACGGCTCGGCGTCCGCCGGCAGGAGGCCCCCGGCGCCGGCTGGTTTCTCCGTCATCCGACCTGGCAGCCGCCGGTCGACGGCTCGAGGGGTTGGGCGCCGACGGTCGGCATTCCGAGCATCACACCGGGGGCGGCGGCGGGTGCGTCCAGCGAGCGTTCCCAGGCGTCGCCGGCGCGCGTCCGGCGTACGGCGCCGAACACGTCCGCGACCAGGTGATGCGGAGCGGCGTACGTGACCTCGACCGTGGCCAGGTCACCCGGCCGCGGCGGCTCGACGCCTTCCGGTACGGCGAAGTGGACGAGCCGGTTGTCCGCGGCGCGACCGCTGAGCCGATGGGTGGCGGCGTCCTTGCGCCCCTCCCCCTCGGCCACGAGCACCTCGACCGACCGGCCGACGACCCGCTTGTTCTCGGCCCAGGCCATGTCGTCCTGCAGCGCGACGAGCCGCTCGTACCGGTCCTGGACGACGTCGCGCGGGACCTGGTCGGCCATCGACTCGGCCGGCGTCCCGGGACGCTTCGAGTACTGGAACGTGAACGCGCCCGCGAACCGCGCCTGCCGGACCACGTCGAGCGTGCCCTGGAAGTCCTCCTCGGTCTCCCCCGGGAACCCGACGATGATGTCGGTGGTGATCGCCGCGTCGGGCATCGCCGCGCGCACGTCTTCGATGATGCGAAGGTACCGATCGCGCCGGTACGACCGCCGCATCGCCTTCAGCACCGCGTCCGAACCGGACTGCAGCGGCATGTGCAGCGAGGGCATCACGTTCGGCGTCTCGGCCATCGCCTCGATCACGTCGGCGGTGAAGTCCCGCGGGTGCGGCGACGTGAACCGGACCCGCTCCAGCCCTTCGATCCCGCCACAGGCCCGCAGCAGCTTGCCGAACGCGAACCGGTCGCCGAACTCAACGCCGTACGAGTTCACGTTCTGGCCGAGCAGTGTCACCTCGAGCACGCCCTCGCCGACCAGCGCCTCGACCTCGGCCAGCACATCCCCGGGCCGGCGGTCCTTCTCGCGGCCGCGCAGCGCCGGCACGATGCAGAACGTGCAGGTGTTGTTGCAGCCGACGCTGACCGACACCCAGGCGGAGTACGGCGATTCGCGGCGGGTCGGCAGCGTCGACGGGAACACGTCGAGCGACTCGAGGATCTCGACCTGGGACTCCTCGGCGATCCGCGCCCGCTCCAGCAGCACCGGCAGCGCGCCGATGTTGTGGGTGCCGAACACGACGTCGACCCACGGGGCCTTACGAACGATCGACGCCTTGTCCTTCTGCGCCAGGCAGCCGCCGACGGCGATCTGCATGCCGGGTTTGCGCGCCTTCACCGGCGCCAGGTGACCGAGGTTGCCGTACAGCTTGTTGTCGGCGTTCTCCCGGACCGCGCACGTGTTGAAGACGACCACATCGGCCTCGTCGCCCTCGGGCGCGCGGACATAGCCCGCGTCCTCCAGCAGACCGCGCAGCCGCTCGGAGTCGTGGACATTCATCTGGCACCCGTAGGTGCGGACCTCGTAAGTACGCATGACAGCCACCTAGAGTACGTGCCGCGGTAGACATTTCCCTACCTGGGACCGGCTGCCTGCCGCCCCTGTGCCGATGCTCCCGCTGCACAACAGTGGAGGGTATGAACAGTTCTCGCCGTCAGTTCCTCGCCCGTACCGCCGCCGGAGCCGCCGTGCTCGCCGGCGGCACCTTCACCACGACGGCTGCCTCGGCCGCCCACAGCACCAGCAAGATCACCGCACTCACCGACGTCACCGTCATCGACGTCGCCACCGGCCGCCGCGACCGGCACCAGACCGTACTGATCAGCGGCGACCGGATCGTCGGCGTCGGCCGGATCCCGGTCCCCCGCGGCGCCGTGGAGATCAACCTCTCCGGGAAGTACGTCGTCCCCGGGCTCGCCGACATGCACGCCCACAGCCTCGGCGACGAGCGGATCTCTCCCCCGCTGTACCTCGCGAACGGCCTCACGACGATCCGCGAAATGGCCGGCACGAACCCGCAGCTGTACGAGTGGCGCGACCGGATCGCCACCGGCGACCTACTCGGCCCGCGGATGATCGTCGGGAGTCAGATCATCGACGGCGATCCGACCCTGTGGGACCCGAACCTGCTCCGGGTGCTCGTGGTGAACGACGAGGCCGCCGCTCGGGCCGCGGTCCGTCAGGTCAGGGCCGAGGGCGCCGACTTCGTCAAGGTGTACTCGCGGCTGAGCGCAACGGCATACCGGGCGATCGTCGACGAGGCCAGCAAGCTGGGGCTGACCGTCCACGGCCACGGGCCGGACAGTCTCACCTCGAAGGAGGTCAGCAACGCCGGACAACGCAGCATCGAGCACATCCACTCCCTCGGCCTGTCCGTGTCCACGCGGGAGACCGAAGTACGCCGGATGGTCCGTGCGATCACGGTGAAGACCGGCGACTACAACGCCTGGTTCCGCCAGATGCACCCGATCGAGTGGATCGCGGCGAACACCTTCAGCCAGGCCCGCGCCGCCGACGTGTTCGGCACGCTGCGGCGCAACCGGACCCGGGTCACGCCGACGCTCACGATGCATCGCGTTCTCGACATGCCCGACTACACGGCGATGGACCCGGCGGTCGCGAAGTATATGAGCGCGGAAGAGCTCGATGTCTACGACTACGCCATCAACACCCTCTACAAGCCCAACCGGACCGCGGACGAGATCTCGCACCAGCGGCAGATGTGGGCATGGCGGCAGCGGTTCGTGCGGGAGCTGTTCGCGCACGACGTCCCGATCCTGGCCGGCACCGACACCGGTACGCCGTACTCCGTCCCGGGCTTCGCGCTGCACGACGAACTCGAGCACCTGGTGAACGCCGGCGCGACCCCACGCCAGGCCCTGTACGCCGCGACCGTGGAGCCGGCCAAGTTCCTCGGCTCGGAGACGGGTGCGGTGCGGCCCCGGAAGATCGCGGACCTCGTCGTACTCGACGCCGACCCGCTCACCGATATCCGCAACACCCGCAAGATCCACACAGTGGTCACCCGCGGACGAGTGATCTCTCCCGCACAACGTCAGCGGATGCTCGCCGACGTCGAGGCCGCGGTCCGTCAGCCGCCGACCGCGGCGACCATCGCCGCAGGTGGTTGCTGCGGCACCGGCCCTCGGCGCTGATCACTAGGCACCGGGTCCGGCGCGAGTGAGCCGTCCGGAGCCACGTGGGCGAAGATCTGCTCGACCAGTGCGATCACGTGCGGATCCTGGACCGTATAGAACTGCCGGCGACCCACGCGTCGCGCACTGAGCAGACCCGCCAGCCGAAGCTTGGCCAGATGCTGGCTCGCCGTCGGCACGCTGACGCCCACTCGGGACGCCAGCGTGCCGACGTCGTACTCACCGCAACTCGCCAGCGCCACCAGGTGCAAGCGGACCGGCGCCAGCAACAGCCCGAAGGTCCGAGCGGCGGTGGCGAGCTGCGGCGAGGTCGGCTCGATCACACCCGCACCCTGGGCTGGATCGGCGTCCCGAACGGATCCAGCGAGGGATGCCCGAGCGCCGCGTCGATCAGCTCCTCGAGGCGGTCACTCAGCCCGTGCTCGAGAAGGAGCGCTTCCCCGTGCACCTCGTCCAGGGGTACGCCGAGAACCCGGTACAGGAACGTCTCCAGCAGTTGGTGTCGTCGATTCATGGCCGGCCCCTCAATAGATGTTCGACGGACGCACCATGCCCTCGGCCAGGTCGCCGAAGCCGGGCGCCATGATCGCGCCGGGGTTGCCGAGGATCTCCTCGACGACCGCGGTCTCGGTGGTGATCAGCAGCGCCGCGATCGAGGCGGCGCTCTCCAGAGCGGCCCGAGTGACCTTGAGCGGGTCGATGACCGCCTCGGCGATCATGTCGCCGTACTGGCCGGTGAGGGCGTTGAAGCCGTGGCCGCGCGGCAGTCCGGCGACCTGGGCGACCACCTCGTCGCCGTCGTACCCGGCGTTGATCGCGATCCACCGCAGCGGTTCCGGCAGGGCCCGCCGGACGATCTCCCTGCCGATCGCCGCGTCGCCCGTCAGCTCCAGCTCCGACAACGCCGCCTGGGCCTGGACCAGAGCGGTTCCCCCGCCGGGGAGGACACCTTCCTCTAGCGCGGCCCGGGTCGCGGCCAGCGAGTCGTCGACCCGCAGCATCCGCTCCTTCAGCTCGACGCTCGTCGCGCCGCCGACCCGGATCACCGCGACCTTGCCGGCCAGCCGCGCCATCCGCAGCTGCAGACTGTCCTGGTCGGCGTCGATCTTGGCCCGTTCGAACTGCTTCTCCAGCTGGGCGATCCGCGCCTCCACCAGGGACGCGTCGCCGTGACCGCCGACGATCGTGGTGTTGTTCTCGGTGATCGTGATCCGGTCGCAGGAACCCAGGTGGTCCCGGGTGACCTCGTGCAGGTCGAGGCCGGTGTCCTTCGCGATCACGGTGCCGCCCAGCGCGGTGGCGAGATCCTCCAGCTCCGCGATCCGGCGGTGCCCGAAGCCGGGAGCGTGCACGACGACCGACCGCATCGTGTTGTGCATGTTCCCGCCGACCAGCAGCTGCAGGGCCGGCCCGTCGACGTCTTCGGCCAGGACCACGAGCGGACGGTCCATACGCTTGGCGATCTCGACGGTCGGCATCATGTCCTGGACCTGCGTGATCTTCTTGTTCGTCAGCAGGATCACGGGGTTGTCGTAGACGGTCTCCATCCGCTCCCGGTCGGTGACCATGTACGCCGAGACGTACCCGTGGTCGAACTCGATCCCGTCGACGACCTCCACCGACATGCCGAGCGTGTCGGACTCCTCGGTGGTGACGACGCCGTTGCGCCCGACCCAGTCGACCGCGTCGGCGATCACCGCGCCGATGGTCTCGTCGTCGCTGGCCGCCAGCGTCGCGATGTGCCGCAGCTCGTCGCGGCCGCCGACCTCGACGGCCCAGCTGCGCAGCGTCTCGATCACGACCGGAACGGTCTGCTCGATACCGCGCCGTACCCGCATCGGGTTCGCACCGGCGTCGACCTCGCGCAGCCCTTCGCGGACCATCGCCTGGGCCAGCACGGTCGCGGTGGTGGTGCCGTCGCCGACCACGCCGTTGGTCTTCATCGCGACTTCCTTCACCAGCTGGGCGCCCATGTTCGCGAAGGGCTCGCGCAGCTGGATCTCGCGGGCGATGGTGACGCCGTCGTTCGTGATGGTCGGCGGGCCGGTGAGCTTCTCGAGCACCGCGTTGCGGCCTTTCGGCCCGAGCGTCACCTTGATCGCGTCGGCCAGCGCGTTCACGCCGGACTCGAGCAACCGCCGGGCGTCGGTGTTGAACCGGAGTTCCTTCGCCATGGTCAGCTCCTTCTAGGGAATGAGGATCGCCCGGCCGCGGACCCGGCCGCGGTCGAGGTCGTCGAGGGCCTGCTGGAAGTCCTCCAGCGGGTACTTCGTGGTGTGCAGCGCGACCTTGCCGCGCGCCGCGAGCTCCATCAGGTCCTGCAGGTCGTTGTAGGACCCGACCAGGTTCCCGACGAAGTTGATCTCGCTCGAGATGACGTCGATGGTCGGTACGTCGAGGTTCTCGCCGTACCCGACCACGTAGTAGGTGCCGGCCCGGCGCAGCATCTCGATCCCGTCGGCGGTCGCGCCGCCTTCGCCGACGAAGTCGATCACGGCTTCCGCACCGTGCCGGCCGGTCAGCGCCCGGACCTGCTCGATATGGGTGCCGTCAGCAACGATTCCGTGGTCGGCGCCGATCTCGACGGCCAGGTCGACCGCCGCCTGGTTGCGGTCGACGACGACCAGGGTCGCGGCCGAGATCGCCTTCAATACCTGGATCCCGATGTGCCCGAGCCCGCCCGCGCCGATCAGCACGCAGACAGCCCCCGGGCGCAAGATGCGCGCAGCCTTCGCCGCCGCGTGGTACGCGGTCAGCCCGGCGTCCGCGAGCGCGGCGACGTCGGCCGGCTCCAGTCCGTCGTCGATCCGTACGACGGAGCGGGCCGTCGTCCGCAGGTAGTCGGCGTACCCGCCGTCGGTGTCGATGCCAGGGAACGCCGACGCCTCGCAGTGCACGTCGTCGCCGGACCGGCAGGCGCGGCAGAGTCCACAGGTGATCAACGGGTGCAGGATCACCTTGTCGCCGACGGCGACGTTCGTGACGGCGTCGCCGACCTTGTGCACCCAGCCCGCGTTCTCGTGCCCGATCGTGTACGGGAGCCGTACGCCGCTCTTCTCCGCCCACTGTCCTTCGAGGATGTGCAGATCGGTCCTGCAGACGCCCGCGCCGCCGACCCGCACGATCACGTCCAGCGGCCCGGTGATCTTCGGTTCCGGGATTTCGGTGAGCTGAAGCTTGGTGTGGTACCCGATCACCTGCACCGCTCTCATGTGGTCCTCCTCGTGTCGGTGACGATGCCGCCCGGTTCGTTGTCGTACCTGGTGGCCAGCAGGCCGCGGCAGAAGTGCGCGTTGCCTTCGACCGAGATCCGCACGGCCTTGGCGAAGCGCAACCGCGCCGGCACGGCCTCGGGCGGCACCGGTACGCCGTCGTCGTCGACGAACACCAGGTCGTCCGGCCGGATGCCCAGTCCGATGGCGGCGCGACGACGCAACAGGGCTTCGGTGTGCGGGCCGCCGGGCAGTTGCCCGAGCGTGAGCCCGGGCAACTGCTCCACGGTCGTACCGGTGGACCTGAGCAGCGCCATCACGCTGCGCTCCATCGCGGCCGTGTGCGCTTTGCGCTGGAAGATCCTGCGCAGCTCGTCCAGGTCCTGCTCCGCCTCGGATCCGAAGGTGCCGACGTACCCCGCGTCCGCGGCCAGGCCGGCGTTGATCTTGTCCGAGTCGTGGTGATCGTCGAGCAGCACGCTCACCACACCCACGCCCGGCACCCGACGCAGGGCGTCAACCGCGTCGGATGCCATCAGGTAGGCGAAGTTGGGCGCGCAGAACGAGGTCGGTAGCCGGAGATGGACCGTCACACCGGTCCGGTCGATACGGATCGACCGGACGAAGCCGAGGTCGGTGATGGGCTGGTCCAGCTCCGGGTCGACAACGGTCGCCAGGGCCGCGACTACCTCGGACTGCAGCGAGGTGACGACCGCGGTCATGAAGCCACGGCTGTTTCGGTCGCCCCGGCGGGGAGCTGCAGCTCCTCAGGTACGTCGAGGCCGTACAGCGCGGCCGCGTTCAGCCCGAGGATCTTCTTCTTCTGCGCAACGGTGATGGGCGCGTACTCGGTCAGCTCCGCCGGGATCTGGAAGTCGACGAACGCCTCCACCAGCCACTTCGGCGTCCAGAGCGCGTAGTCGCTGGAGAACAGGATCCGGTCCTCGCCGATCCAGTAGAGCAGCTCGCCGATGATCTGCGCGAAGTACCCCGGCCGGGTGTGGATGAACGGCATCGCCACCGCGAGACCGCCGTACACGTTGGGCTCCTGCGTCGCGATCCAGCAGAAGTCCTCCAGCCGGGGCAGCCCGACGTGCTCGACGATGAAGTTGAGCTCGGTGTAGTCGGTCGCCACCTTGTCGATGTCGGCGACGTCGAACGAGTCCCGGTCCAGCGGCCGGATGGTGGGGCCCTTGTGGACGTGGATGTTCTTGATCCCGAGCTCGAGGCACTCCTCGAGATAGCGCCGCGACCACGGGTCGTCCAGCTTCCAGCCGCGCGAGTCGCCGTACCACTCGGCGGTGTAGAGCTTGACGCCCTGCAGGTTCATCCGCGCGGCGTCCTTGCGCAGTTGCTCGAGCCCGGCCTCGGCGTGCCGCGGGTCCCAGGCGTGGTTGTAGGTGAGCTTGCCGGGGTTCGCCCGGGTCAGCGCGAGGGCGTCCTCGGTCTGCCCGAAACCGCTGACGTAGAAGTCGTTCAGGATCGCGGGCTGGAAGATCGCGTGGTCGACGTACCCGTCCTCGAAGAGGTCCTTCAGCAACCGCTGGCCGCCGTAGTAGGTGTAGGTGTCGTAGTCCCAGACCTCGGCCTCGGGGCTGAGGTTCTTGTGGTAGTCGTAGAAGCAGTCGATGAACTGCTTGCCGTGGATGTTCTTCTGGTTCGCGGCGCGGGCGTCCCACAGGGCGATGTGCGCGTCGACGATGAAGTACTTCTCGCCGTTCTTCTCGTACATCGCTTCCTCACTTCGTGGTGAGGTCGAAGCCGATGTACTCGGCCGCGTCCTCCGGGCTGGCGAACAGGATGGTCTTGTCGTCCAGGTGCACCATCCGGCCGTAGTGGGTCGAGCTGATCTCCTCGAAGACGGAGCCGTCGAACTCCGACCCGAGCGCGTCGGTCAGCTCGGCGTAGTCGAAGTTCAGCAGGCCCACGCCGTCGACCCGGATCATCGAGGGGTACTCGGTGAGCTCGACGCCCTCCTTGGCCCCCATCACCTCCGCGACGACCCGGCCGATCGGCGTGTTCATCAAGGTCACGCCGCACTTGTTGGAGAACTCGGTGGCCGATCCGAACTGCATGCTCACTGGTCCAGCTCCTTCGGAGAGTCGAGCCCGAGATCCTCGAGCAGCGAACGGAACTTCTGCTTGGCCGCGTCCAGGCTGGACGCGAACGTGACGGACTTCTCGGCCGGCTGCGACCAGATCGGCTGCAGGGCGTGCGCGGCGTCGAGGCAGCGCGGAACCCAGGTCGCCATCCATTCGCCGAACAGCGCCTTGTTGGCCTCGCCGTACTCGGCGTCGCGGGTCAGCAGCCGGAACAGGTTGCGGGTGTACCCGAGGTCGCGGTCGTAGTCGTGCTCGCCGGTGCCGACGATGGTCGGCGTGATGTAGTCGCCGTTCCGCGCGGCGATCTGCATCACCAGCTCAGTCCGGAACAGCGATCCGACCAGCTGCTCGAAGACGATGTTGGTGGCGAAGAGCAGCTCGCACCAGTCGCCCACGGCCGTCAGCCGCTCGACCGCCTCACGGGTCGGCTGCCATTCCGGCGCGCTCTTCCAGACCTCTTGGTGGGCGGCGCCGTCGAACGGTACGTCGGCCTCCGACAGGTCCAGGTTGAAGAGCGCGAGGTCCTGCGCGAAGCGCATCTTGTGGGCAGCGTTGACCGCGACCGCGGTGTTGATCATGTTCGTCGGGCCGGACCGCTGGATGCTCGTGAACACGTGCAGGGCGAGGCCGTTCTCGGCGTGCATCCAGGCGCCCAGGTTGCGCTCGATGAACGTCAGCCAGGCAGGGTTCCAGGCGTCGTACGCCCTGGCCCGCTTGGCGTTCTGCAGCCCGAGGTCGACCTGGCGGACGATCGCGGAGTTGTTCCGGTAGATCGTCTGGTTCCACTCCTCGTTCGGGTCGAGGAACGCGTGCCAGTTCGACGACTTCGCGGCCGTCCACTCCTTCGGGTAGCCGCCGGGACCGTCGCCGAAGCCGTAGATCCACCCCTGGCTCAGGTGCCGCTCAGGGTCCGGCTGTACGTCGACGGTGACGTCCTCGTACATCGTCGCCCGCAGCTTGGCCGGCTTGTAGTAGTTGTACGCGCGGCTCGTCGAGCTCGGGAACTCCAGCGCGCCGGCCTCGGAGTCGGTGAACTCGATCGTCGGGAAGCTGCGCTGCTTGGTTTCTGTCATCTCAGGCTCCATCGGTAGTCGCTGGACTGGTGAACTTGTCGTAGAAGACCTGGTCCTTCGGCACGTTGCTTGCCTCCAGCAACGCCAAGGCGGCGTCGACCATCGGCGGCGGGCCGCACAGGTAGACCTCGCTGCGGTGCAGCTCGGCCTCCCGCCGCTCGACGACGTCGGTGACGTTGCCCTCCTCGACCTGCAGACCGTCCGCGCCCTGAGCCGACTCGGACAGGCACGCGATGAACTCGAAGCCGAGCTCCTCGATCGCGTCCAGGTAGAACAGGTCAGCCGCCGTACGGGCGCCGTAGTAGAAGCGGACCGGACGCGTGCTGCCGGTCTCCTTCAGGTGCCGCAGGATCGACAGGATGGGCGCCATCCCTGCCCCGCCGGCCACACACACCACCGGCAGCACGTGGCCGTCCTTCAGCGTCGACGACCCGTACGGACCGGTCATGGAGATCTCGTCGCCGACCGCCAGGCCGTCGTCGAGCAAGCCGGAGAACCGGCCGCCGGGGTACTTCTTGATCAGGAACTCGATCTCGCCCGAGGGTGTCCCGGGTGTTGTCGCCATCGAGAACGAGCGGTGTTCGTCGGTGCCGGGGATGGTCAGGTCGACGTACTGCCCCGGCTTGAAGTCGAACTGTTCGGCGGGTTCCAGCCGCAGCGACACGATGTCGCGGGTGACGGGTTCGATCGCCACGACCCGTGTGTTCACGGTCCGGATCGGGATCCCGCCGAGCAGTTCGTCCTCGTCGTAGTTGAGCAGCTCGATCGTGCAGTCGCTGTACGCGTGCGACTTGCAGAGCAGCACGTACCCCTCGGCCACTTCCGCGTCGTTGCAGGCGAACGTCGAGTAGCGCTCCATCTGGATGTCGCCCTCGAGCAGGTACGACTTGCACGCCGAGCACTGCCCTTCCCGGCAGCCGTGCATCAGATGGATCCCCTGCCGGAACGCGGCGTCCAGGATCTTCTCCTCCTCGCCGACCTCCATCTCGATGCCGACCGGTTCGAACTGGATACGGTGTTTATCGGCCACCGGGACCTCCTCAGGCCGCGGGCTTGGTGCCGTTGGCCCGGTACGCCGCCACGTGGGCCTCGCGGTCGGTATCGGACATCTCGTTCAGCAGCACGTTCGGGCTCATGAACGTGTTGCCCCGGACGTCGTCGAGGGTCCACAGCTTCTTCGGGTCGTCGAGGTCGAGATGCGGCTGGCCGATCAGGGTCTTGCCGTCGTCACGCACGTACCCGAGGTCCTGGACGATGTCGGCGAGGTCCTTGTTGTGGTGCAGGGTCTCCCACTCGCGGAACCCGGTCAGGCGGCCCATGTTCGGCGTCGGCCGGCCGTCGTACTCGCCGCGGAACGCGACCGCGTCGGTCCAGTAGCAGGTCTCCGAGCAGTACGTACGCCACTGGTCGTCGACCTTCTCGACCACCATGTCCTCGCGGATCAGCGCCGGCACCATGCACGTCCAGCAGCGGTGCGGGTACTGGTACCCGACCTCTTCGAACGCGATCGGCTTGTTCCGGCCGGGGTACGCGAGCCGGTTGTAGTTCTCCCACCACTTGCCGTACTTCGAGTACCAGCCCGGGTACTTGTGCTCGAACCACTCGAAGTCCTTGTCGGTCATCGCGTCGATCCGCCAGTAGTTCACCGGCCAGCCGGTCGCGAAGAACCGCGCCACCTCGTGCACGTAGCCCTTGTTGGTGATCCGGTTCCACGCTTCCTCGACCAGGTCGTGCGGGATCGTGAGCCCGTACTTCTCCAGCGGCAGCAGGTAGCTGCGGTAGTAGTCGTCGTAGATCCAGCGCCGCCACATCTCGGCGTACGACTCGCGGTCCTTGCGGCGGTCCTTTGTGCCGTACTCGATGAACGTGCCGATCGCCGCGTCCACGACGCAGTGGTTGTTCCACCACGCGTACCGCAGGTCGCGCTCCAGCAGCGGCCGGTTGCGCTCGTCGGCCAGTGCCATCAGCAGGATCGAGTACCCGTTGCTGATGTGCCGCGACTCGTCCGACTGCACCGAGTGGAACACGGTCGGCAGCAGGTAGTCGCCGTTCGCGGCCGCCTCGTCGGGCATCGCGACGAACAGCGTGTTGGTGAACGCGGTCTCGGCGACCACGGTCAGGTAGATGTTCGCGGCGGTGATCGCGTCACCGGTGATGAACCCCTCGCCGAACTGCCGGCCGATGGTGCCCGCGTAGTTGTTCGCGAACGCCTTCTCGGTCATGTCGAACCCGGCCGGGTCGATGTAGTTGTTCATGTACAGGCGCTTGAGGTTCATCTGGATCGTCGAGTGCCTGACCTCGTCGATCATCTGCACGGCGAGCCCGTTGTGGATCTCCGGGTTCGGTACGGCGTCGATCGCCATCGGCATCGCCCGCGCGGCCGAGATCTCCGGGAACGGGATGATGCTGAGGAACAGCTTCTGCCACTCCAGCCAGCGCTGCTGCACCTGGCGGAACATGTTCCCGCGGATCGCGCCGTCCATGGCGCCGTACACGCGGTTGTCCTTCTCCTCCTCCATCGGGAAGTAGGACCGCATGATCTGCTTCAGCGGGTCCTTCTTCGGCGCCTTCTCGAACGTGTAGTCGGTGCCGAACCGGGTCGCGGGGGTCGCGAACGTCGGTTCCCAGGACAGCTCGGTGATCTTGGCGTGCGCCTTGGTGAGACTCTGCCTGCTCAATTGGGGCCTCCATCATCGGGGTTGAGAAGAGATGAAAGCCGCCGATCGGAGGTCTCTGTGTCTCAATGTGAGATGGCGGTCCGGTGTCAGGCGGCTACCGTGGGAGCAGTTCCGCTGGTGACGGACGTGAAGGAGACGGTCATGGGTGCTGTGCAACCGGTCCGCGATCCGATCAAGTTCTCGTGGGAGCGTTCACACGCCTCCCAGGTGGACATCGATCGCCCGGCGCCCGTGTACTTCGACCGGATCGACCGGGAGACCACGCTGATGCGGGCGGCCCGGCCGGTCATCGACGCGCTGTCCGCGGAGCTCCACAACGAGCCGGTCTGCATCATCCTGACCGACGCGAAAGGCGTCGTCCTGGACCGCCGCGGCGGCGACCCCGCCCTGCTCCGGCGGCTGGACTCGGTCGACCTCGCCCCCGGATTCCAGTACGCCGAGTCCGCGGTCGGGACCAACGGGATCGGTACGGCGCTCGAGGTGTGCGGACCGATCCTGGTCGACGGCGCCGAGCACTACAACGGGAAGCTGCGGATGTTCTCTTGCGCCGGCGCCCCGATCACGCATCCGGTCACCGGCGGCCTGCTCGGCGTACTGGACATCACCACCCAGGCCAGGAACTCGAACTCGATCCTGCTGTCGTTCGCGAAACTCGCGGCGCGGCGGATCCACGAGCGGGTCGTCGAGGAGGCGAACGCACTCGACCACGCCTTGCTCAGTGACTACTACGCCGCCTGCCGGCACAGCGGCGGACCGGTGCTCGCACTCGGCGACGAGGTCTTCATGATGAACGCCTACGTGCAGGCGCGCTTCGACGCCGTCGACCAGGCGGCCCTGATCGACCGCACCCGCGACGCGCGCGGCGGCACGAAACCGCAGATCTTCCTCACCGATCTGCCCAGCGGGACCACAGCCCGGATGGCCTACCGGCCGACCTTCGTCGGCGACACCCTCGCCGGCGGGGTGATCCAGATCAAGGAGCAACGTCTCCCGGCCCGCGGGCATCAGGTGACGCGCTTCCCGGTGGTGCCCGGAACGACGGGAACCAGCGCGGTCTGGCAGCACATCATCCAGGAGATGCTGCACGCGTGCAGCCGGGCCGAATGGCTGATCGCCGACGGCGAGCCGGGCGCGGGCAAGCTGTCGCTGCTGCGCGCGGTCCGACGGCAGGTGGCGCCCGACCGGCGGCTCGCGGTCCTCGATCCGGCGGTGACGGGCGAGGACCTGGTGGCCGAGGCCCGCGCGGAGCTGGAGTCCGGCGCCGACCTGATCATCCGCCGGGCGCACCTGCTGACCGGCGAGGTTCTCGACGGCTTCACCGAGCTCCTGCAGAGCGTCCGCGACGGCGCGACGGCCGGGGACGCCTGGGTCGCGCTCACGCTGCCCGCGGACCGCACCGAGATCGCCGACGAACTGCTGGCCTTCTTTCCGCGCACCGTCGAAGTGCCGCCGCTGCGGCATCACGTCGAGGACGTCCCGGCGCTCGTCCGGGCGCTGCTCGCGAAGGCCGGGGTCAACGGCCTGACGTTCTCCACCGCCACGATGAACCAGCTGATGCGGCTGCCGTGGGCGGGCAACATCACCCATCTGCGGTCGGTCCTCGCGGCGGTCGCCAGGCGCCGCCGGTCCGGCGTGGTCGAGCTGGCCGATCTGCCGCCCGAGTGCAGGGCCACGACCCGTCGGCAGCTGACCCCGATCGAAGCCCTCGAGCGGGACGCGATCGTCGACGCGTTGTCGACGTACGACGGTGACAAGAAGGCCTCCGCCACCGCGCTCGGGATGTCCCGGGCAACTATCTACCGCAAGATCCGCGAGTACGGAATCGTCACCTGACGGGGCGCCCCGATCAGAAACGGACAAACCCGAGCAGTCTGTGATCGAGGGGTCACGATCCGCTGCGTTTATTGCAGATCGTTACCACCGTGGAACCACCCGGGCCTGCGACCGCACCCCCGGCTCCGCTAGGTTCTGGCCATGAGCGATTCCGGCACCTTGACGAACACCGGTCTGGTAGCGCTGACCGACGTCAACAAACATTTCGGCGAACTGCACGTCCTGAAGGACATCAACCTGTCCATCGATCAGGGCGAGGTCGTCGTGGTGATCGGGCCGTCCGGGTCCGGTAAGTCGACGCTCTGCCGCGCGATCAACCGGCTGGAGCCGATCGACTCCGGCAGCATCATGCTCGACGGCCAGCCGCTGCCCAGCGAGGGCAAGGCCCTCGCGAGGCTGCGGGCCGACGTCGGCATGGTGTTCCAGTCGTTCAACCTGTTCGCGCACAAGACGATCCTGCAGAACGTCACCCTCGGCCCGACCAAGGTCCGCGGCAAGTCCAAGTCAGAGGCGGACGAGCGCGCGAAGGCGTTGCTCGACCGCGTCGGCGTCGGCGCCCAGGCGGCGAAGTACCCGGCTCAGCTGTCCGGCGGTCAGCAGCAGCGCGTGGCGATCGCCCGCGCACTCGCCATGGACCCCAAGGTGATGCTGTTCGACGAGCCGACCTCGGCGCTGGACCCGGAGATGATCAAGGAGGTCCTCGACGTCATGGTCGACCTCGCCGGCCAGAGCATGACGATGGTCGTGGTGACCCACGAGATGGGCTTCGCCCGCCGGGCGGCGAACCGGGTCGTCTTCATGGCCGACGGGCAGATCGTCGAGGAAGCCGAGCCGGAGAAGTTCTTCACCGACCCGCAGACCAAGCGGGCGCAGGACTTCCTCTCGAAGATCCTCACCCACTGACCGCACCGGCCGTTCTCAGCGCAGTACCGAAACAACGGAGGAAAAGACAATGCGACAGCGAATCATCGCTGCCCTCGGCATCGCGGGGCTGGCTGCGACCGGACTGGTCGCTTGCGGCGACGACTCGGGCTCGGGCTCCGGCTCCAGCGGTGGTGAGAAGATCACCATCGGCATCAAGTACGACCAGCCCGGTATCGGCCTCAAGGAAGGCACGAACTACACCGGCATGGACGTCGACGTGGCGAAGTACGTCGCCAAGGAGCTCGGCTACTCCGAGGACAACATCACGTTCAAGGAGTCCCCGTCGGCCCAGCGCGAGACGCTGCTGGCCAACGGGCAGGTCAAGATGATCTTCGCGTCGTACTCGATCACCGACGCGCGCAAGGAGAAGGTCTCCTTCGCCGGTCCGTACCTGACCGCCGGCCAGGACCTGCTGGTCAAGGCCGACAACACCGACATCACCGGTCCGGACGCGCTGAACGGCAAGAAGCTGTGTTCGGTGACCGGCTCCACGTCGGCGCAGAAGGTCAAGGACAAGTTCGCCAAGACCGTGCAGCTGCAGGAGTACGACGGCTACTCCAAGTGCGTCGAGGCCCTCGGCGCCGGCGCGGTCGACGCACTGACCACGGACAACACCATCCTGGCCGGCTACGCCTCGCAGGCCGCCAACCAGGGCAAGTTCAAGGTGGTCGGCAAGACCTTCTCGACCGAGCGCTACGGCGTCGGCCTGAAGAAGGGCGACACCGAGACCTGCACCAAGGTCAACGACGCGCTGAAGAAGATGGTCGACTCCGGCGAGTGGCAGAAGGCCTTCGACAAGAACCTCGGCCCGTCCGGGCTGAAGCTCGACGCGGCGACGAACCCGCCGAAGACCTTCGACGCCTGCGCCTGATCGACGCCGCCGGGGAGGGACCGTTCGCGGTCCCTCCCCGGCGCGCTGATCTCCACCTCGTTCCCCAGCAGGAGAAACATGGACGTGATTTCGGAGTTCTTCTCCGAGTACGACGGTCTCGCGGCGTTCCGGACGACCATCTACCTGACACTGCTGTCGGCGGTGCTCGCACTGCTGATCGGCACTGTCGTGGCGGTGATGCGGGTCTCTCCGGTCCGGGTGCTGCAGCTGATCGGCACCGCCTACGTGAACATCGTCCGGAACACCCCGCTGACGCTGGTCATCGTGTTCTGCAACCTCGGGCTGTTCCTGCAACTCGGTGTCTCGCTGGCGAACAAGGACTCGAACACCTTCATCAACGACAACAACTTCCGCCTGGCCGTCCTCGGCCTGTCGGTGTACCACGCGTCGTTCGTCGCCGAGGCGATCCGTAGCGGTGTGAACACCGTGCCGCTCGGACAGGCCGAGGCGGCCCGCGCGATCGGCCTGCCGTTCCTGAAGACGCTGCGGTACGTCGTCCTGCCGCAGGCGTTCCGCGGTGCGATCACGCCGCTGGGCAACGTGCTGATCGCGCTGACCAAGAACTCGACGGTCGCCTCCGTCATCGGTGTCACCGAGGCCTCCGCGGTGATGAAGGTGATGATCGAGAACCGGCCCGACGTGCTCTTCGTGGTGTTCGGCATCTTCGCCATCGGCTTCGTCATCCTGACGCTACCGGTCGGCATGCTGTTCACCTCGATGTCCAAGCGGCTGGCGGTGAAGCGATGAGCGGCAGCGTTCTGTTCGATGCGCCCGGCCCGCGGTCGAAGCGCCTGTACGCCGCGGTCGGTGTCGCCAGCATCGTCGCACTGCTCCTGGCTCTCTGGTTCGTCATCGACAGGTTCAACGAGAAGGGGCAGCTCACCGCGGCGAAGTGGAAGCCGTTCCTGACCGGAGAGATCTGGACCGCGTACCTGCTCCCCGGCCTGGCCGGAACGCTGACCGCAGCCGCGATCTCGGTCGTCCTGGCGATGATCGTCGGGGTCCTGCTGGGCGTCGGGCGACTGTCGGCCGCCGTCTGGATCCGGTGGCCTTGCAGCGTGATCGTCGAGTTCTTCCGCGCGGTGCCGGTGCTGCTGATGATGCTGTTCACCTTCGCGCTGTACGCGCACTACGAGGTGTTCCCGCCGGAGCGGTACGCCCTGGCGGCCGTCGTCACCGCCCTGACGCTGTACAACGGCTCGGTGGTCGCCGAACTCGTTCGCTCCGGCGTCTTCTCGCTGCCGAAGGGCCAGAGCGAGGCGGCGCTGGCGATCGGCCTGACCGGCGGCAAGACGATGCGGCTGGTGCTGTTGCCACAGGCAATCACGGCGATGTTGCCGGCGATCGTCGGCCAGTTGGTGGTGATCCTCAAGGACACCGCGCTCGGCTACATCATCACCTACGAGGAACTGCTCCGGAAGGCGGAGCAGATCGGCAACTTCAAGGTGAACCTGCTGCCGGCCCTGATCGTCGTGGGTGCGATCTTCGTGATTGTGAACTACCTGCTCGGCCTGCTCGCCAACCGGGTCGAGACCATGATGCGCCGCCGCGGCCGCTCGGCCGGCGGCCCGCTCACCGCCGACCCGATCGATCAGACCGGCGGTGCCGGCCTCACCGGTGTCACCACCGGCGCCGACGACACGTCGGACACCGGCAGCTGAACAGCCTTCACTTCCGAGGCCCCGGGACGCTTCGTCCCGGGGCCTTGCTCGTGTGCTGGTCAGCGGAGGGTGTTGAAGGAGTCGCGGATGATTTCCAGGGCTTCGGCGGCCTCGTCCTCGGTGAGGGTCATGGGGGGTGCCATGCGGAGGACGTTGCCGTAGAGGCCGCCCTTGCCGACCAGGAGGCCGCGGTTCTTGGTTTCCTGCTGGAGCTTGGCCGTCGCGGCAGCGTCGGGGGTCTTGTCGTCCGGTTTGACGAGCTCGGCGGCGAGCATCAGGCCCTTGCCGCGGACGTCGCCGAGTTCGGGGAACTCGTCGGAGATGCCGCGCAGGCCGTCGACGAGTTGCGCGCCGCGCTTGGCCGCGTTGGCCTGCAGGTCCTTGTCGAGCAGGTAGTCGATCGTGGCCTTCGCCGCGCTCGTCGAGATCGGGTTGCCGCCGAACGTCGACAGCGAGTTCGCCTTGACGCTGTCCATCAGGTCACCGCGCGCGACCACTCCGCCGATCGCGAACCCGTTGCCGAGGCCCTTCGCGAACGTCATCGCGTCCGGGACGACGCCGTGCGCCTGGATCCCCCAGAAGTGGTCGCCGGTGCGGCCCCATCCGGTCTGCACCTCGTCGGAGACGAACAGGATCCCGTACTCGTCCAGGACCTCCTTGAACGCGGCGTACAGACCGTCCGGCGGTGACGAGAACCCGCCGACGCCCTGGATCGGCTCCGCGATCATGCAGGCGACGTCGCCCGCGGTCGTGGTCTCGATGACGTTGCGCAGGTCGTCGACGCAGACCTTGATGTACTCCGCGTCCGGCAGGTCGCGGAACGGGCTGCGGTACCGGTACGCGCCCTGCACGTACTGCACGTTCACCGGCGACAGGCTGCTCGCGGACCAGCCGCGGTTGCCGGTGATCGCGACGGTGCCGAACGCGCGGCCGTGGTACGAGTTGCGCATCGCCAGCACCTGGTTGGAGCGGCGGTTCTGGGTCGCGAGCAGGAGCGCCGTCTCGTTCGCCTCGGTGCCGCTGTTGGCGAAGAAGACCTTGGCGTTCGGGATCCCGGACAGCTCGGCGATCTGCTCGGCCAGCTCGATCTGCTTGCGGATCAGGTACACCGTCGACGTGTGCGCGATCCCGGACGAGAGCTGCTCGCGGACCGCGTCGGAGATCTCCGCGATGTCGTACCCGATCGCGTTGGTCAGGATGCCGGCGAAGAAGTCGAGGTACGTGTTCCCCTCACCGTCCGTGACCCGGCGCCCGGACCCCTGCACGATCTCGATCGGCTCCTCGTAGTACAACGCGAGCCAAGCCGGCATAACGGCCTTGTGACGCTCCCAGAGCTCCGCATGTGTCATGCCCTAAGCATTACCTCAGGTGATAGCGGGCGTCTATTAGTGTGCTCCCCGTGACGTTGCCGAGCATTCCGCATGTGGATATCGAGTCGTTGGAGCAGTTCGACCGGCTGCTGGCCGCGGGCGCCACCGCGATGGCCGGGTGGCGGGTGCAGTCGGTGGATCTGACCGGCCGTACGGCGGAACTCCTGGGGCTGCAGCCGACCGGCTCGGTGTTCCTCGGCTGCTTGCTGGAGGACAAGGCCGACGGCTGGGTCCGGGACGGCGGCGGGCTGGTGTTCCCGGCGATCCCGGAGCTGCCGTTCGACGCGTATCGCGGGCGGCTGTACGACGCGGACGAGCTGTACGCCGGCCTCGAGTACGGGTACGAGGCCACGCCGGACGCCCGAATCTACGCGTGGTCCCGGCAGCACGACGAGAAGGGCGACACGAGCCGTACGCTCGCCACCTCGCTGCACGATCACGCGATCGCGGATGCGCTGGCGGAACTGCCCGACGACGAGCCGTGGGTCGGGGTGATGGGCGGTCACGGCGTACAGCGGGGCGACGCCAACTACCGCGCCGCCGTGCTGCTCGGCCGCTCGCTTGCCCGGCGCAACCACCTGGTCGTCACCGGCGGCGGTCCGGGGGCGATGGAGGCCGCCAACCTCGGAGCGTCGCTGGCGTCGTACGACGAGGCCGATGTCGACACCGCGCTGACCGAGCTGGCCGCCGTACCGTCGTTCCGCCCGTCGATCGGCGCGTGGGCGGCCGCCGGGCTCGGTGTGCGCGCCCGGTTCCCGGGGAACGGCGGGGTGTCGATCCCGACCTGGTTCTACGGGCACGAGCCGCCGAACGTGTTCGCCGGCTCGATCGCGAAGTACTTCTCGAACGCCCAGCGCGAGGACGTCCTCCTCGGCCGCGCCCGCGGCGGCATCATCTACCTCCCCGGCGCCGCCGGCACCGTCCAGGAAGTCTTCCAGGCCGTCACACCCAACTACTACGGCGACGCGGCCACCCAGATCCCCCTCGTGCTGGTGGGAGTGGACCACTGGACGGTGAAGCTCCCCGTCTGGCCGTTGTTGACATCCCTGGCAGCCAACCGCCCGCTGACCGGCTCCATCCACCTCGTCGACACCATCGACGAGGCCGCAGAACTCGTCAGCTGACCTGCTGTGGCTTGAACTGCATCTGCGGGTTGGCGTACGCGTCCTGTGACTCGACAAGCTGCAGCTCGCGCTCACCCGACTCGTGGGTGCGCGTCAGTAGCTCGAAGACGCTCGAGGTCGTACGTGCGAGCGCATCCGCGAGATCGCCCGTACTGCGGTAGTGCGCCGTGAAGAGCGCGGCCGTCACGTCACCCGAGCCGTTCGCCTTCATCGGGATGTACGGCGTTTGCACGATCCACGCGCCGCTGTCGTCGACGGCCAGCATCTCGATCGTGCCGTCCTCGCGCTCAGGGCGCTCGACGCTGGTGACGAGCACCGTGCGCGGTCCGGTCGCGCGGACCAGCTCCACCGCGGCCAGCGTGGACTCGAGCGTGTCAGGCTCGGTACCGGTCAGGAAGCCCAGCTCGAACTGGTTGGGCGTGATGATGTCGGCAGCCGGAACCACCCGGTCGCGCAGCAGCACCGGGATCGCCGGAGCGACGAAGCACCCGGACTTCGCGTTGCCCATCACCGGGTCACAGGAGTACACCGCAGCGGGGTTGGCCGCCTTCACCCGTTCCACCGTCTCAAGAATCACGTCAGCGATCCCGTCACCGCCCTGGTAGCCCGAAAGCACCACGTCGATCTGCGGAAGCACCCCACGATCCTCGATCCCGAGCAGAACCTCTCGCACGTCCTCCGGACTGATCATCGGCCCCCGCCACGCCCCGTACCCGGTGTGATTGGAGAAGTTCACCGTGTACACCGGCAACACCTCCACCCCAATCCGCTGAAGCGGAAACACAGCCGCCGAATTACCCACATGCCCAAGCGCCACCGCCGACTGAACCGAGAGGATCTTCACCCCCCGATCATCCCATTGCTCCAGCAGCAGCTGCCGCCCCGGTCAGCTGAGGGTCTTCGTAAGCTTCACGTCCTCCTCCGCGAACCCGAGCCGGCCGTAGAAGGCACGGGCGTTGGCGTTGGCAGCCCCGGTCTCGAGCGAGATCGTGCTCAGACCACATCGTCTGGCGTGAGCGGTGACGGCATCCATCAGCGCCCGCCCGACACCACGACCCTCATACGCCGGAGCGACCACCAACTCACCGACGTACAGCTCCGGATCACCGGACCAGTGCGTGCGCTGCTCGCCGGAGACGAAGCCTGCAATGCCGTCGCTGTCCTCAGCGACATACACGAAGCTGGCCGGGTCGCCGGAGCGTTCGAGGGCGTCGGCGACCCATTCGGTGACGGCTGTCAGGACTTTCTCGGAGGAGCGCCAGGGCGCTACGCCTTCGGTCAGGCGTGGGGCGAGGGCGAGGACGGCTGGGCGGTCTGCCTCTTCGTACCGGCGTAGGTGCATGGGGCTCAGTTTGTCGGTGGGGTGGTTTACCGTGCGGGGCATGACGAACTTCGTGTTGGTGCCGGGGGCCTGGTTGGGGGCTTGGGCTTGGGATGAGGTCGCAGAGGTGCTGCGGAGTGAGGGGCATGACGTCTACCCGGTGACGCTCAGTGGACTCGCCGAGCGGCAGGGTGTGGATGCCGGTCAGCAGCAGCACGTCGACGACGTCGTGGCTGTGGTCGAGGAGAACGACCTGCGGGACGTGGTGCTCGCGGGGCACAGCTACTCCGGTGTCCCGGTGGGACAGGCGGCGGGACGGATCGGGGACCGGTTGCGGCGTGTGGTGTACGTCGACTCGAATATTCCGGCCGACGGGGAGTCGTTCGTGGACAGCTGGTCCGAGGAGGGCCAGGCGTGGGTGCGGGACCAACTGGCGACCTCAGGCGGGTACTGGCCGCCGCTGAGCGCCGAGGACTATGTCGACCAGGATCTGTCCGAGGAAGCTGTCGCACTGATCCTCGAGCGCGGTACGCCGCATCCCGGGCGCGCGATCTCCGAACCGGCTCAGCTGACCAGGCCGATCGGCGAGCTGCCGACGACGTACATCAAGTGTCTGATGGACGGCGCGACACCCTCATCCGCGGTCGCCGAGCAACTCGAGTCGCCGTCCTGGGAGCTCGTCGAGCTCAACACCGGACACTGGCCGATGTTCTCCCAGCCAGCCGCCCTCGCGAAGATCCTCACCACGCTCTAGGCGAGCCAGCCTTCGGCTGTGTCGAGGAACATATCGACTTCCTCGATGTCGTAGCCCTCGGCGAGGCGGACGGGGCTGAACTGGACGTTGCGGATCTCCGCAGTGGTCACCGGCCGACTGACCGGAAGGCCGTTCGCGGTCGCCAGCACCCGCTCGACGAACTCGTCCACCTCTTCGATCGCGTAGCCCTCACGCCACCGGACCGTGGAGAACTGCGGCGCCGACACGCCAGCGGTACCTCCGCGCGCATCCGGCGTACCAGTGGTGCTCGGACCGCCGGGCAGCCAGCGCTCCGCCTCGGCGAGGAAGGTGTCGACTTCCTCGACCGGATAGCCCGGGCCGAACAGCGGCGTACTGAACGCGGCGTTGCGGACGTCGTCGCCGGTGACGTCCGGGCCGACCGAGCGGCGTTCGGCCGTCGCGATGATGCGGTCGACGAACGCGTCGACCTCGCCGCGGTCGTACCGCTGCCCGAGCCGCCGTACGCCGAAGGCGGGCTTCAGCATCAGGACTTGCTCGCGGCGGCGAGCTGGCCGCAGGCGCCGTCGATCTCCTGACCGCGGGTGTCGCGGACCGTGACCGGGATGCCGCCGGCCTCGAGACGGCGGACGAACTCGCGCTCGTCGGCCGGGTCGGACGCGGTCCACTTCGAGCCCGGAGTCGGGTTCAGCGGGATCAGGTTGACGTGCACCCAGCCCCAGTCGCCGCGGGCGTTCAGCTTCTCGGCGAGCAGGTCGGCCCGCCAGGCGTGGTCGTTGATGTCGCGGATCATCGCGTACTCGATCGAGACCCGCCGCTTGGTCTGCTGCGCGTAGCCCCAGGCCGCGTCCAGGACCTCGTCGACCTTCCAGCGGTTGTTGATCGGCACCAGCTCGTCGCGCAGCTCGTCGTCCGGCGCGTGCAGCGACAGCGCGAGCGTGACCGGGATCCCCTCGGTCGCCAGCTGGTTGATCCGTGGCACCAGACCGACCGTCGACACGGTCACACCGCGCGCGGAGATCCCGAGACCTTCGGGCGACGGGTCCGTGAACCGCCGGACGGCGCCCATGACGGCCTTGTAGTTGGCCATCGGCTCGCCCATACCCATGAACACGATGTTCGAGACGCGTCCCGGCCCGCCGGCGACCTCGCCGCGCGCGAGCGCCCGCGCACCGTCGACGACCTGCTCGACGATCTCCGCGGTCGTCATGTTCCGCGTCAGACCGCCCTGGCCGGTCGCGCAGAACGGGCACGCCATCCCGCAGCCGGCCTGCGAGGACACGCACATCGTCACGCGGCCCGGGTACCGCATCAGGACCGATTCGACGAGCGAACCGTCGAGCAGCTTCCACAGCGTCTTGCGGGTCTCGCCGTTGTCGCACTCCAGGTCCCGGACCCGGGTCAGCAGCGGCGGCATCAGGTCCGCGACGAGCTTGTCGCGGGTCGCGGCCGGCAGGTCGGTCATCTCGGCCGGGTCGGACACCAGCCGGGAGAAGTAGTGGTTGGACAGCTGCTTGGCCCGGAACGCAGGCTCGCCCAGCGCCTCGACCGCCGTACGCCGTTCCTCCCCGGAGAGATCGGCCAGGTGCCGCGGCGGCTTCTTGGCACGGCGCGGCTCATCGAACACAAGGGGAAGGGAGGTAGCCATAACCGCCCTATTGTCGCCCGCCGGTACGGCGCTTCACAAATTCACATCCCCGGCGTGCTGCGGATCACTCTCCTTGCGGTCCGAGTGGCCGAGCTTGCGGTCCGGCGCGATCCGGTCGCGGACCATCTGCTTCAGCAACGGAACCTCGGCGAATCCGCCCTCCGCCTTCCGCGACCACAGCAGCTCCCCGTCGAGGCTGACGTCGAACACTCCCCCGGTGCCCGGAACGAGCGCCACCTCGCCCAGCTCCTTCGGGAACGTGGTCAGCAACTCCTGGGCGGTCCACGCCGCCCGCATCAACCACCGGCACTGCGTGCAGTACTCGATCTCCAACCGCGGCGCTCGACTCACACGCACCAGTATCGCTGACCCGCCACTCCCAACTTTGAGAAGCCACCGACCATTCTCGGGGCGGCAAAATGATCGGTGGCTTCTCAAAGTGCTCAGGCCGAGTAGCCCTTGGGTGGGATCAGGGTGGCCAGCTGGTTGAAGGTGAGCCAGTACGTCGCTGTGGGGGCGAAGCCGGCTGGGTCCGCGATCAGGACGGTCTGGTCGCTGTCGTCGTACCCGATCACCGTGAAGTAGTGGTAGATCGTGTAGTTCGGGTAGCCCGGCGGGTGGTTGCTGGCCGGGGCGACGATGTTGGCGACGATCGGGTAGTTGTTGTTGATGTCGAGAACGACGTCCCGCCAGAGCAGGTCCCGCTGCGCCTGGGTGGGTGGGTCGTTCGGCATCTCCTTGGTCTCGTACCAGCCGGTGCCGAGGTGGTTGTTGAGCACCCGGGTGACCTGACCGATCCAGTCGGTGCCGTTCGTTGTGGTCGGCAACTCGTTGGCGAGTTGCTGCTGGCTCGGCGGCGAGATCCGGGCCGAGAGCGCGATCCGGGTCGCTGCCGGGCCGCACCAGTAGCCGGTCTGCTGGTACTGGAAGTCGATGTTCAGCGTCTTGACGGTCTGCGTCGAGTAGCCGAGCGTCGGGACCGGCTTGGCCGCTGCGACCGCTTCCGCGGACACGGTCTGCGGTACGGCGGTGGCCGCGCCCACCGGGAGGACTGCGGCCGTGATGAGGGCGAGACCGCTCAGAGCGGCCTTGAACTTCGTCGTAAGGGTCATGTCAGCTCCTCACTCGACGACCGGGGCGGGTCGTCCTGTGTTTGATCCTGACACAATGCGCTGAGTCGTGGTGAAAAAATCACCACCCGTTTCCATCTCAGTGGAAAGGGTCGATGATTTCGCGGACCAGCCAGCGCACGGCGTGCTCCGGGTACGGGCGGGGCAGCGACAGCACGATGTGATCGAAGCCGAGCGCAACGGCCTTCCGGACGATCTCACGGGTCCCGGCCGGGTCGTCGTACGAGACGATCTGCTGCAGTGAGCGGCTGATCGTCGACGGGTCCCGCCCGATCAGCTCGCATTCCGCGTCCAGGCGGCGTACTCGATCCGCGAGGGTGTCGAGGTCGACATGCGGCGGTCCGCTGATGTTCCAGGTGTCGGCGTGCTCCGCGACGAGCCGCAGCATGCGGTTGCCCCAGCCGCCGATCAGCAGCGGTGGGCCGCCTTTCTGGACCGGCTTCGGCGCGTTGCGGGTGCGTTCGAGCGTGCAGTACTTGCCGTGGAAGTCGAACTCGTCCTCGGTCCACATCCGGCGCAGGATCTCAATCGTCTCGCGCAGCCGGTCGACCCCCTCCCCCGGCGGGACGAGCGTCAGCCCGTAGGCGGCGTACTCCTCGATCGCCGGATTCGGGCCCGGGAT
Source organism: Kribbella speibonae (assembly GCF_004331375.1). Lineage (NCBI taxonomy): Bacteria > Bacillati > Actinomycetota > Actinomycetes > Propionibacteriales > Kribbellaceae > Kribbella > Kribbella speibonae. Next base: position 587,020 of record NZ_SJKC01000004.1, on the reverse strand, counting down.
GCCACTCAGGCCGGCCGGTTGATGGGTGCCGCCGGCGCCGAGGCCCATGATCAGGCGGCCGCCGGAGATCACATCGAGGGTGCTGGCGATCTTGCCGAGCACGGCCGGCGGGCGGATCCGGTTGCTGGTGACGAGCAGACCGAGGCGGAGTCTCGCCGTTTGGGCGGCGAGCGCGGTGAGCAGGGTCCAGCCCTCGAGTACGTCGCCGTCCTTCGGGCCGGCGAGCGGGAGGAAGTGGTCCCAGAGCCAGGCGTCGCGGATCTGCGGCTCTTCGTCGGCCTCGAGCCAGACGCGGCGGATCTCGGCGTACGGGACGTGCATCGGAGTGGTCTTCAGACCGAAGGTCGGTTCCATAATCATCAGGGTAACTGATGATCAGCTCTCCTGACGATCAGCCAGCCGGTAGATTTACGGTATGTCTGACCGGCTCGGGTACCTGCTCAAACACGTCCTCGCGCAGCTCACCGAGGCGCAGACGACCGCCTTGGCGCCGCACGGCCTGAACGGGCGCGACCTGGCGGTGCTGGCCGCGATCGTGTCCGGTGAGCCGCTGTCGCAGCTCGAGGTCGCCGCGCGGCTGCGAGTCGACCGGACATCGATCGGCGACCTGCTGGACGGGCTCGAGGAACGCGGCTTCGTCGAACGCCGGCGCAGCCCGGAGGACCGCCGCCGGAACGTCGTCGTCCTGACGTCGCTGGGCGAGTCCACCTTCGAGACCGCGGAGCGGATCCGGCTGGAGGTCGAGCGGGAGTTCCTCGCTCCCCTGCCCTCGGCTGACCGTTTCCGGGACGACCTGAGGCTGCTGCTCGGGGAATGAGCGCTCCGGCAGGGCCGTTGGACTCTGCATGCTTTCCGTCCCGCTGTCAGTCCTGGACCGCTCCCGGACGCGAGTAGGCGAGTCAGAGGCGGAGACACTGCGCGCGACCGTGGAGCTGGCGCAGCAGGTGGAAGAGCTTGGCTACAAGCGTTTCTGGGTCTCGGAGCACCACAGCGTGCCAGGAGTGGTCGGCTCCGCGCCGACGGTGCTGGCTGCGGCTGTTGCCGCCCGCACCGATCGGATCCGCGTCGGCACGGGCGGGGTCATGCTGCCGAACCACAGGCCATTGGTCGTGGCGGAGCAGTTCGGCGTACTGGAGTCGTTGTACCCCGGCCGTATCGACATGGGCCTCGGCCGATCGGTCGGCTTCACCAACGGCGTACGGCGGGCGCTCGGTGTCTCGAAGGATGCCGCCGACGAGTTCGCCACACAGGTTCGCGAGCTCTTGGACTATCTCGCGGGCACTTCTACTGACCAGGTTCATGCGCGACCGGGCGAGGGACTGCGAATCCCGCCGTTCATCCTCGCGGTCGGCGAAGGCGCGACGATCGCGGCGGCGCTGGGCCTGCCCGTGGTGCTGGCGGCTCGCCCGGACTCGGCCGACCTGCTCGAGGACTACCGGAGCACGTTCCGGCCGTCTGCGTGGGCATCGGAGCCCTACGTCATCCTCGCGGTCACCGCCGCGGTAGCCGACTCCACCGAGGCAGCGCGCGAGCTCTTGTTGCCGGAGGCATGGGCCAGTGCGTACTCGCGGACGCGGGGCGTGTTCCCGCCGCTGCAGCCCGACGTACCGGATGAGATGACCGCCCGCGAGCAGGAGTTCTTCGAGAACGCGCTCCGCGGCCAGATCTACGGCACGCCCGCCGAGGTCGACCATGAGCTCGACAGCCTGGTACGCCGTACCGCGGCCGACGAACTCCTGATCACCACGAACACGTACGACCGCGCCGCGCTCCTGACGACCTACGCGGCGCTGGCGAAGCTCACCGGCTGATTCGGTCCTCGAGCCGCTTCCGGACATCGGGCCACTCGTCGGCCAGGATCGAGAACACCACCGTGTCCCGGAACGAGCCGTCAGCCGTCCGCATGTGCCGTCGCAGCACGCCCTCGCGGGTCGCCCCGAGCTTCGCGATCGCGGCCTGCGACCGAGTGTTCTTCGAGCCGGTCTGGATCTTCACCCGGCCGAACCCGCACACCTCGAAGGCATGCTCGAGCAGGAGCAGCTTGGTCGCCGGATTGACCGCGGTCCCCCACACCGCGGGCGCGTAGCCGGTGTAGCCGAGGTGGATCCGCTCGTTGGCCACGTCAACGTCCGCGAGGCTCGACGTACCGACGACGGTGCCGTCGGCCACCAGTCGGACGACGTACGCGAACCGCTTGGCCGCGGCCGGAATCCACTTCGCGCGCATGTCCTCCGCGCTGGCCGGCATCGCCGCGGGGCCGCCACCGAAGCCGCCGGCGTACACCTGCTCGTTGCCGATCGCGGCGTACAGCTCGTCGATATCGGACGCCTGCAGCCGGTCCAGGCGCACGACATCGCCGACCATGGAGCGTCCGTCCGGTGCGACCGTCATGCCTTCACCAACAGGTGCAGGAGGAGCCAGACGATCGGCGCAGTCGCGAGCAGTGAGTCGAGGCGGTCCATGACACCGCCGTGACCAGGTAGCAGGTTCGACATGTCCTTGATCCCCAGGTCGCGCTTGATCATCGACTCGCCGAGGTCACCGACCGTCGCGGTCAGCACGGCGACGGCACCGACGATCGCTCCGACCCACCAGTTCCCGTCCAGCAGGAACACGACCGCGGCGATCCCGGCGCCGATACACGCGAGCGTCGAGCCGGCGAAGCCCTCCCAGGACTTCTTCGGGCTGATCGTCGGCGCCATCGGGTGCTTGCCGAACAGCACACCGGCCGCATACCCGCCGACGTCACTGGCGACCACGACCACGAAGAACGTGACCACTCGCCCGGGACCGTCCGCGTCCGGCTGCACCAGCAGGATCGCGAACCCGGCCAGCAGCGGCACGTAGCCGATCAGGAACACCCCGGCGCTCACGTCCCGGACGAACCCGATCGACCCGCCCGGCATCCGCCAGAAGATCGTGCCGAGCACGGTGACCCCGAGCGCGACCAGCAACGCCATCGGCCCACCGAAGTACGCCGCCACCAGCATCGCCGTCGTACCGGCGAACAGCGGGATCCTCGGGATCACCGCCCCGCCGGTGCGCAGCGCCTTGATCATCTCGTCGACGGCGACCAGCACGACGGCCAGCACCAGGACGGTGAACAGGACCTTCTGCCAGTACAGCGATCCGAGGATCAGCGCGCCGAGCCCGACCCCGACCGCGATCGCCGCGGGCAGATTGCGCCCGGCGCGGCTCGGGCTGGGACTCGCCGCGGGCGTGCTTTCGACGCCCATCACACCTCGAGCAGTTCGGCTTCCTTGTGCTTGAGCAGGTCATCGACGGAATCGACGTACTTCTTCGTCAACCCGTCGAGCCGCTTCTCAGCACTCTTGCCCTCGTCCTCGCCCGCCTCGCCGTCCTTGACGGTCTTGTGCACCTGGTCCATCGCGTGCCGGCGGATGTTCCGCATCGAGACCTTGGCCTCCTCGGCCTTGGTCTTCGCAAGCTTGATGTACTCCTTGCGGCGTTCCTCGGTCAGCTGCGGCATCACCACGCGGATCACGGCGCCGTCGTTACCCGGGTTCACACCCAGGTCCGAGTCGCGGATCGCCTTCTCGATCGCCGCCATCGCGCCCTTGTCGTACGGCGAGATCAGCACGGTGCGCGGCTCCGGCACCTGGAAACCGGCCAGCTGCTGCAGGGGAGTCGGGCTGCCGTAGTAGTCGGCCAGAATGCCGGCGAACATCTGCGGGTGCGCCCGGCCGGTGCGGATCGCGGCGAAGTCGTCCTTCGCAACCTCCACGGCCTTCGACATCTTCTGCTCGGCATCGCGGAGAGCTTCGTCGATCACGACATTCCTCGCTTCCTCTGGGCCGCGCCGATGCGGCCACTCCTACTGCGCCTTGTGACAACCGATCCTAGTGGTACGCCGCTCCACCGCCGGTTATTGCCCCCGGGAGACGACCGTACCGATCTTCTCGCCGTGGATCACCCGGGCGATGTTGCCCTCGTCGAGACCGAAGATCACGATCGGCAGCGCGTTGTCTCGGGCCAGGCTGATCGCGGTCGCGTCGGCGACCCGGAGCCCGCGGGCCAGGAAGTCGTCGTACGACAACTGGTCGAACTTCACCGCGTCCGGGTTCTTCTTCGGGTCGGAGTCGTAGACACCGTCAACACCCTGCTTGCCCATCAGCAGCGCCTCGGCGCCGACCTCCAGCGCGCGCTGGGCGGCGACCGTGTCGGTGGAGAAGTACGGCATACCGGAGCCGGCGCCGAAGATGACCACACGACCCTTCTCCAGGTGCCGCTCGGCCTTGCGCGGGATGTAGGGCTCGGCGACCTGGCCCATCGTGATCGCGGTCTGCACCCGCGTCTCGATGCCGAGCTTCTCCAGGAAGTCCTGCAGCGCCAGGCAGTTCATCACGGTGCCGAGCATGCCCATGTAGTCGGCCCGGTTCCGCTCCATGCCGCGCTGCTGGAGCTCGGCGCCGCGGAAGAAGTTCCCGCCGCCGACCACCACGGCGACCTGGACGCCGGCCCGCGCCACATCCGCGATCTGCTTGGCGATCGAGTTCACCACATCGGGGTCGACGCCGAGTTTGCCGCCGCCGAACACCTCACCGGACAGCTTCAGCAGCACCCGGTGATAGGCAGGCGAAGAGGCCGGACTCGTCTCGGCACCCAGGGTTTCCGTCACGATTCCGGCCTCCTCGTTAGCTTCGTGTGCGCTCAGATCCGCTACGGGATCAGGCGCCGACCTCGAAGCGGGCGAACCGCTTCACGGTGACGCCGGCGGCGTCGAGCACAGCCTTCACGGACTTCTTGTTCTCCGTGACCGACGGCTGCTCGAGCAGCACGACGTCCTTGAAGAAGCCGTTCACCCGGCCCTCGACGATCTTCGGCAGGGCGCCTTCCGGCTTGCCCTCCTCGCGGGCGGTCGCCTCGGCGATCCGCTTCTCGTTCTCGACCGTCTCGGCCGGGACCTCGTCGCGGGTGGTGTACAGCGGGCGCATCGCGGCGGCCTGCATGGCGGCGCCACGGGCGGCCTCCACGTCATCGCCCTCGAACTCGACCAGGACGCCGACCTGGGCCGGCAGGTCCGCGGCACGCTTGTGCATGTACGCCGTGACCTTGCCGTCGAAGACGGCCACCTTGCCGAGCTCCAGCTTCTCGCCGATGACCGAGGCCAGGGCCTCGATGTTCTCGGCGACCGACTTGCCGTCGGTCAGCTTCTCGCTGAGCAGACCCTCGACGTCGCCGACCTTGCTCGCCGCGGCGTGCGCGACGATGTCGGCGGCGAGCTGCTGGAACTGCTCGTTCTTGGCGACGAAGTCGGTCTCGCAGTTCAGCTGGACCAGAGCGTTCTCCGCCGCGGCCACCAGGCCGTTGGTGGCGGACCGCTCGGCGCCGCGCTTGGCCGCCTTGGCCGCGCCGTGGATGCGCAGCTCCTCGATCGCCTTCTCGAAGTCGCCGTCGGTGGTCTCGAGCGCCTTCTTCGCGTCCATCATGCCCGCGCCGGTGGCGTCGCGGAGCTTCTTCACGTCAGCGGCGGTGTAGTTCGCCATTCCTCGTTCTCTCGTCTTGTCGATGCGGCTGGATGGGCGGGGCTTGTTCGGTACCCGCGGACCGGGCGGCCGGGCGGCCAGTGGCCTGGCCGGGCTCGCCGGGACGTCCGCAGCGGTGGTGCCGCCCGGCGATGAACCGGGCGGCACCCGTGGCTGTCAGGCCTCGTCGGCCTTCGGGGCGTCGTCCTTCGCCTCGGCCTCGGTCGCGACCGGCTCGGTCGCGGCGTCGGTCGCCTCGGCGGCCGGAGCCTCAGCAGCCGGAGCCTCAGCAACCGGCGCCTCGGCAGCCGGAGCCTCAGCGGCAGCCGGAGCCTCAGCAGCGGCAGGGGTCTCGGCGGTCTTGGCCTCGGCGGCGCCGTTCTGGCTCTCCAGCAGCTCGCGCTCCCAGGCGGCCAGCGGCTCTTCCTGGCCCAGCTCCTCGCCGGCGGCGGCGGAGCCCTGGCCGGAGCGGCCCATCAGGCCGTCGGCGACGGCGTCGGCGACGACCCGCGTGAGCAGGCCGACCGAGCGGATCGCGTCGTCGTTCCCCGGAATCGGGTAGTCGACCTCGTCCGGGTCGCAGTTGGTGTCCAGGATGCCGATGATCGGCAGCTTCAGCTTGCGCGCCTCGTCGACGGCGAGGTGCTCTTTCTTGGTGTCCACGATCCACACGGCGGCCGGAACCCGGGCCATGTCGCGGATACCGCCGAGGGTCTTGAGCAGCTTGTCGTGCTCGCGACGCTTCTGCAGCAGCTCCTTCTTGGTGACACCGGAGGCGGCGACGTCGTCGAAGTCGATGAGCTCGAGCTCCTTGAGCCGCTGCAGCCGCTTGTTCACCGTCTGGAAGTTGGTCAGCATGCCGCCCAGCCAGCGCTGGTTCACGTACGGCATCCCGACGCGGGTCGCCTGCTCGGCGATCGCTTCCTGGGCCTGCTTCTTGGTGCCGACGAACAGGATCGCCCCGCCCGACGCGACCGTGCTGCGGACGAACTCGTACGCGCGGTCGATGTAGGACAGCGACTGCTGCAGGTCGATGATGTAGATGCCGTTGCGCTCGGTGAGGATGTAGCGCTTCATCTTCGGGTTCCAGCGCCGGGTCTGGTGCCCGAAGTGCACGCCGCTCTCGAGCAGCTGCTTCATGGTTACTACGGCCATGACTGTGTAGGTCTCCTGTCACGCTTCCCCGGGTGCTCTTCCGGGTCCGCGCGTCTCTCGGTTGTCTCGCGGCGCGCCGGGATGGCGCACCGTGCCTGATGCCCGTCGTACGGCTCCGCCCGGATCGCCCCGGGACCGCTGGAGTCGCACACTTGTGCGGGCATGCGTAGTCGCCCCACCTAGGTGTGGCGCCACCGGAAGTGTACGGGACCACCCGCGCCCAACGCGAACCGGGCCAGGTTGTCCACAATTCCCGGATCGCCGGTCCGCGACCACCCCGAAACCGGCATCTTCCCTGGCATGAACCTCGCCCTGCTCCCCCTCGCCGCCCCACCCCCGCCACCCGCCGCCGCGGCCTGGCCGCTCCAGCCCCGCCCGGAGATCGTGCGCGGCTTCGAGCCACCCACGAAACCCTGGCTACCCGCCCATCGCGGCGTCGACCTCGCCGGCCGCCCCGGCCAACCCGTCCTCGCTGCCACCCCCGGCACGATCACGTACGCCGGTGCGCTCGCCGGCCGCGGCGTCATCACGATCACCACCGGCCCCCGCCGTACGACGTATGAACCTGTCGTCCCCGCGGTCTCGGTCGGGGCCACGGTCACGACCGGCGCCGTCATCGGCCGCCTGTCCGCCGCGGGCTCGCACTGCCTGCCCAGATCTTGTCTGCACTGGGGCCTACTTCAGGGCAAGCAGTACCTCAACCCCCTGAGCCTGCTCCCCAACCGCCCCGTCCGCCTGCTCCCACTGACCGAAGGACAGACCCAGCCGACCGCGGCCGCACCCCGCGTCAGGTCGGCCGATCCACCTGCCTCGGCACCTGACGTTCCACCGGACAGCAACCGGCGCGCAGCCAAGCTCGTCATCGCGGCCACCGCGGCGCTGACCCTCACCGCCGGCCTGCTGATCAGACGCGAATAGGGCTCACGCGTGCGGCAGGTTCAGCTGCCACGACACCCCGTACCGGTCGTTGACCCACCCGAACTTCTTGCTGAAGCCGTAGTCACCCAATGGCATCAACGCACCCCCGCCCTCGACCAGAGCGCCGTACAGCCGGTCGAGCTCCGCCTCATCCGCACAGTCCACGAACAACGACATCGAAGGAGTGAAGGTGAAGCCATGGCGCTGATAGCTGTCGCTGCACATGAACTGCTGCCCGGCCAGCTGGAACACGGCCACCATCACGGATCCCTCGGGGCCCGGCCCCTCGGCGCCGTACTTGACCATCGACACGACCTCGGCGTCCTCGAACAGCGACAGGTAGAAGGTCATCGCCTGCTCGGCGCCGCCCTCGAACATGAGGAACGTCTTGATCTGCTGCATCGCTCATCTCCTACAGTCGCGGCTTATATAAGCCACGACTGTAACACGCGGTCAGCTGCCCGGGACCCGGGCCTGCCAGGCGTCCTCGTCGCGGGAGCGGCGCTCGACACCGGCTGGGAGCTTGTTCTTGGCGAGGTCGATCAGCGTGGTGTTCTCGAGGACGTCCCGCAGGCTCGCGCGGGCGGCGATCCAGACCCGCTGCAGGACGACCGCGTGCTCGTTGTAGCTGACGCTCTCCGGCCGGACGCCCGAGATGCTGACGATCGGGCCGTCGACCGCGCGCATCACGTCGGCGACGGAGATCTCGTTCGGGTCGACGGCCAGCCGCCAGCCACCCGACTGCCCACGCTGGCTGGACAGGACGCCGGCGCGCCGCAGATCGGCCAGGATGCCCTGCAGGAACCCGTGCGGAATGCCCTGCGCCCGGCTCAGTTCCTCGGCCGATACCACCGCGGCATCGCCGGCCACCCACCGCTGGGTGATCTCGATCAGAGCTCGCAACGCATAGTCAGACTTCGCCGAAACCCGCATGTCCCGCAGTCTGCCGCATCCCGGCACTCACGCGCCGCATCCCCGGCACATGTCATGCCCTGGATCATGCCCTGGGGTGCGCCTGCTGATAGGCCTGGCGGAGACGGTCGGTGGAGACATGGGTGTAGATCTGGGTCGTCGCGAGCGACGCGTGCCCCAGGAGTTCCTGCACGCTCCGCAGGTCTGCTCCGCCCTCCAGTAGATGCGTGGCCGCCGTATGGCGCAGGCCGTGCGGCGCGAGGTCCGGTGCGTCGACGACAGCGATCCGCTCGTGCACCATCCGCCGTACGGCCCGCTGGTCGATCCGGCCGCCTCGCGCTCCGAGAAAGGCCGCCGGCCCGCTCCCCTCACGCGCCAGCTTCGGCCGCGCCTCGACCAGCCACCGCTCGAGCGCCTGCCCGGCCGGTACGCCGTACGGGACCGACCGCTCCTTCCGTCCCTTGCCGAAGACCCTGACGACGCGTCGCGAGTCGTCGACGTCGTCCACATCCAGGGCGCACAGCTCGCCGACCCGGATTCCGGTTGCGTAGAGCAACTCCATGATCGCGAGATCACGCAGCCCGACCGGACTGCCGTCGTCCGCCGCGACCGCGGCGGCGTCGAGGACCGCGCGGGTGTCTGCCTGACCGAGCACCCCCGGGAGGCTCTTGTGCGCCTTCGGGCTGGCCAGCAACGCTCCGGGATCAGTACTGATCCGCCCGGTCCGCTGCGCCCAGGCCGTGAACACCCTTGCGGCCGTCGCCCGGCGAGCCATCGTGCTGCGGGATTTCCCCAGACTTTGCTGTTTCGCCAGCCACGATCGCAGGCTCCGGATATCCAGCTGCCCCAGATCATCGTGACCAAGCCGAATCAAATGTTCGAGTAAATCCGCGACATCTCCGATGTAGGCTCTCACCGAGTGAGTGCTGAGGTCTCTTTCCGCCGTCAGATGCCTTTCGTAGTCAGCCAGTAACACAGCGAAACCTTCCGGCCAGGAACGGTTTCCGGTGACTTCGTCCGGCGTCATAGGTCGACGATGCGTGAGGTGGCCCTGCATCGCAAGCCACCGCGCGGGGACCGACGAGAGGAGGGCTGGTCGATAGCCCAACGGTCGACTACTGTTCGGCCCGATTGCCCTAGTAGCAACGGAGGCACCCCTGACCATGGCCCCCTCAGCGAACGGACAGACCGTAGGCCGGCGCCTGCCGGTCGAGTCGGCGTTCACTCGAGTCGAGGACGCGCGGCACCGTCTGCCGCGTTTGTTCGGTCGTCGCGACCTGGTTGTACTCGGCCTGGGCGTGATGATCGGCTCCGGCATTTTCAGCATCAGCGGCGTCCAGGCGGCGAATGTCGCCGGACCGGCAGTGATCCTGTCGTTCGTCATCGCCGCGATCGTCTGTCTGCTGGCCGCGGCCTGTTATGCCGAACTGTCGTCGACCATTCCGGTTTCCGGTAGCGCGTACACGTTCAGCTACGTCACCTTCGGCGAAGCGTGGGCGTGGCTGGTCGGCTGGGCGCTCGTGCTCGAACTCGTCACCGCGGCGGCGATCGTCGCCCGGGTCTGGTCGGCGTACTTCCTGGCCACGCTCGACGGGTTCGGCGTGACGCTGCCCGCCGGGGTGGCGCAGTTCTTCGGCCCCGAAGCCAAGCTGAACCTGGTGGCCCCGCTGCTGCTGCTCGTCCTGACCGCGCTGATCGTGACCGGCACCAAGCTCTCCTCCCGCGTGCTGACCGTCGTCGTGATCGCGAAGGTCGCGGTGATCCTGCTGGTGGTGATCGTCGGCGCCGCGCACATCAACATGGACAACTACCACCCGTTCGTGCCGCCGGCCCGGGCCGCGCCCGCCACCGCGAGCCCGACGTTGCTGGGCTGGATCCTGGACTCCTCGTTCGGCTCGTTCGGGACGATGGGCATCTTCACCGCCGCGAGCACGATCGTGTTCGCCTACATCGGCTTCGACCTGATCGCGACCGCGTCCGAGGACGCCCGCAGCCCGCGGAAGACCGTCCCGCAGGGCATGCTGCTCGGCGTCGGCGCGGTGACGATCCTCTACATCGCGATGGCGGTCGTCCTGGTCGGCATGCGCCCGTACGGCCAGCTGGGCGGCGGCGCGCCGGTCTCGGAAGCGCTGGCCGCGGTCGGGGTCGGGTGGGCCGCGAAGGTGGTCAACCTAGGTGCGTTGCTGGCGTTGATGACAGTGATCATGGTGGTCCTCATCGCGCAGAGCCGGGTGCTGTTCAACATGGGTCGTGACGGCCTGCTGCCGAAGAGCCTCGGCCGGGTCAGCCGCGTGTACTCCTCCCCCGCCCGCGCCGCAGCCGCCGCCGGTATCGCCGCGCTGGCCCTCACGCTCTACCCGAAGGTTCTGGAGCTCGAGGAACTGCTCGTCATCGGAGCCCTGTTCTGCTTCGCGTTCTGCGCGATCGGCGTCCTCACACTGCGCCGCTCCGAGCCCAACCTGGAGCGCGGCTTCCGGGTGCCGATGGTCCCGCTGATCCCGCTGCTCTCACTCGCCGCGACGGTCTGGCTGATGCTCAACCTGAAGACGAGCACCTGGACCAAGTTCGGCATCTGGATGGTAATCGGTATCGCGATCTACGGCCTCTACGGCCGCTGGCACAGCCGCCTCGCCAACGAGGACAGCTGGGACTTCGACCTCGGCGACACCGACCCTGGCACCGGCGGCCTCCAGGCCATCCGCGCCGAGCACGACCGCCCGACCGAACTCCGCGCCATCCGCACCCCACCCGAGCAGCAACCGCAAAAACCCACCCGCGGCAAACACATGCGCAACTGACCCCACCCAAGACCCCCGGGGCGACCACTTGTATCGCCCCTTCGGGACAGCCGGCGCTAGGCCCGGAGACCCTCGTCAACCGCTGCCGGCACCGGTTCCCAGACGAATCCGTCCGGGTCGACGAAGGTGCCTGCGTCCGCGCTCACGGCGATCCGGTGCGAGCCGCTGCCGTCGACCGGTACACCGGCGTCCTTGGCCAGCGCCTTCCGCCCGTACAGACCCAGCTTGATCGGGCCCGTCGTGGCGAACTCGACGTACTTGCGCCCGAAGCTCCGCGCAACGGACAGCCCGTGGTCCACGTAGAACTTCTTGCTCACGGCAACATCAGCGCATCCGAGCAGCAGAACGACGGACTCGATCTCGCGGGTCGCCGGACCGGTGTCCTTCTTCGCGGAGGTGGCCACCTTCCAGATCGTGCCGTCGGGTGCCTGCACAACGCCGCCGTACCCCCAGAGCGACTTGGTCACCGGCTTCACCACCGTCGCGCCGGCGTCGACCGCCGTCTCGAACAGGCTGCTCACCGTACTCGGCTGAGCCACCGTCAGGGACAACGTGAAGTCACGGAACCCGGCCGTCTCCTCGCTGGACTCACGCACCCGCACCTGCTCGGTCAGCCCGAAAGCCTCCGCCAGAAACCGCTCCGCCGACGCACCGTCGGCCACTTCGAGAACCACACAGTGAAGAGTTGTCATGCCCACAAAGCTATGCAGCCGGCCCGCCCTCCGCTTCTCGATTCCTGACCACCTCCACCCGACCGCTCAAACTGATCCGCCCCGCTGCGGAAGTGGCTTGGTATCGGCGATGCTGTGGGCATGGAGTACGTGTCCAGAGTGCCGCGGCCGCCGCTGGACGGGCTGATCGACGATCTCTACTACCTGGAGGGCGCGTCGCCGTACGCCTGGCTGATGCTGCCGCCGAGTCCGTCGGCGTTGCTCATCGTCAACCTCGGGGCGCCGTTCCGCATCCGCGGCGGCACCGACGTCGAGAGGGCCGAGTACGCCGACGGTTGCGTGGTCACCGTACCCACGCGCGCAATGGAGTTCGGCTACCCACCCTGGACCCGGTCCGTCGGCGTGCACTTCAAACCGTGGGGGCTGGCGCCGTTCGTGCGGATGCCCGCGACCGAGCTGTGTGATCGGCCAGTGACGATCGAGCAGGTCTGGGGCCGGCCCGCCATCGCCGAGCTGGGAGACCGGCTGGCCATGGCGGCCGGACCGCGCGAGATGCTGACGCTGCTCGAAGAGGAGCTGATGCGACGGCTGCGCGAGACCGCTGGATTGGGCCTCGTTCGCCACGCGAGCAGCGTCATCGCGGCGACCAGTGGAGCGGTGGCGGTCGGCGACCTGACCGCGGCCGCCGGTGTCAGCAGCACTCATCTGACACACCGGTTCAAGCAGCTCATCGGCGTCACCCCGAAGCGGCTGGCCCGCTCCTACCGTTTCACCACCACCGTGCTCGCCATCGACCCCACCGGACCGATCGACTGGGGCGACCTCGCCGCTCGCGCGGGCTACTTCGACCAGGCCCACTTCGGTCACGAGTTCCGGGAGTTCACCGGGCTCACGCCGACCCAGTACGTCGAAGTCCGGCGGCGGTTCCTGCGCGAACATCCCGGCCACACGCTGGACAACTGGCCGCTGCCGGCCGATTGATTTCTTACAAGAGCGACAGCCCACGAGACGCTAATTTGAGGACACCCCAAAGCAAAGGAGAGCCCCGTGGGCAAGGTGGTGATGTACAGCTCGGTGTCGGTGGATGGCTTCCTCGCGGACGAGAACGACCAGCCAGGACCGCTGTTCGACTGGTTGACCAGCGGTGACGTCCCCTTGGACGAGAGCGGCGTGCTGAAGGTGGCGCAGGTGTCCTTCGATTACACCCGGGCGTACTGGGACCAGATCGGCGTGACGATCGCCGGCCGCCACGTCTTCGATCTGACCGACGGCTGGGACGGGACGCCTCCAGCCGGGGTCGACCACGTGGTCGTCGTGACGCACCGACCGGCGCCCGAGGGCTGGGATCCCGAGGCGCCGTTCCACTTCGTCGACGGTGTCGAGGCAGCCGTGGCCAAAGCGCAGGAGCTCGCCGGTGACCGCATCGTCGAGATCGCCGCCGGCGACGTCGGCGGCCAGGCGCTGGCCGCCGGGCTGGTCGACGAAGTGCGCATGGACGTCGTACCTGTCGTATTCGGGGCCGGCAAGCGCTACTTCGGATCAGTCGACGCACAGCACCTGCTGGAAGACCCAGACGAAGTAATCCAGGGCAACCGAGTCCTTCACCTGCGCTACCAGATCCGCCGCTAACCGCTCCGCGCACCCGAACTCGTCAAGGCGCAGAAGGGAGGTGGGCTGTGTTCGTTCGCATGCGTAGGCCGTCGACCAGGAGGTCGAGTCCTAGGGTGAACTGTTCGATCGAGCCGGCTGCCGGCATTTGTTCGGTGGAGTTCTGACCGATGCTTCTAAGGGCGTGTGCGGCCTCCGTCCAGCGATCGTCACGTTGCCCCTGGGTCGCTACTGCCATGGCGAGCGAGCTGGAGAGGTACGCGATCAGCACCTGGCTCGTCGCCACCGTGTCTTCGTCACTGAGCCCGGCGTCCCGCAACGCGCCGAGCAGGATCCGGCCGATTTGCTGACCATGCGGCCCGAGCGGTGGACGGGACGCGATATGGGGTGCGATGCCTGGATGCGCAAGGGCCACCTCCCGCGAGTTGGCGAGCGTCTCCCGCAGTCGCACCACCCACGGCGCTCGGTCGTCGGGGAGGACGACACCCCCCACGGCGAGATCAGCGACAGCGTCGAGCAGCGCGACGAGATTGGCGAAGTGCCGGTACAGCGTCATCGGGTCGCACCCGACGTACGCCGCGATGCGCCGCGCCGTCATCGCCTCCGGGCCCTCCTGGTCACCAAGCGCCAACGCGCTCGCCGCGATCGAACCGGGTGACAAGGTCCCCCGAACCACCCGGCCCTTCCGCACATCACCCTTCCGCAAATGACCCGCCCGCTCATCACTCGTCCGCTCGTCACGCTTCCGCACGTCACGCGCCCGCTCGTCGCCCACCCACTCGTCGCCCTCTCGCACGTCGCCCGCCCGCACCTCACCCGCCGGCACGTCACCCTTCCGCTCGTCACCCGCCGGCACGTCACCCGCCGGCACGTCGCCCGCCCGCACGTCGCCCGCCCGCCCGTCACCCCTTCGCACGTCATCCGTCCGCTCGTCGGTCATGGTGTAAATCTACGCTGTAGACAAGGTGGGATCTGATGTCTACGGTGTAGACATGAGTCGGCATGGTGTTCTTGTTGCTCGGCTGGTTGCCGGGTTTCTTGCGCTGTTTATGGCCGCGTACTTCGCGACCGACAACTTCGGCGGCGGCTCGGTCCGTCGGTTGGACAATCCGTTTCTGGTGCCGGACCTTCTGATCGTCGTGTTGCTGGGCAGTTCGGCCGCGCTCCCCCGCCGCATCGCCGCACCGGCGTTGATCTTCTCCCTTGCCTGGTCCGCCGCCGTCTGGGCGACCTCGCTGGCCCACTGGCTGGTCGACGGCGAAGTGGGCCGCGGTCTCGGTCACCTGGCCCTCGTCCTCCCAGCGGTCCTCGCAGCCGCCGCCGCGGCCGCCAGCACCCGCCGCGAGCCAGCGGGCCTCTGAGCAACCAGGTCCGGCGAGCCTTACGTTTGTGGGATGAGCCGAATCTTCACCGTCACTTTCGCGTCCGTGTATCCGCTGTACGTGACCAAGGTCGAAAAGAAGGGACGCACGAAGGCCGAACTCGACCAGGTCATCGAGTGGCTGACCGGCTTCGGCGCAGCGGCGTTGAAGGATCACCTCGCGGCGGGCACGACCTTCGAGGACTTCTTCGCCGAGGCAGAGCTCAATCCGCAGGCGTCGGCGATCACGGGAGTCGTCTGCGGCGTACGCGTCGAGAACATCGACGACCCGCTGATGCAGAAGATCCGCTACCTGGACAAGCTGGTCGACGAACTCGCGAAGGGCAAGCCGATGGACAAGATCCTGCGCGCGTAGTGGATCAGTGGCGATCACCAGGTTCCTGGTTGCTACTCGGTGTTGCTAGGCGCCAGCCAGTGGGGGTTTGGGTGATGAGGGTCAGGGTGGCGAGGGTTTGCAGGGATTGGTGGGTTGTGGGGAGGTCAAGGCCTGCTGCGATAGCTATCCGGTCGGTGGGGGCTGGGGTGCGGACCGGGACGGCGTCCAGGGTTCGTTGGAGGTCGGGGGCGAGAGTGTCGGTGAGGGTTCGGGTTGCTCTCGGGGGTTGGGTGAGGTTGGTGCCGAAGGGCGAGATCGCCTCGATGATTTCGGCGACGTTGGTGGTCAGGACGGCGTTGCGTTCGCGGACGAGGAGATGGCTGCCGGCGGACATGCGTGAGGTGATCGGGCCAGGGACGGCGAGCACGGGGCGGCCGCATTGTTCGGCCCAGCCGGCGGTGTTGAGGGCGCCGCTGCGTACTGCGGCTTCGATGACGACGGTGCCTTGGGTGATGGCGGCTATCAGCCGGTTGCGGGCGAGGAAGCGGAGCTTGGTCGGGGCGCAGCCGGGCGGGAGCTCGGTGACGACGAGGCCGTCCTCGGCGATGCGGCTGAGCAGAGCGGAGTTGCGTTTCGGGTAGCTGACGTCGACGCCGCAGGCGAGAACCGCGATCGTCGTACCGGCGGCTGCGAGGGCTCCGCGGTGTGCGGCCGCGTCGATGCCGTAGGCGCCGCCGGACACGATCGTCAGACCGTTGTCGGCGAGGCCGGCGGACAGCTCGGCGGCAACATGTTCGCCGTACGACGAGCAGGCACGTGCGCCGACGACGGCGACAGCCCGGGTCAGGGCTTGGCGGAGGTCCGCGCGGCCGCGCACCCAGAGGCCGAACGGTACGCCGGCTCGGCGGCTCAGCTGACCGGCTTCGTCGAGGACTTCGACGTCGGCCGGCCATTCGTCGTCGCCGGGGATCACGAACCGCGCGCCCGCGGCCGCGGCTCGCTCGAGATCTCGGTGCGGGTCGGCCGTGGCGAGTCTGGTCGACCAGCGCTCCAGGTGTGGGGCGTTGTGCTGGAGGCGGTCCCAGATCTCCAACGGGAGCAGGCCTTCGAAGGCCTTTAGGGCTGCGACGTCGCCCGGCTCAACCACCCGGGACAGACCCGCGCGAGCCAGTCGCTCCTCATCCCCGTTGCCACCAGCAACCGATTCGTAGCCATCAGCTCCGCGCCCGGAGCCGGAGCCCTCGGTCGCGAGTGCGTAGGTGTGGGTCATTGGACGGGTCCTTTGAGGGGGCGGAGATCGGCCAGTTGGGTCAGGGGCTCGCCTGAGCGGAGTTGGAAGGCTTCGTGGGTTTCGTCGACGGTCGGGATGGAGGCGCCGGCCAGGTCGGTCAAGGTCCAGGCGAGGCGGACCACCCGGTCGAAGCCTCGCGCGGTGAGGCGGCCGGCGGTGTAGTGGTCTTCCAGGAGCTTCTGGCTCGCGTCGTCGAGTGGGTGTTCGCGGCGCAGGACCGGGCCGGGGATCTGACTGTTGAGGGTCCAGGCGGTCTCGCGGTACCGGTGCGTCTGGCGATCACGGGCGGCCTGGACGCGAGCGGCGACGACGGCTGTCGACTCCACAGGTTGGCCGTCGGTGACGGTGCGGGCGGCCGGCAGGATCTGACGCTGGATGTCGAGGCGGTCCTTGATCGGGCCGCTGATCCGCTGGCGGTACCGCGCCAGATGCTGTGGTGTGCAGCTGCAGATGCCTTGGTTGGTGCCGGACAAGCCGCAGGGGCAGGGGTTGGCGGCGAGGACGAGCATGAAGCGGGCGGGGAACTTGGCAACGGCCGCGGACCGGTGGATTTCGACGAGTCCCGATTCGAGTGGCTGTCGGAGGCTGTCGAGAGCCAGTGGATGCATCTCGGGTGCCTCGTCGATGAAGAGGACGCCGCGGTGCGCGCAGCTGATGGCGCCTGGTCTCGGCACACCCGTGCCGCCGCCGACCAGGCTGGCCAGGGACGCCGTGTGGTGCGGCGCGATGAACGGCGGCCGGTGGACCAGCTCGGCATCGTTGGTGAGCAGACCGGCGAGGGAGTGCACGGCTGAGACCTCGAGCGAGTCGTCGGTGCTGAGATCAGGCATCAGCCCGGCCAGGCGCTCGGCGAGCATCGTCTTGCCGGACCCCGGTGGGCCGTGCAGGAACAGGTGATGACCGCCCGCGGCAGCGGCCTCGATCGCACGCCGGCCCTCGTGCTGGCCGATGATGTCCTCGAGATCGACGCCCGGCACCCGGATCAGCGACTCCGACACCAGCCGCGGCTCGGCGCGGGGCGGTGCCTCGTCGGGGATCTCGGTGCCGCGGAGCAACGCGAGGACCTGACGTAGCGAGCGAGCGCCGTACACCTCGATACCGGGGACCAACCTGGCCTCGCCGACGTTGAGGTCGGGGACGACGATGCGGTCGAATCCGGCCCGGGACGCGGCCAGGGTCATCGCGAGCGCGCCGCGGACCTCGCGGATGCGGCCGTCGAGGCCCAGTTCGCCGATGATCGCCGTCCGGCGAAGGGCGCCGGGATCGACCGCGCCGGCCGCGGTGAGGAGCGACAACGCGATGGCGACGTCGTAGTGGGAGCCGGTCTTGGGCAGGGTGGCGGGAGACAGGCCGATCGTGACCTTGCGGTCGGGGAACCGCTCGCCGCTGTTCACCACGGCGGCGCGGACCCGGTCGCGGGCCTCGGACAAGGATGTGTCGGGAAGACCGATCAGGGTCGTCTTCGGCAGGCCCTGGGCGATGTCGGCCTCGACCTCGACCAGATGGCCCTCCAGACCGACCAGGGCGACGGACCAGGTGTGGGCGAGTGCCATCAGATCGCACCCCGCACGTGGTCCACGGTCGGCGGCGTGTTGCGGTCGAACAGGATCGAGATGACGTCGATCCGGATCTCGGCCGGTCTCAGCTGATGGGTCTGCAGCCAGCGGCCGGCCAGCCTCCGGAGCGTGGCCAGCTTCCGGTAGGTGATCGACTCCAGCGGGGTGCCGTAGTTCAGCCCGCGCCGGGTCTTCACCTCACAGACAACGAGTGTGTCGCCTTCGCGCGCGACGATGTCGATCTCGCCGAACTCGCAGCGCCAGTTGCGCTCGAGCACGGCGAAACCGTGGCTGCTCAGATACCTCGCGGCGAGGTCTTCGCCGTACCGTCCGACGGTGTTCCTGGTCCGCATCGAGAACCACCTCCGGCAGAGAAGATGCCGGGATCAGGCCTCGCTACGGACCCTCAGTTCGAAACTGTGGACAACCTCAGCGGCCGAAGTCGGAGTCCTTGGGGACTTCCAGGTCGGACTTGGCGAGCTCTTCGATGTTGACGTCGCGGAAGGTGACGACCTTGGCGTTCTTGACGAAGCGGGCGGACCGGTACACGTCCCAGACCCAGGCGTCGGCCATCGTCACCTCGAAGTACACGTCACCGCCCTCGGTACGCACCTTCAGGTCGACCGCGTTGCACAGGTAGAAGCGCCGCTCGGTCTCCACCACGTACTTGAAGATCCCGACGACGTCCTTGTACTCCCGATAGAGCTGCAGCTCCATATCGGTCTCGTACTTCTCGAGGTCGTCAGCACTCATGCCTGCGCCTCGCTACGCTCGGCTCCGGCCTGAGCGCAGTGCACTGCTGCGTTGTCGGTTCGCTCGCTACGCTCGCTCACTGGCTCTCCACTCCGGTGGGACTGGTGACATTCTGTCCCATAACGGGCCGCAGACTGCGGCGGACATTCTCGAACCGCCGTCGATGTTGTGGGCACGGGCCGTATTCGTCCAGTGCCGCCTGGTGTTCAGGGGTGCAGTACCCCTTGTGGATCCCGAACCCGTACTGCGGGTACACCTTGTCCCAGTGCTCCATCACGCGATCCCGCGTCACCTTGGCGATCACTGACGCGGCAGAGATACAGGCGGCCACCCGGTCGCCCTTCCACATCGCCAGGCCCGGTACGCCGAGACCGTCGACGCCGAACCCGTCGGTCAGCACGTACGACGGCCGCACGTCGAGCCGGAACAGCGCCCGGCGGAGCGCCTGCACGTTCGCGACGTGCATGCCGAGCCGATCGCACTCGTCCGCCTCGATGGACACCACCGACCAGGCCAGGGCACGCTTGCGGACCTCTTCGTAGCAGCGCTCACGCGCCTTCGCGGTCAGCAGCTTCGAGTCGGCCAGCCCCGGGATCTGACCGCGCTTGCCCTCCGGCAGGATCACAGCGGCGGCCACCAGCGGCCCCGCGCACGGTCCACGACCGGCCTCGTCGACACCGGCGATCGGATCCAGGCCGACGCGGCGCAGGGCCCGCTCGTACCCGTACAGCCCGGCGTCCCGCCGTACCGTGCTCCCGCGCGGTAACGCGCTCATCCAGCCCTCCGCATCACACAACTCACCCTAGGCGTCCGAGGCGACAGAACGGTTACTTGGGTGGCGGCGTGAGCGATATCGAAGGTTTGTCCGGCGCCGGGCCGGGAGCCGGGACCGCCTTGAAGGTGTCCGGTACGCCGAGTTTGTCCCAGCGACCCGCCGGCCAGACGATCATGATCGCCCGCCCGGTGACCTTGTCCAGCGGGACGAACGCCGCGTCGCCCTGGTTGCCGCCGTTCGCGTCGAGATCCTGCAGATGGACGCGGGAGTCCCCGGAGGCGGACCGGTGGTCGCCCATCACGAAGATCCGGCCGGCCGGGACGGTGACCTGGAAGTCCATCTGGGACGGGGCGTCGCCCGGGTACAGGTAATTGGTCTCGTCGAGCGGCTGACCGTTCACGAGCAGCCGGCCCTTGGCGTCGCAGCAGGCGACCTTGTCGCCGGGCATCCCGATCAGGCGCTTGATCAGGTGGCCGTGGCTGGAGTCCGGCAGCAGGCCGACGATCTCGAAGAACCGGCCGATCGAGCCGCGCTTCTGGCCGCTCTCCTCGGCGCCCAGCCAGCCGCCCGGGTCCTCGAACACGACCACGTCGCCGCGCTTGACGTCGGTGAGCTTCTCCACCACGACCCGGTCGCCGACCAGCAGGGTGTTCTCCATCGACTCGCTCGGGATGATGAACATCTGCCCGACGAACGCCCGCAGGATCGAGGAGACGATCAGGGCACCGACCACGATCAGCACGAACTCGCGGGCGGCCGCCGCGAAGCCCGAGCGGTGGGCAGGTTTGGCGTCCGTCTTGGTCGGTGTATCGGTCACTTCTTCAGCCCCGGCTTCTTGAAGGTTTCCGGAGGACGCAGCATCGTCATCCGGTCAGACGGCCAGATTACGCAACAGGCCCGGCCAACCACGTTCTCGACCGGGACGAATCCGCCGCCGGGGCCGCCCATATGGGCGCGGGAGTCGGCTGATTCGGCCCGGTTGTCGCCCATCACCCACAGGTGACCCGCCGGAACCAGCACGTTGAACGGCATTTCGGACGGCTTGGCGTCCTTCAGGAGATACTCCCGCTCGTCCAGCGGGATGCCGTTGACGGTGATCTGGCCCTGCTTGTTGCAGCAGACCACCCGGTCGCCGCCGATGCCGATCACCCGCTTCACCAGGTGACCCTCGCCGCTGCGCGGCAGGATGCCGACGAACTCACCGATCCGGCGCACCGTGCCCGGCTTGACCTCTTCCTCGTTCAGCCAGTTGTCCGGGTCCTTGAAGACGATGATGTCACCGCGGTCGACGTCGCGATGCAGGTAGCTGATCTTCTCGGCGAGGATCCGGTCGTCCTTCGTCAGGGTGTCGTACATCGACTCCGACGGGACGTAGAACGCCTCAGCGACGAACAGCCGCAGGACCACCGTGATGACGAGCGCGAGCACCGTGACGGTGCTCATCTCGACGAGCAGGCTGAGCAGCGGATTCCGCTGCTTCAGCCTGCGGTGACGTCCCTTGCTGCGACGTGCCCTCGTGGATACCGGTCGAGGGCGAGCGCGAGTCGCAGTGCTCGGCGCCATAGGTGACCGTCGTCGTTACGGGCGTCAGGAGGCCGGGACTTCGCGCTTCTCCTTGATCTTCGCCGCCTTACCGCGCAGCTCGCGCAGGTAGTACAGCTTGGCGCGGCGGACGTCGCCGCGGGTCACGACCTCGATCTTCTCGACGATCGGGGTGTGCAGCGGGAAGGTCCGCTCGACGCCGACGCCGAAGCTGACCTTACGGACCGTGAAGGTCTCCTGCAGGCCACCGCCCTGGCGGCGGATCACGACACCCTGGAAGACCTGGACGCGGGACCGGTTGCCCTCGACGACCTTGACGTGCACCTTGACGGTGTCACCGGGGCGGAAGGCGGGGATGTCGTCACGCTTGCTCGCGTTGTCGAGCTCGTTCAGGACGTTGCTCATCAGGTGTCTCTTCCTCGCGCGTGCCACAGGCCACCCACGAATCTCGGTGGTGATGAAGTCATCAAAAGGCTGCCGGTCGGTGGTCACCCCCTGTGGCAGGAGCACCGAAGGGCAGCAACAGACAATCTTGCCACACGCCCCGCACGGTGACGAAATCCGGTGCCGTCGACCGCGCAGGGTGATCACTTGCGGCGTCTGCGTTTGCCGAGCAGGACCAGGTCGACCTTCGGCGTCTGGGCCTCCCGGCTGAGCTCCCGGTAGCCCGCTTTCCGGTACAGCGCGAGGTTGCGCTCGCTCCGCCCGCCCGTGGTCAGCGCGTACGACGTGACCTCGGCCGGGGCGATCTGCTCCGCGGCACGCAGCAAGCGGGTACCGAGTCCGCGACCCTGCCAGTCCGGGGCCACGATCAGGCGCTCGATCATGCCTACCGCGTCGTCGACGACGAGCTGGACCGATCCGACGATGCGGGTGCCGGCGACGGCCTTCAGAACGGTCCCCCGCTCCAGGCGGGCGGCAGTCGCGGCCGGGTCGTCCATCAGCGGCGGGATCGAGTACTCGTCGTAGAACTGCGCCTCGGACAGGAAGGCCGCCAACTGCAGTACGTGGATCTCTCCCGCGTCAGCAGCCGTTGCGGGCAGCAGGCGGACCCCTGAGGTGGTGTCGTCCTTCTGAGCGACCACATCGCCCCACGCGGCCAGGAGGTCCGGCCGGCGTTCCGCGGTACGCCGTACCGACTCGTCGTGGCGCCAGTCGGCGATTAGGCCGTGGTTCCCGGACAGCAGGACCTCAGGTACGTCGTACCCGCGCCAGCTCGGCGGCTTCGTGTAGACCGGGTACTCGAGCAGGCCGTCGCCCGAGTGGGACTCCTCCGCCAGCGATTCCGGGTTGCCGATCACGCCGGGCAGGAGGCGGGCCACTGCCTCGACCATGACGAGTACGGCGACCTCACCGCCGTTCAGCACGTAGTCGCCGATGGACACCTCGTCGACGCGCATCCGCTCACCGGCGTACGACGCCACGCGCGCGTCGATGCCTTCGTACCGGCCGCACGCGAACGCCAGCCAAGGCTCCGCGGCCAGCTCATACGCCAGCGCCTGGGTGAAAGGGCGGCCGGCAGGCGTAGGGACGATCAGCCGTGGCTGGGTGGGGCCGTCCACGGGGGCGACCGCGTCGAGCGCCTGCCCCCAGGGCTCCGGCTTCATCACCATGCCCGCTCCCCCGCCGTACGGGGTGTCGTCGACGGTCCGGTGGCGGTCGTGGGTCCACTCGCGCAGGTCGTGCAGGTGGATGTCCAGCAGGCCGCTCTTGGCCGCCTTCCCGACCAGGGAGACGTCGAGGGCAGCCAGGTACTCCGGGAAGATCGTGACGACGTCCAGCCGCATGTCAGTCCCCCGGCTCGGTCTGGACCACCTCTGCGCCCTCGGGGTCGAGCAGGCCGGGGCGGTCCGCCACGACGACGTACCGCTTGTCGATGTCGATCTCCGGGACGAGCTCCTCGACCATCGGGACCAGCACCAGGTTCCCCGCGGTACGCCGGATCTCCAGGAGGTCCTGCGACGGCAGGTGCACGACGTCGGTCACCTCGCCGACCTCGGCGCCGTCGGTGGTGCGGACCGCGAGACCGATCAGGTCGCGGTCGTAGAACTCCTCCGGGTCCTCGGGGCGCTCGTCCTCGGCCACCTCGCACTGCACGAAGAGGTTGCGCAGCTGCTCCGCCGCGGTCCGGTCCGGCACCTCGGCGAACTTCACCAGCAGCTTCCCGCTGTGCCAGCGGCTCGAGGCGATGGTCAGGGTCCGGGACACCTTGGCATCGGTCACGACGGTCGCTCCGTCGGCGAACCGGCGGTCCGGCTCGTCGGTGCGCACGTCGATACCGACCTCGCCCTTGATCCCGTGCGCGCGGCCGATCCGCCCGACAGTCACCAACACCTGCAGTAACCCTTCCGACTAGTCTCACTGCGCAAAACGTCCAGTGAGAGTGTGCACCCTGAATGAGACGAAGGGCCGCACCCGACTAGGGGTGCGGCCCTTCGAGGACTATCGAGTCAGCGGCGCGGGCGCCGGTTGAACTCGTCGACGAAGTCGATGCGCAGCGAGGACTCGGAACTGAGGGCGCCGACGACGGTGCGGATCGCGGTGGCGGTGCGGCCGTTGCGGCCGATCACCTTGCCGATGTCGTCGGGGTGGACATGCACCTCGAGGGTGCGGCCACGCCGCAGGTTCCGGGCCCGGACGCTGACGTCGTCGGGGTTGTCCACGATGCCTCGGACCAGGTGCTCGAGCGCCTCGGTCTCCATCATCGTCAGGCCTCGGTGGTCTCGGCCTTGGCCTCTTCGGCCTTCGGCTCGTCCGCCTTGACCTCGTCGGCCTTCGCCTCGTCAGCCTTAGGGGCCTCCGCGACGTCGTCCTTCTTCTCAGCCTTCTTCGCCGTCTTCTTGGCGGTGA
Organism: Kribbella speibonae; assembly: GCF_004331375.1. Classification (NCBI taxonomy): domain Bacteria; kingdom Bacillati; phylum Actinomycetota; class Actinomycetes; order Propionibacteriales; family Kribbellaceae; genus Kribbella; species Kribbella speibonae. The sequence continues at coordinate 563,008 of NZ_SJKC01000004.1, read as the reverse complement.
CGGCCTCGGTCTTCAGCGAGCCGTGGGCCTCGGCCAGCGCCTCGTTGAAGATCTCCTGCTTGTCCCGCTTCGGCTCGGCCACCCGCAGCGGCGCCGGGGCGTCCAGGCCCTTGAACTTCTGCCAGTCGCCGGAGGCCTTGAAGATCGCCTCGACGGCCTCGCTCGGCTGCGCGCCGACGCCCAGCCAGTACTGCGCCCGCTCCGACTCGACGCGGATGAACGACGGCTCGGTCTTCGGGTTGTAGATCCCGATCTCCTCGATCGCCCGGCCGTCCCGCTTGGTGCGGGCGTCCATGACGACGATGCGGTAGTGCGGGGTGCGCTTCTTGCCGATGCGCTTCAAACGGATCTTGACTGCCACTTTCGGGTGGTCTCCCTTGGAATTACAGACTGGGTGAGCAGCACAGCGTCGTGGGGACAACGGAGTGTGACTCGATGGGCCGGCCTGGCGGTGGAGTTAGAGGGCTGCACGAACCAGGACGGACTCAGCAGGCCATTGTGCCAGATTCGGCACCGCTCGGACCAATCGGCGTCACGGGCGCAGGTACGCGAGGTTCGGGAGCTGATCGACGTACGTCTCCAGCAGGTTCCGGGCCACGGTCACCGAGTCTACGAGCGGGTGGTTGGCGAACGCTTTCAGCGCCGCCGAGCGGGAGGCCGCGGTGGCGGCTTCGATGGTGGAGCGCTCGACGGCCTTCACGGAGCAGATCAGGCCGGCCTGGTGGTCCGTGAGCTGGGACACGGTCACCGGGAGCGCCCCGTTGGCGTCCACGGTGCACGGGATCTCCACCACGGCGTCGTCGTCGAGGTGGCGCAGTACGCCGCGGTTGCGGACGTTCAGGATCAGCGAGGCCCGCTCGTTGTGGGCGATCGCCCGCATCAGCGACAGCGCGACCTGCTCGTACCCGCCGGCCGCCATGTCGCGCTCGTCCCGCTCCCCCGCGTCCGCGACCTCACGGCTCTCCACCATGTACGTCGACTCGCGCTCGGCCCGGGTCTTCTGCCACAGCTCGAGCGCCTGCTCGGGGTGCTGCCCGGTCTCGGCGTAGAACGCGGACTGCTGCTCCAGCAGGAACGTGCCACGCGTCTGCCGCACCCCCTGTACGGCGGCCAGCGTCTCGCGCGCGAAGTAGTAGTAGTGCAGGTACTCGTTCGGGATCGAGCCCAGCGACCGCAGCCAGTCCACACCGAACAGCCGGCCCTCCTCGAACGAGGCCAGCGCGTCAGCCGACTGCAGCAGGTCCGGCAGCCGGTCCACGCCGCCGGACCGCAGCCCTCGCAGCCAGCCGAGGTGGTTCAGACCGGCGTAGTCGTAGAACGCGCTGGACGGATCCACTCCGAGTGCCAGCGCCGCCCGGCGCCCCAGACCGGACGGGGAGTCGCAGATGCCGATCACGCGGTCGCCGAGGTACGGGATCATCGCCTCGGTCACCATGCCGGCCGGGTTGGTGAAGTTGATGGTCCACGCTTCCGGTGCGACCGCGGCGATGCGCTGGGCGATCTGCACGGCGACGGGGAGGGTGCGGAGGCCGTAGGCGATGCCGCCGGCGCCGACTGTCTCCTGGCCGAGTACGCCGAGGTCCAGCGCGACCCGTTCGTCCACGGTGCGCCCCTCGAGCCCGCCGACCCGGATGGCCGAGAAGATGAAGTCCGCACCGCGGAGCGCCTCGTCGAGGTCCGTGGTCGCGGTGACGACAGGTGGGTCGAGAGGAGCGCCGGAGGCCTGCTGTTGGAGGACTGCGGCGATTGCTGAGAGCCGAGAGCGGTCGGTGTCGTAGAGGACTACCGAGGTGATGCGGCCGGGGCCTCGGTCGCCCAGTAGGGCGTGGTAGACGAGCGGTACCCGGAAGCCGCCCCCACCCAGGATCGTCAGCTTCACGCCAGAACCACCTCTACTCCTGCTTCGCTCAGTTGGGCACGGGTTGCCGGGTCGGAGTCAGGCTCGGTGACGACGATGGAAAGCTCCCCCGGCTCGCACACCCGGGCGACACCGTGCCCGGGGAACTTGGTCCGGTCGGCGAGCAGGACCACGCGCTCGGCGGCGTTGATCATCGCCCGCTTGACCGGCACCTCGATCATCGTGCTGTCCATGACGCGGCCGTCCGGACGGACCCCGCTGGTCCCCAGGAACAGCCAGTCGACGTGGATCTGCCGCAGGCTCTCCTCGGTCAGGTAGCCGACCAGCGACCGGTAGCTGCGCCGCACGAACCCACCCAGCACGATCAGCTCGATCTGCTCGTCGTACTGCAGCTCCTCCAGTACGGCGAGGTTGCTGGTCACCACGGTCAACGACCGCCCGTGCAGGTGCTGTGCGACCCGGAGCGCCGTCGTACCGATGTCCAGCAGCACGGACTCGCCGTCGGTGACCAGCTCGGCCGCACGACGCGCGATGCGGTCCTTCTCCTCGGCATGGACGGCGTTGACGTCGGCGAACGGCTCGTCACCGCCGTCGACCGCGAGCGCACCGCCGTACACCCGGGTCAGGCGACCCTCGGCGTGCAGCTGCTCGAGGTCGCGCCGGATGGTGGCTTCGCTGACGCCGAGCTTCCCGGCCAGCACCTTGACGCCCCCGGCCCCGTCGGCCCGGAGCGCGCGGACGATCTGATCTTGACGCTGCTTCGGCAACACAGGCAGACCGTATCACGCAAACTCTGTCACTTTCAGTCAAATTTGTGATCAGGTATTGCGGATCCTGCGCAACCGCTTTTAGATTCGTGAACGAGTTTGATCGAGCCTGCAGGAGTGTGGCGCAGCATGCATGAACTGGACGTGGTCGTGTCCGGTCTGGTCTTCCAGGACCTGGTGCTCGGCCTGCCCACCGCGCCGCGTCCCGGCACCGAGGTCTGGGCCACCGAGTCCCACGAGAGCCCGGGCGGCATCGCGAACTTCGCGGTCGCCCTCGCCCGGCTCGGGCTGCGGACCGGTATGGCCGCGGCCTTCGGGGCCGACGCGGACGGCGATCGGGTCTGGACGTACCTGACCGCCGAGGGCATCGATCTGACACTCTCCCGAAGACTCGCCGGCTGGCAGACCCCTCTCACGGTGGCCCTTGCCTACGACAACGACAGGGCACTGGTCACCAGGGGCACCTCTCCCCTGCTGTCGGCCGACGAGCTGATCACCACGCCGCCGGCTGCTCGAGCCGTCGCCGCCCACATCGGATCCTGGCCGAACGAGTGGCTGGCGAAGGCGAAGGCGGCCGGCAGCGTGGTGTTCGCAGACGTCGGCTGGGACCCGACCGAGCAGTGGGACCCGGCAGTGCTCGACCAGCTCCAGCACTGCGACGTGTTCCTGCCGAACGCGGACGAAGCCATGCACTACACGCGGACGGACTCACCAGAGCAGGCCATGCGCCGGCTGGCGGAGCAGGTGCCGCTGGTGGTCGTGTCCAACGGCGCAGCGGGCGCCATGGCACTCGACGCGAGTACTGGCGAGCAGGTCGCCGTACCCGCGTATGCGGTTCCGGCGGCGGACACCACCGGGGCGGGTGATGTGTTCGCCGCCGGTTTCATCGCCGCCACGCTCTGGGAGCTGCCGCTGGCGCAGCGGGTGCGGTTCGCAGCACTCGCCGCCGCGCTCTCCGTCACCCGGCTGGGCGGTGCGGACGCCGCACCGCGCTGGGCCGACCTCGTGGCCTGGCAGGCCCTGCTCGACACGGGGCATCCCGAAGACCACCACCTCCAGGCGCTGATCAGCGCACACTCAGGAAGGTAGAACCATGGAGCTCTCACGTCGGACATTGCTCGGGGGCTTCGCAGCCGTAGCGGGCGGGTCGCTGGTCGGCTGCTCGTCAGGCATGGACAGCGGCACGTCCACCAAGAAGAACGTCGCCACCGAACTCACCATGTGGTGCTGGCCGGGCGGTCTGGGCAAGTCGGTGCTCGACGACACGATCGCGCACTTCCCGGACCCGAAGATCAAGTACTCCGAGATCGGCGGCGACTTCAAGCAGAAGCTGATCACCACGTTCAACGGCGGTACGTCGATCCCCGACATCACCGGCCTGAAGGGCGAGGACATCGCGTCGCTGCTGCCCCAGGCCGAGCGGTTCGTGGACCTGAAGACGGTCGGCGCGGACTCGATCCTCGGCGACTACCTGGAGTGGAAGGTCAACCAGGCCACCACACTCGACGGCAAGGTCATCGGCCTGCCGATCGACGTCGGTCCCACCGCGCTGTTCTACCGCGAGGACATCTTCGCTGCGGCCGGGCTGCCGAGCGACCCCGCGAAGGTGGCCGAGCAGCTGAAGACCTGGGACGACTTCTTCGCCGCCGGTGTCCAGCTGAAGGCGAAGAACCCGAAGGCGCTGCTGGTCTGGGACGCCACCGACCTCTACGACATGGTCGTCGGCCAGGGCACCGAGCGGTACATCTCCAAGGACAACAAGTTCATCGGCGACCAGGACCACATCCGCAAGGCCTGGGACACCTCGGTCAAGGCGATGACGATGAAGATCGACGGCAAGACGCCGAGCGGCTCCCCGGACTGGAACGCCGGACTCGACCAGGGCACGGTGCCCGCGCACATCGGCGCCGCCTGGGTCGCACTGGACATCAAGTCCGCGGTGAAGAAGACCGCGGGCAAGTGGCGGCTCGCGCCGACCCCGGGCGGTGCGGCGAACTTCGGCGGCTCGTTCCTCGCGATCACCAAGAACGCCGCCGATCCGCAGAAGGCGTTCGACGTGATCAAGTACATGCTCAGCCCCGACAACGAGGCCAAGGCGTTCGCGGACGCGCAGATCTTCCCGTCGACGCCGGCGGCGTACGACAAGCCGCAGCTCAAGGCGGCCGACACGTTCTTCGGCGGCCAGGTCCCGATCGACGTCTTCGGCCCGGCCGCGAAGGAGATCCCGGTCGCGTACCAGAGCCCGTTCGACGACTCGGTCGCCGCGCCGTTCCACGACGAGCTGAAGACCGTGCAGACCGGCGCCAAGACCTCGGACGCGGCCTGGTCGGCCGCCGTCTCGAAGGCGAAGGCGATCGCCAAGCGCCAGGGAGTGCAGTGACCCAGGTAACGACGATGCGGACGACGCCGCTGACCGGAGCATCGACCGGTCAGCGGCGGCGGGTCTGGTCGTACTGGCGGTTCTACCTGGCGCTCTCGCCGTTCTACGTCCTGTTCGCGGTGTTCGGGCTGTACCCGATGCTGTCCACGATCGTGCTGGCGTTCCAGCGCTGGGACGGTCTGAGCGCCCGCAGGTTCACCGGCCTGGACAACTTCGCGTTCCTGGTCAAGGACCCGACGTTCTGGCAATCGCTGGAGAACACCGTCGTCCTGTTCCTGATGTCGACGGTCCCGACCCTCGTGCTCGCGCTGCTGCTGGCGGTGATGCTGCAGTCGGCGGTCCGGTTCACCAACGTCTACCGGATCGCGTACTTCATCCCGAACGTCACGTCGCTGGTCGCGATGGCGATCTTCTTCAGCTCGATCTTCAGCACGAACTTCGGTCTGGTGAACGCCGCGCTGCGGTCGCTCGGCATCCCGCAGCAGGACTGGCTCGGGCAGCCGTGGGGGATCAAGATCGCGATCTCCACGATGATCGTGTGGCAGTGGGTCGGGTACAACACGCTGATCTACCTGGCCGGCCTGCAGGCGATCCCGAAGGACCAGTACGAGGCCGCCAAGGTGGACGGGGCGGGAGCGGTCCGCACATTCTTCTCCATCACGTTGCCGCAGCTGCGTCCCGTCGTACTGTTCACCGTCGTCATGTCGACGATCGGCGGACTGCAGACGTTCACCGAGCCGCAGGTGATGGTCGGCAACAGCGGCGGCACCGGGCAGAGCGGGATGACGGTCGTGCTGTTCTTCTACCGGGCCGCGTTCCTGGACAACGACTACGGGTACGCCGCCGCGATCGCGCTGAGCATCTTCGCGCTCGTGCTGTTGTTCACGGCCATCAACTGGCGGATCTTCCGCGGACGGGGTGAGGATCGATGACGCGGTACCGGCTGCGCGGGCTCGCGCTGCACGGGGCGCTCGTGGTGGCGCTGCTGGTGTTCATGTTCCCGTTCGTGTGGACGATCCTGATGGCGTCGAACACGACCGCGGACATCTACCGGTTCCCGCCCAAGCTGACCTTCGGCGGGCACTTCGGTGAGAACGTCCGGCACGTGCTCGAGAACGTCGCGTTCTTCCAGTCGATGGCCAACACCGCGGTCGTGGCGATCTCGACCACGCTGCTGGTGCTGTTCTTCGACTCGCTGGCCGCGTTCACGTTCGCGAAGTTCCGGTTCCCGGGGCGGAACGCGTTGTTCGTGATCCTGCTCGCGACGATGCTGCTGCCGGCGCAGCTGGCCGCCGTACCGCAGTTCCAGACGATGGCGATCCTCGGCTGGGTCGGCTCGCTGAAGGCGCTGATCATCCCCGGCGCGGCGAACGCGTTCGGCATCTTCTGGATGCGGCAGTACTTCCAGAACTCGATCCACGACGAGCTGATCGAGGCCGCGACGCTGGACGGCTGCGGCTTCTTCGGAACGTACTGGCACGTCGCGCTGCCGTCGGCGCGGCCGGCGCTGGCGTTCCTCGGCATCTTCACGTTCGTCGGTTCCTGGAACGACTACATGTGGCCGCTGATCGTGCTGACCAACCCGGACCACGTGACACTGCAGGTCGCGCTGTCGACGCTGAACCGGTCGCACGGCGTGGACTACAGCATGGTGATGACCGGCGCGTTGATGGCGATGGTGCCCCTGGTGATCGTCTTCGCGCTCTTCGCCCGCCAGTTCATCAAGGGCGCGACGGAAGGCGCAGTACGCGGCTGAGAACTCCGGCTACGATCGCCGCGCTGCCCAGCAGCGCGGCGAGGAAGGCAACCGGTGCATTCCCTCCGGTCAGCGCAGGTATGGCGGCAATCGCGCTGATCACGGCGTACGTCGTCGCTGTGGCCGCAAGCCAGGTCAGGGCGCGTGCCTCGACTGCGGCCAGCGCGAGCCAGGCCAGGGCGACGACCACGAGCGGCTCGAGCACGGCCAGGACCGTGACGTCGACGAAGGCGAAGCCGTCTGGATGATTGATGAGCCCGCTCGCCAGCACCAGGATGCCGCCGGCAACGACCAGGGCCGCGCTCGGGACCGGCACCGGCCGGATGCGCCATCGCTCGGGCCACAGCACGACGAGGAGTACGGCGGCCATGACCAAGCCGATCCCGAGCACCGCGAGCCAGGACCACGGTGTCTCGGTGTCGTTCTCCCAGATGCCGGCACCGAGGATCAGGAGCGCGTCCTCGAGGACACCGGCGACGCGCCTGCGACGACACCGAGTGCGACAGGTCCCGCCCACCGGGAGATCAGGCTCACCACGAGTGCTGTGACGGACGACAGGAAGACCGGATCGTGCCAGGTCCGATACACGTGCCAGCCGGTGGTCTCGGGGTCGTACCAGAGATTGCTCGACTCGGCTGCACCCGGCCAGTTGATCCCGATCAGGAGCCCCGACCCGACGATCAGTACGGCGATCAGCCACCCAGGAGGTTTCACTGACTCAACGGACAGCTCGGGAACCGGCCCGGTCTGTGCCGGTTCGGTCTGTAGTCGCTCGGTTTGTGGTGGCTCGGTCTGTGGTGGCTCGGGTAGCGGAGCCGGCCGGGGTACGGGCTCCGGCTCCGGCTCGGGCGGCGGCGCCGGCGGTTCGGACTCGGTGTCCGGCAGCGTCGCGCGGACCGGGATCCTGCGTTCGCCGATCGGCCCGCTGAGGATCACCGACGCATCGCCCGCCCCGTCGGCGCGGACCCGGACGATCGCACCGTCCTGCTCGACCTTCAGCCAGGAGGCACTCGCCGACGCCGAGGCCGTCAAGGCGATCGGCGGCCCCTCGAGCCGCAGCTCCGCCGTCTCGCCGGTGAGCTCCACGTCGGGCGGCGTGACGACCAGCTCGGCCCCGGCGATCGCTTCGGCTACCGCGTCGGAGACCCGGCGGCTGTCGTCGTCGATCATCCGGTGCAGCGCCTGCCAGGCGGCGTAGGCCTGCCCGAGGTCGGCGTCGGACAACCGTTCGCGCAGGTAGTCGACCACACCGAACCTTGCTGCCGGCAACGGACTCTCCATCGCCTCGAGCAGTGCCGGGGCGAGCGGAGCGGGAGTGATCCGGCGGATCCGGCTGCGGGCGATCAGCAGCTCGCCCTGCGATCCGAAGGTCCACATCTGCGGGTTCTGGTTCGGCGTCACCCGGCGGACCCGATCGGTCACGTACCCGACCAGTTCCGTGAGACCGACCCAGCCGTCGCCGTCCCGGTCCGCCTCCCCGGTCGTCAGCCCGTCGACCACGGCACCGGTGAACACCGACGGCGTCGGCGTCGCGTCCGTCGCCAACTGTCCGCCCTCGAACGCGTACTCCATCGCGCTCGATGCCGTCACGACCACCCGGCCGCGGCCACCGCCCACATCGGCCTGTCCGGCGAAAGCGTCCCGTACCTGGGCCTCACCGGCTGCACGCACGACCATGCCGCGCGGGAACGCGCCGCCGTAACAGCAGTCCAGGAACAAGGCGATCCGCTGCGCGCGACTGTCCGACATCTGCCGGTTGACGAAGTCCGCGGCCACCGCGGTCGACGCGAGCCGGGCAGGTTTGGTGTCCGCGACCGCGAGGAACAGCTCGCCCGCCGCGTTCTTCAGGCCGTGGCAGGAGAAGTGCAGCAGCAACAGGTCTTCGGGCTGCCGGTCGGCGAAAAAGTCCTCGACCGCGACCCGGATCCCCTGCGCGGACTCGTTGCGCAGGACCTGGACCTCGAAACCGCCCACCGACGGATCGGCCAGCGCCTCGGCCAGCGCGGCCGCGTCCTGCGCCGGCGCCACCAGACTGCGCAGTCCGGGGTCGTCGTAATGGTCGTTGGCCACGACCAGGGCGATCCGCGCGCCGGGCATGTCACACATCCGCTCCGGCGTGCCGTCGTACGAAGGTGTCGATCAACTGTTGCTGCATCGCGTCGGAGGCGCCGGTCAGTTCGATCACGTCGCCGTCGATCGTGACCTTCACGGACCGCCCGCTGCCGGATCTGCGCAGCCATTCCCGGATCACCGCGACCACCCCGCCGATCGCCTGCAGACCGGGCGCCAGCGACACACTCAGTACGCCGGCCACAGCGGCGAGCGCGCCCTTCGAACCCTCCGGCGCCGCGCCCTCGCCGTACGGCTCGACCGACCGTACGTCGAGCATCAGCAACTCCTGGCGCAACAGCAGCGCCAGCACCTCGAGCCGCTCCTCGTCGACGCCGCTGTCGACGACCTCGATCCGGACCTTCTCGCCCATGGCCCCTCCCCACCCCCAGGCCGTTGCCTCAACCATGCCGCCGTGCCGGGCCCGCCACAAGGGGCGTGGCCGGCAGGCACCGGCCGGGAACAACGTAGGCTTCGGGAACTGGAACAGGCAGCGGTACGTCGGAGGGGCAACATGGTAGGCAAGCGGGGGCGGGTGATCGGCCGGATCGCACCCGGGATCGTCGGCGAAGTGATGTTGCCGGTCCGGGGTGCCACCGAGGCCTTCTACGCTTACCCGGCGACCGACGAGGTGCTCGAGGTGGGGACGCAGGTTGTCGTCGTCGACTTCGATCCGCCCCGCACCGTGTACGTCGCTCGCGCCATCTAATTGAAGTTCCCTTGGAGGGGAAATGCTCTGGACGTACCTGATCATCGCGGCCGTCGCGGTGGTCGTTCTTCTGATCCTGTTCCGGATGGTCTGGCGGGTGGCGGAGCCGAACGAGGCGCTGATCATCTCCGGCCTCGGCGCGCACTCGAGCACCGACCAGGTCAACGAGACGCTCGGTTTCAAGATCGTCGTCGGCCGCGGCACCGCGGTGCTCCCCGGTTTCCAGACCGTACGGCGGTTGCCGCTGGACATCCGCGCGACGCCGCTGACCGTGACGTGCGTGTCCAGCCAGGGCATCCCGCTGCACATCAAGGGCGTCACGGCGTACAAGGTGGGTGACGACTACGGCTCGATCGCGAACGCCGCCCGGCGGTTCCTGGAGCAGAGCGACGAGCAGGTGATGGGCACCATCCACGAGCTGTTCGCTGGTCACCTGCGGGCGATCGTCGGCTCCACCACGGTCGAGGAGATGCTGCACGACCGGGAGACGCTGACCACCAACATCCGCGGCTCGCTGGCCGGGGACATGGAGAAGCTCGGCCTGGTCGTGGACTCGCTCCAGATCCAGGAGATCGACGACGAGTCCGGCTACATCCGCAACCTCGGCCGTCCGCAGGCCGCGGCCGTCGAGGCCGCCGCCCGGATCGCGCAGGCCGAGCGGGACAAGGAGGCGACCGAGCGCGAGCAGGCCGCCGCCGCGCAGAAGGCCGCGGCCGTCCGGCAGAGCTCGATCGCCCAGGCCGGCTACCAGGCCGAGGTCGACCAGGCGAACTCGAAGGCGTCGCAGTCCGGTCCGCTGGCCGAGGCGCTGGCCCGCCAGGAAGTCGTCGTCGCCGAGACGGAGACCGCGAAGCTGAACGCGTCGCTGGCCGAGAAGCAACTGGAGTCGTCGGTGCTGAAGCCGGCCGACGCCGAGGCGTACCGGCAGCGCACGCTGGCCGCGGCCGCCCGTGACGCGCAGATCGCGGCGGCCGAGGCGAACGCCCGGGAGGTCCAGCTCCGCGGTGAGGCGCAGGCGAAGGCCACCGAGCTGACCGGTAAGGCCGAGGCGTCCGCCGTCCAGGCCAAGGCGATGGCCGAGGCGGCCGGTATCAAGGCGCGCGCCGAGGCGCTGGCCACCAACACCGAGGCGGTCGTCGCGCAGCAGCTGGCCGAGGCCTACCCGGAGATCGTCACCGCTGCGGCGAGCTCGTTCGACAAGGTCGGCAACATGGTCGTGCTGAACGGTGCCCAGGGCATCGAGGACACCCTGGTGAAGACCATCACGATGGGCGGCTCCGGCTTCGCGCTGGCCAAGCAGCTGATCGATTCGCTGGCCACGAAGAAGGACGAAGCCCCGAAACTGGAGCCGGTTCCGGACGAGTCCGCCTGACCCGCCGCGCCGACAATTAACTACAGACGCAAACCGTTGAAGGTTGCTGCTTAACGGCTGACACTGAGCAGCATGCCGCCCAGAAGGATTCTCGCAGTACTCGCCGCGCTCCTGCTCGGCATCGCCACTCTGGTGGCGATGCCGACGCAGGCGCAGGCCGCGCCGAACTTCAAGGCCCCGTTCCCGTGTGGCCAGCGCTGGACCTACAGTCACCACTCCGGTGAGGTCCGCCGCGCTCTCGACTTCATCCGCGCCGACGGCGGGACGACGAACGGTACGCCGGTCCTCGCGTCCGCCGGTGGTACGGCGTACCGCTTCTCGCAACCGAGCGGCGCCGGCAACTACATCGCCATCGAGCACGGCGGCGGCTGGAAGACGTACTACTTCCACCTGTCCGCCTACTCCGTCGCCAACGGCCAACAGGTCTCGCAGGGCCAGCAGATCGGAGTCACCGGAAGCACCGGCAACTCCACCGGTCCGCACATCCACTACGAGCAGTTGCTCAACGGTGTCGGTCAGAACATCGTGATCAACGGGTCAGGGCTCGCCTACCCGGGCTCCTACGGCTCCTACTTCCTCACCAGCGACAACGGCTGCTCCGGCCCGGGCAAGAACTACATGACCTGGGGCTCCGGCGTGAACGTCCGCTCCGACGCGCACCTGAGCTCGCCGGTCGTGACCACGCTGGGCGGACCGACCTCGGTGTGGGTGCTCTGCCAGAAGCAGGGCGACACCGTGAACGCCGAGGGCTACACCAACAACTGGTGGTCGAAGCTGCGGGACCAGAACGGTTTCATCAGCAACATCTACATCGACGATCCGAACGCCCAGCTCCCCGGCGTACCGATCTGCTGACCGGTGTGGGATCCCCTTGTGCGCAAGGGGATCCCACAGCTTCGCTAGGCGGTGTGGAGGGTCAGACCGTAGGCCTGCAGGATCTCGTTGACCGGCTGGAACCACGTCTCGCCGCCGCTGCTGCAGTTGCCCCAGCCACCGGAGGTGACGCCCTGCGCCTGGTCACCGGTGATGAACGACCCGCCGGAGTCGCCGCCCTCGGCACAGACACTGGTCTTGGTCGCGCCGTAGAACAGCTGACCGTTGCCGTAGTTCACCGTCTCGTTCTTGGCCAGGATCGACCCGCAGTGCCAGTGGGTCGTTGACCCGCTCCGGCACACCGACGAGCCGATCGGCGCCTCCCACGACCCGCGGACGAGCTGGTCGCTCACCTGTCCCCAGCCGAGTACGACCGGTACGGTCCACCAGCCGTAGCCCGTGCCGACCCAGGCGTAGTCGTTGCCCGGGAACGACCAGCCGCGGAACGAGCCCTGGTCCGAGCCGTCCCAGCCGCGCACGATGCCGCTCCGGCCGCAGTGGCCGGCGGTGACGTATCCGCCGTATACCGAGAAGCCGATCGAGCAGCGGATGTTGCTGACGTAGTACGGGTCACCGCCGACGGTGCCGGCCGCGAAGGTACGTGGCGCCTGCGCCGCGACCTCCTTGACCGTGACCGCGCCGGCCTTCGCTACCTTGGCGACGAACGCGTCGACGGCCTGGGAACGCTTGCCTGCTTGGACGTTGATGACCACGCTGCCGCTCTTGGCGTCGGTGGACCAGCCACTGACCGCAGGCGGCACGGCCTTGCCCGCCAGCTTGTCGACCGCTGACTTCTGCTTGTCGAGCGTGGCAGCCGCAACCGGTACGGCGGCCACCTGCGCACCTGTGGCGCGTACCGCGGCCGCACGTGCAGAGCCGACCACGCCGACGACCAGCTTCTGCGTGGCCGCGTCGTACCAGGCTCCGCCGAACGCGGTGCCGGCCGCCTTCTGGGCCGCAGGCAACAACTTGGCGGCCGACGTCTCGGAGGCCAGCCGCTGCTGCATCTGCTGCTCTGTCAGCCCGAAATCACGCTGCATGGCCACGGACTGGCCGGGGACTGCCAGAGGCTCGGCCATTGCTTGTGCGGGCACAGTCAGGACAGCCGCCGTGAGTACGGCGGCCAGTAGGACCTTCATCGGAACTCTCCTCACCTAGGGGCGGTTCGGTGGATGAGAGCGCTCTCAGGTTTGAGAGTGGCCTACGTTGTCAGGCGCGTCAAGGGCTCAGACGCCCTCTCAGAGTCCGAGGTAGGCGAGAACGGCGAGGACGCGGCGGTGACCGGAGTCGGTCGGCGGCAGGTCGAGCTTCAGGAACACGTTGCCGACATGCTTGTGCACGGCACCGTCCGAGATCACCAGCTTCTCGCCGATCGCCGCGTTGCCGAGGCCTTCGGCCATCAAAGCGAGTACTTCGCGCTCGCGCGGCGTGAGGCGGTCCAGCGGGCTGCTCCGCTTCACCATGAGCTGGCTGACCACCTCCGGGTCCAGCACAGTCCCTCCGCCCGCAACCCGGCGTACCGCTTCCAGGAACTCGTCGACGCGGGACACCCGGTCCTTCAGGAGGTACCCGACCCCTTCGCTGCCGGCCGCCAGCAGCTCGGCGGCGTACACCTCCTCGACGTACTGCGAGAACACCAGCACCGGGAGCCCTGGCCGGACACGACGAGCCTCGATCGCCGCCCGCAGGCCCTCGTCGGTGAAGGTCGGTGGCAGCCGTACGTCGACCACCGCGATGTCCACCGGGTGCTCGTCGATCGCCTTGGCGAACTCGTCCGCGTCGGTGGCGACGGCGGCGACCTGGAAGCCGGAGTTGTCGAGCAGCAGGCTCAGGCCCTCCGCGAGGATCGGGTTGTCCTCGAGGATGATCACCCGCACGGAAGGATCACCTCGACGGTGGTCGGCCCGCCGATCGGACTGTTCAGCTCCATGTGACCGTCGATCGCCTGCACGCGATGGAGCATGCCATGCAGGCCGCTCCCCCGGCCCAGCAGGTCGGACTGCTCGCTGACTCGCGCTCCACCGATCCCGTCGTCCATGACCGCCAGGTAGAGCTCAGGACCACGCCGCTCGAGCTGTATGTCGACATGTCCCGCAGCACTGTGCTTGGTGATGTTGGTGAGGGACTCCGCGACGACGAAGTACGCAGCGGCCTCCACTGCTGCCGGGACCTCGCCCAGCGCACCGATGCGGAGCTCAACCGGCAGCGGGCAGCGCGCAGCCAGTGCGGAGACCGCTCCGGCCAGACCGCGGTCCGCAAGGATCGGCGGGTACATGGTCCGCAGTACGCCGCGTAGCTCGGTCATGGCCTGCTCTGCGCCGTCACGGGCGTCGTCCAGCAGCTTGGCCGCCTTCTCCGGGTCATCAGCCATCGTCTGCTTGGCGATGCCGATCCGCATCGCCAGCGACACCAGCTGCGCCTGGGTACCGTCGTGCAGGTCGCGCTCGATACGGCGCAGCTCAGCGCCGTGTGAGTCGACAGCACCGGCCCTGCTCTTGGTGAGCTCTTCGACGCGCTGCTCGAGCAGCTGCTCCTGACTCGGAGCAAGCAGCTTCAACACCGTAGTGGCGTGTCCACGAGCCAGAGCGGGCCCCACACGGCCCAGGAACCACAGACTGACGCCGACCTGGAGCGGACCGAGTGTGAGGGCCTCGAGCCAGTTGTCGACGTCGACACCCATCAAGCTGAAGTTGCCGGGGTCAACCCACCACAGCAGCATGCCGAGGACCGCGGCGGGCGCACCGACCACAGCGATGACCGCCACGAACAGCTCCGGGATCATCGCCAGTGGCATCAGCAGGCAGCGCAGGCTCCGCTTGAAGGACTTGTCCCGGAACAACGTCATGACATCTCCCGGCTGCCGTGGCAGTGCCGGCGGCAGTTCCTCGGCCTGCGGCAGGCCGAGGAACTTCGCTGCGCGGTCCCGCTCGCTGTTCGCGAGTCGCACCAGACCGCCGGTGAAGGCGGGGATCAGCCAGCCGAGCAGCAGGGCGTTGGGCAGCGCCAGCAAGAGCAGCAGCGACCGCACGTACCGGATCGCCAGGTACCCACTGGCCCGGCCGCCGCGCGCAAGGATCTTGGTCATGCTTCAATCCTCCGTCAGGCAGCCGAACCTGTCGGTACAGCAGGCTCTACCTTTCCTCCTCTAGCAGTCCGGAACGCCAGGCAGCTTCTGGTTCGGGTCGTCGATGTAGATGTTGGTCATGTACCCGTGCTGGTCGCGCAGCTTGGCCCACCAGTTGTTGGTGTAGCCGCCGGCGGTCACCGTGTCGCCCTGGACCTGGCACTCGACGAACACCCGGGTCGGGCCGGGCAAGGTCGTCACGACCGACGCGGACAGCTTCGGCGCCGAGCGGACGTTCACACCGCTGCCCCAGGTGGTGAAGTTGTACTCCGGCGGGTTCGGGTCGCCGCCGTTCACCAGCTGCATGTAGTAGTCCCAGTTCCAGTTCGGT
This sequence comes from Kribbella speibonae, assembly GCF_004331375.1. NCBI lineage: Bacteria > Bacillati > Actinomycetota > Actinomycetes > Propionibacteriales > Kribbellaceae > Kribbella > Kribbella speibonae. Next base: position 547,729 of record NZ_SJKC01000004.1, on the reverse strand, counting down.
CCCGGGTCGGTGTGGTCGTTGTTCGGCATCTCGCTGTGGCCCTTGATGTGGGCCCGGTCCTTCGGGATGCCGCGCCGGTCGGCGATGTTGCGGGTCAGCGCCGCGGACGAGCGGTACATCGCGTCGGTGAACCAGGACGGCTGGTCGACGAACCCTTCGTGCTCGATGCCGATCGTGTACGGGTTCTCGGTCCGGACGTGCCAGGCGGTGTCCTTCTCGGCCACCATCTGGGTGACCTCGCCGTCGCTGGAGCGGACCACGTAGTGTGCGCTGACCTGTGCTGACGGGTTCTTGAACCAGCTGATGGTGCCGGCGTACGAGCCCTGGGTCACGTGGATCACGATCGTGGTGATCGCCGCGGTCCGGCCGACCCGGTAGTTGCTGGTGCTGGCCGGGTTCCAGATCGCGCCCGGGTAGTCCACGGCAGCGGTCCCGAGCGGTGCGGCCTTCGCGTAGGCACCACGGTCAGGAGTCACCCGCTTCGGCGCGGTCGAGACCCCAGCGGTTTGGACTCCGCGGGCGATCACGCGGTAGACCTCGTCGGTGTACAGCCGCGCGGTCGGGGCGTCGGCGGAGTGCGAGTACTTCGCAATCACGCCGTACCACTTGCCGACGTCGGAGCGGTTCGTCAGGCCGGCCTGGTCGGCGTACGCGTCCAGTACGGCGGCGGCGCCGAGGATGTTCGACGTATCGTCCTTGGAGAGCTTCGCGACCGGTAGGCCGGTCAGCTTGCTTGCCTCGGTCATCGTTTTGTTCACGTTGTTGCTGGCCAGGTGCATCACGCCGTAGCCGTTCGCCTGGCTCGGCGTGCCGTTGTGGCCGTCGAGATGCGTCTCGGCGAAACCGACACCGACCAGCACTTCGCGCGGTACGTCGTACTTCGCGGACGCTGTCGTGAACGCGGCCGCGAGGTCGGGTTCACCGGTGGGCTGCGCCGGCTCGGCGGCGTTGCTCGGCGGGGCGGTCAGCGCGAGTGCACCGACGGCCAGTCCAGTGGCCAGCGCGGTGGCCAGCTTGGGTACTCGGGACATGGGGCGGTTCCTTCCCGTATCTGGTCCGCCGAGGGGCGTCGGCGGTCCCGAGAGCCACGCTAAGGGAAGATCTTCCGCTAACTCCAGTGTTTGAGTGAATTTCTTCCCGTTACCGGGAGAAGACCACGTTTCCACGCAGTGCGATCAACCGCGGGTGCGTCAGTACGGCGGGGTTCGCGCGCGGATCCTCGTCGTACACGACCAGATCGGCCGGATCGCCGGGCCGCAGCTCACTGGGCGCGCCGAGCCAGGCGCGAGCCGCCCACGACCCGGCGGCCAGCGCCTGCTCCCCCGACATGCCGATCTCGGTGAGCGCCTGGACCTCCTGCGCGACCAGTCCGTGTCCGAGGACACCGCCCGCGTCGGTCCCGGCGTATACGGGCACGCCGGCCTCGAACGCGTCCCGCAGCCGGTGCAGGCGGCGTTCGTACAGGTCGCGCATGTGGGCCGCGTAGACCGGGAACTTGGCCGCGGCCTGGTCGGCGTACTGCGGGAAGTTCTCCAGCTGGATCAGGGTCGGTACGACGGCCACCTGACGCTCGGCCATCTCGCTGAGCAGGCTGGGCTCGATACCGGTGCCGTGCTCGAGGCAGTCGATGCCCGCGGCCAGCAGGTCCGGGAGGGCGTGCTCGCCGAAGACGTGTGCGGTCACGCGGGCGCCGAGCTCGTGGGCGCGGGCGATCGCGGCGTTCAGCGCCTCGGCCGGCCAGCACGGGGTCAGATCGCCCGCGTCGCGGTCGATCCAGTCGCCGACGAGCTTCACCCAGCCGTCACCGCGACGGGCCTCCTGCTCGACGTACGCGACCAGCTCGTCGGGCTCGATCTCCCAGCCGTAGTTCCGGATGTAGCGCTTCGAGCGGGCGATGTGCCGGCCGGCGCGGATGATCTTCGGCAGGTCCGCGCGGTCGTCGATCCAGCGAGTGTCGACCGGCGAACCGGCGTCGCGGACCAGCAGCGCACCGGCCTCGCGGTCCGCGATCGCCTGCTGCTCCTGGATCTCCTCGTCGACACCGCCGTGCTGATCGAGGCCGATGTGGCAATGCGCATCGACCAGACCCGGAACGATCCAGCCGCCGGTGTGCACGGTCGTCACATCAGCAGCGGCGGGCCGGTCGACGACCAGCCCACCGCTGAGATGAAGCTCCTGCTGCTCACCAGCCGGCAGAACAGTGCCGACCAGCCTCAGTACGTCGTCGCCCATGCAGCGACGGTATCCGGTTATCCGTGCGAGCCGCCGCCCGGCGTGCAGGTCGGGGTGGTGGTCTCGTTGCCGGCGCACGGCGATCCGGACGGGGTCTCCGTCGGGGTCTGGGTGGGCGTCGGGGTCGGAGTCGGGGTGGGAGTTGGTGTCGGGGTCGGGGTCGGCGTCTTGGTAGGCGTCTTCGTCGGCGTCTTGGTGGGAGTCTTCGTCGGGGTCGACGTCGGCGTCCTGGTAGGCGTCCGGGTCGGCGTGTCCACCGGCCTCGGCAGCGTGGGTGTCGCGAGCGTCGTGGACGGCGGGACCGCGGTCGGCAGCGTGGTCGGCACCGCGGTCGGGGTCGGCGTCGGCGTCTTGGTGTCGTCCGGCACGTCCGGGACCTGCCGCGGGTCGACCCGGCGATCGGCGTTGCCGTTCGACTTGGCGCTCGCGATGTTGCCCTTCGCGTTCGGCACGAGGACCGCGTTCTTGCTGTAGACGCGCATCCACTTCAACACGGTCGCGACGAAGTCCTTGGAGTGCTGGTAGCGCAGCAGGGAGGCGACCAGGTCGCGCGGGCTGCGCAGGTCGTCGCCCTCGGAGCACAGCACCACGGCGACCGTGGTGACCGCGTCGTACACGTTGTTCGGGTTGCGGAAGCCGTCACCGTTGCCGTCGGCGCCGTACTCGTCCCAGACCTGCGGGATGATCTGCATCGGGCCGACCGCGCGGTCCCAGGTCGAGTCCGCGTCGTACTTGCCCTTGTCGGAGTCGGTGATCCGGCCGTTGCCGTGCCGGCCGTTCAGCACCGGGCCGAGGATCCGGCCGCGGGTGGTGCCGGCCACGTCGACGCGGCCGGCGCTCGCGTGATCGGACTCGACCTTGCCGATCCCGGCCAGCAACGGCCAGGTCAGCCCACAGTTCGGCCGGACGACCGCGAGATTCGCGGTGGCGCGGCGGTAGGCGGGGAACACCCCGCGCGGGATGCCGTTCACGGCACCCGGACGCCCGGGACGGACGACCGACCGGCCGTCGGTGGCCCCCTGCACGGGGACGTCGTCGCGAGCGGGTTTATCGGATCCGAGCCGGCCGTCCACTCCGGGACGCTGCGGCACGATCATCGTCAGTTCGTCGAACTCACCGCTGTTCAGCCCGGCCCCAGGCGATGGGGCGACCGGGCTGCCTGCCGTGAGCGGTCCGGAGGCACCGGCTCCGCCCGAGGCGACGGTCACGATGGCCCCGACCAGGAGCGGGGCCGTACACAATGAAGCGATGATGATTTTGACCCGACGGTTACCACTACGGGTTAGGCGCATAGCCCACTCAACGAACCAAGCGCCAGAAAGTTACATCAAGACGACGCAAAGTTACGCCGCCCAGAAACCCCTCGGAAAACCGGCACCGAGGTAACGATCGCCGCTACCTCACCCTACCGACCGTGAGCGCCCGAACACCAATCGCCCGGAGGCTCAGTTGGTTGTCGGGGCGTCGTTCGGGCTGGCTGCGGTCTCGCTCGGGTTCGAGTCCGGGGCCGTCGTGCTGCAGGGCTCCGGCGTCGGCGTCACCGTCGGGCTGCTCGTCGGCGTCGTGCTCGGCGTCGTCGTCGGCGTGCAGGTCGGGTCGCTCGTCGGCTCACCCGTCGGAGACGTGGTCGGCGTCGTCGGCGTGGTCGTCGGCGTCGTCGGCGTGGTGGTCGGGGTGTTCTGCGTGTTGGTCGGCGTCGGGCTGATCGGCGGGCGGGTCGGCCACATCGTCGAACTGGGGCCGTCCGTCGGCTTCGGCGTCGTCGACGTGCTGGTCACGCCCGGGCGGGGCGTGGTGGCGACGCTCGTCGGCACCGACGTCGGCGCGGTGGTGGGCACCGTGGTCGGAGCGGTCGTGGGCGCGCTCGTCGGTGCGGTGGTCGACGGTGAGGCCGTCGTACGGATCTCGTCCCGGTCGCCGTTGTTGCCGTCGTCGTCCGGGGTGTCGATGGTCCCCGGCTGGTCCGGAATCGTCACGCCGTCCTTGCTGTACGTCTGCATCCACCGCAGGACCGTCGACACATAGTCCATCGAGTGGTTGTAGCGCAGCACCGCCTGCACCAGGCCCTGCGGGTCGGACAGGTTCGCGCCGCCGGAGCAGAGATAGTCACCGGCCGCCCGCGACGCGTCGAACACGTTGTGCGGGTCCTTGAGCCCGTCCCCGTTGCCATCGGCACCGAACGCGTTCCAGGTACCCGGGATGAACTGCATCGGCCCGACAGCGCGGTCCCAGGTCGCGCTCCCGTCGTACAGGCCCTGGTCGGTGTCGGCGATCGCCGCCATCCCGGGGCTGCCGTCGAGGACCGGGCCGAGGATCTTGCCGCGGGTGTTGCCTAATCCGTCCACCTTGCCGCCGCTGGCGTGCCCGGACTCGACCTTTCCGATCCCGGCCAGCAGCGGCCACGTGATGTGGCAGCCCGGCATCGACATCGCGAGATCCCGCGCCGCCTTCTGGTACGCCGCCAGCACGGTGCCCGGGATGCCCGAGACGTCCCCGAACGCGCCGGGGATCGGCTGCACGGTGCCGTCCGTCGTCCCGGTGATCGGGACCTGGACCGTGGACTTCTCCTGGGTCGGCAGGCTGCCGTCGACACCCGGCTGGTTCGGCACGTTGTCGGCCAGGTCGTCGAACACCGCGTCCTGCCGCGGGGCGGCCAGCGCGTGCGCGTCGACGACGAACGTGTTCGAGGTGACGCCGCCGACCACGAACACGGCGACCATGGCGGTGGGCGGAGCCAGGCAGACCCAGGTGGCGGTCAGCTTTCCCCGCCACGTGTCCAGGTTCTTGAACTGCTGCCTCATCCGAACCGTCCTCGACGCATTCCGCAGGTGGTGTGTCTCTCGGGCGTAGGCACGATCTTAGCCGTCAGGAGGTCGGCGACAACCCTTGCCGGTGAGCCACGCGCAGCCGTGACCGAGTACCGAACACAGATATTCAGCCGGCCGCCCGCTCCTGTTCCTACCAGGACCACGGTAAAAGCAGTCGTCCGTCCACCGCGTCGGGTGAACGGACGACAGATGTGCCCTTTCGGGAAGCTCAGTTGCCGCCGAGCATCTTCTTCAGGTCGTCCGGCAGCTCGAAGTCGCCGCCGTTCTGCCCGCCGAACGCCGCCGGCAGCTGTCCCGGCTGCGGGGCCTGCGGCTGCTGGTTGCCCTGGTTCGCCCGCTTGGCGGGGTTGCCGGAGCCGCGCTTCTTGCCCTTTTTCTGCTGTTGCTGCTTGGCCTTCCGGCCGCCGCCGCCCATGCCCGGCATCCCCGGCATCCCGGGCATGCCCGGCATCCCCTTGCCGGACGCCATCGCGGACATCATCTTGCGGGCCTCGAAGAACCGCTCGACCAGCCCGCTGACGGTCGCCACCTCGGTCCCGGAGCCCTTCGCGATCCGGGCCCGGCGGGAGCCGTTGATGATGTTCGGGTCGTTCCGCTCGGCCGGGGTCATCGAGTGGATGACCGCCTCGATCCGGTCGATCTCGCGCTCGTCGAAGTTCTCCAGCTGGTCCTTGAACTGGTTCGCGCCGGGCAGCATGCCGAAGATCTTGGTCAGCGGGCCCATCTTCCGGACCGACTGCATCTGGGCGAGGAAGTCGTCCAGCGTGAAGTCCTTGCCGCCCTTCTTCTGCAGCTTGGCCGCGGTCTTCGCGGCCTCCTCCGCGTCGAAGGTGCGCTCGGCGGACTCGATCAGGCTCAGCACGTCGCCCATGCCGAGGATGCGGGACGCCATCCGGTCGGGGTGGAAGACGTCGAAGTCCTCGAGCTTCTCGCCGTTGCTGGCGAACATCACCTGGCGGCCGGTGACCTGCGCGATCGACAGCGCGGCACCACCCCGGGCGTCACCGTCGAGCTTCGACAGCACGACACCGTCGAACCCGACGCCGTCCAGGAAGGCCTGCGCGGTGGTGACCGCGTCCTGACCGATCATCGCGTCGACGACGAACAGGATCTCGTCCGGGCTGACCGCGTCGCGGATGTCGGCGGCCTGCTTCATCAGTACTTCGTCGACGCCCAGCCGGCCGGCGGTGTCGACGATGACCACGCTGTGCTGCTTGGCGCGGGCCTCGTCCATCGCCTTGCGGGCGACGTCGACCGGGTCACCGACACCATTGCCGGGCTCCGGCGCGTACACCGGTACGCCGGCGCGCTCGCCGACCACCTGCAGCTGGGTGACCGCGTTCGGCCGCTGGAGGTCCGCGGCGACCAGCATCGGGGTCTGGTGCTTGGTGTCCTTCAGCCACTTGGCGAGCTTTCCGGCCAGGGTGGTCTTACCCGCACCCTGCAGACCGGCGAGCAGGATCACCGTCGGCGGCCGCTTCGCCATCCGCAGCTCGCGGGTCTCGCCGCCGAGGATGTTGACCAGTTCCTCGTTGACGATCTTGATGACCTGCTGCGCCGGGTTCAGCCCGCCCCGCACCTCGGCCCCGGAGGCGCGTTCCTTGACCGCCGCGATGAACTCTCGCACGACGGGCAGCGCGACATCGGCCTCCAGCAACGCGACCCGGATCTCCCGGGCGGTCGCGTCGATGTCGGCGTCGGTCAGCTTGCCCTTGCCCCGCAGGTTCTTGAACGCGGTGGAGAGCCGGTCGGAAAGCGTGTCGAACACGAGAAACAGTCCGTTTCCTCGAAGCGATGAACTCCCCGAGTCTACCGGCCACCCAACCTGTGGATAACTCCGGCGGCACCGCCCTCTTCCTCGCTACCGTGAGGACAACCTCAACCACGTCCGCCAAGGAGATCCGCCCCATGCCCCTCGACCTCCCCGCCTTCAACGACGCGTTCGGCCGCGCCCGCGACCGGGTGCGCGACGGAGCAGGACCTGTGGACGTCGCGGCCGAGCAGGAAAGACTGCGAGCGCTCGTACCTGCTGACGCGTCGGATCATGACCGCACCTGGACCGCGCAGCTCATCGACGACCTCGCCGCGCCACCGCCTCCGCCGCCGGTCCGTAGCGAGTTGTACCGCGACGCAGTGCGGATCCACACAGCGGTCTACCCACCGAAGGGGACCACCGAGGAGAAGGTCGCGATGCTGGCGGACGGGCGCCGCAGGATCTGGGAGATCGCAGATCGCGCAACCGCCGAAGAGGAGGACGACATCCGCGCGATGACGGAGGATCTCAAGTCCCTGGAGGACTGGCTCCGCGACCCACCGGTCCCGCTGACCGATACACCGTTCCCCCATGCCTGAGTCCGGTCAGCGCGTCCCCGAGGACTCGCCGACGTACCGCGAGTTCAGCCGGCTGTACGACCTGGCACGGCAGATCCGCCCAACCGGCGTCGACCGCTGGAGCCGCGAGCTGTACGCAACAAGCGGACCCGGCGGCTTCGACCAGCGGACCGGAGCGATCGGGATTCACGAGCCGCTGCTTCGTGCCGGGTTAACGAGGAGTGCGACCGACAACCCTCGGCGGCAGGCACGTGCACTGGCAACGGTTCTCAACCGGGTCACCCAGGCTGGGATGGAGGTGGACGCACCCGGCGAAGCCAACGCAGTCGGGACGGCACAGTCACAGGGGCTGCACGAGGGCGTCGGATCGGTCCGGGCCGTCAACGACTTCGAGCTCTTCACCAGATCGGCCGGATACCCACAGCTGGCGTTCGACGGAACGCAGCAATCCGGCGCGTACGTCGCCACGAACGACCTGATCCAGCAAGCTTCCGGCCCGAGCGTCGACCGTCTGGACTTGATCAGCCGCCTCAACAACGGGCCCGCAGTGATGCAGTTCGACCAGCTGGCGGAGGCCGTCGTACGGAACCGGCTGCAGGAAGTCGCACCGCCCGAAGGCGCAGACCGGCGCACAGTTCGACGCGAGCTGATCACGACGATGCTGCACCCGCAGTGGGACTCGTTGGCTCAGCGATCACCCGAAGCGGGACAGCATGTGGCCGGCGAGATCAGCAAGGCACTGAACGCGAAGGTGGACGAGATCCGGCAGCGGTATCAGCAGACGGGACGGGTGGTCGGGGGCGACGGCGCGCTGCAACGGGACGCGGAGCGGGCTCACCAGCCGACGGCGCACCAGCCGAGGCAGAAGGCTGAGGAAGTGCTCGCGGCCAGGTTCCTGAGTGGCGTGGCGCGGGCTACGGGCGGACGGGCCCCCTCGCTGGGTGATGGGTCACGGGCGGCGGCCGCTCGCGCATCGGCGCCGGTTCGAGGCGCCTCCACGCCGCACCCTCGCACCCCGAACGGACGCGGACAGTCGTGTTGACAGCTGATCGCGGACCGTCGACGATCTAACCTATTGAATTGACTTGATCGGTTAGGGGATCGCCGTGCGGGTTGTGGTGGATGGGCCGTCGAACTTGGGGTTGCGGGCGCCGAAGGCTGGGGTGGTGCCGGGGTGTTACAAGTTGGCGGGGGCGGTGCGGGATCGGGGGTTTGTGGGGCGGATCGGGGCGGAGGACGGTGGGTGTGTGACGCCGCCGCGGTACGACATGCACGACTGGAAGCCCGGCGACGGCGTGTTCAACGCGGCGGCGATCGCGTCGTACACGGTGCAGTTGGCGGATCGTGTGGCCGGGTTCGTCGGGCAGGGGAAGTTCGTGGTGTTGCTGGGTGGTGAGTGCAGCAATTTGCTCGGGCCGGCGTTGGGGTTGAAGCGGCTCGGGCGGTACGGCGTGGTTTACCTCGACGGGCACTCGGACTTCCGGACTGTGGACAACTCGCCGTACGTCGGGGCCGCGGGCGGTGAGGCGTTGGCGCTGGTCACCGGCCGAGGCCAGACGGACCTGACCGATCTCGAAGGGCTCGGGCCGTACACGCGGGACACCGACGCGGTGCTGCTCGGAATCCGCGCGGACGACGAGTACGTCGGTGATGTCGAGAAAGCCGGGATCCCGGTCTGGCCGGCCGCGAAGATCGCGGACGATCCGCGCGCGGCCGCCCAAGGAACCCTGGAGCACCTGGCCGAGCTGGACGGGTTCTGGGTGCATGTGGACGTGGACATCCTCGACGCGGCGATCCTGCCTGCCGTCGACAGCCCTGACCCCGGCGGGATCGACCACGACCAACTGCGGGCGCTCCTCCGGCCGCTGCTCACGTCCCCGCGCTGCGTCGGGGTCGACATCGGCATCTTCGATCCCGACCTCGACCCCGACGGCACTTATGCCGGAGAACTCACCGACACACTGGTCGCTGTGCTCACCTGAACTCTCAGTTGAACGAGACCGGGATGTAGACGTCGCCGGTGCGGTCGCTCGCGGCCAGGTGATCGCGCCGCGAGACGATCGCACAGGTCACGTCCGGGTCGCTGCAGTCCAGGCCGGAGTTCACTTCGGCGATGTGGATCTGCGCCGTGAACGTCCCGTCGGCGGCGATCGGGTACGACGCACTGCCGCCGAGCGGGCTGTTGGTGACCCACGCGGACGGGCCGACCGTCGTACCGCCCTGGCCGTCGCCGCCCGCGCATGGGCTCGGCTTGGTGCCGTAGCTGTAGTCGGACGGTACGGCGCAGAGCGCCACGTAGTACCCCTGCGCCGGGTTGTAGCCGCTGCCGGTCACGGTGATGGTCTCCCCCGCCGCCGCGAGCCCGGTGGCGTTCGAGGCGGACAGGGTCTTGCCTAGGTTGCTGGCGCTGCCGGGCGCGGCCGACGCCGGGGCGACCAGGCCCACGGTCAGTGCGGCAGCAGAGGAAAGGGTCAGAACGGTACGACGAATCATCTGGGCGGGATCCTCTCGTAAATTAGGTAAGGCTTACCTAACAAGAGAATCCTAAGCTCCCCAGACCAGTTCTTGTCCGTGAGGTGCGGCACGTCCCAGGATGCGGCGCTCCCCGCCCGGCCAGGTTTGGAGGTCGACGCGGTACTCCCAGCCGGTCGCACCGCGGTCGTGCGTGATCACCTGGTGCGGTTCGAGCCGCAGGTGGGCCAGCGGTGCGGACTCGGTGGTCTGCGCGCCGAGCTCCTCCAGGCGCGCCTCGATCGCGGAGCGGTCGGTCCGGCGGAGGTACTGCCACATGATCGAGTGCCAGACGACAGTGACGTGCCCTTCCGACAGCTCCAGCGCGTTGAGGAACGAGACGGCGTCCTCCCGTCGTACGTCGGCCGGCACGTCCCGCGCGACCTTCAACGCACCGCGGAGCCGCTCCAGGCGATCAGACATGTCGGGCCACACGTACGACGTCAGTGTGAGCGCACCGTCCGTCGTGAGCGGGTTCACCGGGGCGATGTCGCACCCGACCCGCTCGGCGATCCGCAGGTCCACCGACGGCACCTGCCCGGACCAGGCCGCGTCGAACACCACAGGACTGTCAGCAGGGCCGTACGACGCCCCGTCCGTCACGTACCGGTACTGGTCGGCGCGCAGGTTGAGACCGCCACTCGCACCGATCTCGAACAGCCGCACCGGCAGCGGCACCGCCGCGACCAGCTGCAGCAGGCCGCCGTACAGCGCTGCCGACCGCCCTACCTCATTCGTCTGCGGCGGCTGTGTCAGAAGCGACCGCACCTCTCCCAGCCGCGACCGCAGTACCTGCTCGAACGCCTCCCAGCCGAGCACCGGGTCCCACGTCCCGCCGACGCTCGGGTAGAACGCCGCCAGCTCAGGCGCCGTACCGGACAGCACCATGCTGTGCACCGCGGCCAGCAACCGCAGACCGATCGCCTCGCCGAACGAACGACCGTCGTATCCGGCCAGTACTTCGACCGACACCCCGCCGACCTCGTAGTCGTCCACGAGCAGCCGGAGCACTTCGGCGTACATCGGGGACCCCAGGTCCTCGCAGGCGGTCGCTTGTCGCTGGAGAGCCTCTACAACATCCACATAGGCGAGATTAGAAGCTCAGACGATCCAGAACTGACTTTGCGGTCGTCCGCGCGTCCTCGGATTCGAGTGGCGCACCGTGGCTGTCGGTGAGGTAGAAGACGTCCACACATTCCGCACCGAGCGTGCTGACGTGTGCAGAGCGGATGTCCGCACCAGTCGCGGCAATCGCCGCGGTGACGTCGTACAGCAGGCCAGGACGGTCGTGGGCACGTACCTGCAGCACCGTGGCCGTTTCCGACGCGTCTGGCAACAGGTCCACGCGACTCGCGACCCGAGCGCGCGAGGAGTCCCGCGCGGCCAGCCGCCGTACGACGTCGGCGGAGTCACGCAGCGCCACCGCGAGCCGGTCCCGCAAGCGCACTGGATCGGGAGGCGATCCCGCCACAGTCCACTGCGAGATGCCCAGCCCGTCAACGGACGTGATGACCGCGGACCGGACCGCGAGCCGCTCCACCGCGAGTACGGCGGCAACGGTCGACAGCGTCCCCACTTGATCGGGTACGGCGACGTTCACTCGCAGGTCGCCGTGATGATCGGACACGGTGACACCCAGCCGTCCCACACCAACCACCTGGTGCAGCACGGGCACCGCAACCGGCGGCGCCTCGGTCCACATGCTCTCGCCACCACCGGCGAGCTCACCACGCACGCGCCGGCACAGCTCACCCACCAGCCGCATCCGCCACGGCGACGACGCGGCCGGACCGGCTGCCCGCGCGTCGGCGTACGTCAGTGCCTCCAGGAGGTCCAGAGTCTCGGTGCTGCGCACGATGCCAACGACCATGTCCACGGTCATCGGGTCTTCCAGGTCTCGCCGTGTGGCGACCTGCGCGAGCATGAGGTGCTGACGGACCAGCAGGGTGATGGTGTCGGCGTCAGCCTCGCTGAAGCCGATACGACGGGCCACCCGAGCCGCGATGGCCGCTCCGGTAACACTGTGGTCGCCGTCGATCGCCTTGCCCAGGTCATGCAGCAGAGCAGCGACCAGCAACAGGTCAGGTCGTCGTACGTCGCGCACCATCGCGGACGCTTCGACGCAGGTTTCCAGCAGGTGCCTGTCGACGGTGAACCGGTGGATCGCCGACTGCGGCGGCCGGAACCGTACGGCGTCCCACTCGGGCAGGATCCGGGAGATGTACCCGGCCTGGTCCAGCGCCTCCCACACCTCGAGCAGCCCGTTGCCCGCACCGAGCAGAGCGCACAGCAGCCGTCGCGCCTCCCCCGGCCACGGCTCTGGCAGGTCCGCGGCCGAGGCCGCAAGCCGTGCGCAGACAGAAGGTGACAGCACGAGCTCACGGTCCGCAGCAACTGCCGCAGCACGCACTCCGAGCACCGGGTCGCGCTCCGGGCGCGCGTCGGGCATCAGCACGACCTCGCCCTCGTGCTGGCCGACCCCCTCGTCCAATGCGAGCAGCAACGGACCACCGCTCCGCTGACGACGCCGCGACCGCGGGGGCTTGGTCATCAAGCTCTCGACGCGCCGCCAGGACACGTCACACACGTGCGCGAGCGTCCGGCCTGTCGCATACACGTGCCGCAGCAGCTCGTCCCGTCCCGACATCCCGAGCCCAGCCGCCACCTCACCGGCCACGTCGGCAACAAGCCTGTCGGTCGCGCGACCAGCCACCTCGTGCAGTGCGTCACGGACCTCGAGCAGGTCCCGCCGCGCCCGCTCCAGCACAGGGTGCGGTACGTCGACCAACCACGACGCCACCAACGCCCGCAGTACGACGGCATCGCGCAGACCGCCGTACGCCTCCTTCAGGTCGGGCTCAGCGAGGTGTGCGAGCTCTCCGACCGTGGACGCCCGGTCACGGCACGCCTGCGCCAGCCCGGGCATCCGGGACCGCGCCGTACGCCGCCAGTCGGCCATGAGCACCGACCGCAGTTGCAGGGTCAGGTGTGAGTCGCCGGCGACATGCCGCGCGTCCAGGAGCCCCAAGGCCACGCGGTCGTCGTCCGCCGCGGCCTGCCGGGCCTCGGCCAGCGTGCGGACGCTGTGGTCGAGCTTGGTCCTCGAGTCCCACAGCGGGTACCAGATCTGGGCCGCCAGCTCGTCGATGCGCGGGTACCCCTCGGCGTGCACGAGCATCACGTCGAGGTCGCTGTACGGCGACAGCTCCTCACGCCCGTAGCCGCCCACCGCAACCAGGGCGACGCCCTCGGTAGGTACACCGAGGGCGTCACAAGCCTTTGCGAGCAGCAGCTGCAGCAGCGCGTCGGCCTCTTCGGCACGACCGCGCCGCTGCTCTGCCCGATCGACCATCTAGAGCGCGTCTCCGTCCAGTTCGCCGGTGCGGACCCGGACGATCGTCTCCACCGGGGTGACCCAGACCTTGCCGTCACCGATCTTGCCGGTCTGCGCCGCCTTCACGATGACGTCGACCACGTCGGCGCTGTCACCCTCCTCGACGACCACCTCGAGCCGCACCTTCGGCACCAGGTCCACCTCGTACTCCGCGCCACGATAGACCTCGGTGTGGCCCTTCTGCCGGCCGTAGCCGCTCGCCTCGGTGACCGTCATGCCGGTGACGCCGAACGTCTCCAGCGCGGCCCGGACGTCGTCGAGCTTGTGCGGCTTGACCACCGCGGTGATCAGCTTCATGCCTTGACACCTTCCTTCTCCGAGGCCTCAGTGGTGCCATTCTCCGTCTCGGCCGGGGCCGGACGGGCCGACAGCGCGCCGCGCAGACCGGACGAACTGAGGTAGTCGTACGCCGTCTCCGCGTGCTCGACCTGGTCGACACCGGTGACCTCGTCGTCCTCCTTGAGCCGGAAGCCGATGGTCTTGTCGATCACCTTGCCGAGGATGAACGCGACCGCGAAGGAGTAGACACCGACCACCAAGTTCGCCAGTGCCTGCTTGCCGAGCTGGGACACTCCGCCGCCGTAGAAGAGGCCGTTGACCGCGGACGGCGCCGCCTCCGAGCCGAGCAGACCGATCGCCAGCGAGCCGAACAGACCGCCGACCAGGTGGACGCCGACGACGTCGAGCGAGTCGTCGAAGCCGAGCTTGTACTTCAGCGACACCGCGAAGGCGCAGATGGCACCGGCGAACAGGCCGAGGATGATCGCACCGACCGGGGTGACAGCACCACAGGACGGGGTGATCGCGACCAGACCGGCGACCGCACCGGACGCCAGACCCAGCGTGGTGGCCTTACCGTGCGTCAGCCGCTCGACGATCAGCCAGCCGATCACCGCGGCAGCGGTGGCGACCTGGGTGTTCACGAAGGTGACAGCAGCGGTCGTACCGGCGCTCAGCGCGGAGCCGGCGTTGAACCCGAACCAGCCGAACCACAGCAGCCCGGCGCCGAGCAGCACCAGCGGCAGGCTGTGCGGCCGCATCGGGTCCTTCTTCCAGCCGATCCGCTTGCCGAGCACGATCGCCAGCGCGAGCGCGGCAGCACCGGCGTTCACGTGCACCGCCGTACCGCCGGCGAAGTCGATCGCCTTCAGCTTGTCGCCGATCCAGCCGCCGTTGCCGTCGTCCAGGAACCAGACGGAGTGCGCGACCGGGAAGTAAACCAGGCAGGTCCAGCCGACCACGAACGCGATCCAGCCGCGGAACGTGGCCCGGTCGGCGATCGCGCCCGAGATCAGCGCGGGGGTGATGATCGCGAACATCAGCTGGAAGGCGACGAAGGCGAGCGTGGGCGTCGTCCCGCTCACCGCCTCGGGTGCGAGCAGGCCCTTCAGCCCGACCTCGGAGAAGTCTCCGATCACATGCCCGTTGTCACCGGCGAATGTCAGCGAGTAGCCGACCACCACCCAGAGGATGGTGACGACGGCGATGGTGACGAAACTCATCATCATCATGTTCAGCACGCTCTTCACGCGCACCATACCGCCGTAGAAGAAAGCCAGGCCCGGGGTCATCAGCATCACCAGGGCGGCACTGGCCAGAACCCAGGCGGTATCGCCGGCGTTGATCTCCATCAACGTCATCCCTTCCATCGAACTGGGGGTGGCCGGCGTCCTCAGTCGGGGAGGTCTCCACAACGCCGGGGAGCCCGCCGCTCGGCCACACCGCACACGGTGTCGGCGCGCCGTTTCAGCCGATCGGTCCGTTTGTTTCAGGCATGTGACAAAGCGGGCTCCCAGGTGACATCGAGGTGACATGACTCACCGAAGGCCGACTTGTGGCACTCTGGCCTGGACCACACGGGCCCGCAGCCGCGCCACTGCACCCGTCCGAGCTGGGGAACGACGAAATGGAGCCGAACCACGGGGTGAGGCCGCGCCGCGGCAGACCACGGGACCCGGAAGCGGAGCCGAGGATCCGCAGGTACGCCGTGCAACTGCTGCTGGAGCGGGGATTCGAAGGAATGACGGTGGACGACGTCGCCGAGGCCGCGGGGGTCGGCAAGGCGACGATCTACCGGCGGTGGGCCAGCAAGGAGCTGCTCGCCAACGACGCGATGGCCGAATTGTTCGACCTGGAGATCCCGGACGCGGACACCGGTTCGATCGCGGAAGACCTGCGCCAGGTCTACCGCGTCGCGCTGACGTTCGCGAACAGCGAGTACGGCCGGGCGATGATTCGCCTGGCGGTCTCGGAGGCGAACCGCGACGCGCGGTCCGCCGCGATCTACAGAGGTGTACTGGAGCGCCGGATCGAGCTCACCCGGCAAGCACTCGAACGCGCACGGGCGCGTGGCGAACCGATCAAGAGCACCGCGGACCCGGTGCTGATGGTCGAATGGATGGCCGGGGTGTTCGTGATCCGAGCCCTGACCGGACAGCCGATGCCGCCGACCGAAGACGCCGATCGCCTGGCCGACGTCACTCTGCGCGCGGTACTCGAGATGCCTGTCTCAGAGCCGTAGTCCGGGGCCCAGAGCCACCTGGTCCACGCGCATCTCGGTGACGCGCCGGACCCGTCCGGTCTCGAGGTTCCAGGCCAAGACCCAGCCGTGGACCCGAAACAGCACGTTGCTGTCGTCGTACCAGCCGAGTACGACGCAGCAGCCTGCCTCACGCACGAACGGACGATCCCCCGCCCCCTCGTAGGTCGGGGGATTGTCCTGTGGCTCCCCGAGCACCAGCAGCCGGCTGGGCAGCGTCCGCAGGGTGGAGATCGCGGCCAGCACCTGAGGCTGCGACACCCTCGTCGGGACCTCCGGGAGCTTCTCCGCGACGAAGACGCGCGCCGCGGCGGTGTTCGACGACATCGTCTGCCCCTGCCACGACCGGACCGGCAGGGTGAGCGGACTGTCCTCCATCCACCGGCCGTTGAACAGGTACCGCATGACGGCGCCGGTCTGGATCCGGTACGGCGCCGTGACCTCGGCCGGATCGTTCGTCGCGGAGACCTGGATCACCGCCTGCTCTCCGTCACCGCCTTCTCCGACGACCACCTGGTACGCGGCACCTGCCCCGCTGACCAGCACGCGCTGCTCGTCCTGCACCCAGGACACGCTGCGGAACTCACCGCCGCCAGGTAGGGGGAAGTGCGAGATCTCAGCCGTCGTCGCATTCACCGTGATCAGCTCACCCGGCTGAGGGAACGCGACGATCCGGCCGTACGGAGAGACCGCTCCCGGGCTGAGCGGCGACTCGCCGCCGACCGGGACCAGGCCGATGTCGGCCTGAGCCCACGACCCGTCCCCGCCGAGCAGCACTGGTGCGTAGCGGTCGCCCTGCTTCACCAGAACGACGGCCGCGACGCTGTCCAGGGTGTGCTTCGCCAGCGGACGCACCTTGTCCGGTAGCTCGAGCCGATCGCCGAGCGGCGTCTCGAGCCGGTCGAGGAAGCGTTCGCTCCCGGGCGGTGGCGCGACCCAGAAGTCGATCCCGCTGATCTTGCCGGAGGCCTCGACGTATCCGGGCGGATTCGGCGGGGGTGTGATGTCGGCGTTGCCCGACGTACCGACCTCGATCAGGATCGAGGCGACGATCGCCCCCACGATGAAGGCGATCACGCCGAGTACGACCAACCGGCGCCGACGGCGACTTGCCTGCACGCCGGCTGCCCACGCCACGTCTGCCAGATCGGGCTCCGGTAGCCGGTCGGCTGCCTGAACCAGCAGGGGCTGGACGTCCTCTCGTCTCATCGGGCATCACGCCAGTCGCCCGCACCCAGCGCGCTACGGAAGCGGCCGAAGGCGCTCATGCCGTGAGCGTGGACGGCGGTGTGCGAGAGACCGAGCAGCTCGGACACCTCGAACTCGGTCAGCTCCTCCAGGTGCAGCAGCACGAACACCGTGCGTTGTGCCGGCGTCAGCTCGGCCAGTGCGAGCTTCACCTGGTCGTCCTCGTCCGGAAACGGTTTCGCCCGGTTCCACGGCCGCATGGCCGGCTGGTAGAGCAGCCGCTGCACGAAGGCGTCCGGGTCGTCCACCCTGGTCCAGCGCACGGACAGCTGCGTGAAGGCGCGCAGCAGTAGCTCTTCGGCTCGGTGCAGGTCGCCGTACACGAGGTACGCCGTACGGAGCCATCTGCCCTGCCGCGCATCGACGAACGAGGCGAAGTCCGGGTCGACCGTGTCGTGCATCCACCCTCCCGGCCTCTATTCAACTCCTCAACTACTGCGCGCTGCTACAGCCAGACGCGTCTCTTCGGTGATCAGATCGAAGTTGATACCACCTGCGGCAGCCAATCCGGCCGCTGCGGACGGCATGACCTGCGCCATCGGGTTGCTGACGTTGCCGGCGGCGAAGACACCGGGGACCTGTGTGGCACCCATGCCGTCGACCTGGATCGCAGTACCGACCTCTACGCCGTTCGCCTCCACCAGAGTGGTCTCCAGGCCCAGGTCGGCCAGGAAGCCGGCACGTGCCCGAATGGTCGTCTGAATCGCCAGTGCCTGGCGCGGAACGACCTTGCCGCCCTCCAGCCGCACACCGGTGATCCGGCCGGCAGTGATCTCGACCTGCTCGACCTTCCCTTGTACTACGGCGATTCCGCGCGCAGCCAACTCCTCCCACTGCTCCTCGGTCGGCTCCGGCGCAGTGTGCAGGAACAGCGTCACGTCATCACTCAACTGCCGGAAGAGCTGCACCTGGTGCATCGCCATGGAGCTGGTCGCCAGCACGCCGATGGCCTGGTCCCGCACCTCCCAGCCGTGGCAGTACGGGCAGTGCACCACGTCCTTCCCCCAACGCTCCGCCAGCCCAGGTACGTCGGGCAGCACGTCGGTCAGCCCTGTCGTCACCAGCAGCCGCCTGCCCCGGTACGTCGTACCGTCGGCCAGCCCGACCGTGAACCCGTCGTCATCGCGCGACGCGGTGGTCACCGTGCCGTCCACGAACTCGCCGCCGTACCCCTGCACCTCCTGGCGGCCGACGGCGTAGATCTCCCGGGGCGGTACGCCGTCACGGGTCAGGAAGTTGTGGACGCCGTCGGCGGGCGCGTTGCGCGGCGTACCGTCGTCGATCACCAGGACCGACCGGCGGAACCGGACCAGCGCCAGGGCACCGCTCAGCCCGGCCGCGCCGCCGCCGATCACGATCACGTCGTACTTCATTTGAGAACTCATACCCCGAGGGTGCGTGGTGATTTTCATTTTCGACAAGTAATGTTGCCGGTATGGCAAACGACGAGGACGTTCTCGAGTCGGTCGGACCGCGGCTGCGGGCGCTCCGGGCCGAGCGTGGCACCACGCTCGCGCAGCTGTCCGAGACGACCGGCATCTCCGTGAGCACGCTGTCCCGGCTGGAGTCCGGACAGCGCCGGCCGACGCTGGAGCTGCTGCTGCCGCTGGCCAGGGCGCATCAGGTGCAGCTGGACGAGTTGGTGGACGCACCGCCGACGGGAGACCCGCGGATCTACCAGAAGCCGATCAAGCGGCATGGCACCATTCACATCCCGCTGAGCCGGCGACCGGGCGGCTTGCAGGCGTTCAAGCAGATCCTGCCGGCCGGATACCCGGGCAACGACGTGGTGCAGAAGACCCACGAGGGCTACGACTGGTTCTACGTGCTGTCGGGCCGAATCCGGCTGAAACTCGGTGACCAGGACTTCATCGTCAAGGAGGGTGAAGCGGTCGAGTTCGACTGCCGGGTGCCGCACTGGTTCTCCAATCCGGGCCCTGGACCGACCGAGGTGCTATGTCTGTACGGCCCGCAAGGGGAGCGGATGCACGTCCGAGCTCGCACGACCTGAGGAGAGACCTAGTGAGCGTTGCGTTGTTCACGCTGGGCGGGACCATTTCGATGGCCGGTACCCATCGCCTGACCGGTGACGACCTGACCGCGGCGATGCCGGGGCTGCGCGAGCTCGGTCGTCCGGTCGAGATCCAGGACATCGAGAAGGTGCCCAGCGCCAACCTGACGGCCGCCAAGCTGCTCGAGGTCGTCGACGCCGCCTCCAAGGCCGTCGCCGCCGGGGCCGTGGGCGTCGTCGTCACCCAGGGAACCGACACCCTCGAAGAGAGCTCCTTCCTCGCCGACCTGGTCTGGCCGCACCCGCAGCCGCTCGTGTTCACCGGTGCGATGCGCAACCCGACGCTGGCCGGTCCTGACGGCCCTGCGAACCTGCTGGCCGCGCTGCGCGTCGCCTGCTCCCCCGCGGCACGTGACCTCGGCGCACTGGTCGTCTTCAAGGAAGAGATCCACGCGGCCCGCTGGGTGCGCAAGACGCACAGCACGAGTACGGCGACGTTCGTCTCACCGAACACCGGTCCGATCGGCCATGTCGTCGAAGACCAGGTGCGCGTACTCACGCGGCCGCTGCGGCTGGACGGCGTACAGGGCAGTGCTGAGCCCGCCGAGCTCGACAACATCCACGTCGCGCTCTACACCGTCACACTCGACGACGACGGCCTGCTGCTGCAGGGCCTGGCCGACACCCACCAGGGGCTCGTCGTCGCCGGGTACGGCGTTGGGCACGTGCCTGCTGCGTTGGCGCCCGTTCTCGGCGAGCTGGCGGCCCGGATGCCGGTGGTGCTCACGTCACGCACTGGCGCCGGCTCGATCGTCCGTAACACGTACAACTCTCCCGGCTCGGAGATCGACCTGCTGCAACGCGGTCTGATCGACGGCGGGTTCCTCGACCCGTACAAGGCACGTGTCCTGCTCCGGTTGCTCCTGGCAACAGACGACGACCTCGCCGCGGCGTTCGCGCAGTACTGCTAGCTGAGGGACGCGGCCTTGGTCATCAGGTAGTCGCGTTCCGGCAAGCTCGTCGTACCGCGGGCCGCCGCCCGGAAGTGCTCGGCGGCGGTCTCGCGGTCGCCGCGCATCTCGTAGAGGTGTCCGCGGGTGGCGTCGAGCCGGTAGTGGCCGGCCAGCTCGTCGTCCAGCGGTGCGAGGAGCTTCAGGCCGGCGTCCGGTCCGTCCACCATGGCGGCGGCGATCGCGCGGTTGAGCTTCACCATCGGGTTCCCGGACAGGTCCTCGAGGAGGCCGTACAGCCCGAGGATCTGCGGCCAGTCGGTGTCCTCGGCGCGGTCCACCTCGTCGTGCAACGCCGCGATCGCTGCCTGGATCTGGTACTCGCCCAGCGGAGGCGTGCCGAACGCCTCGACCGCGAGTGCCACGCCTTCTGTGATGGCGTCGTGGTCCCAGAGCGACCTGTCCTGCTCAGCCAGCGGGATGATCTCCCCGCCCTTACCGGTCCGCGCTGTGCGCCGGGCGTCGGTCAGCAACATCAGAGCGAGCAGTCCGACGACCTGTCCGTCGTCCGGCAACTGAGTGCGGACGGCGCGCGTCAGACGAATCGCCTCGCTGGAGAGGTCGCTGCGGTGCAGCTCCGGACCACTGGTGCTGGTGTAGCCCTCGTTGAACATCAGGTACAGCACGTGCAGCACGTTGCGCAGCCGGTCCGGGTCGGCGTCCAGTTCGAAGCTGGAGCCCTTGAGCTTCGACTTCGCCCTGCTGATCCGCTGCGCCATCGTTGCCTCCGGCACGAGGTACGCCGTGGCGATCTCGGCCGTGGTGAGGCCGCCGACCGCCCGCAGGGTCAGTGCGATCGCCGAGGCCGGTGTCAGCGTCGGGTGGCAGCACAGGAACAGCAATCGGAGCGTGTCGTCGTGCTCCTCGACCTCGCCGGCCGGAACCTCTCGCAGCGCGGCGCGCTCCTCGCGGCGCCGACGCGCCTGCTGCTGGCGGACCTCGTCGATCAGCCGCCGGGAGGCCGTTTGGATCAGCCAGCTCTTCGGATTGTCCGGCCGGCCGGCCCGCGGCCAGGTGGTGGCTGCCGCGAGCAGTGCCTCCTGGACCGCGTCCTCGGCCGCGGCGAAGTCACCGGACCACCGCACGACGGCGCCGAGGACCCGCGGCGTCAGCTCCCGCAGCAGGTCCTCGAGCTCGCCGTCCGGTTCAGAAGTCGTGGAGATCGGCATCCGACTCCATCACGCGGCGGACCTCGATCGGTTGCTCGATCGGCACGCCGCCGGGACCGGGTGCGGCCGACTGCCACGCCGCGATCTCGTAGGCCCGCTCCTCCGACTCCACGTCGATCATCGTGTAGCCGGCCAGGACCTCCTTGGACTCGGCGTACGGACCGTCCGTCAGCACGGGCGCGGTCACGCTGGCCGCCCGCACCACCTTGGCGTGCGACGGCCAGGTCAGCCCCTGGACCTCGACCAGCTCGCCGCTCTGCCGCAGTCGCTCGATGCCCTCGCCGAGGTGGTCCATGTGGGCCTTCATGTCGGCCTCGTCCCACTCCAGCATCGGGGTCTCGCAGTTGCCGCCGTCCATGTTCATCAACAGCATGAACTTGGTCATGTCATCTCCTCCTAGTAGAGCCTTTACCCGGGAGACGGAGCCGGTCGAGGGTTCTCTACATCAGTCCAGCAACGCGTCGACGAATTGTTCGGGCTCGAACGGGGCAAGGTCGTCCGGACCCTCACCGAGGCCGACCAGCTTGACCGGTACGCCGAGTTCGCGCTGCACCGCGATCACGATGCCGCCCTTCGCCGTACCGTCCAGCTTGGTCAGGACCAGCCCGGTGACGTTGATGACCTCCGCGAACACGCGGGCCTGGGTGAGGCCGTTCTGACCGGTGGTGGCGTCGATGACGAGCAGTACCTCGTCCACTTCGGCTGCCTTCTCGATGACGCGCTTGACCTTGCCGAGCTCGTCCATCAGGCCGGTCTTGGTGTGCAGGCGGCCGGCCGTGTCGACCAGTACGACGTCGGCGTCGTCCGCGATGCCTTCCTTGACCGAGTCGAACGCGACGCTCGCCGGGTCGCCGCCCTCCGGACCGCGTACGGTGCGGGCGCCGACGCGCTCACCCCAGGTCTGCAGCTGGTCGGCGGCGGCCGCGCGGAAGGTATCCGCGGCGCCCAGAACGACCTTCTTGTCCTCGGCGATCAGTACGCGGGCCAAACGGCCGACGGTGGTGGTCTTGCCGGTGCCGTTGACCCCGACCATCAGCACGACGGCAGGCTGCCCGTCCTTGCGGCTCGCGTTGAGCGACCGGTCCAGCGACGGGTCGACCAGGTCGATCAGCTCCTCGCGGAGGATCTCCCGGGCCTGTGCGGCCCCGACGCCCTCGACGCGCATGCGGGTGCGCAGCTTCTCGACCAGCTCCTGCGTGGGCGCCACACCGACGTCAGCGGTGATGAGCGTGGTCTCGATGTCCTCCCACGCCTCCTCGTCGAGCTTGTCGCGGGACAGCAGCGCGAGCAGCCCCTTGCCGAGGGAGCCCTGCGAGCGCGCCAGCCGGGCGCGGAGCCGGACCAGCCGGCCCTGCGCGGACTCGGGCTTCTCGATCGTCGCGGTCGCCGCGGGCTCCGGTAGCTCGGTGTCCTCCAGCGTGCGGGTCGGGGTGTCCCGCGGTTCCTCCGCGTCCTCACCGACCTTCGGCTCAGCGGCCTCGACCGCGGCCTTAGGGGCCTCCGCCGGCAGCTCGGCGCGGCGGCGCCGGGCGACGACCAGACCGGTGGTTCCGACGACCAGAACGACCGCGATCACCACGACGATCGTCAGCAGAGCCTGGTCGGTGAGCAGAGAAACGAGCAGTGAGGTCACGGTTCCCCATCTTGACAGACACCGGGCCCGCCGCCCGCATTTGTCACGTCAGGCAAACCAGTTGTCGCGGTACGTGAGGAGGCACCAACTCGGGGCGATGGGTGAGCAGGACCACGGTCCGGCCGGCCGCCGCTCCGAACACGTCGGCGAGCAGCGCCCGCCCGGTCTCCTCGTCCAGGTGCTCGGTGGGCTCGTCGAGCACCAGTACGTCGCGATCGGCCAGCAGCAGCCGCGCGAACGCGAGCCGCTGGCGCTCACCACCCGACAGCCGCGCGCCGTGCTCGCCTACCAGGGTGTCGAGCCCTTCCGGCAGCTTCTCGACGAGCACCCCGAGCCGGGCCCGGTAGAGCGCCTTCCACAGCTGCAGGTCGCTGGCACCCGGCTTCGCGAGCAGCAGGTTCTCCCGGATGCTCGTGTCGAACACATGGCTCTCCTGGGTCAGCAGCCCGACCACGGACCGCACCTGGTCGCCTTCGAGCCTGGCCAGGTCCACACCGTCCAGCAGCACCTCTCCCCCGCGAGGCTCGAGGAACCGGAGCAGTACCGAGGCCAGCGTGCTCTTGCCCGAGCCGCTCGATCCGGTGATCACCACACGGCTCCCGGCCGGCATGTCCAGGCTGAGTCCAGTGAGTACGTCGGCGCCGTCGTACCCGGCTCGCAGCAGATTCACCTGCAGGTCGCGTCCTGCGGGGAGGGGCAGTGGGCTGATCGGCTCGCTGACCGGCGCGGGGGTGTCTACGAGTTCCTGCACCCTGTCGAGCGACGCCCGTACCCGGATGGCCAGTTGGGCGGCTGCCGGGATTCCGCCGAGTACGTCGGCCAGTGCGAGCGGGGTGAGGACCAGTACGGCGAAGACTGCGCCGGTGATGTTCGCCGTACTGCCGAGGACCAGTGCGGCCACGCTGGCGCCGCCGACGCACAGGACGAGCAGGGCACTGCCGAGGCCGGCGCTCCAGGCGGACCGGCGTTCCGCGGCCGCCAGATGCGCGTCGCGGCGGCTGAAGTCGTCCAGCACCGAGTCGATCGCGTTGTAGGCGACCACATCGGCTGCGGTGAGCAGGGACTCGGTCGTAGTGGCTGCGACGTCGCCACGGGCACCAGCTAGGTTGCGCTCGGCTCGCTCGGCGGTGCGGGCAGTCAGCCACGGTACGACGGTGCACGCGATCAGGACCGCCAGTGCGACAGCGGCGCCAGCTGCCGGAAGCAGCATCGCGAGGAGGCCTACCGTGGCTGCTGCTGTGACGGTGGCGACCGCAATGGGTAGGAGCACCCGTAGCCAGAGGTCGAGGACCGCATCTACGTCCAGCACGAGCCGGGCGAGCAGATCACCCTTCCGCTGTGAACCGAGTGGTGCGAGCTTCTCCAGACGCCCGGTGATGCGCGCACGAGTCTCCCCCAGCACCCGGTACGCCGCATCGTGCCCGACGAGCCGTTCGACGTACCGGAAGACGCCGCGCCCCACACCGAAGGCACGCACTGCCACGATCGGGACCATCAGCAACAAGACGGGTGGTTGCGCCGACGCTGCTGTGATCAGCCAGGCCGAGGTGGCGAGCAGGGCCACAGCTGACCCGGCAGCCAGGACACCAAGCACCAGCGCCAGCAACAGGCGCCACATCACGGCACGCTGCGGGCGCGCCAACTGCAGGCTCTTCATGCGTTCACCAACTCTCGGACGCCTACGGTGACTGTGCGGTCGGCGGTGGTGATCAGGGTGGGGCGGTGGGCTACCAGGAGGACTGTGCGGCCGGTGGAGCGGAGGCTGGTGATGACGGCGGCCTCGGTGTCGGCGTCCAGACCGGCTGTCGGTTCGTCGAGCAGGAGGACCGGGGCGTCGGTGATCAGCGCACGGGCCAGGGCAACTCGACGCTGCTGGCCACCTGAGAGCTGCTGGCCTTGCTCTCCAACCGCCTTGTCCAGTTGCAGTTCGCCTGCGCCTGCAGTGATGAGCGCCAAGCGAACCTCGTCGTCCGAAGCGTCCGGCCGACCCAACCGCACGTTATCGGCCACCGTCCCCAACCGCAGGCCGGGACGCTGCGGGACCCACGCGAACTGGCGGCGCCACACCACCGGATCGAACTCATCCGCTGCACTGCCTGCAGCAACGACCACACCGCGCTCCGGCTCCACAAACCCGAGCAGTACGGCGAGCACTGTCGACTTCCCAGCACCACTCGGTCCGGTCAGAGCCACCACCTCCCCCGGCCGCAACTCCAGATCGAACCCCTGCAGCGCCGGCGCCTCCCGCCCCGGGTAGGTCACCGTCACGTCGTACAGGTAGAGCGGACTCACCCGCAGATCGGGTACGTCGGTGCGCTCGCCACGCGCGGGCAACGGTGTCTCCAGCACGCGGAACACCTCCTCGCTCGCCGCGACCCCGTCCGCGCTCGCGTGGAACTGCATGCCGACCTGTCGCAACGGCAGGTACGCCTCCGGCGCAAGGATCAGCACCATCAACGCGGTCTCGAGCCCGAGCTTTCCGTCAACCAGCCGCAGACCAACACCAACTGCGACCAAGGCGACCGACAGGCTCGCCAGCAGCTCCAACGCGAACGAGGACAGGAACGCGAGCCGCAAGCTCCCCATCGACGCAGCGCGGTGCTGGTCGGTCACCCGGCGTACCGCGGACTCCTGCGACTTCGCGCGGCCGAACAGCTTCAGCGTGGTTAGTCCGCCGACGACGTCCGCGAAGTGATGCGCCAGCACGGCCAGCGCGTGCTGACGTTGCCGGCTGCGCGCCTGTGTCACCCAGCCGATCAGGGCCATGAAGATCGGGATCAGCGGCAGAGTGATCAGCACTGTGCCAGCGGCGATCAGGTCACCGGTTGCCATCCAACCGATCACGCCTGCGGGCACAGTGGCCGCTAGGACGAGCTGCGGCAGGTAGCGGGCGAAGTACGGGTCCAGATCGTCCAAGCCCTTAGTGAGCAGGGTTGTCAGCGCACTGCTGCGTTCACCACTCAGCCAGACCGGTCCTAGCTTCAGCGAGTGCTCCAGCACCTGCCGCCGCAGCGTGGACTTCACCGCGGCGGCTGCGCGCTGTGCGACCACCTCCTGCACCCACACCAGCACCCCCCGACCTGCAACGACTGCTGCCAGCCCCCAGGCCACAGCAGTCACCGAGCTGCCTCGCAGTACGACGCCGGCGATGCCGTGAGCGAGCAGCACTGCCTGCACGATGATCAGCACGCCACTGACGATGCCGATCAGTACCGACGCGGCCAGGAAGTCCCGGGCGCCACGGGCCCGCTTCAGCAACCGCGGGTCGAGCGGCTTCATGCGACCACGACCCGCTTGCGGAACACCCAGTACGTCCAGCCCTGGTACAGCAGCACCAGCGGCATGAAGATCGCCGTGATGATCGTCAACGCCTTCAACGTGTACGCCGACGACGCCGCCTCGACCGCGGTCAGCGTCGAACCCGGATCGAGCGTCGACGGCATCACATCCGGGAACAGCGCGACGAACAACGACACCACGGCCAGTCCGATCGCGAGCGTCGTACCGACGAAGGCCCAGCCCTCGCGGCGCAGGAGGTTCGCGACCAGGCCGCCGGCGAACGCCACCACCGCGGCGACAGTCACGACGATCGAGACGGTGTCTCCGCGCAACGCCTGCGCCCACGCGAGGAAGGCGATCGTCAGGACCGCGGCGACAGCGCCGGTGCGGGTCGCGAGCCGGTTGGCGCGAACGCGCAGGTCGCCGGTCGTCCGCAGCGCGAGGAAGATCGCGCCGTGCGTGACGAACACCGCGACGAAGGTCAGGCCGCCGAGCAGGGCAAACGGGTTGAGCAGTGTCCCGAGGCCGCCGACGTACTCATGCGAAGCGTCGAGCGGTACGCCGCGGACGATGTTGCCGAAGGCAACGCCCCAGAGCAGCGCGGGCAGCACCGACCCGGCGACGATCATCGCGTCCATCCGCGCGCGCCACACCGGCTCGTCCCGTTTGCCGCGGTACTCGAGTGCGACGCCGCGCAGGATCAGCCCTACCAGGATCGCGAACAACGGCAGGTAGAACCCGCTGAACAGCGTCGCGTACCACTCCGGGAACGCCGCGAAAGTGGCCGCGCCGGCCATGATCAGCCAGACCTCGTTCCCGTCCCAGACCGGGCCGATCGTGCTGATCGCGGCCCGGCGTTCCGGCTCGTTGCGGCCCAGCACGCGGTACAGCATCCCGACTCCGAAATCGAAGCCCTCGAGCACGAAGTACCCGGTCCACAGCGTCGCGATCGCGACGAACCAGACAGTCGTCAGTTCCATCAGAGACCCCTCAGTACGCGAACGACAGTGGTTTGTCGGGCTGCTCCGGTGACTCCTCAGGCGGCGCGTCCGTCCCGGCCAGGCCACCCCGGATCGTCCGCAGCAGGAGCTTGGTCTCGACCACCGCGAGAACGCCGTACAGCGCGGTGAACCCGACCAGCGACGTGATCACCTCGCCGCTCGTCGTACCGGGTGAGACGCCCGACGCCGTCGGCAACAGACCGAAGACCAGCCACGGCTGCCGGCCGGTCTCGGTGAAGATCCAGCCGAACGTGTTCGCCGCCAACGGCAGCAGCGGCAACGGGGCCGCCAGCCAGACCAGCCAGCGGGTCGGAGCCCGGCCGCGGCGCGTGGTCCACAACAGCCACAGCGCGACCGCGGCGGACGCCATCCCGACGCCGATCATCAACCGGAACGTCCAGTAGGTCAGCGGAATGTTCGGTTTGTACGACCCCGGTCCGTACAGCTGCTCGTACGCGTCCTGCAGCGAGTTGATCCCCTTCACCTCGCCGTCGAAGTGCCCGGTGGCGAGGAAGGACAACAGGTACGGCACCTTGATCGAGAAGATCTCCTTCGAACCGTCCAGGGTCCCGATCGTGAACGCCGAGAACGACGCCGGCTTCTCGGTCTCGTACAGGGCCTCGGCCGCCGCCATCTTCATCGGCTGCACCTCGGTCATCACCTTGCCCTGCAGGTCACCGCTGATCGCGACGCCGGCACTGGCCACCAGGACGATCGACGCGCCGATCTTCAGCGCCGACCGGAACACGTCCCGATCCGTGTCGGGCCGACGGACCAGGTGCCACAGCGCGACACCGGCGACGAACGCGCCGCCGACCATGAACGCGGCGAAGATCGTGTGCGGGAAGGTGACAAGGACGACCTTGTTGGTCAGCACCGCCCACAGATCGGTCAGCTCGGCCCTGCCCCGCTCGGGATTCACGCGGAAGCCGACCGGGTTCTGCATCCACGAGTTCGCCGCGAGGATGAAGTACGCCGAGAGCTGCGTGCCGAGCACCACCATCCAGATGCACCCGAGATGGACGAGGCGAGGGAGCCGGTCCCAGCCGAACATCCACAGGCCGATGAACGTCGACTCGAGGAAGAACGCGAGCAGCCCCTCGAGCGCCAGCGGGGCCCCGAACACGTCGCCGACGAACCGGGAGTAGTCGCTCCAGTTCATCCCGAACTGGAACTCCTGGACCAGGCCGGTGACCACGCCCATCGCGATGTTGATCAGGAACAGCTTCCCGTAGAACTTCGTCAACCGGAGGTACTTCTCCTTCCCGGTCCGGTACCAGGCGGTCTGCAGGCCGGCGGTGATCGCGACCAGCGAGATCGTCACCGGCACGAAGAAGAAGTGGTACACGGTGGTGATCGCGAACTGCCACCGGGCCAGATCCAGCGTGTCCATCGGGAGGGCCTCCCAGCCATCTACGACGTGTCGTAGTAGATGCTAGCGCGGATCTACTACGACGTGTAGTTATACTGGTCACGTGGCGAGTGAGGAGAAGGGTCCACGCCCCTTGGGCGATCTGGAACGCCTGGTGATGGAGCGCCTCTGGGCGTCCCCGGCTGCGCTGACCGTGCGCGAGGTGCACGAGCAGCTGTCAGGCACGCGTGAGCTCGCCTACACCACCGTGATGACCGTTCTGGACCGGCTGGCGAAGAAGAAGCTGACCGAGCGCGAGCGGGACGGTAAGGCCTGGCGTTACCGCGCCGCCGCGCCCCGCGAGGAGCTGGCCGCCGACCTGATGCGGGACGCACTCGACCGTGCGGGCGACCGGCGCGAGGCCCTGGTCCGTTTCGTCGGCCAGGTCTCCGATGAGGAAGCGGCGCTGCTCCGCGAGGCCCTGTCCAAGCTGGACGACCAGGAGCAGACGGGGTGACCACCCCGGTCCTGCTGGCCGTACTGGCGCTGGTACTCACCGGCCCGGCACCGGCGCTGCTGGCTCGTTCCGACTGGCCCTACCGGGTCCCCCGCGCCGCGGTCATCCTCTGGCAGGCGATCGCATTGGCCGCCGTACTGGCTGCGCTAGGTGCCGGTATCGCGTTGTCGTACTCGATTGCCGGTCGCCCTGGTGAACCACGGTTCGATCCGTCGTCGGTACGGGACCTGGTAGCGGCGGCGATCCTCGCCATGGTCGCACTGGTCGTAGTGCGACTGCTGTGGGCGATCGGACGAGTAGCGGTCGGCACTCGGGCACGGCGCAAACGGCACCGCGATCTGGTCGACGTACTGGCCACACCGGACGGGCTGATCCCAGGACTGCGAGTACTGGCGGAGGAGACGCCGCTGGCGTACTGCCTGCCGGCGCTGCGTGGAGCGCGGGTTGTCGTGTCCGTTGGTGCGCTGGACCGGCTGGACGACAGTGAGCTGAAGGCGGTCCTCGCCCACGAGCAGGCGCACCTGCGGGCTCGGCACGACCTGGTGCTGGAGGAGTTCACCGCGCTGCACCACGCCTTCCCGCGCTGGGTACGCAGCGACGTTGCGCTGGAGCAGGCACGCACACTGGTCGAGCTGCTCGCCGACGACGACGCCCGCCGCCGCAACGGTCCACGTCCACTGGCCCGCGCCCTGGTCGCACTCGCTGGCTCACCCGCGCCAGAGGCCGCCCTGGCCGCAGCCAAGTCCGCCACAGTGCTGAGAGTGCAACGCCTCGCCGGCCCGGCGGCCAACGAGTCCACGCTGTCGGCGATCACGTACGCCGCCGCGGCCGCGCTCCTGATCCTGCCGACGATCACCATCGCCGCACCGATCGTCCAGGCGATCGTCGATGCGGTCAGCTAGCCGGCCGGTACCGCACCAGTACGCCGCCCGCACCCCACGGACGCGCCTCGATCAGCTCCAGGCCCACCGGCGAACCGCCGGACGGGAAGGCGCTCTTGCCCACTCCGAGCAGCACCGGGCAGATCCGCAGCTGCACCTCGTCGACCAGCCCGGCCCGCAGCAGCGACTGGAACAGCGTGATGCTGCCCCACAGGATGATGTCCTTGCCGGTCTGCTCCGCCTTCAGCGCACGCACCGCGTCCAGGTCCCGGACCACCAGGCCGGGCTCGTACGGACCCCACGGCGCACTGTCCAGCTTGGTCGACACCACAACCAGGCGCAGTGCGTTGAGCTTCTCCGCGATCGGCTCGCCGGCCGACGCCTCGGTCGGCCAGAACCCCGCGAACAACCGGTACGTCTCGGCGCCCAGCAGCATCGTGTCGACGCTCTCGAGCAGCTCGAGATTGTCGGTGTCGGGATGCGAGCCGATGGCGTCGAAGAACTCCAGCCCGCCGTCCGGCCCCGCCGCGTACCCGTCGAGCGTCACGTACTCCTGGAAGATCAGCCGCCTCATCCAGCGAGGCTACCCGAAATGTTTTCCCTCACCCCGTGCCACAGCCAGGAGCACGAGCCCCGACAGAACCAGCAGAACCACCATGGTGACGACGAATGTCAGCACTTCTCTCCCCGGATCCCCACACCCAACACACTGCCTGACGTACTCAGCGCCGCAAAAGTTCCCCGAACGCCTTGGCGATCTCGTCGACCTGCCACTCCAGCGAAGCCGGTGTCATCACCAGCTCGACCCACGACCACCCGGGTACGTCGGCCGGTTGCCACGGACCGCACAGCGCCTCGTGCGTCCGCTCCATCCGCTCGACGGCGGCGTGCTCGATCGACTCGGCGGCGCGCGGCGCGTAGACCCGGAACGAGTTGGTGTGCGGCGGCTCCGGGAAGACGCGGAAACCTTCGCTCTGCAAGGCCGTTGCGACCTCGATGGCTCGCTGGTGCAGGTCGTCCATCAGCGGCAGGACCGTGCGGAGTCCTTGGCGCGCGGACACGGCGTACGGGAAGAGCGAGTACAGGTTGCCGCCGAGACGCCGCTGCCACCGCCGTACCTCTGCGATGACGTCCTCGGGCCCGGCGAGCGCTGCGCCGCTGATGCCACCCAGCACCTTGTAGAACGACAC
This sequence comes from Kribbella speibonae, assembly GCF_004331375.1. Classification (NCBI taxonomy): domain Bacteria; kingdom Bacillati; phylum Actinomycetota; class Actinomycetes; order Propionibacteriales; family Kribbellaceae; genus Kribbella; species Kribbella speibonae. The sequence continues at coordinate 516,604 of NZ_SJKC01000004.1, read as the reverse complement.
GTACACCGTCGACGCCAGCACTGCGATCTCAGCGAGGCTGTGCTCCAGGTACGGCGTGCTCTCCCACAACCGCGCACCGTCCAGGTGCAGCGGTACGCCGCGCTCCGCGCAGGACTCGGAGAACACGACCAGCTCGTCCCACGTCGGCAGTACGAACCCGGCATCGCGCAGCGGCAGCTCCAACGTCACCGCAGCCAGCTCGCCCGGGATCGCGGCCAACTCGTCCGGTCGCGGCTGACGCGGTTCTGACGTCAGCCGCTCGATCCGCAGATGGTGTACCTCTTCCAGCGCGTTGAGCTCGTGCACCAGCAGATGTGCGAGCCCGTGGACCGCCACCCGGCTCGTGCCCGCGCGGTCGGCGTACACCCGCAGCACTCCTTGCTGAGCCAAGATGCCGGTCGGCAGGAACACCGCGGCCGGCTTGCCCAGCAGCTCCGCCACCTCCTGCTCCAGCGCTGCTACCTCACCACCGTTGCCGTAGACATCGACGAGATCGTCTGTGGCGACATCTGCAAGCTGCCGCAGCCGGTCGGCTGCCGGCACCCGCCGCTGGGACAGCCAGCGCTCACAGTTGTCCGCCGCGTTCTTCCGGCGCTCTCGCAGGTCCTCGGAGGTAGTAGCCACACCTCCATCCTCTCGTGTCCCGCAACGGCGTTAGATCGTGCCTAGATTGTCGCCGTCACCACGTGCTTTCCCTGCACGGTCCTGATCTCCACTGAACGCACCTGATCGGGCGGAACCAGTACACCGCCGCCGAACGCGCTCCCGCCCTTCGCGGCCTTCTCCGACACCAGCCAACTGCCCGCTACCCAGCTCGTACCGGACTTGTCGGTGATGACCATCTCGCACTGGTCGCCGGCCTTCAGACCCGTCACGTTCACTCTCACCCAGCTCCAGCCGGCGCGTGGCTCCACCGTGGCAGCCATGGTGGCGCCAGTGGTCGTGTCGGACGTCGTGACCTGCTTGGAACCGGCAACAGGCTGGTCGGGATCCGGCGCGGTCGACCGGCCGAGTACAACGCCTCCGCCGAGTGCACCAGCCACCACGACGACCGCGGCCGCGACGAGCAACCAGCGGGAGCGCCGCTTCGGAGGGGCCTGCACCTGGGGCTCCAGTACCTGAGGCTCACGGACCTCCCGCAGCGTGCGCTGCAGCAACAGGTCGCCACCCTCAGGCGGTCCCTCGAGGAACGCCTCCGGTGGGACCTCTCCCAGGAACTCCTTCATCTCGGTCAGCTCAGCCAGCTCCGTGCGGCACTCCGCACAGGTGGCCAGGTGCTCGTCGACGGCCGCTACCTCGGCCGGCTCCAGAGCGCCGAGGGCGTAGGCGCCCAACTGCGTACGGTCGTGCTCACTCATGGGACACCTCCGCTGCTTTCCCTGCCATCACCGCGCGCAGAGCTCGGAGGGCGTAGTACGAACGCGATTTCACGGTACCGGGTGGAACACCCAGCTCTTTGGCAGCCTCCGCCACGGACCGGCCGCGGTAGTACAGCTGCACGAGTACTTCGCGGTGCTCGGGCGACACCTTGTCCAGCGCATCCATCACGACCATGGTGTTGACCACGGACTCAGAGTGGTCTCCTGTGACCGGCGGCCTGTCCACGACGTCCGCCACCTCGGTCGGGCGCACCGCACGAGCACGGGCCCGGTCGGTGACCAGGTTGCGCGCCACCGTCAGCAGCCAGCCCCGCACAGACCCTCTGCCGCTGGTCAGGTCGTCCGCGTGCTTCCAGGCCCGCAGCAGCGTCTCCTGTACGACGTCCTCGGCCGCGGCACGGTCTCCGGTCAGGCGGGTCGCGTACGCGAGCAGGCTGCGGCCGTGCTCGGCGTACAGCGCACGGATCAGGGTCTCGGCGTCGTGCGGCCCTGGGTTGTCAGCCACCGACCGCACGATACCGGGATCAGCGGGCGCCCACACCACGGCGGCACCAGTCAGATCAGTAACCGTAGCCATTGCCGGAACCACCCGGCTTGGTGGTGATCTTCTGACCGTCCGCGCCGACGACCCACCAGACACCACCGACCGCCTGTCCCTTGGCCTCGCCGGCCGCGCTGTCACTGGCGAACAGGTACAGCGGCAGCCCCTTGACGGCCAACTGCTTGCTGCCGTCCGCGCGGGTGACGGTGCTGACCAGGGACGCGTCGATGCCCTCCAGTTGCGGCGTGCCGTCACCAGCCGGCACCACCGGCCACTTGGCGAGGCAGTCGCCCGAGCAGTTCGACGTACCGGACGTGTCCTTGTCGAACACGTACACGGTCCGTCCGTTGCCGTCGACAATGATCTTGCCGTAGTCGCCGACCGTCGCGGTCGCCAGCTTCACGGCAGCGGCCGCGCTGGAGGAGCTGCTCGGCGCGGAGGCTGCCGGCGCGTCGTCACTGCCGCACGCGGTCAGCCCGGACACCCCGAGCACACCGACGGCCAACCCACTCATCACACGCTTCACGACAGACTTCATCACAGGCTCCTCGGTCGGGTCCGAACGTCACCCGCCATACGTGCGGATCCTCTGACCGGTTCAAACGGGAGCGATATCGTCGGTCGCATGAGCCAAGAGATCCCCGCAGCGGTTCAGTGCGCGCTCGACGCGATCGACGCCCTGGACAACGACGCGTTCGTGGCGGCGTTCGCCGCGGACGGCTACGTGAACGACTGGGGCCGCGAGTTCCGCGGCCACGACCGGATCCGCTCCTGGAGCGACAACGAACTGATCGGCAAACGCGCCACGTTCACCGACACCCAGGTCACCACTCCCGGCAACCCCCTGACAATCCTCACCCAGGTCGGCGGCGAGGGCTTCAACGGCCCCTCCCACTTCACCTTCGAAACCGCCGGCGACCAACTGACGTCGATGACCATCACCGCCTGAGCCACGGGCCGGGATGGACTAACTGCCGGATCCGGTAAACGAGCATCCCCATTTTGAGCCGGTGCGGCAACTCCGACCGCCGTCAACTCCTGAGGCGGAATGCATGACGGCCTGCGGGAAAACAAATGTGCACATGCCGACGGTGCTTTCTTCCCACCAACGGGATCGACAGCCTGCCGCGCCCTTAGCCCAAAGGCACTGCGGCCAGGCGGCTTCACCCGGGGAGCGCGTCACCATCGGCCCGAAGTCCGGCCCCGTCGCCCTGCGGAAGTCGGCGACGACCGTCAATCAGCTCAGCAGTGGTCGGGCGCGGCCTCTGACTCAACGGGCGTAGCTCTGCGACCTCGGTGCCATTGCTCGTGATGCGGTACATCTCCCCGGCCTCGACCGCATCCAGAACCGCGTCGAGGCTGTCCTGCAACTCCGCCTGACTGATGATCTTCACCTGATCAGCGTAGGCGAGGTCGCCTGTTCCTATGCACCTGCGGTGGAGCGGATATCCGTTCGAATGCAGGGTTCTCTACTGATATGCGAGGGGAGAACCCTGCATGCGAATGGATAGCCTCTCGCGTTAGGGGTGATCTGTTGAGGTGCGAGGGTGAACATCCGTTGTGCTGACAGGTCCGTCGCCCGCAGCGCGGAGCCTGCACGGGCGCTGTGTCGCTCTGACCCGCTGGTGTACCCGAGTTCGCGTCGAGTCGTGGAGTTTGGCTGACCACAGGAACGTGGGTAACCGCACCGCCCGGCAGACGAGCGGATGGCCGGGTGCTTGGGACCGGTCCGCGGGGGGTGGAGGTTTGCGGAACATAACTGCCAGCCGACGGCGAAATGTTCCGGAAAGCGCGTTGGGTCGAGTGGATGAAGAGACTTGGGGAGGATCTTGTCCCAATTCGGGGGAGTAATCCTCCCCAGATCCGGGTCCCCTGAGGCCCGGCGACTCGTGCCGCAGCGCTGCACGCACGCGATGACCCCGACTGTTTGCAGATCGTCGTGCGGCGGCCGAGCGCCGACGCGGCTGGCGGGTTGTGGTGCGGCTGGCGGGTTGTTGCAAGTCAGCGGTGACACAACCCGCTAGCTGGGTGGCGGCAGTTGCGTACAACCTAGACCGGTTCGGGTTCGCGGATGCGTTGGGAGATGACGGCGGAGACGCCGTCGCCGCGCATCGTGACGCCGTAGAGGGCGTCGGCGACCTCCATGGTGCGTTTCTGGTGGGTGATGACCAGGAGCTGGCTGTTCTCGCGGAGTTCCTCGTAGATCTCCAGGAGGCGGCCGAGGTTGGTGTCGTCCAGCGCGGCCTCGACCTCGTCGAGGATGTAGAACGGCGACGGGCGCGCCTTGAACAGGGCGACCAGGAACGCGACCGCGACCAGCGAACGCTCACCACCGGACAGCAGCGACAGCCGCTTGACCTTCTTGCCCGGCGGGCGGGCCTCGACGTCGATCCCGGTGGTGAGCATGTCGTCGGGGTCGGTCAGGACGAGCCGGCCCTCGCCGCCCGGGAACAGCCGGCTGAAGACGTGCTCGAACGCGAGCTCGACGTCCCGGTACGCCTCGGTGAAGACCTGCTCGACCCGCTCGTCGACCTCCTTGACGATGTCCATCAGGTCCCGCCGGGACTTCTTCAGGTCCTCGAGCTGCTCGGAGAGGAACCGGTGCCGCTCCTCCATCGCCTCGAACTCCTCGAGCGCGAGCGGGTTGATCTTGCCGAGCTGGTTCAAAGCCCGCTCTGCCTGCTTGAGCCGCTTCTCGACCTTCGTCCGGTTGAACGGCTCCGCCTCGAGCTCCAGCGTGTCGTCACCGGTCGGCACCGGCGGCACCAGCTGGTCCGGTCCGTACTCCGTGACCAGCGCATCCACCTCGATACCGATCTCGCCCAGCGCCTTCTCGTACAGCGCCTCCAGCCGCATCTTCTGCTCGGCCCGCGCCAGCGCGTCCCGGTGCACGGTGTTCGTGAGCTGCTCGAGCTCGGAACTGAGGTTCCGCGACGCGGAGCGTGCCTGGGCGAGCGCCTGCTCCCGGTCGGCCCGCTGCGCCTGGATCGCCGCCCGCTCGGACGCCGCCAGCTGCAGCGACGACTCCAGCCGCGCCAGCACGTGACCAGCAGCCAGGTGTACGGCGTTCGCGGCCTCGGCCTGCCGCGCCCGGCGTGCCGCTCGCGCGATCGACCGGGCCCGCGCCTCGCGCTCCTGCCGGGCCGCGCGCTCCAGCGAGTCCGCGCGACCGGACAGCGCCCGGGCCCGCTCCTCGGTGGTCCGCAGCGCCAGCCGCGCCTCCATCTCGGCCGCACGCCCCGCCTTGGCCTCCTCGGCCAGCCGGTCGCGCTGCGACGTGTCCGGCTCGTCGCCTTCCTCGTCGAACGCCTCGGCGTCCGTCAGCCGCTCTTCGAGCTCGGCCAGACCGGACAGGTTCCGGTCCCGCTCCTCCTCGGCCGCGGCGATCGCCTCGGCCATCCGCTCGGCCTCACCGCGGGACGCCTTCGCCAGCGACCCGAAGTGCCCGAGCTGCTCGGCGACCGCCGCCATCGACGCGTCCGACTCGTGCAGCCGGGCCAGCGTGATCTCGACGGACTCCTTCTGGCGGGTCCGCTCGTCCTCCAGGCCCTGCAGCTCGAACCGCAGCCGCTCGCTCCGAGCCGTCGCCTCGGTCAGCTTCTCCGCCGCCTCGTCGACCGCGGACTGCACCTCGATCAGGCTCGGTGCCGCGTCGGACCCGCCGTACGCGAAATGCGCTCCGAGTACGTCGCCGACGCGCGTCGTGCACGTGACGTCGGGCAGGTTCCGCAGGAGGGACCGGGCCGCGTCCACGTCGTCGACGACCGCGACCTTGCGCAGCAGCCGCCGCAGGGCGGGTCGCAGGGTCTCAGGGCACTCCACGACGTCCACGGCGTACGACGCTCCGTACGGCAACGGCGGCCACAGTGCGTAGTCGTCGGCCGGGGCGTCGCCGAGGAGCATCCCGGCGCGGCCGAGGTCGTGCTCCTTGAGGTGACCGACGGCGTGCAGCGCCGCGTCGGTGTGCGTGACGGCGACGGCGTCCGCGGCCTCGCCGAGCGCCGCGGCGATCGCGGTCTCGTACCCGGACCGCACGCTCAGCAGAGCGGCGACAGAGCCCATCAGCCCGTTGACCTGCTCCGACGCGGCCAGCAGCGCGCCGGCCCCGTCCTTGCGGTTCAGACCAAGCTCGAGCGCCTCCTTGCGGGCGGCCAGACCGGTGCGCTCACGCTCGGCGTCGCGCTCCTCGGCCCGCAGCTTCGCCAGCCGCTCGTCCAGCTCGTCCAGAACCGCCTGGGCGGCCTCGTACTGGTCGTCGAGGCCCTTCTCGCCGGCATCCAGCCCGGCGACCTGGGTCTCCAGCGCGGTGAAATCGTGCTGCGCCTTCGCGGCCCGCTGCTCGGCCTCGCGCCGGTTGTTGGCGAGCCGGCCGATCTCGGACTCGGCGGCGGCCGCGCGGCTCTTCAGCGCGTTCACCTGACCGGTCAGCCGAGCCAGTCCTTCGCGGCGGTCCGCGGCGGCCCGGATCAGCGCCGAGATCCGGCGCTCCTCCTCGGCCTCCTGGGCCTCCAGCTGCTGGCGGCGCTCGACCGACTCGGCGAGCAGCTCGGAATGCGCCTCGACCTCGGCCTCGATCTGCGCCTCGGTCTCACGGACCCGGGCCGCTTCCAGTTCGAGTTCCTCTGGGTCACGCCCGGAGCGTGGCCCGTCCTCGGCCTCGTCGTTCAGCGACCGGATCCGGTCCGCCGCGATTCGCGCCGTACCTTTGATCTTCTCGCCGAAGCCGGACAGCTGGTACCAGGTGTCCTGAGCGGCCTGCAGCGCCGGCGCGTCCTCGCGGAGCGCCTCCTCCAGCTCGGCCTCCAGCTCGCGGGCCTCGTGCAGCTTCGCCTCGGTCTCGGTCCGCCGCTGGGTGAGCGCGGCCTCGTCCCGCAGCTCCGCCTCGAGCGCGGACTGCGCCTGGACGATGTCGTCGGCGAGCAGCCGCGCGCGGCCGTCCCGGACCTCCGCCTGGATCGTCACCGCCCGGCGCGCCACCTCCGCCTGGCGCCCGAGCGGCTTCAACTGACGGCGGATCTCCTGGATCAGGTCCCCGAGCCGGTGCAGGTTGCCCTCGGTGGCCTCCAGCTTCCGGATCGCCTTTTCCTTGCGCTTGCGGTGCTTCAGGACGCCGGCGGCCTCCTCGACGAACCCGCGGCGGCCTTCCGGCGTGGCGCGCAGGATCGAGTCCAGCTGGCCCTGGCCGACGATGACGTGCATCTCGCGGCCGATACCGGAGTCGCTGAGCAGTTCCTGGACGTCCAGCAGGCGGCAGTTCTGGCCGTTGATCTGGTAGTCGGACCCGCCGTTGCGGAACATCGTCCGGCTGATCGTCACCTCGGCGTACTCGATCGGCAGTGCGCCGTCGGTGTTGTCGATGGTGAGCACCACCTCGGCGCGACCCAGCGGGGCGCGGCCGGAGGTGCCGGCGAAGATGACGTCCTCCATCTTGCCGCCGCGCAGCGACTTGGCGCCCTGCTCACCCATCACCCAGGCCAGTGCGTCCACGACGTTGGACTTGCCGGAGCCGTTCGGCCCGACGATGCAGGTGATGCCTGGTTCGAAGTTCATCGTCGTCGCGGACGCGAACGACTTGAAGCCCCGGAGCGTCATGCTCTTCAGGTACAAGGCGAAGCTCTCCAACCCGTGAAAGGACAGACGGTACCGAAGGAACCGCCGTAGCTGTACGTCGCGCTGCCGCTACCCGGGGGAAGGTGTTCCGCTTCGCAGTCTACAAAGAGAACCGCGGAATCCAGCGGAGGCCAGGCCGTTGAGAGATGGCCGGCGAATCATCGGGATGCACAACAAGAAGAACCTACAACCGGCGGAGGCCCGGACGGGGGCCACCGCCGTTCTGCAGCTAGTGCCGGACGGTCGAGATGAATCTAGGTGCTTCAGACCGAAGCGGGAGTGCGCAGGGCCTCGTCGACTGTGAGCAGCCGACCCTCGTGGATCTGTGCCACCAGGTGGTCGTTCTCCGCCTGAAGCCGCATCACGTGCGCCTCCAGATCTGCGACGCGCCGGTTGAGCAGACGAACCTGCTCGAGCATGCGCGGGTCAGTGCCTCCAAGATGCCCTAGAAGAGCCTTGGCCATTGTGCTGTCCTCCGGAAGGGTTCTGGCCGGTCGCGCTCCGTATCGGGGTCATCAGGGAGCGCCGAAAATGTGTGCCGTCTTTCAGGGTGACACCGGCGAGGGCGACGGGTCAACCTGGGCCACGTTTATTAACGATACCTCGCTCACCAGCGGACCAGCCGCGGAACCGGCTGACATTTCGGGCACCGGTACGACGAACGGTTCATGAACGGCTCGCGACGGATCGGCCGGCCGTCCCGTGGACACGGCGATCCCTCCTGCCCGTAGACGTTCAGGCCGCGCTCGAAGTACCCGGATTCCCCGTTCACGTTGACGTACAGGGCGTCGAAGCTGGTGCCACCAACGGTCAGCGCCTCGGCCATCACGGCGTGCGCCTGCTCGAGGATGCCCCTTATTTGTAAGGGTTTCAGCGTTTCTGTCGCCCGGGCGTAGTGCAGCTTGGCCCGCCACAACGCTTCGTCGGCGTAGATGTTGCCGATCCCGCTGATCGCGGTCTGGTCCAGCAGCGCTCGTTTGAGCCCGGTCCGTCGGCGGCGGATCTTCGCCGTCGCCAGCTCCGGATCGAACAGAGGATCGAACGGGTCGCGGGCGATGTGGGCGATCTCGGCGGGCAGTTCGGCGCCGCCCTCGGAGTACGAAAGACCACCGAACATCCGCTGGTCCACAAAACGGACCTCTCCGCCGCCGTCGGCGAACCGGAACCGGACCCGGAGATGCGGCTCGTCGGGCGCGCCGACCGGCTGGACCCGGAACTGACCGCTCATTCCGAGGTGGGTCAGAACCGCGTCACCGGACGTCAAAGGCAGCCAGAGGTACTTCCCGCGCCGGGCCGGCTCCGCGAAAACCTGGCCCTTGAGCCGCGAGACGAAGTCCTCCGGCCCGGCGGCGTGACGCCGTACCGGGCGGGGGTGCAGCACCTCGACGCTCTCGACGGTGCGCCCGGTGAGGAAATCCACCAGGCCGCGCCGTACGACTTCTACTTCCGGGAGCTCGGGCAACTCAGGACTGCGAGGGGTCCACGCTGTCGGGATGCGCGGCGCGCAGGGCCTTCCAGGCGGTCTCGGCGGCCTGCTGCTCGGCTTCCTTCTTGCTCCGGCCGATGCCGTGGCCGTAGGTGTCGGAACCGATTCGGACCCGCGCCTCGAACGTCTTGGCGTGGTCCGGTCCGGACTCCGCGATCACGTACTCGGGGACGCCGACGCCGAGCTGGGCGACCAGCTCCTGCAGCGACGTCTTCCAGTCCAGGCCGGCGCCGAGCCGGGCCGAGGACTCCATCAGGTCGTCGAACAGCCGGTGCACGACCCCGCCCGCGACCTCGAAGCCGCGGTCCAGGTACACGGCGCCGATCAGCGCCTCGACACAGTCGGCAAGGATCGACGACTTGTCCCGGCCGCCGGTGGCCTCTTCCCCGCGGCCGAGCCGCAGGTACTTGCCCAGCTTGAGCTCGCGGGCGACACCCGCGAGCGCACGCATGTTGACCACCGCGGCCCGTAGCTTGGCCAGTCGGCCCTCGGACAGGTCCGGGTGGTTCCGGAACAACGACTCCGTGACGATGACGCCGAGCACGGAGTCCCCGAGGAACTCCAGTCGCTCGTTCGTCGGCAGCCCGCCGTTCTCGTACGCGTACGAGCGGTGGGTGAAGGCGTGCTCCAGCAGTTCGTCAGCCAGCGATACGCCGAGCCGCTGGTTCAGCTCGGCGTAGAGCCCCGTTTCGTTGGCAGAGTTCACTGTGAAGGTGGCCGTTTAGCTCTCGACGACCTGGCGGCGCTCGCCCTTGGCGCCGTACTGGCCGCAGTTCGGGCAGACGGTGTGCTGCAGGTGCTTCGCGCGGCAGGCGGGGTTCACGCAGGTCACCAGCGACGGGGCAGTCGTCTTCCACTGCGCCCGGCGGCTCCGGGTGTTGCTGCGCGACATCTTCCGCTTCGGAACGGCCACGGTTATGACTCCTCGGTTCGGCCGGGGGCCTGGTGGACCCGGCCGGCTCAGTCTGACGATTTCGGTACTGCGGTGGTGCGGTGGAGCTGTTCAGTTGTCCTGCTGGTCCTGCTCGAGCAGGTTTCCGAGGGCGGCCCAGCGTGGGTCGGTCCCGTCCTCGTGCTTGTGGCCGGGCTCGTCCGCCAGGCGTACCCCGCAGTCGGGGCACAGACCCGGACAGTCGTCCGTACACAACGGCTGGAACGGCAGTGCGAGCACCACCTGGTCCCTCAGCACCGGCTCGAGGTCGATCAGATCGCCCTCCATCCGGCTGGCCTCGTCCGGCTCGGCTTCGCTCTCCGGGTAGACGTACAGCTCCTGGACGTCAGCGAGGAACTCGTCCTCGATATCGACCAGGCACCGCGCGCACTCCCCGACCAGACGGCCGCGGGCCGTTCCGGTGACGAGCACCCCTTCGACCACCGATTCCAGCCGTAGATCGAACTGGATCGGATCGCCTTCGGGGACGCCGATCACGTCGATTCCGAGATCCGCCGGCGCCGGGCTCGAGAAGGTGACTTCGCGTTGGGACCCTGCGCGGCGGGTCAGCTCGTGGGTATCGATCACGAGTGGGGACCGCGGGTCCAAGACGCTCAGAACATCCCTTTCAGGCGTGGGCAGGCAAGAACTCGGTCTCGTCGAGACCGGTGATCTACACTACCAACTCCCCGGCGCTGCGCCCAATCCGGGGACAGTCACAGCGTGTTCAGTAACCGTGCGTGAACGGCTGGGGTCACGAACGTGCTGACGTCGCCGCCGAGGCGGGCGATCTCCTTGACCCAGCTGGACGAGATGAAGGCGTGTTCCGGCGCGGTCGGCAGGAAGAACGTGTCGACGCCGGTCATCCGCCGGTTCAGCTGCGCCATCTGCAGTTCGTAGTCGTAGTCGGCGGCCGACCGCAGGCCCTTTACCATCACGGCGGCGCCCTCGGCCCGGCAGTAGTCGACCACCAGGCCCTCGAAGGAGCCGACCCGGACGTTCGGGAACGGTTCGACCAGCTCGGTGAGCATCTCGATCCGCTCCTGCGGCCCGAACAGCCGGTTCTTCGACTGGTTCACCCCGGTCGCGACGATCAGCTCGTCGAAGGCGGCAGCAGCCCGCGTGATGACGTCCAGGTGCCCGACCGTCGGCGGGTCGAAGGTCCCTGGGAAGACGGCCTTAACCATGGCGGTGACCGTACCAAAGGCGGGCCTCGCCGTACTTGCGGTCGCGCAGCGCGGCGAACCCCTCGGGCCAGTCCCACGGCTCCCGTTTCCCGCGTTCGACGACCACCACCGCGTCGTCGGCGAGCCAGCCGTGCGCCGCCAGGCCGGTCAGCACCTCCTGCAGCTCGGCGGTCTCCAGCTTGTACGGCGGGTCCGCGAACACGAGGTCGAACACCGCGAGGGCGTCACCGGCCGTCACCTTCTCCACGGGCCGGGTCAGGAGCGTCGCTCCCGGCAGGCCCACGACCTTGATGTTGGCCGCGATCACCTCGGCCGCTTTCCGGTCCGATTCGACCAGCACGGTCGTGGCAGCGCCCCGGGAGAGCGCCTCCAGCCCGATCGCGCCGGATCCGGCGTACAGGTCGAGGACCGCGAGCCCATGGAAGCTGCCGAACTCGGACTCCAGCGACGAGAACAACGCCTCCCGCACCCGATCCGCCGTCGGCCGAGTCCCACTCCCCGCCGGTACGCCGATCCGCCGCCCACCAGCCGCTCCCCCGATCACGCGCGTCAATGCTTCTCCAGGTATTCGGTGGTCTCGGACTGCAGGGCGGCTCGGACGATCGTGAGCAGCTCCGGGAACTCGGACAGGGCGGGGTCCACCCCGACGATCCTGGTGGCCTCGTGGCGGGCCGCGAGGATGATGTCCTCGTCCCGCAGCACGCTGAGCAGTTTGAGGCTGCTGCGCCGCCCGGACTGCGCGACACCCAGTACGTCGCCCTCGCGGCGGGTCTCGAGGTCGATCCGCGACAGCTCGAACCCGTCGGTCGTCGACGCCACCGCGTCCAGGCGCCCGTACGACTTGGAACCCGCCCACAGGTCCGTGACCAGCAGGCACAGCCCGGGCACCTTGCCCCGCCCGACCCGCCCGCGCAGCTGGTGGAGCTGCGAGATCCCGAACCGGTCGGCGTCCATGATCACCATCGTCGAGGCGTTCGGTACGTCGACGCCGACCTCGATGACTGTGGTGGCGATCAGGACGTCGATGTCGCCGGCCGCGAACCGGGACATCACCGCGTCCTTCTCCTCGGCCGGGAGCCGCCCGTGCAGGATCTCGACGCGCAGGTCGTGCAGGATCTCCGCCAGCGCCTCGGACACCTGCATCACCGAGATCGGCGGCCGCGCCTGCTTCTTCCCGCCCTCATCGGTCTCGAGGAGCTCGCCTTCCTCGTCCTTCGCGTTCTTGACGTCGTCGCCGATCCGCGGGCACACGACGTACGCCTGGTGGCCCTTGCCGACCTCCTCGCGGACCCGCGCCCAGGCCCGCTGCAGCCAGTCCGGCCGCTCCTTGGCGGGCACCACGGACGACTGGATCGGCGACCGCCCGGCCGGCAACTGGGTGAGCGTCGAGACCGCGAGGTCGCCGAACACCGTCATCGCCACCGTGCGCGGGATCGGCGTCGCGGTCATCACCAGCACGTGCGGCGTGTTCGCCCCGGATTTCGCGCTCAGCGCGGCCCGCTGCTCGACCCCGAAGCGGTGCTGCTCGTCGACCACCACGAGCCCGAGATCCGCGAACTGGACCTTGTCCTCGAGCAGCGCGTGCGTCCCGACCACGATCCCGGCCGCACCACTGGCCGCGTCGAGCATCGCCGTACGGCGGGACGCGGTGTTCAGCGAACCGGTCAGCAACCCGATCTTGGTGGCATGCTCCGCGCCGCCGAGCATGCCCTGCTCGGCCAGGTCGCCGAGCATCTTGGTGAGCGTCTTGTGGTGCTGGACCGCGAGCACCTCGGTCGGCGCCAGCAGGGCCGCCTGGCCGCCGTTGTCGACCACGGACAGCATCGCCCGCAGCGCGACCACGGTCTTGCCGGAGCCGACCTCGCCTTGCAGCAGCCGGTGCATCGGGTGCGGCCGGGCGAGGTCGGCGAAGATCTCCTCCCCCACCTCGGCCTGGCCTTCGGTCAGCTCGAACGGCAGCCGTTGGTCGAAGTCGTCGAGCAGTCCACCGGTCTGCCGCGGCCGCGGTACGGCGCTCAGCGCGTCGGTCACCGCGCGGCGCTGAGCGAGGATCGTCTGCATCACCAGCGCTTCCTCGAACCGGAACCGCTGCTGCGCGTCGTGAATGTCCTTCTCGGTGTCCGGAAGATGCACCTTCTGCAGGGCTTCGCGCAGACCGAGCAGCTTCTCGTTGCGCAGCACCAGGTCCGGGACCGGGTCGTCGACGCGGTCGTCCAGGCTGTCCAGGACGATCTTGACCGAGCGCTCGATCGTTGCGGTCGGCAACTTCCCGGTCGCCGGGTAGAGCGGGCGGAAGGGCCGGGCCCGGCGTTCGATCTCGGCCTCGGTGAGGTCGTCCTCGTCCAGGATCTCGGTGCCGGGGCCCTTCAGCTGCATGGTGTCGCGGAACATCGTCACCTCGCCCCAGAACAGCGCGGCGGTGCCGGGGGTCAGTTTGGTCAGCAGCCAGGGCTGGTTGAAGAACGCCAGCTCCAGGTCGTTGCGGCCGTCGGTGACCACGACCTTGGTGATCGTCCGCTTCTTGCGGAACTTGTAGACGTCGTCGGCCTTGATCTCGATCTTGGTGTCCAGCGCGCGGGCCGTCACCTTCTTGACCCGGCCGCTGACGGTCGCCTGGTCGCCGACCTCGAGTTCGTCGAACGGGGTCAGCTCGCCCTTCTTCAGGTACCGCCGCGGGTAGTGCCGCAGCAGCTCGCCGACGGTCTCGATCTCGAGCACGTCGGCGAACGTCTTGGCCGTCTTCGCCCCGAGGAAGTCCCGAAGCTTGCGGTCCATGTCAGTCTTCATTCCACCCCGATCAGCAGCGGGTACCTGTCCTGCCCTCCGTCGTACACCACGACGTCGACATCTTTGCGTTGCCGGCGAACGTGCCGCTCCACGGCGTCGGCCAGGGCCGGGTCGGCGTCGCGGCCGGTGACGATCGTGAGCAGCTCGCCACCGCCGCCGAGCAACCGGTCGACGACCTCCAGCGCCGCCTCCTCGAGATCGCCGGTGATCAGCGCGAAATCGCCGTCGACAACGCCGAGCGCGTCGCCGATCCGGCACCGGCCGGCCATCGTCCAGGCGTCCTTGACCGCGATCGTGACGGCGCCGTGCCGGGTCTGCCCTGCGGCGGCCGACAGGTGCACGACGTCGTCGTCGAAGCTGCGGTCCGGGTCGTGGACGGCGATCGCCGCGAGGCCCTGGACCTGGGCGCGGGTGGGGATCACGGCGACCCGGATCCCGTCCTGGCGGGCAGCGGTCGCGGCGGCCTCGGCGACCGCGATCGAGTCCTGGTCATTGGGCAGAATCACGATCTCGGGCGCCTGCGACTGCTCGATCGCCTGCAGCAGCTCGCCGGTGGAACAGCGGCGGCCGGGGCCACCGCGGATGATCCGGGCGCCGGCCTCGGTGAACAGGCCTGCGAGCCCGTCGCCGGCCACGACTGCGATCACGGCGCGGCTCGGAGCGGGCTCGTGGTGGTGGGCCTGGTCGTCGAAGTGGGTGACCCGGATCCGGTGCGGGCGGCCGATGTCGATGCCGTGCTCGATCGCGGCGCCGACGTCGTCGGTGTGCACGTGGACGTTCCAGAGCGCGTCGCCGCCGACCACGACGACCGAGTCGCCGAGCGCGGCCAGGGCCTGCCGGAAGTCGCCGATCTTGTCGTCGGGCGCGTCCAGCAGGTACATCACCTCGTACGCCGGCCCGTCCTGGCTCTCCGCGCTCTCGCCCTGCGGCTCGACCCTGGCCGGTACGTCGACCCGCACGTGCTGCCCGGTGAGGACCGATTCCATCGCGCCCAGGATGACGACGAGACCCGCTCCCCCGGCGTCGACGACGCCCGCGCGACGCAGTACGTCGAGCTGTTCGGTCGTCCTCGTGAGGGCCTGGCGGGCGGAGGCGACCGCGGCGAGGCAGACGTCGGCGAGGGTCTTGCCGTCGTTCGCGGCGGTCATCGCACCGGTGGCGGCGGCGCGGGCGACGGTGAGCATCGTGCCTTCGACGGGCTGCGCGACGGCCCCGTACGCGGCGTCGGCGGCGTACTTGAGCGCGTCGGCGAAGGCGGCGGCCTCACTCATCCGGGAATCGTGGTGCGGGAGGTTCTCGTCGAGGCGGAGGCCGCAGGCGCGGATCAGCTGGGAGGTGATCACGCCGGAGTTGCCGCGGGCGCCGAGCAGGGCGCCGCGGCCGAAGGCCTGGATCGCCTCGGTGAAGGTCAGTTCGCCCTTGGGCAGCGCGTCGCAGGCGGCTTCCCAGGTCAGGTAGAGGTTGGTGCCGGTGTCGCCGTCCGGTACCGGGTACACGTTCAGCTCGTCGATCTCGGTCCGGGCCCGGGCCAGGTCGGCCAGTGCGGTCCGGGCCCAGGCCCGCAGCACGTCAACGGTCAATTCCTCCACGCCCGGAAGGCTAACGCGTAGGGTTCCCGGGTGAGTGGTGGCAGGAGTGTGTTGTTCTCGGTCGCGGCCGACAGCTACGAGTTGGCAGTGCGGGAGATCCGGGGCGAGTTCGGGCGGGACGTGCGGGTCCAGCGGGTCGGCGCCGAGCTCGGGCGGGTCGAGGGGCCGCCCGTGGAGGCGTTCGCGGCGGCGTGTGACGCGGGGCGGATCATGTTCGTCCGGCATCTGACGGTGGAGATCGCGAGCTTCGAGGAGCTGCCGCCGGAGTACGAGCTGGCCGAGGTCGTGCTGGGCGAGCTGCCGGAGTACCCGAAGGCGCTGGCGGTCCAGGCCTGGACCGACGCGGCCGGCACCGGCGGGTCGTACTACCACCACCTGCAGGAGGCCCTGGCCGCCCGCGGGGTGGCCGTCACGCGCTCCGGGCAGGAGTACGTCGTTTCGTGCTTCGCGGGGCGGAAGGCGGTGCTGCTCGGGCTGAACCGGCTCGCGAACAGCCTGTCGGACTGGCCGGGCGGGCGGATGCGGCTGGCCCGGGGTGACGAGCGGGTCTCGCGGTCGGAGTTCAAGCTGGAAGAGGCGATCGCGACGTTCGGGCTGGGGCTGCCCCGCGGTGGGAAGGCCGTCGACCTCGGCGCGTCGCCGGGTGGCTGGACGCGGATCCTGCGGCAGCACGGGCAGGAGGTGTGGTCGGTCGACCCGGGATCGCTGGACCCGCGGCTGCGGGGCGATCGCCGGATCCATCACGAGGCGACGACGGCGGGCCGGTTCTTCGCCGCCAACCGGGTCCGCTTCGACGTGGCGGTGAACGACATGCGGATGGACCAGGTGACGAGCGCCCGGATGATGCTGGACGCGGCGGCGCACCTGCGACGCGGCGGTCTCGCCGTCGTCACGCTGAAGGGCGGCGGCAAGAACCCGCTGGACGGCGCGCGCCGCGGTATCGACGTGCTCGGCGAGCGGTACGACGTACTGCACGCCCGGCAGCTGCACCACAACCGGAACGAGATCACGGTCGTCGCGAGGAGACACGAATAGGCGCCCGGGTCAGACCCGGGCGCCTATCGAAAGGCCCTACACGGAGTGAAAGCTGAGATCAGCCGACGACGCGCTGGACCTTGCCGGCCTTGATGCAGGACGTGCAGACCTTCATGCGGGTCGGGGTGCCCTTGATGAGCGCCTTCACCGGCTGAATGTTGGGGTTGAACCGCCGCGGCGTACGAGCCTTGACCCGGCGGATCATCGCACCCTTACCCAGGCGGGCAACGCTGTTGCCGAACGTCGGCTGCTTGCCGCAGACATCGCACTTCTTAGACATGATTCTCCGTGTTCAGGGTCGTAACTCCGACATGCCATGTTACATGCGTGTCAGCACACGACCAATTCGGCTGACTGCCCTCGATCAGGCAGTGAGATAGGCCACTTCCTCGTCCGTCAGCGTCACCGACAGGCCCGGTGTCGAGGTCCGGGTCTCGCTGACGTGCCGCGGCCCGATCAGCGGGAACACCGGGTACGGCTGGTGCAGCAACCAGGCTAGCGCGATCGCGGTCGGCTCGACGCCCTTGGCGGCCGCCAGCTCCCGCGCCCGGTCCAGCCGGCGGAAGTTCTCGTCGGAGTAGAAGCAGCGCACGAGCTCGGCGTCCGAGGTGTCCTCCGGCTTGGCCCGTCCGGTGAAGAACCCGCGGGCCTGGCTCGACCACGGGAACAGCGCGACCTGCCGCTCCCGCAGCCATTCCTGCGACTCGTCGTCGGCCACGTGCCGGCAGCCGGCCCACGGTACGTCGTACGCCCGCGCGAGGCTGAGGTGGTTGCTGAGCAGCGTGAACGGCTGCTTGCTGTTCGCCTCGGCGTACGCGTTGGCCTCGTCGAAGCGCGCGGTGGACCAGTTCGAACCGCCGAACGCCTTGATCCGGCCGGCCTTGAAGTGCTCGTCGAGGACGTCGATGAACTCCGAGACCGCGATGTCCTCGTTGTCGCGGTGCATGAAGTACAGGTCGACGTGGTCGGTCTGCAGCCGCTCCAGGCTCTCGTGCAGCTGCCGGGTGATCGACTCGGGGTCACAGTACGGCGTGTGCGCGCCCTTGCCGATCACGACGACCTCGTCCCGGTTGCCGCGGGACTGCATCCACTGCCCGAGCAGCTTCTCGCCGCGGCCGCCGCCGTAGATGTAGGCCGTGTCGAACGTCGTACCGCCGCGCTCGACGAAGTCGTCGAACACGACCGCCGCGTGCGGGAGCGTCTGCTGGTTGTCCACGCCCATCACAAGCCGGGACACCTGCTTGTCGACGCCCGGCACGTGCCCGTACGTCATCGGGGCGTCCGCACGCTTGGTCAGCGGGCGTCCGGTCGCGGTCGGGATGATCGCGTCGTCCCGCTCGCTCGCGTACTGCTGCCCGATCGCGGCCCGCCACTGGTCCTGGACGGTGAGGTTGCCGAGCGTGTCCGCCCAGCTCATCTCCGGCGCCTCCTTCGCGCCGGCGACGATCGCCGCCTGTACCGCCTCGGCCTCCGCGGTGTAGATCAGCGCCGGCTCCGCAGAGATCTCCCGCGGCTCCTCGCCCACCTTGTGCAGCGTGACGTGGGTCGGCTTGCCGTCGCCGCCGAACCACGGGTCGTCGACCTGCAGGTAGCCCTTGCTGCCGTAGACCCGGACCTGGTTCTTGTCACCGAGCCGTACGCCGGTGCTCACCTGGGCGGTCACGCCGCCGTCGAAGAACAGCGTCGCCACCGTCCACTCGTCGACACCGGTCTCGCCCACGGTGCCGACCGCGGACACCGCGGCCGGGTCCTGGAACGGCTGCCCGGTGGCCGCGCCGGCGATCAGGCGGGCCATCGACACCGGGTAGCCGCCGACATCGAGGATGCCGCCGCCGGCCAGCTCGTCGGCGTAGATCCGGCTGCTGGGGTTGAACGACGCGTTGAACGCGAACGTGGCCTGGATCTGGTGGACGGTGCCGAGCTCGCCGTCGCGGACCAGCTGGGCGACCAGCTTGGTCTGCGGCAGGCACCGGTACATGTACGCCTCCATCAGGAAGACGTCATTGCGGACCGCGGCCTCGATCATCGCCTCGGCCCACGCGCGGTTGATCGCGAGCGGCTTCTCGCACAGCACGTGCTTACCGGCCTCGGCCGTCTTGATCGCCCACTCGACGTGCATCGGGTGCGGTGTCGCGATGTAGACGGCGTCGACGGTCTCGTCGGCGAGCAGGTCGTCGTACGAACCGTGCCGGTTGGCGATGTCCCACTTGTCGGCGAAGGCGTTCGCCGAGTCGAGGGACCGGCTGCCGACGGCGACGACCTCGTTGGTCTTCGACGTCGGCACCTGGCTGGCGAACCGGGACGCGATGTTGCCGGTGCCGATGATGCCCCAGCGGAGCTTGTGGTCAGTCAAAAGAAATCCCGTGTCTGGTGTGTGGTTGGGTCAGAACTTCATGGCGCCCGCGGCCAGGTCGGCGATGAACGAACGGGCGCCGATCAGGAAGACACCGATCAGCGGGATGACGCTCATCAGCGCACCGGCCATCACCATCGAGTAGTCGGTGCCGTAGATGCCGTTCAGCTGGTCGAGTGCGACCTGGAGGGTGAGGCGGTTCGGGTCGGTCATCACGATCAACGGCCAGAGGTAGTCGTTCCAGACGTTGATGAAGGTGAAGATGCCGAGGAAGGCCAGACCGGGCCGGAGCACCGGCAGGCCGACGGTGAGGTACTGCCGGAAGAATCCGGCGCCGTCGACCTTGGCGGCCGAGATGAGTTCGTCGGGGATGGCGCCCTTGGCGTACTGGCGCATCCAGAAGATCCCGAACGCGTTCGCCGCGCCCGGGATGATGAGGGCCTTCAGCGACCCGATCCAGCCGAACTCGGCCAGCGTCACGAACTGCGGCACCAGCGACAGCTGCGCCGGGATCATGAAGGTCGCGAGCAGCAGGCCGAACAGCAGGTTCCGGCCCGGGAACTCGTACTTCGCGAACGCGAACGCGGCGAGCGAGTCGAAGAACAGCACCAGGACCGTGACGCCGAGCGAGGCGATCAGCGTGAGCAGCATCGAGCCGAAGAAGTCGATGTTGTCGAGCACCTTGCCCATGTTCTCGAACAGGTGCGAGCCGATCAGCAGTTTCGGCGGGTAGCTGAAGATGTCCGGGGTGGTGTTGGAGGCCATCACCACCATCCAGTAGAACGGGAACAGCGAGACCAGCACGCCGAACATCAGCACGATGTGACCGACGGCGGTGCGAATGCGCTCAACGGACATCTGCGGCCTCCCTCTTGGCATTCTGGGCTGCGATCCTGCGTTCCACCCGCCGAGCGGCGCGTCGGGTCAGCCGTTCGTCGTCGTTTCCGCCGATCAGCCGCCAGTTGATGATGCTGAACAGCACGATCAGGATGAACAGCGCCCAGCCGATCGCGGCGCCGTACCCGAACTGGTTCTTGATGAACGCGCTCTGGTACAGGTACGAGACGATGGTCAGGCCGGCGTCGCCGGGGCCGCCGATGTTCGAGGTGTCACCGAACAGCACCCGGGACTCGGTGAAGATCTGCAGTCCGCCGATCGTCGAGGTGACCGCGGTGAACAGGATCACCGGCCGCATCATCGGGACGGTGATCCGCCAGAACGTCTGCCGCGGGCTCGCGCCGTCCACCTTGGCGGCCTCGTACACGTCGGCGGAGATCGCCTGCAGGCCGGCCAGGTAGATGATCGCGTTGTAGCCGACCCACCGCCAGGTGACGATGGTGGCGATCGCGATCTTGATCCCCCACGGCGAGGTCAGCCATTGCACCTCGCCGACGCCGATCGAGCGCAGGAAGGCGTTCAGCAGGCCGAAGTTGTTGCTGAAGATCGAGCCGAACACCAGGGTGATCGCGACCACCGAGGTGACGTTCGGGATGAAGTACGCGATCCGGTAGAAGGTGCGCAGCCGGGTCGCGTTGTGCAGGGCGTTGGCGATCACCAGCGCCAGCAGCAGCATCGGGACCGTCGAGAGCACCCAGATGATCATCGTGTTGCCGATGGTCTTCCAGAACGTCTCGTCGGTGAGCAGGTAGCGGTACTGCTCGAGGCCGACCCACTTCATCTGCCCGATGCCGTCCCAGGAATGGAACGAGATCCAGATCGAGAACAGCACCGGGAACGCGCCGAAGATCGCGAACAGGATGAAGAACGGCGAGACCGCGGCGTACTGCGGGAACGCCTGCCGGTACTTGTTCGGCGGCTTTTCCGCGGCGGCGGACGGCCGGGTGATTGCGGCCGGGGCCGTCTTGCTGGTGACAGCCATGTCAGATCGCCCCCGCTCGGGTCAGTTCGCGTTCGATCTGGTGCTGGGCGTCGGCCCAGGCCTGATCCGGGTCCTTGCCGGACGCCTCGACGTTGACCAGTTCGGCGCCGATCGGGGTGTCGATGATGCTGTCGTACGGCGAGAAGTAGGCGCCCGGGTACTTCTTCGCGGACTCCGCGAACACGTCGACGATCTTCTGACCGCCGAAGAACGGGTCGGGAGCGGCCAGCACCGGATCGGTGTACGTCGCCGGCGTGGACGGGAACAGCACCGGGTCCAGGAACGCCTGGGCCTGGTTCTTCGCCGACTCCAGCCAGCTGATGAACGCGAACGCCGCCTTCGGGTTCTTGCAGTACTTCGTGATCGCCAGGAAGGATCCGCCCTTGTTGCCGGCGCCACCAGGAGCCGCCGTCACCCGCCAGAGTCCCTTCGTCTTCGGCGCCGCGTTCTTCGGGCCGAGCTGCGCCCACCAGACGGCGCCGTTGTAGGCGACGAGCTTGCCGTTGGTGACGACCGCGTTCTTGTCGGTCGAGTTCTGCGCGTTGGCCGAGAGACCTTCCTTGACCACCCGGACGGCGAGATCAAACGATTGCCGGACGTGGTCCTGATCGCCGAGGTACTGGCCGTCCGGCGTCATGTAGCGCTTGGACTGCTGCGCCATCCGGTAGCCGTAGATGCTCGTGATGTTGTCGGTGATCGCGGAGCCGGGCACGGCCTGCTCGAGCTTCTTGCCGAGCGTGATGAAGGCGTCCCAGTCCGGGGCGATCCCCGCGACCGCGGCCGGGTCGATGTCGACGCCCGCCTTCTGGAAGATGTCGGTCCGGTAGAACAACGCGGTCGGCCCGGTGTCCATCGGGTAGGCCATCATCTTGCCCTGCGGTGTGACCCCCCACTTCCACTTCCAGGGCAGGAAGTCCTTCTCCAGTTCCTTCGCGCCGAGGTCGTACAGGTCGTGGAACTGGTCCGCGTTCGGGAAGTACGTCGCGACGTCGTCGTTGATCGCGACGATGTCCGGGACCAGGGACTTGCCGGCCAGGGCGGTCAGCACCTTGGTCTTGTAGTTGGAGCCGATCCGGGTCATCGCCAGCTTCATACCGTCGTACCCGGGAATCGCCTTCTCCGCCTGGCCGATCAGGTCGTCGTTGACGGACCCGACCCATGTCCACATGCTGAGCTCGTTCGATCCGCCCAGCGAGCTGCGGGATCCGCAGCCGGTGAGACCCGCGGCGGCGACGGCGGAGCCGGCCGCGAGGAAGTGCCTTCTACTCAGGGTCATGACCTCACCTGGCGCTTTCTGTTGGTTTTCGCCGGAAGGTGTCCACATATGTTTACGTAGCCATTAGGTAAGCGCATACCGACTGAACCGGTCAAGCCTCCGATGACAAGATGGGATGCCATGAGACCCACCGCAGTCCTCTTCGACGCCGACGGGGTCATCCAGCGACCCGATCGCGACTGGTCGGCCCGTTTGACCTCCCTCGTACCCACCGACGGCGAAGCATTCGTCGCGGACCTGATGGCGGCCGAGAAGCCGGCACTGGTCGGGAAAGTCGATTTCCGGGACGCGCTGGGCGACGTACTGCGGCGCTGGAACTCGCCGGTGTCCGTCGACGAGGCGCTCGAGCCGTGGAGCTGGTTCGTCGCGGAGCCCGCGGTGATCGCGCTCATCCAATCCCTGCGGGCGGCCGGCATCGGGTGCCACCTGGCGACCAATCAGCAGGGGTACCGGCGGGCGATCATGCAGGACGAGCGCGGGTACGGCGCATGGTTCGACCGGACGTTCTACTCGTGCGACCTCGGGCTCGCCAAGCCGGACCCGGCGTACTTCCGGGCGATTCTCGGTGCGCTCGACCTGCCGGCCTCCTCCGTGCTGTTCATCGACGACAACGTGGCCAATGTGGAGGGCGCCGCGAGCGTCGGGTTGCGCGCGGAGCTGTACGACCTGTCGGCCGGCGTACCGGCGCTGATCGAGCTGTTTCGGCGTCATGAGCTGCCTCAGACACCCTCTGAGGTCTTGTAAGGACGTGAAGGCTGTGACATCGTCACCGGGCAACTGACAACGTAGGACATTCCACCAGCCGCTCACTGGAGGCACCACATGTCCGATCGCCGATTTTCCCGCCGCACCGCGCTGGGCCTCACCGCCGGCCTGGGGCTCGCCGCGGCCGTCTCGCCGTCCTTGGCGTTCGGCGCCGCGACCGCTCGGTCGGCGTATCCCAAGGGACAGCGGCCGCGGATGCTGAATGTGTTCGACGAGTCCACGCTGAGCCTGCCGGAGCGAACGCTGGCGACGACGCTGCAGGGCCTGATGGCGCGACGCGGCGGCGAATCGCTGTACCTGAACCTGCCGACGCTCGGCTACCAGCACTGGCTCGACGGCCTGGTGTCGCAGTACGGCGTCCGGACGCGCACCGGGGACCTGTGGAAAACCGTTCAGCGGTCCGGCGTAACTGGATATGTTCTCTTCCGTACGGGCACCCCGTCGGTCAACGTCGCGACCACGCTCGCGGGTGTGACGGGTGCCGTGGCGATCGAGGAAAGCCTGGAGGCACTCGCGATCCAGCACGGATTGCGCAAGGTCCTGGACGTGCGGGACAAGGACGACCGCTGGGTGTTCGAGACGTACTGGCCCCGGCTGCGGCACGACGTCGCGGTCGAGCAGCGCGCCGACATCCCGGAGCGGCTCCGGGACTACGTCACGATGGCGGGGACGTTCGCCTTCTTCGACGGCAACTCGGAGTTCCGCGCCGAGGTGGTCGACGCGCTGGACGACGACGGCACGGTCATCGGCTGGGGCGACGCCTCGGCGGGCGAGGACGCCTTCATCGGCGTGAACTCGGCCACCGGCGTCAAGGCCCTGCCCGCCGACCATGCCCGCAACCTGTCGGTGCTGTCAGGCATCACCGAAGACCGCCTGACGCAGCATGTCCCGGCGCAACCTCCGACGCCGGATCCCGACGCGCACTACGTCAGCTTCCTGATCACCGACGGCGACAACATCCAGTGGGCGCTCGGCGACTTTCCGACCGATCCGCGGTGGTTCGGGAGCCCACGGCGGGGTGAGGTCGACCTCGGCTGGGGCATCTCACCGTCGCTGATCGATCTCGCGCCGTCAGTCATGCGCTGGTTCTACGACCAGTCGCGCAAGGACCGCTGGGTGGTCGGTCCGTCGGGCGGCGGCTACATGTACCCGAGCCGCTACCCGGCCGCCGCGCTGGACAAGCACACCGCGTCCCTCGCCCGGGCCATGGGGCGATCCGATCTCTCGGTTGCGCAGATCATCGACTTCGACGCGTTCGAGAACACCCGGCTGTGGTCGTCGTACCTCAGGCGGCCGGAGATCGACGGCCTCATCTACCTCGAGTACTCGCGGTACGACGGTCTCAAGGGCAAGGTGGTCTGGTCCGAGGGCAAGCCGGTGATCTCCGCCCGGACCATGCTCTGGGAGGGGCTCGACGGCGCCGACGAGGCCTCCGTCACCGCGGAGCTGAACGCCGCGACCCGCAACCCCTTCTCCACGGCCGGCTACTCGGTCGTCGTCTGGCACGCGTGGAGCAAGTCCGTCGACAACGTTCTCTCCGTCGTCGACGGACTCGCCCCGCACGTCAAGGTGGTCCCGCCCGACACACTGGTGCGCATGGTCGGGAAACACGCCAAGCCGTAGCCGTCCGTCAGGTGCGCGGGACCTTGAGCTTGTCCCAGGTTTCCTTCCCGGGGATTCCGTCGGCGTCGGAGCCGGGCTGCGCGACCGAGCCCTGGAAGCCGAGTTTCCGCTGCCAGGCGGAGTACGACTTCAGGTCGCCGGTCCCCCAGGTGTCCTTGTTCGTCTGGGTTTCGTACTTGTTGCAGTCGACGTCGAGGAGCCGTTGGTGCATCGCCGCGATGATCGGGCTCTTGCGGCCCATCACGAAGAACGACTTGCCCGGGAACGTCACGAACCCGGTCCGCGGCCCGGGCGAGTGCACGTACGACGGCCGCCCGTAGCCGGCGATCGTGCTCGCCATCCGGGTGTGCCGGCCGCACTTGTTGCTGTAGTTGCCCTCGATCGTGTAGACCTTCGAGCCGCTGACCCCGGTGACCAGGCCGACGTGGTCGATCCGGGACTTGAGGTCGGTGCCGTCCCAGTCGAAGAAGACGATGTCACCGCGCCGGATCCCCGCGACGTCGACGTGCCACTGGCTGTGGTTCTTGAACGCCTTCGCGTGCGCCGTGGTCAGCGCGAAGTCCTTCCCGAACGTGACCGTGCTGTGGTTGCCCGAGTTGAACGCCCAGAACGTGATCGATGCGTCGCACCAGGCGAAGTTGCCGTTGAACGCCGGGCCGTTGCGGTCGCGGTACCACTTCTGGATCTTGTTCGGCTCGCCGAGCCCGATGTCGAGCTCGGCGGTGTGGATCATGTCCTCGAGACCGCTCATGATCCGGCCTTGCCCGAGTACGTCGGTTCGCGGTCCTCGGCCGGCGCCCGGCCGTACTCACCGTCCTCGGCGGGCCCGAACTCCGCCTGCAGCTCTTCCGCCTCGTTCGCGAGGTCATGGTCGAAGCTCGGCTCGACGAGCAGCTTGGCCTGATCTTCCTGCGAGATGTCGTCCGGCATCTTGTCCAGTTCCTCCAGCGACGGCCGTGCGTTGTCGCTCATGGCAATGCCTCCCCCTGATCACGATGAAGCCCCCAGCCCTGATCCCTTCATCATGCTCCGGCGTCTGGGGTTCGACTACAGCTCGCGGAAGTACACCGCCACCGGCACTTTCACGCAACCGATTGATTCGTAGAACGCCCGCGCCGGCGCGTGGAAGTCGTCGCCTCCGGTGCCGATCTCGACGTACTCCGCTCCCTCGGCGCGCATCGCCGCGAACGCGTGCTCGCAGAGCGCGGTGGCGATGCTGGAACGTCGATGCTCCCGCGCGACCGCCAAGATCTCGACCGTGGCTTGTCTGCGGGCGGTGTCGAGCCACCAGGCGACGTACCCGGCGGGTACGTCGTCTGCGACAGCAACGGCGACGTACTTGTGTGCGGCGGGATCGTGCAGCCCGGCGACCTGCGTACGGTAGTCGCCACGCCAGTCGCCGTGCTGGCGGGTGAAGATCAGCTCGCCGACCAGGGGCCGGAACGATTCCTCGTAGAACGGCCCGAACGTGTCGATGGTGAGGTCGATGAGCCGGGCCAGGTCAGCGGCGACGTACGAACGAATGTGCATGGAGCGTGCCTCTCGCGAGCGAAGGAGAAATCCGGGCAGGCGCGACCGGCCCACCGCGCGCAGGCGGCGATGGGTCCGGGATCAGCGCCGGGTACGCCCGGCGGCGAAGCACTCCATGTCGGCGATGTTAGCGAGCGACCGGCGGTACGGCGACCGGAACCGTGTGGACCTGGCCGGTCCGCGGGCCGTTGGTGAGCCGGTCGAGGTTGTCGGTGATGCTGTCGTCGGCCCGCCATTCCGCGGTCAGGATGCACAGCGTCGGACCGTCGAAGTCGACCAGGCCGAGCGAGAACGGCGCCCGGTTCTCGGGGAGGTCGATCCGCTCGAGGATCTCGCCGTCCGGCGCGACGCGGACCACGCCTTCGCCCCAGGTCTGGGACCAGATCGCGCCCTCGGCGTCGAGGACGATGCCGTCCGGGCCGAGATTCTCGGCGTACACGCGGCGGTTCGACAACCGGCCGTCCGGCTCGACGTCGAACGCGGTCAACCGGCCGGCGAACGACTCCGCGATCACCAGGGTCTTCCCGTCCGGCGTGAGCACCATCCCGTTCGGGAACTGGATGTCGTCGGCGACCTGCCGCACCTCGCCGTCCGGCGTGACCAGCTTGATCCAGCCGGGGACCGGCTCCGCGCCGCCGGCGAAGTCGAAGTCCGCGCCGTCCAGATAGATGTTGCCCTGGGCATCCACCACCATCTCGTTCGCTCCTTGCTCGGCGAGCACGGTGATCGAGCCGTCGGGCTCGTACCGGCGCAGTTTGTCACCGGTGGTCAGCATCCGGCCGTCCGGCAGCCAGTCGACGGACCAGCCCATCGACCGTCCGACCGGCGCCTCGAAGGCCTCGGTCTTGCCGTCGGCGTCGACGGCGATGATCTGCTGCGCGATCCAGTGGCAGAACCACAACCGGCCGTCGTGGAAGCGGGCTCCTTCGGGAAAGGCCAGGTTGTCCAGCAGAAGCTTCATCACGTCACCTCGTTCGTCGTTTCGGGCTCGTTCACCCCCTACACGAACGCAGCCCGGTCAGATCGACGGCTGAGCAGAAAAAGTATCGCGATCAGCGGCAGCGTCACCAGGTACGCCGTCCGCAGGTCGACGACACGTGCCAGTACGGCGAGGAGCGCCGGCGCGACCAAGATCGCCGTACCCGAGGCCATCGCACCCACCGCGGCGAGACGGGCGGAGCTGAGACCAGGGGTCGCTACGAGGGCTGCGAGCGTCACCGGGTACAGCGGGGCTACTCCGAGACCGGCTACGACCAGCCCGAGCGCTACCACGGCCGGGGCGTCGAACAGGCTCACCAGCAGCGTGCCGCAGGCGGCGAGTGCGCCGGACGGAAAGACCGGCGACCAGCCGCGGTACCGGATCGGTCCGATCGCGCGGCCGACCGCCATACCGATCGGGAACGCACTGCCGAGCAGCGCGGCGGCCGCAGTAGGCAACCCGCTCGCCACCAGCCGCGCCACCGCCCACACCACGAAGCAGAACTCGACCGACACCGCGAGCACAACCCGAAGCCACCCCGCGCCGACGTCCATCACAACCCGTCGCCCCACGCGCCGCCACTTCCGCCCCAACCCAACAGCCGGCGCCGAATCAATCAACACCGGCACCGCAACCCCCTCTGTTGGCTGAAGTGGGCGGGAGCGGCGGGTTAGTACTGCTAGGAGAAGGAGGGGAGGTGCCGCGGCGAGCAGGGCGTACCGGCCGCTCGGACCGAGACCGTCCAGCGTGCCGATTGCTAGCGGCGCTAGGATCCCGGTCCCGCTGGCGACCGCGTTGACCCGGCTCAGCCGTGCAGCCGCAGTCGGGCCGTTGAGCATCAGCGGAGCGACCAGGACGAGCAGCGCCCCGCCAAGCCCAACCAGCAACCCACCGGCGATAGCCACCGCGTACACCGGCGCGACCGCGATCAGAACCGCACCCACCGCACACACAACCGACCCGAGCCCAAGCACCGTAGGCATCGACCACAGCTTGAGCATCCGCGGACCAACCACCGCGACCAGCATCAACCCAACAGCGAACCCCGAGGACAACAGCGCCAGCCGGCTGGTCGGCTCGTCCAGATCCCGCGCGAGAATCGCCACACACGCACCGAGCCCGGCCAGCACGAACCCCATCGCAGACAGCGCGATCCCGATCCGTACCTCGTCGCCACGGGCACCGCTCCGCGGCGGGGCCTGAGCGCCCGCGGTCATTCCAGACCTTTGAACAGCGCGTCGAGCCGGTGCAGGTCAGCCAGCTCGATATCCGCCGCAATACCCTTCAGACCGGCCGTGAGCGCACCAGACGTCTGCCCTGCCGTCAGCCCGACAACGGTGTCCTCGACCACCAGGCACTCAGTCACAGGTACGCCGAGCAGCTCCGCCGCCCGCAGGTATCCCTCCGGGTCCGGCTTGCCACGGCTCACGTCGTCGACCGTCACGAGCACCGACGGCGCGATCCCGGCCGCGGTCAGCCGTACCTTCGCGAGCTGGGCCGGCGCACTGGTGTAGACCGCCCACGGCACACCGATCCGGCCAAGCGTGCCAAGCAGGTCCAACGCACCCGGCTTCGCCACCACACCGTCGACGTCGTTGACCTCGAGATCGAACACCCGCGCCCACGCCGCGGTCCGTTCCGCCGCCGACGCGTCCGGCAAGAAGTGCGTCACGGTCGCCATCGCCGGGTTCCCGTGCGCGACCGCGAGTACGTCGGCCGGCACCAGACCGTACTCGGTCGCCCAGCGGCCCCAGCTCCGGTCGACGACCGCGTCGGAATCGACCAGCGTGCCGTCCATGTCGAACAGCACCGCGCGGATGTCCCGGATCTCCATGACCCCTCCCGTTAAACTCGTTCTCCGAGCATAACGGGAAGGGCAGCGATGACTCCAGTACGCCGTGGACAGTGGCAGACGGCTGCGGACGTGCTGACCCAGCTCACCCGTCAGCCCGGGATCACGCGGGCGGCGGTCGCGCGGGCGCTGCGGTTGAGCACGGGTTCCGCGACCGAGGTGACCGCTCGGCTACGCGACGTACAACTGCTGACTGAGGTACCTGCTCCCAGTCAGGGGCGTGGTCGGCCGACCACAGTGCTGCAGCCGCACCCGCAGGGACCTGTGGTGCTCTCACTCGACCTACGGCAGAGCAGTTGGCGCAGCGCGGTTGTAGCGCTCGACGGGTCGCTGCAGGAGCCGCAGTACAGGCGACACCGGAGTCGGCGTGCGCAGGTCGTACTGAACAACCTGCGGCGTGAGGTCGAGCAGGCGCAGCAGCGGTACGGTGCTCGGCTCCAGATGGTCAGCCTCGCCGTACCGGGCACCGTCCGTGACAACCACCTGATGCAGGCACCGACGCTGGAGTGGGTCGAACTGGACCTTGCACAGGTCACGGGCGACACCGGCGTACCG
This sequence comes from Kribbella speibonae, assembly GCF_004331375.1. Taxonomy (NCBI): domain Bacteria; kingdom Bacillati; phylum Actinomycetota; class Actinomycetes; order Propionibacteriales; family Kribbellaceae; genus Kribbella; species Kribbella speibonae. Next base: position 487,247 of record NZ_SJKC01000004.1, on the reverse strand, counting down.
CTGCTCGCCGGCAACGACGCGACGCTGAGTGGGGTGGCTGAGGCGCGTACGGGCGCTGCTGCGGGAGCCGGTACGGCGGTACACCTGATCATCGAGGTGGGGATCGGTGGGACGCTGCTGATCGACGGGGTACCGGCACAGGGCGCGTCGGGAGCAGGTGGCGAGTACGGCCACATGCCCTTCGGTGACCGGTCCCGTACCTGTCCGTGCGGTGCCCGGGGCTGCTGGGACCTGGAGATCGACGGACGAGCCCTCGCGCGCTACCTGAAGCAGCCAACGCCGGACGACCCCGTTGCCTATGCAGAAGAGGTACTCCGGCGCAGCGACCGGGCTGCCCGCGCCGCAGTGACCAGGGTGGTCACCGCACTCGGCTACGGCATCGCGGGCCTCGTCAACGCGCACGACCCGGACGTGGTGACGATCGGCGGTCTAGCCATCCCCCTGCGAGCGGCTGCGGAGGAGACCTTTGCGGAGGCGTACGAGAGCGGTCTGATGACGTTTCACCGCAGCACTCCCCCACCGGTCCTGCCGGCCACCCACCAGCCGGACGGACCGCTCCGCGGCGCCGCCGCACTGGCCCTCGACCAGCTGACCACCGAGCAGGCCATCGCAACCTGGGTCGCCCAGCGCTAGTCGGCTACCTCGACTTCCTCAGCAGCCTCTTCAGCGGCCTCACCCTCAGCCTCTTCGACCTTCGGCTTCGGGATGATGGGCGGCTCCACCTTCGCCAGGATCTCGAGGATGTCGTGGCGGTGGTGCTGGATCTCGTGGGCGGTGTGCCGGATGAGCCAGCCCAGCGGGCGCGGCGCCCGGACCGGGTAGTTGTACAGCCCGAGCTTCCCCAGCTCCTGCGGCTGCAGCACCCGCGCCGCCGCCCCGAACTCGCGCGCGAACCGCACCAGCGCGGCCGCGACCTCCATCGGGTCCTGGTTCTCGTACTTCTCCTGCTTCACCCGTCCGGTCCGGTCCATCGGCGCGTACACCGGCCGGTCCTCAGCCAGGCACTGCGCGATACGGAGCCGCTGCACCTCGAGTACGTCGCGCACATGGCACGCGTACTCGATCGCCGACCACACGTCCGGCTCCGGTCGCAGCCGCACCACGTTCGGGTCCGGACCGGCGGCGGCCTTCGTCAGCGCCATGCTGCAGTCCGCGGACTGCCGGACGAGCAGCGTCACCGTCCCCTGCAAGGTCCCGGTGTCGTAGCTGAAACCGCACTGCTCGCAGTACCCGTCCACCGGGGGCTGCTGCTTAGAGGGCATCTGGGACCCCTGCGCCGTAGCGAGCAGGTGCTCGGCGGAGTGCCTCGGTGCGCTGGAGCGGAGGGTTCGATGTGGTTTCATCGTGCCCTTCGCTCCAGCGCAGCGAGGTGCCCGCCGAGTGCCGCGCAGTAGGCGCAGGGGTCCCAGATGCCCTCTTTCTCAACTGCTGCTCCCTCGAAATCTCCATGCGTGATCGACCGGGCCGATGCCGTCGCCGAGTGCGAACCCGGCCGCGATCGCCCCGGTCACGTACTCCTTCGCAGCGCCGACGGCACTCGGTACGTCGTACCCACGAGCAAGGTACGACGCGATGGTGCTCGCCAGCGTGCATCCCGTGCCGTGGGTGTGCGTGTTGTCGGCCCGGAGCGCGCTGTACGAACGCCGTACCCCTGGACCGTGCAGTACGTCGACGGACGCCGTACCGACATCGTGACCGCCCTTGACCAGCACCCAGGACGCTCCTGCCTCCAGCAGAGCCTTCGCAGCGAGCTCCCGGTCCTCCACGGTCTCCAGGTCGATGCCGGCGACCGGACCGAGCTCAGTGAGGTTCGGAGTGAGGACTGTGGCCAGCGGGACGATCTCCGCGCGCACCGCCTCCATCGCGTCGGCCGCCAGCAGAGCGTCGCCGTGCTTGGACACCGACACCGGATCGACCACGACCGGCACGTCCGGCGGCAGCGTCCGCAGCAGCGACGCGACGACACGGACCATCGACTCGGACGCCAGCATGCCCGTCTTCACCGCGTCGACCCCGATGTCGTCCACCACGCTGCGGAACTGGGCGCGGACCTGCTCCTCCGGCAGCTCCCAGGCGCCCTGGACGCCGACACTGTTCTGCGCGGTGATCGCGGTCAGCACACTCATACCGTGCACGCCGTTGGCGAGCATCGCCTTCAGGTCCGCCTGGATCCCGGCCCCGCCGCCGGAGTCGGAACCGGCGATCGTCAGCACTCTGGGGGGCGGCATCTCAACTCCTGAAATGGGCGTGTCCGGTGTCCGCAGCATACGGCGCGCCGTCGACGGTCACCGTCCCGGCCGGTCGCTCCTCGTTGCCCTCAGCAACCGAGCCGATCACGGTCCAGCCCTCGGGGACGTCGGCCGGCTCGAAGGTACCGACCAGGGCGTGGTCCTCGCCGCCGGTCAGCACGAACCGCAGAGCGTCCACACCGGTCGCCGCGGCCACCGCCTGCAGCGGCTCGGGCACGGTCAGCGCCTTCGTGTGCACGTCGATGATCACCTGGCTCGCCGCCGCGATATGGCCCAGATCGGACAGCAGGCCGTCGCTCACGTCACACATCGAGGAGGCCCCGGCCAGGGCAGCCCGCGGACCTTCGGCGTACGGCGGTTGTGGGCGCCGGTGCGCCTCGACGACGGCCCGTGGCGAGCGGAACCCGCGAGCAAGCACCGCCCAGCCGGCCTCGGCCCAGCCGAGCCGCCCGGCGTACGCGACCTCGTCCCCCGGGCGGGCGCCTGAGCGCAGCACCGGCGGACGGCCGTCCAGCGAGCCGAACGCGGTCACCGAGACGACGATCTTGTCGGACTGGACCGTGTCACCGCCGATGATGCTCGCCTCGACCAGTTCGCACTCGTCGACGAGGCCCTGGTTCAGCTCCAGCGCCCAGGCGGTCGGCAGGTCGGCAGGGCCGCCGAAACCAACCACGAGCGCGGTCGGCCGGGCACCCATCGCCACCACGTCGGCCAGGTTCTGTGCGGCGGCCTTGCGACCCACGTCGTACGCAGACGACCAGTCCTGGCGGAAGTGCCGGCCCTCGACCAGCAGGTCCGTCGTGATCACCATGCGGCCGTCCGGCACCGCCATCACGGCCGCGTCGTCACCGGGACCGACCAGGACGTCCTCACCTGTGGACAGCCCTTTGGTGACGGCCGCGATCAGGCCGAACTCACCCGTGCTCCCCAACGTCTCTGTCACGTCAGCAGACCTCCCATATCGCTAGGCGGAGTCTAGGCGGTACCGTGACCGGGCAACGAAGAGTACGCCCGGCGCTCCCGCAGTACGCCTGTGGGTGCCCGGAGCCAGCTGAGGACGACTGAGTGGAGAACGACGTGGTGGTCCAGGCCTACATCCTGATCCAGACCGAGGTCGGCCGTGCGGCCGACGTCGCGGCACAGATCGCCGAGGTCCAGGGCGTCACCCTGGCCGAGGACGTCACCGGTCCGTACGACGTGATCGTCCGCGCGGAAGCCCGCAACGTCGACGAACTGGGCAAACTGGTGGTTGCCCGGGTCCAGAACGTTCCCGGCATCACGCGCACGCTGACCTGCCCCGTCGTCCACATCTGATCGCCGGAACGGGACCCGCCACTTCTCAGCATGCCCGAACATCGCTCCACCCGGACCGCCACTGCCCGTCCCGCGGGCGACGCACGTCGCGCCCGGGCCGCCGGCCGCGGGCCGCGTGCGCGGCTCGTCGGCGCTGCGCTCGGCGTGTTGCTGATCGCGGGGTGCAGCCACGGACCGACGCCGGTGCCGGTTCCCTCCCCCGCGCCTGAAGTCGCCGCCGCCTGCGCCGACCTGGTCAAGGCGCTCCCCGCCAAGGTCCTCGACGCGGAACGTCGCGAGACCTCCCCGAAGAGCCCGCTGACCGCGGCGTACGGCGACCCGCCGATCGAGATGACCTGCGGCGTCACACCCCCGGCCGGCATGGCCGAGGCCCAGTCCCAGTGCTTCGAGGTCAACGGCGTCGGCTGGTTCGCCAAACAGGTCGAGAACGGCTTCATCTTCACCACCATCGGCCGCTCCCTCTACTTCGAGGTCGCGGTCCCCGCCAAGTACGCGCCCCAAGCCAACGCCCTCACCGATGTCTCCGACGCTGTCCACAGATTCGACAAACTCGTCACACCCTGCACCTGACGACTGCATACTCCTTGGCGAGATCGAAATTTCTCTGCCGGTTGTGTCCGATCGTGTCCGGTCGGGGAGTTGGGAGGCGACGTCTCGGGTGGAAGCGCCCTTGCCGTGGGTGCTCGGAGGACGGGAGAAGCTGATGAAGTACATGATCCTGACGTACGCGTCGCAGCAGGACTACGACGGGATGGCGGGGAAGGACACGGGCAAGCCCGCCTGGAAGCCGGAGGACTTCGCGGCGATGGGGGCGTTCATGGAGAAGTTCAACAACGAGCTGATCGAGTCGGGTGAGCTGGTCGAGACGCGCGGACTGGCGGCGCCGGTGCTGACCCGGCGGCTGGGGTCGAAGGACGGGCAGTCGGTGGTGACCGACGGGCCGTACGCCGAGACGCAGGAAGTGCTCGCCGGGTACTGGATCGTCGAGTGCGAGTCCTTCGACCGGGCCACGGAGATCGCGTCGCGGCTCGCCGACACGCCGGCGCCCGAGGCCGCCCGCGCGACGGCGTACGCGGACATCCGGCCGCTCGTCGAGGGTCGCGACGAACTGGTGGAGTGAGTGACGATGACCGCGCTTCTGGATGCGCTGCCGGTGTGGTCATGGGGCTGTGACTCATGACCGTGCCGCTCGAGGAGCTGACGCGGGAGTTGGCGCCGCAGGTTCTCGGGGCGCTGGTCCGGCGGTACGGGCATTTCGACACGGCTGAGGACGCGGTGCAGGAGGCGCTGCTCGCGGCCGCGCAGCAGTGGCCGGTCGACGGGGTGCCCGACAATCCGCGCGGGTGGCTGATCACGGTCGCGTCTCGCCGGCTGACGGATCTGCTTCGGCGGGAGCAGGCCCGTCAGCGGCGGGAGGACCGGGTCGCGGCCTGGGCGCTGCAGGGCGAGCCGGTTGGCGACGCGGACGACACGTTGGTGCTGTTGTTCCTGTGCTGCCATCCGTCGCTGTCGCCCGCGTCGCAGATCGCGTTGACGTTGCGGGCGGTCGGTGGTCTGACGACCGCGGAGATCGCGCGGGCGTTCCTGGTGCCGGAGGCAACCATGACGCGGCGGATCACCCGGGCGAAGGCGAGCGTGCAGGACAGCGGCGCGCGGTTCACGATGCCGGCCGATCGCGACGAGCGGCTGGGCGCGGTGCTGAAGGTCGTGTACCTGATCTTCAACGAGGGTTACGCGAGTACGACGGGGCCGAGCCTGCAACGCGTCGAGCTGGCGGCCGAGGGGATCCGGTTGGCGCGGATGCTGCACAGGCTGCTGCCGGACGACGCCGAGGTCGCCGGGTTGCTGGCGTTGTTACTCCTGACGGACGCGCGGCGACCGGCGCGGACGGGACCGCTCGGCGAGCTGGTGCCGATGGCGGAGCAGGACCGGTCGCTGTGGATCCCGCAGCTGATCCGGGAGGGCGTCGAGCTGATCACCGCGGCACTGCCGCGAGGTCCGGTTGGGCAGTACCAACTGCAGGCGGCGATCGCAGCGGTACACGACGAGTCGCCGACCGCCGAGGAGACCGACTGGCCGCAGATCGTCGCGCTGTACGAGGTCCTGCTGCAACTCACCGACAACCCGATGGTCGCCCTCAACCACGTAGTCGCGGTCGCCATGGCAAGAGGCCCCGCCGAGGCCCTCACCCTCCTGTCGTCCATCGAACACAACGACCACCTGGCCAAAGACCACCGCCTACCAGCAGTCCGAGCCCACCTCCTAGAAATGTCCGGCGACACAACAGCCGCCCGAGCCGCCTACGAAGAAGCCGCCACCCGAACAACCAGCGTCCCCCACCAGCGCTACCTCCGCACCCGCCTAAACACCCTCCCCAACCCCTAACCCCCACACCCCACCCACGCCACCAGCGCACCCCACCCGCGCACCCCCGCGCCGGTAGCGCTCCCTCCCCGCACAACCCCGCGCCGCTCGCCCCGCCCTTCGCCCGCTCACCACGCGCTGCATCTCACACCCCACCCGCGCCGCCACCGCACCCTCCCCGCGCACCCCGCCCCGCGCCAGCGCCCCGCCCCTCGCCCGCTCACCAGGCGCCGCATCCCACACCCCACCCGCGCCGGTAGCCGCGCCACCTGTGTCGGGGCGAGACCTGCGCGGCGGGGGCGGTGAACAGGTTATTTGCTGGGCACTCGCACGAGTTTCTGTGCACCGGCCGGGGCTGAGGGGCAGGTTAGTGGTGGTTGTGCCAGGTTAGGCGTTCGTCGGGGTGGTGGTTGGTGGTGGTGCCGGAGGCGGTGTTGAAGTGGCGGCTGGTGCGGTGGGGTGGGGTGTAGGGGGGCCAGCCGGGGGTGCCGGTGGTGGCGAAGGTTAGCCAGGTTTTGTGGAGTAGGTCCGCAAGGTGTTGGGGCGGTGCGGGGCCTAGCATTCCGGCTGCGGACGGTTCGTCTAGGTTGTCGAAGACGAAGGCTAGTTCGAGGCCGTGGCAGGCGCCGAGTTGGCCGGCGCACGCGGGTGAGCGCCAGGCGAACTCGTACATGTACGTGCCGGGGTGGGCCTCGGCGAGGCGGATCGCGGGGATGCGGTAGTACGAGTCCGTCATGACGGCGGCCAGCACATCACCGGCCGTCGCACCCGGACGGTTGGCGCGATACCGACGTACGCCGCTCACGGGTAACCCGAAGCGGAGGGCCGCGGCGGCGTACAGGAACGGTGTGTTCATCTTGGCGGCGACACCGGTCGGGACGAGGAAGAGTCGCGCCTCCTCGCTGTTCGTGCCGATCATGAGGTCGACATCAGCGCCGGCACCAGACCGAATGCGGTCGAGAGGCGCCCCGGGCAGCACGTCACCGTCGACCACAGGACTGAACGGCAGCAACGTGCGGGCAACATCACCCCACAACTTGCGCCGCGGCTTCGCAGCCACCTGCTGGCTGAGTTTGTCCGCAGCCGCAAGCAGTCGCGGAACCGGTACGTCGGCAATCGCCTCACGCGTCGGCGCCGTACCGAGCGCCGCCGCCAGACGGGCACCGACCAGCCGGGCGCTCGAAGGGCTGATCGTGTTGTGCGCGGCGCCCGACTCGGCGATCGCCCGATGGAACAGGCCCTCGGCCGCGGGCATCGCGAGCAAGGTGCAGACGCTCATCGCACCGGCCGACTCACCGAAGACCGTCACGTTGCCGGGGTCGCCTCCGAAGCCGGCGATGTTGTCGCGGACCCAGGTCAGGGCGGCGATCTGATCGAGCAGCCCGAGGTTCGGCGTACCGTCGCCGAACCACAGGAACCCGTCGGCGCCCAGCCGGTAGTTGATCGTGACCAGTACGACGCCGTCGCGCGCGAACCGCGTGCCGTCGTACACCGCCAGCGCTCCGGAGCCGCTCGTGAACGAGCCGCCGTGGATGAACACCATGACGGGTGCCTGCCCGGTCAGGCCCGGCGTCCAGACGTTCAGGTTCAGGTAGTCGTCACCCGGGATGATCGTCCGCGGGATGAGCTCCGCCATCGCGCCCTCGGTCCCGGTCTGCGGTGCGGTCGCCCCGTAATGACGCGCGTCACGGGGCGACGTCCACGGCTCCGGTGGGCGCGGCGGCTGAAACCGGTTAGGACCGACGGGCGGCGCGGCGTACGGGATGCCCTTGAAGGACAGGACGTCGTCGCCGGTCCCCAGGACAGGACCGTACTGCGTGCTCGCGAGCGCCATCCGCTGAGGTCAGCGAAGGCCGGTGGGCCGGGTCATGGCCAGCTGCAGGAGGTGCTCGACGAGGGCCGCGTAGTCCTTGCCGGCGGCCGCCCACAGCCGCGGGAACATGCTGGTCGGCGTGAACCCGGGCATCGTGTTGATCTCGTTGATGATCACGCGGTTGTCGGCGTCCAGGAAGAAGTCGACCCGGGCCAGCCCCTCGGCCTCGATCGCGTCGAAGGCGATCAGGGCCTTCGAGCGGACCTCGTCCGCGATCTCCGAAGGCAGGTCGGCCGGCACCGAGAGCGCCGTGTACTCCTCACCCTCCGGCAGGTACTTGGTCTCGAAGTCGTAGAAGTCGTGCCCGCCGCCGGAGACCGAGATCTCGCCGCAGACGCTGACCTCCGGGGTGCCGCCGTCGAGGCCGCCGAGGACCCCGACCTCGATCTCCCGCGGGCTCTTCGCCGACGCCTCGACGATCACCTTCGGGTCGTGCGCCCGCGCCACCGCGACCGCCTCGTCGAGCTCGTCCAGGCAGTTCACCTTGCTGATCCCGAGGCTCGACCCGCCGCGGGCCGGCTTCACGAACACCGGGTAGCCGAGCGCGTCCACCGCCGCGCGGCACGCGTCCGCGTCCCGCATCCAGTCCCGGTCGCGGATCACGACGTACGGCGTGACCTCGAGGCCGGCGGCCTGGAAGACGACCTTCATGTAGTGCTTGTCCATGCCGACGGCGCTGGCGAGGACGCCGGAGCCGACGTACCGGATGTCGGACATCTCGAGCAGGCCCTGGATGGTGCCGTCCTCACCCCACGGGCCGTGCAGCAGCGGGAAGACCACGTCGACCTCGCCGAGCGTGCTCGGCACCTGGTCGGGTTCGCTGACCACGAGTTCGCGGTTCGCGCCGAACAGCACCGGCATCGCGGTCACGTCCACCTCGGGGAGCTTGCCGTCGGTGATCGACAGCCTCTCGGGGTCACCGCTCTCGAGCACCCAGTGCCCGCTGGAACTGATACCGACCGGAACCACGTCGTACTTGTCCCTGTCGATCACCTGCAGGACGTTCGCGGCGGTCACGCACGAGATGGCGTGCTCGCTCGAACGACCGCCGAACACGACCGCGACACGGGGCTTCCGCTGACTTTCTGAGTACTCACTCACCGGCTCGACTGTAGCGGCCCGGAGATGAGGTTCCGACCGGGGTTCGGTTAAGAACCCTTCAGATCGCGGTGGGTAGCGGCCCGTCCCAAGTGACTGGCAACGCTGTCACTCCGTAAACGAGCGTGTTGTCTCTGTAGTCGATCTCCTCGAACGGTACGGCGAGTCGCAGCGTCGGAATGCGGGCGAACAGCCGCGTGAACACCTCCTGCAGTTCGACCCGAGCGAGCTGCTGGCCGATGCACTGGTGCGGCCCGAACCCGAACGCCACGTGCGCCGCGGCGTCCCGCTCCAGATCCAGCCGGTCCGGGTCCGGGAACACGCTCTCGTCGCGGTTGGCCGAGGACAGCGCCGCGATCAGGTAACCGCCGGCGTCGATCGTCAATGGTCCTACGGGCAGGTCGTCGGTCACGTACCGGAACAGCCCGAAGTGCACCACGGACAGGTACCGCAACAGCTCTTCGACCGCGGCGGGCGCGAGCGAGGGATCGGCGCGCAGCGCATCGAGCTGCGCCGGATTCGCTAGCAGCGCTAGCGTGCTGAGCGCGATCATGTTCGCGGTCGTCTCGTGGCCCGCGATCAGCAGCGTGACCCCGACCGTCACGAGCTCCTCCAGGCTCAACGGCGTACCGAGCTCCTCGCCGCGGGTGATGAGCCGGGACAGCAGGTCGTCCTCGCGATGCGCCTGCTTCGCCAGCACCAACCCGACGATGTACTGGTTCAGTTCGTCGCTGGCCCGACCGATCTCATCGGTCCACCCGTCGACCCGGACGAGCAGGGCGCTGCGCTCCTGGAACTCGTCGCGGTCCTCGTACGGAACGCCGAGCAGTTCGCAGATCACCAGCGACGGGATCGGCAGTGCGAACCCCTGGACCAGGTCCACCGGCCCGCCGGCGGCCAGCATCGCGTCGATCCGCGCCTCGATCATCTCGGCGATCCGCGGCCGCATCGCCTCCATCCGTTTGACCGCGAACTCGGTCGCCAGCATCCTGCGCAATCGTTTGTGCGCCGCCCCGTCCACCTGCAGGATCGACCCCGACTCCGCCTCCCGGTCCAGATCCGCGTCCGGTACGACGTGATCGGACGGCGCCAGCCGCGAACTCAGCCGGCTGTCCCGGAGCAGGGTGCGGACGTCGTCGTACCGGCTGATCACGTACGCGTCGACGCCGGCCGGCGTGGACACCTTCGCGGGCGCCTCGGTACGGCGGTACGCGGCGTACTCCCGCGCCGGGTCGAAGGGGCAACCGGACGGCCTGCGGACGGGGAAACTCTCGGTCATCGCGCACCCTCTCCTGGGATTTTGGTAGTGACTACCATATGGCTGACGCTTCCGATTAGGAACAGGGCTGCGGCGCGTCGGAGGCGATACCCTGCCCGCGGAGGTGCTGATGGGACTGCGCGAGGTGAAGCGGGAGCGGACCCGCCGGCTGATCGCGGACAAGGCGTTCGAGCTGTTCAGCGACAACGGGTTCGGCCGGACGACGGTCGAGCAGATCGCGGCGGCGGCCGAGGTCGGGCCGAGCACGCTGTACCGGTACTTCCCGACCAAGGAGGGCCTGGTCCTCGAGTTCGTCGACGACTGCCTGGCGGAGGCGGTCGACTGGTTCCACCAGCAGCCCTCCATGGAGCTGCCGGACGGGCTGCGGGCGGTGATCGAGCGGGTTCTCGAGCAACTCGAGGCCAACCCGGACCGGGTCCGCGCGGTCTTCGATCTCGCGGAGCAGAACGGTTCGGTGAGCGCTCATCTCAACGAGCTGATCTGGCGGTTCCGGAACGACCTGGCCGACGAGCTGGTACGCCGGTTGCCCGCGGACGACCCGCGCCGCGCGGAGTTCGTCGGCGCGCTGTCCGCGGGGATCGCGATGAACGTCATCGAGAACGTCGTGCGCGTCTGGGTGGACCATCCGGGCACAGTCGACGCGAAGACCCTGGCCCGTCAGGCGATGCGCCTGCTGTCCACCGGCGGCGTCCCCCTTCCCGGCACCCACGACGCCTGACCCACCGACTGCCAGCCCGGAGCAGGCAGGGACAATTCGGGGCATGACTCCTGACCTCGATCCGTCCACCGTTGTCGTGCACGCGGGCCGGCCCGAGCGGGTGCCGGATGCGCCGCTCGGCGAGTCGCCGGTGTTCAGCTCGACGTACGTCGCCGGCGGGGACCGTGGCTACGGACGGTTCGGGAACGACGCCTGGACCGCGCTCGAGAAGACGCTCGGCGAACTGGAGGGCGGGCGCGGCCTGACGTTCGCGTCCGGGATGGCAGCCGCGGCGGCGGTCATCGACCTGGTCCCGGTCGGCGGCCGGGTGGTCGCGCCGCAGCACGCATACTCCGGCGTACTCGCGCTGCTCGATCAGCAGGCGGGCACCGGCCGGCTCAAGGTCGAGCGAGTGGACATCGCCGATACCCAAGCAGCCGTCCAAGCGGTCCAAACCGCTGACATGCTGTGGATCGAGTCACCGACGAACCCCGCGATGGAGGTCGCCGACATCCCGGCCCTCGCAGCGGCCGGCCGGGCCGCCGGTGCGACCGTCGTCGTCGACAACACGTTCGCGACTCCCCTGCTCCAGCAGCCGCTCCGGCTCGGCGCGGATGTCGTGATGCACTCGGCCACCAAGTTCATCGCCGGGCACTCGGACGTCGTCCTCGGCGCGGTCGTCACCGCGGACGACGACCTCTGGTCGGCGATTGACCTGCGCCGCCGCAGCCTCGGCGCGATCCCGGGCCCGATGGAGGCCTGGCTCGCGCTCCGCGGTCTGCGCACGCTCGCGCTCCGCCTCGAACGCGCCCAGTCGAACGCCGCGTTCCTGGCCGAGCGGCTGCGCGCGCATCCGCGGGTCAGCCGGGTCCGCTACCCCGGTCTGCCCGACGATCCGGGTCACGACCGGGCCGCGGCGCAGATGTCCGGCTTCGGCGCGATCCTCGCCTTCGAGCTCGGCGGCGACGCGGCCGGCGCCCAGCAGGTCTGCGAGCGCACCGAACTCTGGGTGCACGCGACCAGCCTCGGCGGCGTCGAGTCCATGCTGGAACGCCGCCGCCGCTGGCCGATCGAGGTCCCGACGATCCCCGAGGACCTGATCCGCTTGTCCGTCGGGATCGAGCACCCCGACGACCTCTGGAGCGACCTCGAGCAAGCCCTCACCCGCTGACCTCCCTGCATCTGATGGGTTGACGTCCGAGATGCAGGGTTAGCGCCCGGGCTCTGGTGGGCGAACCCGGCATCTCGGACGCTTACCCATCAGCGGTTGGCTGGGGCGCGCTTGAGGATCGGTCCGCCGAAGAACGTCAGCACGCACAGCACGACCGGCAGGATGAACGCGATGTTCAGCGGCATCCAGTGCGCGAGGCCCCCGATCAGTGCGGGGCCCGCGAGCAGGCCGACGTACCCGAGGCCGACGACCCGTGCCATCAGGGCGCCGGACGAGCGCGGGTCGAGGTTGCCGGCGGCGGTGAACAGCTGCGGTACGCCGCCCGCGAGGCCGAGGCCGAAGATCGCCCAGCCGACGAGCGCGACGGGCACCCACGGTACGACGATCACGAGCGTGAGACCGACCGCGGCCATCGCGGCGCCCCAGCGCACGATCGCCGCCGGCCCGACGACGGCCGCGACCCGGTCGGTGAGGAAGCGTCCCACGGTCATCGCGACCGCGAAGGCGCCGTACGCGAAGGCCGCCGTACTGACCGAGGTGTCGAGGATGTCGCGGAAGTGCAGCGCTGCCCAGTCGTTGGCCACACCCTCGGACAGCATCAGGCCGAAGGCGAGCGCGCCGAGCGCCCAGACCAGCTTGGCCGGCGGCTTCTCCCGCGGCGCACCGTCGTCCGCGTCCTCCTCGTCGGGAACCGTTGCCTCCAGCAAGAACCGGCTGGCGGCCAGCGCGATCGCGATGCACAGCAGGCCGGACAGGGCGAGCGTGACCTCGGTCGGTACGTCGGCGCGCAGCGTGGCCGCGCCGATGACCGCGGCGATCGCGCCGCCGATCGACCACATCGCGTGGAAGGCGGCCATGATCGGTCGCGGATAGCCGCGCTCGACGACGACGGCCTGCGCGTTCATCCCGACGTCGATCGACCCGTTGCCGAAGCCGACGAGGATCAGCGTGAGCCCGAGCGTCCACCAGTTCGTGGCCAGTCCGGGGCCGAAGAGCGCGATGCCGAGCAGGATGCCGGCGGCCGGAACGAGCCGGCGTTGACCGAGTTTGTCGACCAGCGGTCCGGCGACCTGCATACCGATGAAGGCAGCGCCGCCGAGCACGAGGAGGAGCAGTCCGAGCGTGCTGTGGGTGATCCCGGTCTTCTGCTCGATGCTCGGGATGTGCACGACCCACATCCCGACGGCGAAGCCGTTCAGCCCGAAGTACAGCCAGGTGGCGACACGGGCGGCTCGGGGCGGTGCGGACGGAAGCTGTACGTCGGTGGCGGTCAACCTGCCACCTCTACGAGGGTGCCGCGTTGGGTGAGCAAGGTTCGTTGATCCTCAGGGGCAGAGTCGTCGGTGATGATCAGGTCGGGGCGGTCTGCGGGGCAGACGTAGGCAAGTGCGGCGCGGTCCCACTTGGCGCCGTCGGCGAGCACGATGGTGCGGGTGGCGACGTTCATCGCCTCCTGCTTGACCTCCGCGTCGCCGAGGTCGAAGGCGGTCAGCCCAGCGTCGAGGCTGAACGCGCACGGGCTGAGTACGGCGGCGTCGAAGCGCAGCGCCCGCAGCGAGGCAACGGTCAGCGGGCCGACCAGCGACAGCTCGCCCTTGCGCGCCTCGCCGCCCGGCATCAGCAGCCGGATCCGCGGCGCGTCGGCCAACTCGTGTGCGACGTGCAGCGAGAGCGGCATCACCGTCATCGCGCGGTCGTGCAGGAGCTTCGCGGTCTCGAGGGCCGTCGTACCGCTGTCGAGCACGATCGTCTCGCCGTCGCGAAGGTGCTCGACGGCGGCGCGGGCGATCGCCTGCTTGGCGGCGACCGCGGCCTGGGCGCGCAGCGAGTGCGGCGGCTCGAGACCGGACGGCATCGCGGACACAGCACCACCGTGGACGCGCTTCAGGACACCTTGCGCCGCCAGGAAGTCGAGGTCGCGACGGACCGTCATATCCGACGCCTCGGTCGCCTCGACCAGTTCCTGGACCGACACTCGGTCCACGACTCGTAGTCGTTCTACGATCACTTGGTGCCGTTCCGCACTTCTCATGCGCAAAAATCTACCATCCGCCTGATCGTTCAAACAGATAGTGTGTTTGCTTGTGACTGATGACACGACGCTCGTCAAGCGGTCGCGGTACGCCGTCGCCGCGGTCTTCTGCGTGCACGGGTCCGTGACCGGGTCGTTCGCGACCCGGGTGCCCTGGATCCAGGAGCACGCGGGGGTGTCCGCCGGTCAGCTCGGCCTCGCGCTCGCGTTTCCGGCGCTCGGCGCGGCGCTGATGATGCCGCTCGCGGCTCGGGTCAGTCACCGGTTCGGCACCCGCACCGCGCTGCGCGGATTGCTCGCGCTCTGGACGCTCGCGCTGATCCTGCCGTCGCTCGCCCCCGGCCTGCTGACGTTGTGCGCCGCACTGCTGATCTACGGCGGTACGGCGGGGATGGCCGATGTGGCGATGAACGCGCTCGGCGTGGAGGTCGAGCACCGGCTGAAGAAGTCGATCATGTCGGGGCTGCACGGCCTGTGGAGTGTGGGCGCGCTGCTCGGATCCGCGGTCGGGACGGTCGCGGCGCATGCCGGTCTCAGTGCGCAGATCCACCACGCGGTCGCGGCCGTCGTCCTGACCGTCGTCGGCGCGGTGGTGTGCCAGTTCGTGCTGAACATCCATCCCGAGGACGACGAGGAGCCGCCGGCGCGGTTCGCGCTGCCGCCGAAGTCGGCGTTGCTGATCGGGGCGGTCGGGTTCTGCGCGGTGTTCGCGGAGGGCGCGAGCCTGGACTGGTCGGCCGTGTACCTGCGCGACATCCTGGACAGCTCGGCGGGTGTCGCGGCCGGCGCGACGACCGGGTTCGCGTTGACGATGGCGATCGCCCGGATCACCGGCGACGCGGTCGTCGACCGGTTCGGCGCCGTCCGCACGGTGCGCTGGAGCGGCGTGATCGCGGCGCTCGGCGGGCTGCTCGTCGTCCTCGCGCCGAACGCGATCGTCGCGATGGCCGGCTTCGGCCTGATCGGCGTCGGCATCGCGGTCGTCGTACCGCTCGCCTTCGCCGCCGCGGGTCACGCCGAGGGCAACTCCAGCCATGCGATCGCCGGCGTCGCCACCATCACGTACGCCTCCGGCCTGGTCGCCCCGTCGATCATCGGCGGCATCGCCCAGGCCAGCAACCTGACCATCTCGTTCATCGTCGTCACCGCCCTCGCGGCCGGCCTGGCCGTCTTCGCGCCGGTCCTCCGCACGCGCAGCCGCACCCGGGTCGCCGACTAGAGCCGTACCAGCGGCTGGACAAGGCCGGATGCGGAGCAGCAGCGGGTGGTACGAATCGTTGGGTGACGACTTTCAGGGTGGCTGGGGCGGACGACGCAGCGGCGGTTGCGGAGCTGCACGGGGACAGTTGGCGGCGGCACTACCGGGGCGCCTACGCGGACGCCTTCCTCGACGACGAGTCGCCGGAGTATCTCGGCGGCATGTGGGCCCAGCGGCTCGCCGCGCGGGAGGGTACGCGGACGACGGTGGCGGAGTACGACGGCCAACTGGTCGGGCTCTCTCACCTGATCCTCGATGCGGACCCGAAGTTCGGTGCGCTGGTCGACAACCTGCATGTCCGCGCGCCGCTCAAGCGGCAAGGCATCGGCACCCAGCTCCTGGCATTGACGGCCGAGGCGCTGCAGGAGGCGTCGCCGGGTTCGGGGATCTACCTGTGGGTCCTCGAGCAGAACACCGCCGCACAAGGCTTCTACGAAGCGCGCGGCGGCATCCAAGGTGACCGCACAGAGGTCCCGCCGCCGGGTGGCGAACCGCGCCGCCTCAACGGCCGGCCCGCCTGCCTCAGGTACTACTGGCCGGATCCCGCGACCTTGACGGACTCGATCAGCGCGTACGACGCCTGACTCGCCGCCTCGGGATCACCGGCCCGGATTGCCTCCAGTACGTCGACGTGCGCGTCGAGGATCCGGTGGTCCTCGGGGATCGTCGCGGTCTGGTGGATCGACGCGGCGAGAACCTCGGCGAGGGCGTCGTACAACCGCAGCAACAACGGGTTCCCGCTCGCGACCACGACGCCGCGGTGGAACTCCGTGTCGGCGGCGACGAACGCGTCCATGTCACCGTCCGCAAGCGCCACCCCGCGACGGTCGAGGGCGTCGGTGAGCGGCGTCAGGCTGTCCGGATCGGCGTACTGAGCGGCGAGCCGGGCGGCGGCCGCCTCGATACCGGCCCGCGCGTCGAGGACGTGGGTGAGCGACGCTGACAGCTCGTCCCGCACCAGTACGCCGCTGATCTCGTTGGTCGCGCGCACGTAGGTGCCGTCGCCGACGCGCGGCTCGAGCAGGCCGGTCAGGCTCAGCGAACGCAGCGCCTCCCGCACCGTGCCGCGGCTGACGCCGAGCTCGGTAGCGAGCTGATTCTCGCCAGGGATCCGCGACCCGCGCGGCCAGGCCCCGGACTCGATCTGCGCGCGGAAGCGCTCCGTGACCTGCAGCACGAGCGGCACCTGCCGCACCAAGGAACTCGACTCCATGGCGTAGAGTATATAAATGTAGGACATCTGCACGGAAGTCAAGGAGAGGTGTGTCGTGGCGGTGCTGACCGAACCAGTGGCTCGAGAGCGGTCGGCGC
Organism: Kribbella speibonae; assembly: GCF_004331375.1. Lineage (NCBI taxonomy): Bacteria > Bacillati > Actinomycetota > Actinomycetes > Propionibacteriales > Kribbellaceae > Kribbella > Kribbella speibonae. The sequence goes on along the minus strand of NZ_SJKC01000004.1, from coordinate 470,601 downwards.
TGATCACCGCGACCGCCTTCGTGGTCGCGCTGAGCCTGCGGCCGGCGCTGACCGCGGTCGGTCCGGTGCTGCCGCGGATCGGGCTCGATCTGCACCTCGGTGAGGCCGCACAAGGCCTGCTGGGCACGCTGCCGCTGCTCGCGTTCGCGGTCGCCTCTCCCTTGGTCCACCTCGCGTCGCGGCGGTTCGGGATGGAGCGGGCGGTGTTCGTCTCGCTCCTGGTGCTCGCGGCGAGCAGCGCGCTCCGCCCGTACACGGGTCAGGCCGGCCTCTGGATCGGTACGGCGGTGGTCGGCGCCGCGATCGCGGTCGGCAACGTCCTGGTGCCCGTCATCATCAAACGCGACTACGCCGCGCACGTGTCCCGCGCGACCGGCATCTACACGGCGTTCATCACCGGCGGCGCCGCGATCGCCTCGATCCTCGCCGTACCGATCGCCGACGCGGTCGACTGGCGGCTGTCACTCGCGGTCTGGGGCGGGCTCGCCGTACTGGTCGCGGTGATCTGGCTGCCGCGGACGCTGTCGCCGGAACCGATGCCGGCGGCAACGACGGCGGACGTGGCGCGACGAGTGAGCGTCTGGCGGCAGCCGACGGCCTGGCTGGTGACCGGGTTCATGGGTCTGCAGTCCACGAGCTTCTACCTGTTCGTGAACTGGCTGCCGACCATCGAGATCGCGACCGGCGGCGTCTCGGAGCGGTCCACCGGAGTGCACCTGTTCATCTTCCAGGTGTGCGGCCTGATCGGCGGGCTGAGCATTCCGTTGCTGCTGAAGCACCCGACCAATCAGCGGGCCGGGCTGATGACCGCGAGCCTGCCGAGTCTCCTGGCACTGCTGGGGCTTCTGGTGGCGCCGCACCTCGCGATCGTCTGGGCGATCGTCGGCGGGCTGGGTCAAGGCGCCGGGTTGGTCGCCGCGCTCTCACTGATCAGTCTCCGCGGCCGCGGGCACCACGAGACCACCCAGCTGTCCGGGATGGCGCAGGCAGTCGGCTACACGCTGGCCGCGGCCGGTCCGGTCGTCGCCGGCTACCTGACCCAGGTGACCGGCGGCTGGAGTACGACGCTCGTCGTCTTCGCGACCCTGGCCGCCGTACAGGTCACGCTCGGGTTCGTAGCCGGCCGCGACACTCGCCCTGTTTGAGCCACCTGGGGAGGATTTCGTCCCGTTTCGGGTGCAAAATCCTCCCCAGGTCGACTACTTGTCCGTGGCGAAGGCGGCGTCGAAGGCGGCTTCCGGCTTGTCGAAGGCGAGCGCGCGGATGACGTTGACCGCCTCCGCCGCACCGACCTTGCGCTCCATGCCGGCGTCCTCCCACTCGACCGAGATCGGGCCGTCGTAGCCGATCGAGTTCAGCACCCGGAAGCAGTCCTCCCACTGCACGTCGCCGTGCCCGGTGGAATAGAAGTCCCAGCCGCGGCGCGGGTCGCCCCACGGCAGGTGCGAGCCGAGCCGGCCGTTGCGTCCGCCGCCGACCCGCATCCGGGTGTCCTTGCAGTCCACGTGGTAGATCCGGTCCTTGAAGTCCCACAGGAACGCGACCGGGTCGATGTCCTGCCACACCATGTGCGACGGGTCCCAGTTCAGCCCGAAGGCCTCGCGGTGACCGATCGCCTCCATGGTCAGCTGGGTGGTCCAGTAGTCGTACGCGATCTCCGACGGGTGCACCTCGTGCGCGAACCGGACACCCTCCTCGTCGAACACGTCGAGGATCGGGTTCCACCGGTCGGCGAAGTCCTTGTACCCGGCGTCGATCACGTCCGCGGGCACCGGCGGGAACATCGCGACGTACTGCCAGATCGACGAGCCGGTGAAGCCGATGACGGTGTTCACGCCGAGCTTCTTGGCCGCGCGGGCGGTGTTCTTCAGGTCCTCGGCGGCGCGCTGCCGGACACCCTCGCCGTCGCCGTCGCCCCAGATCCGGGACGGCACGATCGCCTGGTGCCGGAAGTCGATCGGGTTGTCGCAGACCGCCTGCCCCACCAGGTGGTTGGAGATCGCGAACACCTGCAAGTTGTACTTCTCCAGGATGTCCTTGCGGCCCTGGACGTACGAGTCGTCGTCGACGGCCTGCTGGACGTCGAAGTGGTCACCCGAGCAGGCGATCTCGACGCCGTCGTACCCGGCCTCGGAGGCGAACTGACAGACCTCCTCGAACGGCAGGTCGGCCCACTGACCGGTGAAGAGCGTGATCGGACGAGGCATCTCAAAGGCTCCTAGGCGTTGTCGACGGTGATCCAGGCAGAGTCGTCCGCGGCAGACCGCAGTACCGCGTCGACCACGCGAGCTGACCGCGCTCCGGCGGCGAAATCGGGCAGGCCGTCCGGGCGGTCACCCAGTACGGCGGCATAGCTGTCGGCGACGAACGAGTCGAACGCGTCCTGGTACCCCTGCGCGTGGCCGGCCGGCAGCCGGTTCACCCGGGCCGCGGGCGGGCTCAAGGTCTCGGGGTCGCGCGTCAGTACCTGGGACCCGGCACGACGGCCGACCCACAAGCGATCCGGGTCCTCCTGGTCGAAGCCGAAGCTCGACTCGGTGCCGGACACCTCGAGGTACAGCCGGTTCTTCCGGCCGGCCGCGACCTGGCTGACCACGATCGTCCCGACCACGCCGGCCTCGGTCCGGAACTGCGCGGTGGCGAGGTCCTCGGTGCGAACCTCGACCCCGCCACGGGTCGACCGCACCGTCCGCAGCTGGGCGCTGATCGCGGCGATCCGGTCACCCGTCACGAACTCGGTCAGGTCGCACCAGTGCGATCCGATGTCGGCGAAGGTGCGCGACGGCCCACCGGTCGTGTCGTCCACGCGCCAGTTCTGGTCGTCAGCGCCGGCGAGCCAGTCCTGCAGGTACGAGCCGTGCAGGCTGGTGATCACGCCCGCGTCGCCCGCAGCGATCCGGGTGCGCAGCTCGCGGACCATCGGGTGGTACCGGTACACGAACGGCACCGCACCGACCAGCCCGGCCTCGACCGCCGCGGCGTGCAGACCGGCCGCGTCCTGCACCGAGGTGGCGAGCGGCTTCTCGCAGACCACGTGCTTGCCGGCTTCGAGAGCCTTCAGCGCGACCTCGCGATGCGTGTTGTTCGGCGTACAGATGTGGACCACGTCGATGTCGGCGGCCAGCAGGTCGTCGAGGGACGCGAAGCCGCGCTCGGCACCGGTCGCCTCCGCCGCGGCTTCAGCCCTCGCGGGCGACGAGCCGACGGCGCCGACCACGGTCGCTCCGGAGACCAACGCGGACCTGCCGTGGACCTGGCCCATGAAGCCGCCGCCGACGATCCCTACCCTGAGCCGTTTGGTGGACACGTCGTAGGACGCTATGGGACCCTTTTGAACCCTGTCAAGCAAAAGTCCACGGCCAGTACGACGGAAGTCCGGTGATGAGCGATCTCGGTACGGCGGACGCGGTGTTGCGGCTGCTCCTCGACGGGCAACCGCGGACGCGCGCCGAGCTGATCGAGCGCAGCGGTCTCGCGCGGTCCACGGTGACCGGGCGGATCGAGGCGTTGCTCGCCGACGGGCTCGTGGTGCCGTCGGGTGAGGCGGCGTCGACGGGTGGCCGGCCGCCGGCGCGGTTCCGGTTCAATCCGGTCGCGCGGCTCGTGCTCGCCGCGGACGTCGGCGCGACGCACCTGTCCGTCGCCCTCACCGACCTGGCCGGCGAGATCCTGCACCGGTCGACGACGCCGCTCGAGATCGCCGAAGGACCCGAGGTCGTCCTCGCCGCGGTCGCCGAGGCCGGACACGCGTTGCTGCGCGAGGCCCAGAGATCACCGGAGGATCTGGCGGGCACCGGGGTCGGGCTGCCCGGACCGGTCGAGCACAGCACGGGGCGGCCGAACCACCCGCCGATCATGCCGGGCTGGGACTCGTACGACGTGGTCGGCCGACTGAGCCGGGAGCTACCGGGCCCGGTGCTCGTCGACAACGACGTGAACATCATGGCGCTCGGCGAGCACGCGACGACGTACCCGGACGTCGAGCACCTGCTGTTCGTGAAGGTTGCCACCGGCATCGGAGCTGGCGTGATCAGCGGCGGCCGGTTGCACCGCGGCGCCCAAGGAGCAGCCGGCGACATCGGTCACATCCAGGCGCCCGGCCACACCGAGCTCTGCCGCTGCGGCAACACCGGCTGCCTGGAAGCTGTCGCCTCCGCAGCCGCGCTGGCGACCCGGCTTGGAGTCGGCACCAGCGGCGACATCGTCGAACTGGTCCGCGCCGGAAACACCGCGGCCATCGCGGAGATTCGCCAGGCCGGTCGCGAGATCGGCACCGTCCTCGCCGCCGCGGTCAGCCTGCTCAACCCGTCCGTGATCGTGGTCGGCGGCTCCCTCTCCCAGGCCGGCGACAGTCTGCTGGCCGGTCTCCGCGAGGCCGTCTACGCCCGATCGTTGCCCCTGGCCACAACCCACCTGCACGTGGTCCCGTCCCGGACCGGACGCGACGCCGCCCTCCTCGGCGCCGCCACCCTGGTCCTGAACCAGGTACTGCAGAGCTAATCAGTCCAGCTGACGGCGAGCTCGTCAATCACCGCGATCACCCGGTCGAGCTGGGCGCCGGTGCGGGCACGGCCGAAGCCGTGGCGGCGGCCCCAGAACGCGGACTGGACGACGATCAGCTGACACCAGCGGCGGATGCGGACGGCGTCGACTCCAGAGGCTTCGGCGAACTGGTCCAGCTCGGTCCGCAAGGTTCGCGGCAGGTCGCCGGCGCCCGCGAGGTACAGGTGGTACGCGCGGGTGCGGAGAAAGATCGCGGCGTCGAACGCCGGGTCGCCGACGTACCCCTTCGGATCGACGGCGAGCCAGGGCTCCCGCTCCGCACGCAGGATGTTGCTCGAGTGGAAGTCGCCGTGAACCAACGTCTCCGGCTGATCGCGGCACAGTTCGTCGACGGCCGCCATCGCCTCGCGCACGACAACATCCGGCAGTGGGTGGTCGAGTTCCGCCGCGTCCTTGTGGAGGTCTTCGGCCCAGGTGTCGGCCTTCTCCGACATCCGGGGCAGGCCGTCCGGCGCCGGGATCGTCAACTGGCCGAGCAGATCCCCGGCGATCGCGGCGAGGTCGCCGGTGTGCTCGACGAGGGTGCTCGGGTGCGCTCGCTCGAGGAGCATCGCGTAGCGGGCGTCGTCACGTTCGTAGAGCTTCACCGCGCCGCGACCGTCCCACGCCTCGAAGGCGTCCGGCTCGTGCACGTTCCCCGGATGCGGGAACGACACCTTGAGCACGGCGTCACCGCGGACCGGCACCACGACGCCGACCTGCCCGTGCAGGACGTCGCCGTCCCGCTCCAGGTCCCAGTGCCCGAGGAGGTCCTCGACGATGCCGGGTAACTCGGCCAGCCAGGCCTCTCCGGCGTCACCTTCGCGCGCGACGGTGCTCCGCGCGAACGCTTCCGGGATCAACCCCAGCGCTCCGACTTCGCCGAGCGCGACACCAGGCTGAACAGCATGTCCTTCGGGGTCATCTCACCGGCGACGACCTTCGTGACGTGCTCCGCGATCGGCATCTCCACGTCGTGATGGTGCGCCAGTTCGCTGATCGACGCGCAGGACTTCACGCCCTCCGCGACCTGCCGGGTGCCGGCCGCGATCTCCGCGACCGTCATGCCCTGACCGAGTTTCTCGCCGAAAGTCCGATTCCGCGACAATGGCGACGAGCACGTGGCCACCAGGTCGCCCAGTCCGGCCAGTCCCGAGAACGTGTGCTCGTCCGCGCCCAGCGCCGTACCCAGACGGGCGATCTCGGCCAGGCCGCGGGTGATCACCGACGCCCGGGCGTTGTCGCCGAACCCGAGGCCGACGGCCATCCCGACCGCGAGCGCGATCACGTTCTTGCAGGCGCCGCCGAGTTCGCAGCCGACGACGTCGTTGTTCGTGTACGGGCGGAACGTCGGGGAATGGCACAGCTTCTGCAACCGCGCCGCGGTGCCCTCGTCGGCGCAGGCCACCACGGACGCGGCCGGCTGCCCCTCGGCGATCTCGCGCGCCAGGTTCGGGCCCGACACCACCGCAATCCGCTCGGGACCGGCACCGGTCAGCTCCGCGATCACCTCACTCATCCGCTGCGTCGTCCCGAGCTCGACGCCCTTCATCAGGCTGACCAGCGGTACGGCGTTCGGCAGCACGCCGGCCCAGTCCGCGAGGTTCTCGCGCAGCGACTGCGACGGTACCGCGAGGACGACGGCCTCCGCCCCGTCGGCCGCCGCGGCCGGGTCATGCGTCGCGGTGATCGCGTCCGGCAGCTCGATCCCGGGCAGGTACTCGGCGTTCTCGTGCCGCGCGTTGATCGCGTCGCACACGTCCTCCCGCCGGGCCCACACCGACACCTGGTTCCCCGCGTTCGCCAGCACCGTGGCGAACGCCGTACCCCAGGACCCCGCGCCGAACACCGCGACTTTGGTCATTCCTTCTCCTCACCTTGAGCCTTGCGGGCCTTGCGCAGGTCGTAGAGCTCCTTGGGCGGGGTCTCGCCGCGCAGTTCGCCGAGGGTCTCGGCGACCCGGGCCATGATCACCTCGGTTGCCTCGTGCAACAGCTGGTTCGTCAGCGGCTTGCCCTCGAAGGCGCTCAGGTCGACCGGCGTCCCCGCCCGCACCTGCAGCGTCTTGCGCGGCAGCAACCGGAAGCGCACCTTGCCGGTGTAGGACCTGAGGATCTCCTGCGCTCCCCAGTTCGCGACCGGGATCACCGGGCAGCCGGTCATCAACGCGATCCGCGCGGCGCCGGTCTTGCCGGTCATCGGCCACAGCTCGGGATCGCGGGTGATCGTCCCTTCTGGGTAAACGCCCACACACTCACCGCGTTCGACCGCCGCCACCGCGTCCCGGAACGCGTCCGCGGCCTGCGCGGACTCCCGGTACACCGGGATCTGCCCGGCGCCGCTGATGATCTTCCCGGCCACCGGGATCTTGAACACCGACGCCTTGCCGAGGAACCGCGGGATCCGCCGGCACTCCCAGATGAAGTACCCGAGTACGACCGGGTCGAAATGCGAGATGTGGTTGGGCACGTACACCACGCCGCCGGTCCGCGGCATGTTCTCCCGGCCGCTGAACCGGCACTTGGTGAACACGATCATGAACGGCTTGACGATCGCGACGATCACCCCGAACCAGAACCCACGCGGCGGCCGTGGGTCCGCCTGCCTCGCGTCCACAGCTGCCTCCTGGTGCTGATGCTGGCCGTCGGTCATGGGAGAATCCTGCCTGATGGCAGACCTACAGGTCGCTCCCTGGACCCTGGTGATCCCGGTGAAGCGTACGGCGATCGCGAAGAGCCGGCTCGCTCCGGCCTACCCTCAGCACCGTCCCGAACTGGCCCGCGCGTTCGCTGTCGACACTACTGCGGCCGCGCTCGGTTCTCCCCTGGTGCGGACGGTCCTGGTGGTCACCGACGACCCGCTGGTCGCCGCGGACGTCACCGCCGCCGGCGCGCACGTGGTCCCGGACCTGCCCGCCGCCGGTCTGAACGAAGCCTTGCTGCATGGAGCCACTGTGGCCGCTGCCGAGTTCGGTGGCAACGGCATCGCGGCCCTCTCGGCCGATCTTCCCGCGCTCCGCCCGGCCGAACTGACCGCCGTCCTCGCGGCCTGTACGGCGCCGCGCTCGTTCGTGATCGACCAGCCCGTCACCGGTACGACGTTGCTCGCCGCAGCGCCCGGGGTGGCGCTGGATCCGCGCTTCGGTGTCGGTTCCGCCCTGGCGCACCAGGCGTCCGGGGCGACGCCGATCGAACTGACCGCGATCGAGTCGGTACGACGTGACGTCGACACGGCCGCCGACCTCGCCCACGCCGTACAGCTGGGAGTCGGTCCGGCGACGGCGGACGTGATGTCGCTGGTGCTCGGCGCCGCGACGGGTACCGAGGGTCTAGCCTGCTGACATGCAAGCGCCCAGGCAAGCAACTGTGAGCCGGTACGACGGCGAGACGTTCTCCGGCGCGGTGCTGACGGACACCGGCATCGAGCTCCCGTTCACCGTGCACGCCGTCGCCGACACCCCGGTCCGGCATCTGCGGGTGGGGCAACGGGTGCGGATCGAGACCACCGGTTCGGGTGCAGAGCTCGCGATCACCAAGCTGGACTTCGGTACCCGCCTGTAGTCGGTTGCCCCGAACAACGGCGAAGGCCGGTCAACCCCTGGAGTGGGGTGACCGGCCTTCGCTGTTGTGCGGTTTGCCGCAGTGCGTGAAGATCAGCGAGCGGTGCGCTTCGCCGCGGTCTTCTTGGCGGGGGCCTTCTTGGCCGGCGCCTTCTTCGCGACGACCTTCTTGGCCGGGGCCTTCTTCGCCGGGGCCTTCTTGGCAACGGTCTTCGCCGGAGCCTTCTTGGCGACCGTCTTGGCCGGGGCCTTCTTCGCGACCGTCTTCTTCGCAGCGGCGGTCTTCGTCGCAGCGGCCTTGGCCGGTGCGGCCTTCTTCGCCGGGGCAGCCGCCTTGGTGGCGGTCGCGGCCGGCTTCGGGGCTACCAGCTTCGGCAGCTTCTTGGCGCCGGAGACGACGGCCTTCAGCTCCGCACCCGCGCGGAACTTCGGAACCGTGGTCTTCTTGGCGCGCTTGGTCTCACCGGTCCGCGGGTTGCGCACGATGCGCGCACCACGCTCGATGGCCTCGAAGGCACCGAAACCGGTGATGGCGACCTTGCCGCCCTTCTTGGTCAGCTCGCGCTGGACGGTGTCGATCACCGACTCCAGTGCGTGCTGGGCCTGGCGGCGGTTTCCGTCGAAGTGCACTGCGAGCGCTTCGACCAACTGGCTCTTGTTCACTGCTTCCCTCCGTGAACGTAGGCGTCGAGCACAGCGCTCGATCTCACAGGAACGTTATGGACTCAACACGCCGTTCACAAACACCAACGCGGCAATTCGGCCTTGTTTTAGGCGATTCGTGCCACAATTTCGCCCGTTTGGGCCCGTTGCGGCCGTTTTCAGAGCCAGCCGCGGCGCTTGAAGATCTGGTGCAGACCTCCACACACCAAGGCCATCAGGCCGATCGCGAAGGGGTATCCGTACTCCCAGTGCAGCTCCGGCATCTTGTCGAAGTTCATCCCGTAGACGGTGCCGATCAGCGTCGGGGCGAACAGGATCGCCGCCCAGGCAGAGATCCGCTTCACCTCTTCGTTCTGCTCACTGCTGACCATCGCGAGGCTCTTCATCTCCTCGTTCTGCTGCTGGGCCACCAGGGTCGCGTTCACGGTCAGGATGTCGCGCAGCAACTCCCGGAAGCCGTCGACCTTCTCCACCACTTCGGTCACGTGGTCGGCCACGTCGCGCAGTGAACGTTGCAGTTCCTCGTCGACGCCGTACTTCTGGAACCCGCCGCGGAGCTGCTCGAGCATGCCGATCAGCGGCCGGGTCGCGCGCTGGAACTCGATCACCTCGCGGGACAGTTCGTAGATCCGCCGCGACACCTTCGGATCGCCGCGGAACACCTCGGTCTCGATCTCGTCGATGTCGTTCTCCAGACCGGCGACCACCGGCGCGTACCCGTCGACGACCTTGTCCATGATCGCGTACAGCACCGCCTCGGCGCCGCGGCCGAGGAGTTCGGGGTCGCGTTCGACCCGGCGCCGTACCGCGGCCAGATTGGGCGCTTCGGCGTGCCGGACCGTCACCACGAAGTCCGGGCCGACGAAGACGTGCACCTCACCGAACTCGACCTCCTCGGTCGCGTCCCGGTACCGAGCGGCCTTCAGTACGACGAACAACGTGTCGCCGTACCGCTCCAGCTTCGGTCGCTGATGCGCTTCGTTGGCGTCCTCGATCGCGAGCTCGTGCAGGTCGAACTCCTGCGCCAGCGAGGCGAGTTCGCGGCGGTCCGGCCGGTACAGGCCGATCCAGGCCAGGCTCTGTGGGGAGTCGTGCAACGCGGCGTACGTGTCCGCGAGCGAGTCCGGGGACGCGATCCGGTTGCCGCCGCAGTAGATCGCGCTGTCGACGACGCTGTGTCCCTTGGGCTTCTGATGATCGCGGGACAGCTTCTCGGCCGGCTCGATCGCTGTCGCGGCGGCGGATGCGGCGTGCTTACGGGCGGCGGCACGCAGTGACGGGGTGCGGCTGAACGCGCGAAGCGAACGCAGGCGCAGGTCGGACATGAGTCCTCCAGGTGCGGTGGAAACGTGAGAGTGATGAGCGCACGTCTGCCCGACCGCTACTGCTGGAAGAAAGTCAGTCCCCCACAGGTCGAGCGAGACCCGTATGTCTGGAGGGATCGCTGCTGTTGGTCATGAGCGCCTCACCTCCTCGGTCTCGCAAGCCTTGTTCTGACAACGTTCTTGGCAACCCCAGAAGGGTAACACCAGAGTTATCGCCCCCGCCTACCCAAACGTTACGGGGGCGATAACTCTGCGAGAGCTTCAGGCCTTGGCAGGAAGGGTTGCGGGCTTGAAGGACGGCCGGGTCGCTTCGTAGGCAGCGATCTCGTCCGCGTGCGACAGCGTGATGCCGACGTCGTCCAGACCGTTCAGCAGCCGGTAGCGCGTGTAGTCGTCGATCTCGAACGGCGCCGCGACGTCACCGGCGGAGATCGTCTTGTTCTCCAGGTCGACCGTGACCTTGGTTCCCGGGTCGGCCTCGATCGCGGTCCACAGCTGCTCCACGACCTCCTGTGTCACCAGGGCCGCGAGCAGACCGGCCTTACCGGAGTTCCCGCGGAAGATGTCGCCGAACCGCGACGACACGACGACGCGGAACCCGTAGTCGAGCAGGGCCCAGACCGCGTGCTCCCGGGAGGATCCGGTCCCGAAGTCCGGTCCCGCCACGAGCACCGAGACACCCTCGTACTCGGGCTGGTTGAGCACGAAGGACGGATCGTTGCGCCAGGCCGCGAACAGCCCGTCCTCGAAGCCGGTGCGGGTGACCCGCTTCAGGTACACGGCCGGGATGATCTGGTCGGTGTCGACGTTGCTGCGGCGCAGCGGAGCCGCCGTACCGATGTGCTGGGTGAAGGCTTCCATGATTCCGTTGCTCCTCAGACGTTCGCAGGTACGGCGACGGGCGGCAGGTCGGCCGGAGCGGCCAGGGTCCCGGTGACAGCGGTCGCGGCGGCGACGAGCGGCGACACCAGGTGGGTGCGTCCGCCCTTGCCCTGCCGGCCTTCGAAGTTCCGGTTCGAGGTGGAGGCGCTGCGCTCGCCCGGGGCCAGCTGGTCCGGGTTCATGCCCAGGCACATCGAGCATCCGGCGCCGCGCCACTCGGCGCCGGCGTCCTTGAAGATCGCGTCCAGGCCCTCGGCCTCGGCCTGCAGCCGGACCCGGCCGGAGCCCGGGACGACGAGCATCCGGGTGCCCTCGGCAACCTTCCGTCCGGCCAGTACGCCGGCCGCGGCGCGCAGGTCCTCGATCCGGCCGTTGGTGCAGGACCCCAGGAACACCGTGTCCACGTGGATCTCGCGCAGCGGCGTACCGGCGGTCAGGCCCATGTACTCCAGGGCCCGCTCGGCGGCGACCTTGTCGTTCTCGTTGTCGAAGTCGTCCGGCGACGGCACGGTCGCGGACAGCGGAACACCCTGACCGGGGTTGGTGCCCCAGGTGACGAACGGCGCGATGTCCTCGGCGCGCAGCACGACCTCACGGTCGAAGGCGGCGTCGTCGTCGGTGGCCAGGCTCTTCCAGTACTCGACGGCGGCTTCCCAGTCGACGCCCTGCGGTGCGTGCGGCTTGTCCTTCAGGTACGCGAACGTGGTCTCGTCCGGCGCGATCATGCCGGCCTTCGCGCCCCACTCGATCGACATGTTGCAGATCGTCATCCGGGCTTCCATGCTGAGCGCCCGGATCGCCTCGCCGCGGTACTCGACGATGTAGCCCTGGCCGCCGCCGGTGCCGACCTGCGCGATCAGCGCCAGCACCAGGTCCTTGGCCGAAACGCCGTCCGGCAGTACGCCGTCGACGGTGACGGCCATCGTCTTCGGGCGGGCCTGCATCAGCGTCTGGGTGGCCAGCACGTGCTCGACCTCGCTGGTACCGATGCCGAAGGCAATCGCCCCGAACGCGCCGTGGGTGGAGGTGTGGCTGTCACCGCAGACCACGGTCATCCCGGGCTGGGTCAGGCCGAGCTGCGGGCCGATCACGTGCACGACGCCCTGGTCCGGGTCGCCGAGGGTGTGGATCCGGATGCCGAACTCCTCGGCGTTCTTGCGCAGCGTGTCCACCTGCGTCCGCGACACCGGGTCGGCGATCGGCTTGTCCACGTCGTACGTCGGGACGTTGTGGTCCTCGGTGGCGATGGTCAGATCCGGACGGCGGACCGGGCGGTTCGCCAGCCGGAGCCCGTCGAACGCCTGCGGACTGGTCACCTCGTGCACCAGGTGGAGGTCGATGTACAGGAGGTCGGGCTCTCCGTCGGCATGGCGCACGACGTGCGCATCCCAGACCTTTTCCGACAACGTCCTACCCATCAGACTCTCCTCCTTGGATACTTTTCCCACCCCACCACCCCGGTCGCGAGATGGTTGCGTGCTGAGTGCTTTCGCTCACAGTGCTCTCGATTGGGCGGCTGAAGCGACTTGCGTTCCACGATTCGAGACGGCAGTATCGTCTCATGGACAACTCTAGCGGAGTCGGCGTTCTCGACAAAGCAGCTCTCGTTCTGTCCGCACTCGAGTCCGGACCGGCGACCCTGGCCGGACTGGTCGCGGCGACGGGGCTGGCGCGCCCGACGGCACATCGTCTGGCGGTAGCGCTCGAGCACCACCGCCTGGTCGGCCGCGACATGCAGGGACGCTTCGTGCTCGGCCCGCGACTCAGCGAGTTGGCCTCCGCGGCCGGTGAGGACCGGCTGCTCGCGACCGCCGGCCCGGTGCTGGCGCGACTGCGGGACATCACCGGTGAGTCGGCGCAGCTGTTCCGCCGCCAGGGTGAGTACCGGGTGTGCGTCGCCGCCGCCGAGCGTCCGTCCGGTCTGCGTGACACCGTCCCGGTGGGCAGCCAGCTGACCATGGCGGCCGGGTCGGCCGCTCAAATACTGCTTGCGTGGGAAGACCCGGAGCGGATGCACCGCGGTCTGCACAACGCCTCGTTCAACGCGGCCGCACTGGCCGGCGTACGTCGTCGCGGCTGGGCGCACTCGGTCGGCGAACGCGAGCAGGGCGTCGCGTCGGTCTCCGCTCCGGTCCGCTCCCCCAGCGGCAAGGTGATCGCCGCCGTCTCGGTCTCCGGCCCGATCGAACGCCTCTCCCGGCAGCCCGGCCGGATGCACGCCCCCGCCGTCATGGCCGCCGCCGAACGCCTCTCCGAGGCCCTCCGCCGCGCCTCCGAGTAGCAGCTTCAGGCCGACGGCCAGCCGCCGTACGGGACCGTGAGGATCTCGAGTCTGTGCCCGTCGGGGTCGTCCCAGTAGAGGCCGCGCCCGCCGTCGTTGGTGTTGATCTCGCGCTCCTGCCGATGGAACGGGTCCGCCCAGTAGGTCAGCCCCCGCTCGACGATCCGCGCGTGAATCTGGTCGAACTCGTCCTCACTCACCAGAAACGCGTAGTGCTGCGTCCGCGGCTGCCCGCCGGCGTCAGCAAAGTCCAACGAGGTCCCGTTCGCGAGTTGAACGACCGCGAACGGCCCGTAACTGCTCGGTTCCCCGAGCCCCAGGATGCCGGCCAGAAAGCGTGCCGACGCCTCTTTGTCGCTGGAATTCACGATCGTGTGATTGAACTCGACGGCCATGCCCTCAGGCTACTCGCGCCGCGGGTGATTGCCGTGAGTGAGCAATCGGATCACCATGAGGAGAACGAACGCCTCGAGGAGGACCGATATGGAGCGGGAGTGGTTGACGCTGGGGTGGAAGATGCTGCTCGTGCGTGGCGCGATCGGCATCGTGTTCGGGATTCTCGCGATCGCCTGGCCGATCTCCACGGCGATCGCACTGGCTTTGCTCTGGGGGTTCTGGGCCCTCACCGACGGGATCGGATCGATCGCCCAGGCCTTCCAGCCGGAGGCGAAGGGCAGCCGGCTGTTCCTGGTCACCCTCGGGGTGATCGCCTTGATCGCGGCGTTCTTCGCGATCACCAGCCCGGGGATGACGGCGAAGACGCTGACCTGGATCCTCGGGATCTGGCTGATCATCCGGGGCATCTTCGAGTTCGCCGGCGCCTTCAGCAGTCACCAGGTGATGCCACGCTGGCTGCTACTGCTGAGCGGACTGCTCTCGATCTTCATCGGCGTGCTCTTCGCCGCCAACCCGGGCGCCGGCGCGGTGACCGTTGCGACGCTCCTCGGCGTGACAGCCATCGTCTGGGGCGCCGTACTGATCGGTGTCGGTCTGTCCGTACGGCGAGCGCTGCCGCAACCGGGGGCGTCTCAGTCCGACCCAACGCCTGCCTGACAACCACACGACGTACTCGGGACCAGTTCGTAGTCGAGGACGTGGCGGGCTGCGGGCGGATTGGTGCGGTCGAGCAGTAGTTCGACCGCCTGGCGTGCGGTTTCCTCGATGGGCTGGCGGACGCTGGCGAGCGGCGGGATCGTCACGGTGCACTCGCTGGTGCCGTCGAAGCCCATCACGGCGACGTCGTCAGGCACCTGCAGCCCGGCCTCCCAGGCAGCGAACAGTACGCCGAACGCCTGCTCGTCCGTCGAGCAGTAGATCGCCCGCGGCGGGCGCTTCTGCGCGAACCACGGGCGTACGGCGTCCCGCGCGGCGAACCGCGACACGGGCGACGCGACGTACCGCGCCGAGGCTCGTGGGTGTGCCTTCAGCGCGCGTTCGATGCCGCTGCGGTGTTCCGCCGTACCGGGTGAATCCTCGGGACCGGTGACGACGCCGAGGGTCCGGTAGCCGTGTGACAGCAGATGGTCCGCCGAGGTCTCCGCGGCCGCGACGTAGTCGATCGAGAGCGTGGAGACCGTCACTCCGTCGGGCACCGGATGCAAAGCGACAACGGGTACGCCGGCGGTCGCGAAGCGCTGGATCGCCGGCGCGACGAGCAGCGAGACGAGGACGACGCCGTCGACCTTGCGTTCGATGAACGACCCGATATGGGCCGACTCCTGTTCCGGGTCGCCGGCCGAGTCGCCGATCAGCAGCAGGTGGTCGTGCTGCCGCGCGTAGTTCTCCAGGTGTTCCGCGAGCGTGGCGAAGTACGGGTTGCGGATCTGCGGGATGAGTAGTCCGAGCGAGTACGTGCGGCCCGCGCTCAGCGCCCGGGCGAGGATGTTCGGCCGGTACTCCAGTTCCGCCGCGGCCTCCAGCACGCGCCGGCGGGTCTCCGCCGACACGGGCCGGGGGCCGTTGTTGAAGACGTAGCTGACGACCGCCGTGGACGTGCCGGCGCGTTCCGCGACGTCACGTGCGGTCGCCATCGATCTCCCCACGAGCCACAGCGTATGCCGTCCCCGCGGCCACGATCCGCGCCGTGATCTCCTCGGCCACGTGCTCGGCCTCTACCGCGGTGACGATCCGCACGGTGCCGTCCGCATCAGGCGCGAACGTACTGTGCCCCGCGCGCTCTCCCCCGACCTCGATCGTCACCCGCCCGAGCTTGGAGAACGTGAACAGTTCCGGGCGACTCAGCGCGAGTACCGCGACCGGGTCGTGCGGCACGTTCCACGTCTCGTTCCAGTACGCCCACCACTGCTCGATGTCCGCCCCGAGCGCGGCACCGAGCGGGCCAGCGGCGCGGATCCGCTCCAGTCGCGCCGCCTCGATCGCGACCTGCTGGGTGATCTCCAGGCCGGTGATCGTGGTCGGGATCCCCGCGTTCAGCACGGCCTGCGCGGCCACGTCGTCGGACTTGAAGTTGTGCTCGCACACGTCGTCGCCGAACGAGCCACCCATCACCCACAGGTGCCGGATCCACCAGGCCGCCTGCGGTTCGAGGGCCAGTGCGGCCGCCACGTTGGTCAGCGGACCGATCGCAGCCACGTCGAGCTCACCAGGTTGCTCGCGGAGCCGTGCGACCAGTCGTTCGGGCGCGGTGTCGGCGCTGATGGTTTCCTCGGACAGGGCGTCGTGCAGCGTGCCCTCATGCCCGGCCCACCAGACCTCCCGCCCCGACAACGGTTCAGCGAGCCCCGGTACGACGTCCAGTGAGCGGCCCGCGAGTACGCCGTACCGTCGAGCCAACTGGGCCCGCAGCCGCGTGTCGCCGTACACGGTGTGCACCTCGACGAGGTCGATCTCCGGGCTGCCGAGGAGCTGGGCGAGCGCCATGGCGTCGTCGACGTCGGACCCGATATCGGTGTCCAGGATGAGGGAGCGCATGTTCTCCTTACTTGAGCCCGGTACTCGACACGGACTGGACGAAGTACCGCTGGAAGCCGGCGATGACGACCAGCGGAATGACGGTGAGGACCACGGCGCCCGCGAACACGAGACCGTAGTCGGTGAAGTTCTGGCCTTGCAGGTTGGACAGCGCGACCGGGCCGAGGATGTGCTCGGCGTCGGTGCCGATCAGCAGCGGCCAGACGTAGGCCTGCCACTGGAAGAGGAACAGCATCAGGCCGGCGCCGATCAGCGCGGGTTTCGACAGCGGCAGGTAGATCCAGCGGAACACCCCGAACCAGCCGAGCCCGTCGAGCCGCCCGGCCTCGACCAGTTCGGCCGGGATACCGAGGAAGAACTGCCGCAGCAGGAAGATCGCCATCCCGTTGCCGATCCCCGGCAGCACCAGACCCGCGAACGTGTTGGTCAGCTGCCAGTCCCGGAACATCGTCGACAGCGGGATCGCGATCGCGTCGAACGGCACCAGGAAGCTCAGTACGACGATGCCGAACACGAGCCCGCGCCCGCGGAACTGGAACGCCGCCAGCCCGAAGGCCGCGGTCGCGCAGACCGCGAGGCCGATGACGACGGTGGCCGCGCTGACCAGGATCGAGTTGAGTGTCGCGCGACCGATCGGGCTGTCCAGCAGCGCGGAGTAGTTGGTGAGGGTGGGACGCAGCTCGAGGAATGTCTGCCAGGACAGCGGACTGAGGTTGGCGAAGGTCTCCGAGCCGGGGCGCAGCGAGTTCGTGACGACCCAGAGCAACGGCAGGAAGAACAGAATGCCGACGGCGCCGCCGAGCACCGAGAGGCTCACCCGCTTCACTGGTCACCTCGCAGCAGCCGGAACTGCGCGGCCACGATCGCCAGCGTCAGCGCGACCAGGATGACGACCTCGGCCTGCGCGACGTGGATGTCGCCGATCGCGTACGCGCGGCTGTAGACGTCGTACATCAGCAGATTGCTGTTGCCGTTCGGCCCGCCCTTGGTGAGGATCTGCACCGGCGCGAACACGAGCAGGTTCGACACCGTGTCGGCGACCAGGACGAACGCGAGCGGGCGCCGTACCAGCGGAAGGACGACGGAGATCATCCGCCGCCACGGACCCGCGCCGTCGAGCAGCGCGGCCTCGCGGACCTCTTCCGGGACCTCCTGAATCCCCGCGATCAGGAACAGCATCCAGTACCCGACGCCGATCCAGGACAGCAGGACGATCAGCGACGGCAGCACCTGACCCGGCGAGGTGAGGAACGGCTGCGCCGGCAGACCCAGCCGTTCCAGTACGCCGTTCGCCAAGCCGTCGGGCCGGTAGATGACGCTCCAGATCACTGCCGACACCGCAGGCGGGGTGGCTATCGGCAGGATCACGAGCGTGCGCCAGAGCCGCGCGCCCGCGGCCCGCTGGGTGAAGAGGACCGCGAGCAGGAACGAGACCGCGACCTGGATCGGGTTCACCAGCACGGTGAAGAGCAGCGTCACACCGACCGACTGCCGGAAGTCCTTGTTCGACAGCAGATCCGTGTAGTTGCCGAGGCCCGCGAACACCCGCCCGCCGCGCAGCAGGCTCTCGGTGTAGAAGCTCTCGACCACGGCCGAGATTGCCGGGACGATCCGCAGTACGGCGAGACACACCAGCGCGGGCGCCAGGAACGCGAGAGCGATCAGCCCTTGCCTCTGCTTCACTTAATGGACTTCCAGGCGTCGGTGAGCTGGCGAGTTGCCTCCTGCAACCGCGCGTCCGAGTTCGTCCCGTTGCGGATGTCCGCGAACGCCTTCCCCATCACTTCCTCGAACTGGATGTACCCGACACTCACCGGCCGCGACACCGCCGTGTGCTCACTCTCGTACGTCGTGATCGCGGCCGCCCCGGCCGTCTTCGCACCGGAGAAGGTGTCCATCTGCGGGGTGTACTGCTTCTGCGCCTCGAGGTTCGCCGGGATGATCGTCGTCGTCTTCGTGGTGGCCAGGTTGCCGGCCGGGTCCAGCGTCGCGAACTCGACGAACTTGCGCGCCATCCCCTGCTGCTTCGACGCCGGGTTGACGCCCAGCGACCACGAACCGGTCGGCGTGACCGGCTTGCCGCCCTGGAAGTACGGCATCGGGGCGACTCCCCAGTCGATCTTCGAACTGCCGAAGATCTTCAGGTCCCACGGCCCGCCGACGAAGAACGCGACGTCACCGGCCGCGAACACCGGGCCGGTCTGGAACCCGCCGATGCCCCGCGGCGACAGTCCGCTCGCGAACGTCGCGCCGTACCACTGCATCGCCTTCTTCCAGCCGTCGGTCTCGACCGCCGGCGTGAGGGCGTCGTCGCCTTCGATCCCGGATCCGCCGCCGAGCGATTCGGCCAGCGGCTGCAGCTGGTAGTACGCCTCGGGCTGCTCCAGGAACAGGCCGTACTTCGTCCCGCCCGACTGCATCGCCTTCCGGCCGGCGGCCTCGACCTGCTCCCAGGTCCAGCGCTGCTCCGGGTCCGCGGTCGGCGGCGTCACCTTGGCCTTCGCGAGCGCGGTCTTGTTGTAGAAGAGGAACTGCGTCGAGTTCCACATCGGCAACGACCAGAGCTTGTCGCGGAAATGATTGGTCTTGTACGCCGTCGCGCTGAACGACGTCTTCACCTTGGCGTCGAGGTCGCTGAGGTCGGTGAGGAACCCCTTCGCGGCGAGCTGCGAGACCCGCGGTTCGTCGACCGTGTAGACGTCGATCCCGGTGTCCTTCGCGCTCAGCCGCTGCTGCATGGTCGCGTTGAACTGGTCGAACGGGATCTGGGTGTAGGTCACCTTGATCCCCGGGTTCTTCGCCTCGAAGGCCTTGATCACCGGCTGGTACGTCTCGGCGTTGTCGGTCCCCGTGAACGTGATCGTCCCGGTCTCAGGACCAGGGTCGGTCGTTGCCTGGCCGCCGGACCCGGACGAGCCACCACAGCCGGCCAGCAGCAGGGCCGCGGCAACCGCCACGGCCGGAAGAGCGAAGAGGTTACGCCGCACAGCGTTCCCCTTTCCACGAGCAGGAGAGGTCTAAGCGGTTAGACTCTAAGCGCTTAGACCTCGAGGTGTCCAGCACCTGATTCTCGGGGTGATTCCAAGCAGAAGCAGGCCGACCGGTCCGGAGCTCGGGTCAACTCGGTCGAGTCCGCGATCGTGGACGGTGACGCCCGGCAACTGGATCGGCTGGTCCGCAACTTGATCGACAACGCGATGCGGCATGTACGGACAGCGGTCACCGTGCGGATCGAGGAGCAGGCCGGGTACGTCGTACTGCAGGTCGACGACGACCGTAGTAACGGCTCTTGTGATGCATGTGTTGGTGGGTAGGGCCGATCCGGCGACCTCCCACCCGCCGCCCCAGAGCCACCACCCCCGTCATGACAGCTGGGGTTATCCGGCTCTTGTCCGCGGTACCCAGTTCCTGTCTCCCGCCCTCGGCAACCTGTTGGTTTGGTTCCGGACTGGGGACTGCACGACGGGTAGCGGCCGACCACCGCGGCGACGGCCGGGCGACGGAGCGGGCGACGGATGCGGGGCGTCGGGACAGGCGCTGGTGGCTGGGGGCAGGTAATACCAGGTGCCGACCCACGACTACCTGTCGCACGGCCGCGGAACTGGCTGATCACCACCCACACATCGGACAGAAGAGCCGAAATTGCTCACGGCCACGACAGCACGCCGACCGCCGGTGAAGCTCCCGGCGGCGCCCGCTTCACGCTGAGGCTGAGCACAACGAAAACGCCTCCCACCGAATGATGGGAGGCGCTCGACTCTGGTAGCCCCGACGGGATTCGAACCCGCGCTACCGCCTTGAGAGGGCGGCGTGCTAGGCCGCTACACAACGGGGCCAGAGGTGTGTCATCCGGTCCTGACGGGCCGGGCAACGAGGTTGAACTCTACCGATTTTCACCGGTGCGGTCCAATCCGCTGGGGTACTAGGACTCGAACCTAGACTAACTGAACCAGAATCAGACGGGCTGCCAATTACCCCATACCCCAAAGGCATTTCACTGGGTCGAGAGTTTGTTTCCGCCCTCATCAACCCGGCTCGGAGAGCTTACCCGAGGCAGGGACCGGACAGCAAAACGGGCCCCCTCGCGGCGGGTTGTCACTCCCGTCACACCCGTCCCGGGCCACTGACCGGCACCGCGGTCAACGGCAGCTCGGACGTCGCGGCCAGCTTCATCCGGCCGGACAGCCACCACGCGATCGCGCCGAATGCCGCGAACTTCACCACATCGATCGTCACCAGCGGCCAGGGCGCGTCCTTCACGCCGAGGCTCGCCCCGACCGTGTCGGTCATCGCCGCGAACACGAAGGTGACCACGTTGTTGGCAGCGTGCGACGCGATCCCGGCCTCCAGTCCGCCGGTCCGGACGACGAGCAGGCCGGCGATCAGGCCGAACGCGAGCCGGTCGACGAACAGCGCCGGGCTCTGCCACGGCCAGATCCCGTGCGCGGCGGTGAACAGCACGCCGGTGACGACCACGGCCACCAGCGACGTCCGCACGAACGACCCGACGGCCTGCAGCAGGTACCCGCGGAAGAAGTACTCCTCCCCCGCGGCCTGGATCGGCGAGGTCAGCAGCGTGACCGCGATGATCGCGATCGCGTCCGGCGCCATGCCGCCGCCGTGGCGTTCGCCCGTGGCGAGCGGGACGTCCCCGATCTGGATGATCGCGAACGCGATCAGTTCGAGCACGACCGAGATCAGCGCGAACCACGCCAGCGGACGCCACCGCAGCCGGCCGACGACCGACGACAGCAGGCCCGGGGTCTGCTTGTTCAGCCCGCGCGCGACCAGCACCGACAGCGGGATCAAGGTGATCAGGGTCAGGTTGACGCCCAGGAGGCCGAACCAGGACAGCGTGCCCTCGGCGTCCTTGTGGATCGCGAGTTGCACCCCCTGGATCACGACGCCGGCGATCATCCAGCCGACCAGGATCGTGAACGAGCCCAGGACGACGAACGCGCGCGGCGTGGCGTCGTTGTCGAGCAGCCGCTGGTACGGCGTCGTCTGCTTGCTCATCACGTCGTACGGCGGGCGCGGTCGAGCCGGTGCAGGGACTTCTCCCGCCCGAGCAGTTCCAGGGACTCGAACAGCGGCGGCGAGATCCGGCGACCGGAGATCGCCACCCGGACCGGCCCGAACGCGTTCTTCGGTTTCAGCCCGAGCCCGTCGATCAGCGACGCCCGCAGCGCCGCCTCGATCGCCTCGGTGGTCCACTCGACGTCGGCGAGCGCCTTGGCGGCGGCGTCCAGGACGGCGGTCGCGTCCCCGGTCAGCACCTTCGCGGCGGCGTCCGGGTCGACCGTGAACCGGTCCTCGGAGACGAACAGGAACCCGAGCATCTCCTCGGACTCCGACAGCGTGTCCATCCGCTCCTGCACGAGCGGTACGGCGGCCCGCAGTACCGCGAGGTCCTCCGCGGACGGCGGCTCCGCAAGCACCCCGGCCGTGGTCAGGAACGGGATCATCCGCTGCGCGAACTCGTCCTGCGGCAGCAGCCGCATGTGCGCGGCGTTGATCGCCTCGCACTTCTTCGGGTCGAAGCGGGCCGCGTTCGAGTTCACCTTGCGGATGTCGAACGCCTCGACCATCTCCGCCATCGTGAACACGTCACGGTCCTCGGCGATCGACCAGCCGAGCAGCGCCAGGTAGTTCAGCAGGCCCTCGGGCAGGAACCCGCGGTCGACGTACTCCGTCAGCCCGGATCCCTTGTCCCGCTTGGACAGCCGCTTGTTGCCCTCGCCCATCACGAACGGCAGGTGCCCGAAGCGCGGCGTCCGGCCGCTGCCGACGCCGATGTCCGCGAGCGCCTCGTACAGGGCGATCTGGCGCGGCGTCGACGGCAGCAGGTCCTCGCCGCGGAGCACGTGGGTGATCTCCATCAGCGCGTCGTCGACCGGGTTCACCAGCGGGTAGAGCGGGTAGCCGTTCGCGCGGACCAGGACGTAGTCGCCGAGGTTCTCCGGCAGAAACGTGATCTCGCCGCGGACCAGGTCGTCGAACACGATCGGGTGGTCCGGCATCCGCAGCCGCACCACCGGGCGCCGGCCTTCGTCGACGTACGCCTGGACCCGCTCGGGCGTGAGGTTGCGGCAGTGGCCGTCGTACCCGCTGTGCTGGCCGGCCGTGCGGGCCGCCTCGCGACGCTGGTCGAGCTCCTCCTGCGAGCAGTAGCAGTGGTACGCCCTGCCCGCGGCCATGAGCTTCGCGACCACGTCGGCGTAGAGGTCCATCCGCTCGGACTGCAGGTACGGACCGAAGTCACCGCCGGCCTCGGGGCCCTCGTCCCAGGTCAGACCGAGCCAGCGCAGAGCGTCGTACGTGTAGCGGTAGCCCTCGGCGGTGTTCCGCGCCGTGTCGGTGTCCTCGATGCGGAGCACCAGCTTGCCGCCGAAGTGCCGGGCGAAGGCCCAGTTGAACAGCGCGCTGCGGATGTTGCCGACGGTCAGCAGACCCGTCGGTGACGGTGGGAACCGGACGCGCACCTCATGCGGCTCGAGATCGCCCAGCACGGGGTCAGTCACGCACGATCACCTTGTTCGTCAGGGTTCCGAGGCCCTCGACGCTGACCGAGACCTCGTCACCGGGCAGCATCGGGCCGACTCCGGCCGGGGTGCCGGTCAGCACCACGTCACCGGGCAGCAGCGTGGTGAAGGAGGTGATGTAGGCCAGCACCTCGGGGATGTCGAAGATGAACTGGGAGGTGCGCCCGTCCTGCTTGGGCTCGCCGTTCAGCTCGGTGCTGACCCGGACGTCGGACGCGTCGAACTCGGTGCTGATCCACGGGCCGAGCGGGCAGAACGTGTCGTACCCCTTGGCCCGGGCCCACTGCCCGTCGCTCTTCTGCAGGTCGCGCGCGGTCACGTCGTTCGCGACCGTGTAGCCGAAGATCACCTCGTTGACCCGCTCCTTGGGCAGGTCCCGGCAGATCCGGCCGATCACGATCGCGAGCTCGCCCTCGAAGTGCAGGTCGTTGGTCTGCTCCGGGTAGACGATGCCGTCCCGCGGGCCGATCACGCTGGTGTTCGGCTTCAGGAAGATCATCGGCTGCTGCGGTACGTCGTTGCCGAGCTCCGCGGCATGTGCCGCGTAGTTGCGGCCGACGCAGACCACCTTGCTGCGCGGGATCACCGGCGCCAGCAGCCGGACGTCCGCGAGCTGCAGCTTCTCCCCGGTGAACTGCGCCGACCGGTAGAGCGGGTCCGAGTCGAGAACGTTGACAGTACCGACGAGCCCTTCGGGGTCGTCGGTCTCGACGACGCCGTACTTCGGTTCGTCGTCCACGGAGAATCTGGCGATACGCACGGGCCGAGCCTACAGAAGCATGAGATGAGACAGTTATGCGGTGACTGTTGAGATCCGGGTTGCCCTTCCTGCGGAGTACGACGCTGTGGGCGAGCTGACCGTGGAGGCGTACTCGCACGACGGCTTCGTTCGTGGTGAGTACGCGATGACGCTCCGTGCAGCCGCGGACCGCGCCGCGAAGGCGGAGCTGTGGGTCGCGGTGGACTCGTCCGGCCTGCTGGGCACTGTCACCTACTGTCCCGTCGGGTCGGTCTATCGGGAGATCGGGCTCGACGACGAGGGCGAGTTCCGGATGCTCGGTGTGGCCGGTCGCGCGCGGGGTCTGGGGGTCGGGACCTTGCTGACCGAGCGCTGCATCGCGCGGACCCGTGAGCTCGGGCAGCGGCGGATCGTGCTGAGCAGCGCCACGTACATGACCGCCGCCCACCGGATCTACGAGCGCCTTGGGTTCACCCGCCTCCCGGAGCGCGACTGGTCCCCCATCCCAGGCGTCGACCTGTACGCGTACGCCCTGGACCTATGAAGACGCTGACTGCCACCGAGTGGTCCTCGTACGCCGCCGATCACGCCGCACGCGTCGACGTACTGCTGGCCGATCACCTGGACCGGCGCCGCCGCCGGGAACCACATCCGGTCGAGGACTTCCTCTTCACCTATTACCCGACCCGCCCGAACCAGCTCCGCGTCTGGCATCCCGGGCCGGGCGTGCGGTTGCTGGACGCCGCGTCGTACGACGGCCGCCGTGGCTACCAGGTCGTCGACGGGACCGCATCGCTCGATCCCGCCGAGATCACCCGGCGCTCCGACAGCATCACCTGGATCCGCCGGCTGCTGTCCGCCACGCTCGATCGGCAACCCCAGTTCGGCTGCTTCGGGCTGCACGAATGGGCGATGGTCTACCAAACTCCCGACGTACGCCACGACTCCTGGCCGCTGCGATTAGGTGCTGAAGGCACCGATCAGGTGGTGGAGTCGCACAAGATCGCCTGCTCGCACTTCGACGCCTTCCGCTTCTTCACCACCCCCGCGCGCCCACGCAACGTCCTGCAACCGACCCGCGAAACGCAACCCGTCCTGGAGCAAGGCGGCTGTCTGCACGCGAACATGGACCTCTACAAGTGGGCGACCAAGCTGATGCCCTTCACCCCCAGCTCCCTGCTCCTGGAGTGCTTCGAGCTCGCCCGCGACATCCGCACCCTCGACATGCGCGCCTCGCCGTACGACCTGGCCGCCCTCGGCTACTCCCCCGTCCGCATCGAAACCCCCGACGGCAAAGCCGAATACACCACCGCCCAACGCACCTTCGCCGACCGCGCCCGCCCCCTCCGCCACCAACTCACAACCCTCTGCGACGAACTCCTCAAGCCGCGGTGAACGACACTGCGGAGCCGGCCCCGTGGCTGGCAGGCACCACAACGATGTCGCCGGCCACGTCGAACGGAACGTCGCGGTCAGCCAGCAGATCACGGGTCGTGTCCAGGCTCGTCACGGCGACAGTGAAATTCACCAGGGACGGAACGGCGGGCAGTTTGGCTCCGGGGACGAGGGCCGGCAGCGCGTCCGGCGACACCACCCGCACCCGCGACAATCCCAGGTCGACCGTCCACACGTCGCCGGCGCGCGTGCAGTCATGGCCGGTGTACTTCGCGTACAGCGCCGCGTACCGCTGTGGGTCGTCGCCACAGACGGTGATCTCGACGACGTCGACGGCGCCGTTGGCGTGGTGCTGGTAGCGCTCCTGGAAGATCCGCTCCGGGGTGAGGTGCTGTGCCATCTGCACGAGGGCCTCAGGGTTGGCCTCGGGCGGGAAGCCCATCGCCAGGGCCCGCATGGGCTTCGGGCCTTCGTCCGTGTCGACCATCCGCTGGTACGGGTGGACTCCTCGCGTGGGCACGCCCTCGGCGACCAGCCGCTCGTGCACGGACTCGATGTCGTCGGTACCGAAGTGCATGACGTGCAGTCCCTCGTAGCGCGACAGCGGCCGGTCCAGGTTGTACGGGCCCTTCTGCTCCGGCGTGACCTCGGCCCAGCGCGACGGGTCGACGATCGCCAGTACTTCCAGGTAGTTGTGGGTGAAGACGGCGGTCCGGTTCCCGGCGCCGATCAACTCCGGCTCGCCGTCGGGCCGCAGCTTGATCTGCGGCACCGTCAGCGGTGTGAACGAGAACCCGAGGTCCTCGTACTGCCCGATCACGGCGTCCAGGTCGCGGCCGATCAGCCCGACGTGGTGCAGGACGTTGGCGTCCGCGGTCATGGTCTTACCTGCCTTTCGTCAAATTGGTTGTCATCGGCAACGGGTCACAGGTCGAGGCCGACGGGGTCGCGGACGACGCCGGACCGGGTATCGAAGATCATCGTGGAGCGACCGTCGTCGTAGCTGGGCCACGGCAGGTCGCCGGCAGGCTCACCGGTGGCGGCGAAGCTCAGCCAGTTGCCGCGAATCCGCGCGGACAGCGCCTCCTGCTCGGCCGGATCGGCGCCGGCCAGCATGGGCGCGGCGGCCCAGGCGTCAGCGGTACCGAAGACCAGCGGCAACTCCAGGCAGTGGCAGGCGCCTAGCGGTGAACCTGCCGGCGCCCAGTCCAGCCGGTAGACCCACACCTTGCATCCCGCGGCGGCAACCGCGTGGGCAAACGAGTGAGCAGGAACGGTGAACCAGCGGTCGGTCATCACGTCCACCAGCACTTCAGCCGCGCTGAGCGCGTCGCGTGGCGTCCGTCCAGTCGGGTCGCTGTCGACGAACTGCTGGACCTGCTCCCGGGTGGCCTCCGCGGCCGCCTGGCCGTAAACCATGGCCCACGCCTCGTCACGGGTCGTACCGACGATCAGCGGGATGCCGGCCTCTGCAGCACCGCGGGCAGCCGCCGACAGCAGCACGTCCGTGGACTCGAACCCGTCTGCGACCGGCAGGTACGGCGGCGCGACGCCACCGAGCACAGCGCTCTCGCGGGCGACCAGCCTCGCGGCGGTCAGCAGCCGTCCCGTCGATTCCCCGGACAGCCGCTGCCGCAGTGCAGCGGAGTCCAACGCCGGATACCCCAGTGCGTCGTGCAGCAACGCCGCATTGCGCTCTGCCTCGCGACTGGTCAGCGGCAGGACCCCGGCAGGCGGGCTCTGAAGAATCGCGCGATGGAACAACTCTCGCGCCCCAGGCATCGTGAGCATCAGCAGCGTGCACAGACCACCAGCGGACTGTCCGAACACCGTCACGTTGTCCGGGTCGCCGCCGAAGGCCTCGATGTTGTCGCGTACCCAGCGCAGTGCCTCGACCATGTCCAGCAGCCCTGCGTTGCCGTCGCCGACTCCGTCGACCCGCAGGTAGCCCAGCGGTCCGAGCCGATAGTTGACGCCGACCACCACCACACCGCCTTCTCGGGCGAGGGTGCTGCCGTCGTACCAGTCCAGCGCTCCGCCCCCACTGGAGAAACCTCCTCCGTGCAGCCACACCATGACCGGACGACGAGCGCCGTCGACGGCCGGCGTCGTCACCGACACCTGCAGACAGTCCTCGCTCTGGTCGGCGCTGAACTCCCCGACCGCGCCGACCAGCCGCGACGGCCCCTGTGGAGCAACCACCGGCCCGCCGGTCGCATCGAGCACGCCCGACCAGGGCACGGCCGGCTCAGGGGCTGCGAACCGCAGCGCCCCCACCGGTGGTTGTGCGTACGGAATTCCGGTGAAGTGCAAGAGCCCACCGGCCTCGGTCCCGCGGACGGCGCCGAGCGGAGTGGCTGCCTCGAAGGTGGTCATGGTGCGGTCCTGACTCACGAGATAGGGTTACAGGCGATCTTCCTTTTACATGTAACACGCTAGTCAGGGGCTGGTGACAGGTCAAATGCATTTTGGGTACTACAACACGCTCGGGCTGGAACTGGCGGTCGACCTGGTCAACACCCGATCCGAACCGACGGGCGCGGACGACCTCACCGACGCCGCAGGACTGACCGACTTCCTCGCCCAGCACGCGGATCTGACCGAACTGGAGGGCAACCCGGCCCTGCCCGCGGGAATCGATCTGGCGGCCGTCACCGCCCTGTACCGCGACGCGATGACGAACTGGACCGCAACAGACGCCGACGCGACAGCAGCACGCGACCTGCGAACGCACTTACGTGCCGTGTTCGACACCGGCGCGCAGGACCCCGTCTCCGCGGCGACGGTGCTCAACGAGCATTTGCGCGCCTACCGGGCACTCCCTCGGATCAGCACCGAGCACGGCGAACCTCACCTGCACTTCGAAGCCGCCGACGAGGGCCTGATCCACTGGCTCGCCGTCACCGCGCTGATGGGTCTGGTGCTGTTCGTGTGCGACGGCAACGCTCGCCGCCTCGGCATCTGCGCATCGGCCGCCTGCCGGAGAGCGTTCGTCGACCGATCGAGGAACAGCAGCAAGAGCTACTGCAGCGACACCTGCGCCCATCGCGAGAGCGTCGCCGCCTTCCGCACCCGCCGCCGCTCCGCCGAACTCCGCTAACCTCCCCGCATGGGAAAGATCGTCGCCATCGCCTTCGCTGCGCTGCTCATCGCGATCGGCGGCGTCTGGACGCTGCAAGGCCTCGGCTACCTCAAGGGCAGCTCAATGACGGGCAGCACACTCTGGGCAACCGTCGGCCCGATCGTCGCCGCGTTCGGCGTCGCGCTGCTGTACGTCGCTATTCGCGGCCCGCGCAAGCGCTAGAAGCGGCGGGGCGGGTCGTCGCCGGTCGAGCGGTGGACGGTGACGTAGGTTCGGCCGTCGCGGGCAGGTGCGGGGACGACGGTGTAGAGGGTGCGGCCGCCCGGGAACGTGAACCGCTGGGAGGTGCCGGCCGTGTTGGTGTCGGCGTCGCGTGAGCTGAGGCCTTCCACCGTCGACTTCCCGGTGAGGTAGCTGAGCACCATCCCCAGGTTGTCGTGCACGCCGAAGATGTAGGTGTCGTCCGTGCCGACCGCCGGCGAGAGGTTGGCGCCGCCGATCGTGTCCTCCTTCTGGCCGCCGGTCGAGTACGACGTATCGCCCGGCATGCCCGCGAACTCGTATCCGTCCTTGGTCACGAACGCATACAGGCTGCGGTGCCGGAGCATCCCGGCGGCGTCGTAGTAGGTGCGGTCGTCGACCAGGATCGGCTCGCCGATCGGCGGATTCGCCTGGACCTGCGCCGACGTCGGGTCCAGCGGCAGCGGCGACTCCGTGTACTTGCCCAGCTCGACCGGGTTCGGCGAGAGACGGCCCGCGGGGCCGGAACACACGGTACGGGTGCCGACGAGCCAGCCGGTGTCGGTCCGGGTCAGCTCGGTGCGCGCGATCCGGTGCCCGGAGGCGTCCGCGTAGTCGAGCGTGCCGGATGTCGCGTTGAACGTGAACTGGTACTGCGGAACGCCGTACGCGACGGCCTCCGGAGGCGCGGTCGACGGATCGAGGACGGCGCGGACCGGCTTGCCCGTCACGGAGTTGGTGCCGGGCTCGATCGTCCGCTGGTTCTGGCAGCCCCAGCCGCCGATGACAGCCGGGCGCGGTCCGGGCGTCGTCTTCTGCTGCGGGGTCACGTCAGGTGTCGTCACCGGGCCGGGCCCTTCAGTGCCTCTGGCGAGAAGCGTCGCGGTCACGACGACCACGACCCCGACCGCGGCGGCGGCCAGGTACGGCACGAGCGATCGGCGGCGGTTGCGAGCGGTACGCGCCTGGACCTGCTCCCACAGCTCGTCGAGGTCGACGGTCCGGGCCGCGGCGGCGCGGTCGAGCTCCCGGCTCAGGCGGCGTTCGGTTTCGTTCATCGGTGGTCCTCGAGTTCGGTCGCGAGCCTGGCGAGGCCGCGGCTGACCAGTGACTTGACGGTGCCGACGCGGACCTGCATCGCGTCGGCGATCTCCGCCAGCGGCAGATCGAGCCAGTACCGCAGTACCAGCGCCTCCCGCTGCCGCGGCGCGAGGTGATCGAGCGCCCGCAGCAGCCCGCGGATCGATTCGCTCAGAACAACCTGTTCGTCGGCAGGTGCCGCGGTGACGAGATAGAGGACCTTCCGGTCGCTGAGGATCTTCCGCCGGCGCCGCGTCCGGACCTCGTTGACCACGATCCGGTTCAGGTAGGCGGCCGGATTGCCGACCTCGCGGTGCCGGCGTACGTCGTACAGCCGGCAGAACGCTTCCTGGACAACGTCCTCAGGGTC
The DNA here is from genome assembly GCF_004331375.1 of Kribbella speibonae. Lineage (NCBI taxonomy): Bacteria > Bacillati > Actinomycetota > Actinomycetes > Propionibacteriales > Kribbellaceae > Kribbella > Kribbella speibonae. The sequence continues at coordinate 440,970 of NZ_SJKC01000004.1, read as the reverse complement.
CTCGGCACCGAGCAGATGGGCCAGCCGCACCAGCCGGCCGGCCTCGGTTCGAAACAACGTCTCGAACGCTGCGCCGCTGCCCGTCATCGTGTCTCCCACGATCAGCCCCATACCTGACTGACGATCCCAGCCCCGAAAGGTTGAGTCAGCCCGTCAGCAACAGGCTCATGGTCTTGTGGCCTTGAGGGCGAAGAGGAGTGGGATGCGGGGGGCGGCGTCCGGGAGACGCCACCAGCCGTCCGAGGTTTGCTGCATGGAGGGCCAGCGGGGCCATGGGAGTACTTCGGACTCGCGGAGGCTGGTGAGTTGGAAGCCGGCGTCGGCGAGGGTGGTGGTGATTTCGCCGAGGCCGTGGCGCCATTCGTAGCTGGTCTGGCGGCCGGGGACCTCGTCGCCGGTGTAGGTGACGGTGGAGTCGTGGGCGATCGGCCCGCGGCCTTCGAGGTAGTCGGCGCGGAGCACGAGGTCCTCGGACTCGCCGGGCAGGGAGACCTCACGGAGCGCGTTGAGCAACGGGTGGAACTCGACGATGTAGAGGACGCCGCCGGGTTTGAGCAGGTCTCCGACGACCTCTGCCCACTGTTTCAGTTCGGGCAGGTAGCAGAGTGCGCCCTTGCCGGTGTAGACGACGTCGAACCGCCGTCCGCCGACCGCGTCTAGGGCGTCGTACACGTTGGCGTGCAGGTAGTCGACCTCGACGCCTGCCTCCGCCGCGATCCGCCTCGCGGCCTCCAGCGACTTCTCGGAGAGGTCGAGTCCGCTGGTCCGCGCACCCCGCCGCGCGAACTCGATCGTCTCAGTCCCCAGATGACACTGCAGATGCAGTACGTCGCGACCGTCGAGCGGACCGAGATCCTCCCACTCGTAGTCGGCGAACCAGAACTCGGCGGGCCGGTCGTAGAAGTCGCTCGCCGCGTGCAGCGGCGCCCGGGCGTTCCAGTCGGCCTGGTTGGCGGCCACCATCCGTCGCGTCTGCGCATCCAGAGTCACACTCAGCAGTCTGCCCGCCACTGGGTCCACAACTTGTCCACACCCTTGTTCAAGGTTTGTGGATAAGCTTGAATAAGGGGTATGGCGAGGGTCGAGTTGCACCGCTGGCCCGGGCACCCCGACGGGTTCACCCGGGCGGAGCGCCTGGGCGGGTCGTACGAGCTGCACTTCCCCGACCCGCTGGTCGGGCGCGAGTTCGACCTGTCCGACGACGTACTCGCGCTGCTCGAGGACGCCGCCGGGGATCTTGCCCGCCTGGACGCGACGGCCGCCGTACTGACGAACAGCGAGGCGCTGGCACGGCTCCTGCTGCGTGCCGAAGCGGTCGGTTCGTCGCATATCGAAGGGCTCGTCGTCGGCGCGCACAGATTGCTGAAGGCCGACGTACTGCGGGATCGCATCAGCGACGTGACCGCCGAGGAGGTCCTCGGCGCGGTCGACGCGATGACCTGGGTGACCGAGTCCGTCCAGGCCGGGGACAAACTCGAGGTCGACCATCTGCTCGAGGCGCATCGCCGGTTGATGGCGCAGTCGCCGCACCCGGAGTACGGCGGCGAGATCCGCTACCTGCAGAACTGGATCGGCGGCCGCTCCCCCGCCGAGGCGTACTACGTGCCGCCGCCGGCGCAACTGCTCCCCGAACTGCTCGCGGACCTGATGACGTTCGTCCGTGAGTCGCCGCTGCCCGTGCTGGCGAAGACCGCGATCGCGCACGCACAGTTCGAGACGATCCACCCGTTCGCCGACGGCAACGGCCGGACCGGGCGGGCGCTGATCCACCTGATCCTGCGCGCCGACGGCCTGATCACACGCACCGTGCCGCCGGTCTCGCTCGCCCTCGCCACCCACGCCGCGGAGTACGTCGACGCACTGACCGCCTTCCGGTACGTCGGACGCGCGACGACCGTCAAGGCCCGCGCGGCCGCGAACCCGTGGCTGCGGATGTTCGCTCTCGCCTGCACGCATGCGACGGCCGAAGCGGCGCGTTTCGAGACGAACGCCGCGGAATTGAAGGCCGAATGGCGGGAGCGCGCGGCACCGGTCCGCGCCGGCTCAGCGGCCGAGTTGCTGATCGAGGCACTGCCGGCCGCGCCGGTCCTGACGCTCGCGGCCGCGGCCCGGCTCATCGACCGCTCCCAGCAGGCCGCCAACCAGGGCCTGGCCCGACTGGTCGAGACCGGCATCCTGCGCGAGGTCACCGACGGGCGCCGGAACCGCGTCTACGAAGCGCCCGAACTGATCGACGCCTTCACGTTGCTGGAGCGCCGCTTCGCGAGCCCGGCCGCGGACACCCGGATCGAGCCGCCTAGCAGACCCGTCCCGGCAAGGCCAGAACCGACACACTAGGGGGTTTGACTTTCTGACTGCGATCGAGCAAGAATTCGAACACATGTTCGATCGTACAGGGGAGTTGTGATGCCGGAGGCGTTCGACTGGGACATCCTGCACCGGCCGTCGGCGATGGCGATGGTCCGCGGCCAGCTCGGCTTCAGCTGGATGGTGCTGTCCGGGCGGCTCGCCCAGCTGACCGACGAGCAGTACTTCTGGCGACCGAGCAGTGAGGCCATCAGTGTGGTGCGCCGGCACCATGCCGGGCGCTACCGGTCACTCGGGTCCGGTGAGTGGGTCGCGCAGTGGCCCGAGGAGCCGGACCATCGCGGTCCACGCACGATCGCCTGGCTGATCGCCCACCTCACCGAGACCTTCTTCGAGCGCTGGGAATGGACCTTCGGCGCGAGCGTGCAGGCGGGTGCCGAGATCACCCTGCACGGGAACGCCCGGGACGCGGTCGCCTGGCTGACCTACTGGGTCGAGGCCTGGCAGGACGCGATCGCCGGCCTGGACGAGGACGCGGCGATGACGATCGGCCTCAGCCAGGCCAACGAACTGGACGCCGCCGAGCCGTTCGGCCACGTCGTCCTGCGGCTGAATCGCGAGCTGATCCACCACGGCTCGGAGATCATGACGCTCCAGGACCTCTACGCGGTCGCGGCGTGAGGACCACAAGATGTGCGACACGCGGCGTGGCGCTACCACAAGATCTAGAGGGATCCGCCTAGCATCACTACTGCTGGTGGTTCGGGGCGCGCAACGCCACAAGATGTTGGGCGTCCCGGGGCAACAGGGGAATCCGGTGCGACTCCGGAGCTGCCCCGCAACGGTGAGTGGACGTGCTGTCGACGCATGCCCGCGAGTCCGGATACCTGCCACCGGTGCGTGTACCGCCGGTGCACGCGGTCCGAGACCTCGCGGGTGGGTCGCAGGGCGTGACGGCAGTGTTCCCGGCCGGTGCCGCCGGTCCCGTCATGCGCCCCCTCGTGTGGTCCCGGGTCTCCGAACTCTTCTGGAGCGCACACCTGTGACCATTGCTTCCTCATCATCAGTGGCGACAGAGCTTCGTACGGAGCTCACCGTCATCCGTCGCGACGGCAGTAGTACGCCGTTCGACGCCACCAAGATCTCCGTCGCCGTGACCAAGGCGTTCCTCGCCGTCGAGGGCGCCGACGCGGCCGCCACCCACCGGGTCCGTGACCTGGTGACCGACCTGACCGGCCGGGTCGTAGCCGCCCTGACCAGCCGTGGCGACACTCGCCGCAGCGTGCAGGTCGAGGACATCCAGGACCAGGTCGAGCTGGCGCTGATGCGCGCCGGCGAACACCAGGTCGCCCGCGCCTACGTGCTGTACCGCGAGGAGCGGACCAAGGCCCGCACCCCTGCCGACCCGGCCGGCGTCGCCGAGAAGCCGGCGCTGACGGTCCGCGCGGCCGACGGCAGCCGGTCCCCGCTCGACGTCGACCGGCTCCGCGTGATCGTCGCCGAGGCCGCCGCCGGACTCGACGCGGTCGACCCCGAGCTGATCCTGAACGAGACCCTCGGCGCCTGCTACGACGGCATCCCGCAGCACGAGGTCGAGCTCGCGCTGGTGATGGCCGCGCGGTCGTACGTCGAGACCGAGCCGCAGTACAGCTTCGCCGCGTCCCGCCTGCTGCTGGACCAGATCCGCCGCGAGGCGCTGGGCCGCGTCCACGGCGAGCCCCGGCAGGCCAGCCAGGCCGACATGACCACGGCGTACGTCGACTACTTCCCGCGCTACATCCAGGTCGGGATCGAGGCCGGTCAGCTCGACCCGGAGCTCGGCCGCTTCGACCTCGAGCGGCTCGCCGCGGCGATCAAGCCGGAGGCCGATCTGAACTTCACCTTCCTCAGCCTGCAGACGCTCTACGACCGGTACCTGCTGCACCTCGGCAAAGTGCGGTACGAGTTGCCGCAGGCGTTCTTCCTCCGGGTCGCGATGGGCATGGCCCTGCGCGAGGACGACCGCGAGGCCCGGGCGATCGAGTTCTACGAACTGCTCAGCTCGTTCCGCTTCATGTCGTCGACGCCGACCCTCTTCAACTCCGGCACCACCCGCCCGCAGCTGTCGTCGTGCTTCCTGACCACCGTCGAGGACGACCTGTCCGGCATCTTCACCGGCATCCGCAACAACGCCCTCCTCGCCAAGTATTCCGGCGGCCTAGGCAACGACTGGACCCCGGTCCGCGGCATCGGCGCCCACATCAAGGGCACCAACGGCGAATCCCAAGGCGTCGTCCCGTTTCTGAAGGTCGCCAACGACACCGCCGTCGCAGTGAATCAAGGCGGCCGTCGTAAGGGCGCGGTGTGTGCGTATCTCGAGACGTGGCATATCGATGTTGAGGAGTTTCTCGATCTGCGGAAGAACACCGGGGACGAGCGGCGGCGTACGCATGACATGAACACGGCGAACTGGGTGCCGGATCTGTTTCTGCAGCGGGTGGAGGCCGGTGGGGAGTGGACGTTGTTCTCTCCCGATGAGGTGCCGGATCTGCACGAGTTGTACGGCGGTGCGTTCGCTGAGGCGTACTCGGCGTACGAGGCAGCTGCGGATCGTGGGGAGATTCTGGTGTTCAAGCGGGTCAAGGCGGTTGACCTGTGGCGGCGGATGCTGACGGTGCTGTTCGAGACCGGGCACCCGTGGATCACCTTCAAGGACGCCTGCAACCTGCGTTCGCCGCAGCAGCACGACGGTGTCGTCCACTCGTCGAACCTGTGCACCGAGATCACCCTGAACACGACGACCGAGGAGACCGCGGTCTGCAACCTCGGATCGGTCAACCTGGTCGCGCATCTGACCGCGGACGGGTTCGACGCCGACCTGCTCCGGGACACCGTGAAGACCGCGGTGCGGATGCTCGACAACGTCATCGACGTGAACTTCTACACCACCCCGGAATCGGAGCGCGCCAACCAGCGGCACCGCCCGGTCGGCCTCGGGCTGATGGGGTTCGCGGACGCGTTGTTCACGTTGCGGATCCCGTACGCGTCCGACGCAGCGGTCGAGTTCGCGGACCGCTCGATGGAGCAGATCAGCTACCACGCGATCGAGGCGTCCAGCGAGCTCGCCGCCGAGCGCGGCCGCTACTCGTCGTACGACGGATCGCTGTGGAGCCGTGGGGTCCTGCCGATCGACTCGCTCGACCTGCTGCACACGGCACGCGACGGTGACGTGATCATCGACCGCGACGCGCGACTCGACTGGGACGGTCTGCGTGCGAAGGTCCTGCGGGACGGGATGCGGAACTCGAACGTGATGGCGATCGCCCCGACCGCGACGATCTCCAACATCTGCGGCGTGAGCCAGTCGATCGAGCCGACGTACAGCAACCTGTTCGTGAAGTCGAACATGTCCGGCGAGTTCACCGTCGCCAACCCGTACCTGGTCGCCGACCTGAAGGCGCGCGGGCTGTGGGACCAGGTGATGGTGTCGGATCTGAAGTACCACGACGGCGTGGTCGCGGGGATCGAGCGGATCCCGGCGGACCTGCGCGAGCTGTACGCGACGGCGTTCGAGATCGACCCGCTCTGGCTGGTGAAGGCGGCGTCGCGGCGCCAGAAGTGGATCGACCAGGCGCAGTCGCTGAACCTCTACATGGCGAAACCGTCCGGCCGGGCGCTCGACGAGCTGTACCGGTCGGCTTGGCGCTATGGCCTCAAGACGACTTATTACCTGCGTTCCCAGTCGGCAACCCATGTGGAGAAGTCCACCTTGAAGGGCACCGACGGCCGGCTGAACGCCGTACCCGTCGCCGTCCCCGAAGCCAGCGGAGCGGTCTGCTCCATCGACGACCCGGACTGCGAGGCCTGCCAGTGAGCGCCATCTCGATCGGAGCGGCCCGCGTCGAGGTCGCCGACAAGGCGATGATCAACTCGCGCGCCGACGTCAACCAGCTGCTCCCGTTGAAGTACACGTGGGCCTGGGAGAAGTACCTTGCCGGATGCAACAACCACTGGATGCCGACCGAGGTCTCGATGCAGGCCGACATCTCGCTGTGGAAGTCAAAGGACGGCCTGACCGACGACGAGCGGCTGATGCTGAAGCGGAACCTCGGGTTCTTCGCCACGGCGGAATCACTGGTCGCGAACAACATCGTGCTCGCCGTCTACCGGCAGCTGACCAACCCCGAGTGCCGGCAGTACCTGCTGCGCCAGGCGTTCGAGGAGGCTGTGCACACGCACACCTTCCAGTACATCTGTACGTCGCTCGGTCTCGACGAGGGCGAACTGTTCAACATGTACCGCGAGGTGCCGTCGATCTCCGACAAGGACGCGTGGGCGCTGAAGTACACGCAGCACCTGGAGGACCCGGAATTCCGCACCGGTACGCCGGAAGCGGACACCGCGTTCCTGCGCGATCTGATCGCGTTCTACGTGGTGTTCGAGGGGATGTGGTTCTACACCGGGTTCGCGCAGATCCTGTCGCTCGGCCGACGGAACAAGATGGTCGGGATCGCCGAGCAGTACCAGTACATCCTGCGCGACGAGTCGATCCACCTGAACTTCGGCATCGACTGCATCAACCAGATCAAACAGGAGAACCCACATCTGTGGACGACCGCGTTCCAGGCCGAGGTCCGGCAGATGCTGACCGAGGCGTGCGAATTGGAAGTCGCCTACGGCCGCGCCACCATGCCGAACGGCATGCTCGGCCTGACCGCGGACCTCTGCGAGCAGTACATGCACTTCGTCACGGACCGCAGAGCGGAACAAATAGGTCTCGATCCGATCTTCGGTGAAACGCGGAACCCCTTCGGATGGATGTCAGAGGTGATGGACCTGAAGAAGGAGAAGAACTTCTTCGAAACCCGGGTCATCGAGTACCAGTCGGCCAGCGGACTCAGCTGGGACTGACTCGATCCCGGACCATCACGGACAGGGAGGCCCGCGGTGCAACTCGCCGCTCCGCGGGCCTCCCGCCCTTCCGCCTACTGTCACTTGGTCGGGTCGTGCTTGCGGATGAACTCGAGTGCGGTCAGCGCGACCTCTTCCCAGCCGTGGTCGATCACCAGCGAGTGACCGCGGCCGGGCAGCTCGACGAACTCGGTGATGCCGGTGTTCCTGGTGTGCTGCTTGTACGCCGCATGCGTGCCGTACTTGAACTCGTCGAACGTCAGCGTCACCGACCGGCCCCGCGTGCCGGAATCTCTCGAGTCGCCGGGGAGCATGAGCTGCCCCAGCGGGGAAAGAAATCGTCGCGATGTGCAAATTTGTTCCCACTCAGCCGAGCAGTGCGAGGATCTCCGCTGTCGAGCCGGTCTCCCCCAGCCGCGGGAAGACCCAGTGCAGGGAGTTCTCGTGGGCGGAGGGGTTCAGGTCGGTCATGGCGTCGGTGGCGAGGGTGACGTGGTAGCCGTGTTCGTACGCCGCTCGCGCGGTCGACTCGACGCCGATGCTGGTGGCTACGCCGGTCAGCACGATCTGCGTGATGCCGCGCCGGCGCAGGTGCACGTCGAGGTCGGTGCCGTGGAACGCGCCCCAGTTGCGCTTCGTCACGACGATGTCCTCGGCGTGACCGGCCAGCTGATCGACGATCTGATCGGCGCCCGGCGGCGGCGTCCCGCCACCCGACCGCGGCGACTGCTCGGTCCGGCCGGTGAGCCGGTCGGCGCCGTCGGCGGCGAAGCTGACCCGGACGAGGACGACCGGAAGGTCGTGCTTGCGGAAGGCGTCGGCGAGTTCGACGGTCCTGCCGATCACGTCCGCGGTGGGATGCGGCGCACCGGGCAGTACGGCGACGCCGTTCTGCAGATCGATGACGACGAGGGCGGTCTTCGGGTCGAGGGTGGTGACAGGCACGGATGAACCTCTCTATTCGGGGAGATCGAGGAAGGTGACCAGCAGGAGCAGGCCGGCGACGACGAGCAGGAAGATCGCCAGGTCGTGCAGTCCGGCCGTCGTTGCGCCGTACTGGAAGAAGTGGGCGTTCGCCGCGGCGGAGATGAGCGCGCCGACGTACACGCAGGTCCGCAGCAGTCCCGCGGACGAGCCGATCCGGGCCGGATCGGCCTGCTGGTACAAGGCGGTCTGGTTGGCGAGATTGTTGAGGCCCTGCGGTACGCCGGCGATCACGCCGACGACCGCGAGGATCCAGATCGGCGTACTCGGACCGACGAACAGCTGCGCCGCGGCGGCCGCCAGCAAAAAGAGGCCTCCGGCAACGAGTTTGCCGCGGATCACCGCCCGCCGGCCGGTCAGCGCGGTGATCACCACCGCCGCGAGCGACAACGGCAGCAGGAGCAGGCCGGCGGCGGACGCACCCAGGCCGCGGGCCTCCTCCAGCCATTGAGTGAATCCATAGAGGAACGAGTACGCGCCGACGAATGCGAGAACCTGACGTGCGTAGGTCAAGATCAGCGGCCGGTTGCCGCCCAGGACGCGCAGGTCGATGAACGGCGCCACCACTCGCAACTGCGCGATCACGAACGCCGTACCGAGCAGGAGTGCGAGCACGAGCAGGTACCAGCGGGAGACCCGTGGCTGCATCAGGAAGAACATCGTCGAGACCAAGGTGCCGGTGAACAACGCGATGCCCGCGTAGTCCAGTCCGCCGGCGCCGCGCGACCGTGCGCGACGCGGCAGCCAGAGCGCGCCGAGAACGACGCAGATCACCGACAGCGGGACGTTGATCGTGAAGATCAGATGCCAGCCGCCAAGCCCGATCAGGAGTCCGCCGAGCGTCGGCCCGATCACCGCGATCACCTGGTTCGCGATCGACAGGCTGCTGAGAATGACGGCGGGCGTCTCCATCCCGGTCCGGTCGGCCTCGCTGCGGATCAACGACATCGACGCCGGGTACGCCGCCGACGTACCGAGACCGAGGAGGACGCGCGAGCCGACGAGTACGCCGAGGTTGGGGGCCAGTGCGCCGAGCAGACCGGCCACGCCGACGAGCGAGGTGGCGACCAGGTAGAGCGGTCGCGGGCCGAACAGGTCGACGAGCCGGCCCATCACCGGCTGACCGACCGCGGTGGCCAGGTACAGGCCGGTGACGAGCCATGCGGTCTGCGACGGCGGTACGCCGAACGCGGCGCCGATCGGGATCAGCGCGACCGCGAGCATCGACGAGTTGATCGGGTTCAGGATCGACCCGACGAGCATCGGCGCGATCAGACGCCGATCGAAGTGCCCCGTCAACGCCCGGTCGCCGCCTCGATCGCGTGGTCCAGCAGCGAGAGCGCCTTGATGATGGTCTGCCGCTCGTCCTCGGTGCACTGGTCCTGCAACGTCCGCGCCAGCCACTCCTGCCGGACCTTGCGATCCCCCTGCAGGCGATGCCGCCCGGCCGTGGTCAGCGACACCACCTGCCGCCGGCCGTCCTCGGGATCGGGATGCCGCTGGACCAGATCGGCCTCGCGCAGCGCCGCCAGGATCGCCGCGATCGATTGCGGCCGAATCCGCTCCGCCGCCGCCAACGCACTCGCCGACGCCGGCCCGTCCTTGTCCAACCGGCTCAGCACCGACGACTGCGACGGTGTCAGGTCATCGGTCTCGGCCAACTCCTTCAACCGCCGCTTGACCCGCCCGAACACAACCCGCACCTCACTGGCGGCCTGACTCGCGGACGCAGAAACCTTCTCGCTCACACATCCACTGTAGATTCATCAGTCTGAACTGTCCAGTTCAAACTGATCAGTTCAGACTGCGCACAACGCAGGGCTCAGCTGACGGTGACCTCGAGGACGCCGATGACGTGGTCGAGGCGGGCGGCGACCCGGGTGGCGTCGAAGCCGTTGCCTTCGACGACGATCCGGAGCTCGCCGGTGTCCAGTGACAGGGCGAGCTCGCGGACGTCGTACGGATTCATGAGTACGGCGACGCGCGCCAGCAACCCTTCGACCTCGACGACGCGTGCCGTGAACACCGTGACGGCGCGTTCGACTGCGAGCAGACTCATCGCACGACCTCCTTGTGGCGCAGCAGACCGAAGGTGAAGCCGTCGACCAGCGCCTCCCAGGACGCCTCGACGATGTTGTGGCCGACCCCGACCGTCACCCACGAGCCCTCGCCGTCCGCGGTCTCGATCAGCACTCTGATTACCGCGTCCGTCCCGTGCCCCTGGTCGAGGATGCGGACCTTGTAGTCGACCAGCTCGAACTTGTTCACCACGGGGTACGCGCGCTCGATCGCGGTCCGCAGCGCGTGGTCGAGCGCGTTCACCGGGCCGTTGCCCTCGCCCGTGACGATCTCCCGCTCGCCGCCCGCGACCAGCTTCACGGTCGACTCCGACACCGCCTCGCCGTCGGCCCGCGACTCGGTGATCACGCGCCAGGACTCGACATCGAAGAACGATGCCCGCTTGCCCGTCACTTCCTCGGTCAGCAGCAGCGAGAACGACGCGTCCGCGGCCTCGAACGTGTAGCCGCGCGACTCCATCTCCTTGACCCGCTCGGTCACCCGGCTGACCAGTTCGCGGTCGCTGCCGAGATCGAACCCGAGCTCCCGGCCCTTCAGCTCGACACTCGCCCGGCCGGCCATCTCGGAGACGAGCATTCTCATGTCGTTGCCCACGCGAGCCGGATCCGTGTGCTGGTAGAGATCGGGGTCCACCTTGATCGCGCTGGCGTGCAGGCCCGCCTTGTGGGCGAACGCGGACAGGCCGACGTACGGCGCGCGGTTCGACGGCGGCACGTTGGTGACCTCGGCGATCGCGTGCGCGATCCGGAACGACTCGGCGAGCTTGCCCGGTGGGAGCAGTTGCTGCTCGCGCTTCAGCTCCAGGTTGGCCACGACCGCGAGCAGGTCGGCGTTGCCCGTGCGCTCGCCGTACCCGTTGATCGTGCCCTGGACGTGCGTGACGCCGGCCTCGACGGCGGCGATCGAGTTCGCCACCGCGCAGCCGGCGTCGTTGTGACAGTGGATGCCGAGCCTCGCTCCGGTGTTCTCGAGGACGTCGCGGACGACGTCCTGGAGTTCCCTCGGGAGGGTCCCGCCGTTCGTGTCGCAGAGGGCGACCACGTCGGCGCCGGCTTCGGCAGCCACTCGTACTACCTCGAGTGCGTAGGCGCGGTTCGCGCGGTAGCCGTCGAAGAAGTGTTCGGTGTCGAGGAAGACCCGCTGCCCGTTGTCCCGCAGGTGCCGGACGGTGTCCGCGACCATCCGGAGGTTCTCGTCGAGTGTCGTCCGCAAGGCCCGCTCGACGTGCGCGTCGTGGCTCTTGGCAACGAGTGTGACGACGTCGGCGCCGGACTCCCGCAGGGCCGCGACCTGCGGATCGTCAGCGGCGACCGCCTCCGGTTTGCGGGTCGCGCCGAACGCGGCGAAGGTCGCGTGCCGCAGGTGCAGCTCGGTCTTCGCCCGCTCGAAGAACTCGGTGTCCTTCGGTACGGCGCCCGGCCAGCCGCCCTCGATGAATCCGACTCCCAGCTCGTCCAGGTACTGCGCGATGGCGATCTTGTCGGCCACGGACAGCGCCAGACCCTCCTGCTGCGCACCGTCGCGCAAGGTGGTGTCGTAGACGTGGAAATCGTCCGAGATGCTCATGGGGGTCGGCCTTCCGGAGGGGGTCGGGGCAAACAAAAAACCTCCCGCAAGGTGCGAGAGGTCTGCGCGCTCAGGTACGGCTTGCTGAGCGCGCCTAGCTAATAATCACCCGAAAGTGCTTCATAACGATTTGCAGTCTGCCACACATTGTCCGGACCATGAGGGCCTCGTCTCGCATCACGAACATTCAGTACTGGAAGGCGTACTGGAGTTCAGGCCCAGAGATCAGGCACTGAGGGACCAGCCCGGGTCGTCCCAGGCGGTGTAGAAGTCTTCGCGGGTCAGCGGGCGCAGGCCCCAGTCCTCGCGATCCAGCGCCTGGTCGGTGAGCATCCCCTCGTCGTCCTCGAGACGCTGCCACCAGTACCGCCGTACGTCGCCGTCCTCGCCGACCCCGAGCTGGCGGACGACGACCCACTCACGCTCGTGCCAGACCGCCTCGTACAGCCAGTCGGTGCCGTAGTCGTCGACGGCCGCGCCGTACGTCCGCGACGCCGTCCCGCGATCCAGATCCCGGATCAGCTCGACGGTCGACCGGATCGCGGCGACAGTCTCCCCGGGCCACCCACGCCGCTCGGCCAGCTCCGCGTAGTACGCCTCAACCTCGTCCGGGAAGCCGCTCATGCCGCCAGACCCTACCGAACCGAAGCGACGGCCTGCGACCAACTGTCCGACCCGCAGACCTGAAAAGATCCTGTGAAACTACTACTCCAGAACGGGAATGACCGGTGAGTGAGCCAGACGACGTGAACCTGAACGTGCTGAAGGCGCCCTTGCCTCCGCGTGACGCGAACGGCTTCGAGCAACTGCGCTTCCAGCTGCTCGGCTACGCGACCGCGCTGGCCGTGCTCGTCACACTGACGCCGACCTGGCTGATCCGGGAGTACAGCCGCGAAGGCGTGCGCGTCTACAGCGGCTTCGGCATGACCCGCGACGCCGAGCTCCTCGGGAGCGCCGCCAACTGGCTGTTCATCGCGTACGCCGTACTCGTCCTGGTCGCCCTGGCCTCGCCGACGACCGTCGCCGCGTTCGTGTGCGCCTACCTGGGGCTCGCGGACACGATCGTGATCGTGCTGCTGAAGCCGGACTCCAGTGAGTACAGCGAGTTCGGGTGGACCGGGGCGCCGGTGCTGGCGATCGGTCTCTGGCTGGTGCTCGGTGTGCTGAACACGATCGGCTGGTTCGTCAAGCGCCGGACATGACAAACGGCCCAGTGGTTCGAAACCACCGGGCCGTTCGCCGTACCTCAGGAGATGCGGGTCATCCAGCCGTGCGGGTCGGCCGCGCGGCCGTACTGGACGTCGAGGAGGGCGGTGCGGACGGCCGCGGTGACCGGGCCGCCGTTGCCGTCGCCGATCTGGGTCTCGCCGTCCTTCCACTTCAGCGAGGCGACCGGGGTGACGACCGCGGCGGTGCCGCAGGCGAACACCTCCCGCACCTTGCCGGAGGCCGCGCCTTCACGCCACTCGTCGACCGAGATCTTGCGCTCGGTGACCGTGTGGCCGAGGTCGGTGACCAGCTTCAGGATCGAGTCCCGGGTGACGCCCTCGAGGATCGTGCCGGACAGCTCCGGCGTGACCACCGAGTTGTCGTCGAGGACGAAGTACAGGTTCATCCCGCCGAGCTCCTCGACCCACTTCTTCTCGACCGCGTCCAGGAACGCGACCTGGTCGCAGCCCCGTTCGATCGCCTCGGCCTGGGCGAGCAGCGAGGAGGCGTAGTTGCCGCCGGTCTTCGCCGCGCCGGTGCCACCGGGGGCCGCGCGGGTGTACTCCTCGCTCAGCCAGATCCGGACCGGCTTCACGCCGTTCGCGAAGTACGACCCGGCCGGCGACGCGATCGCGCAGTACGTGACCTGGGCCGACGGGCGGACGCCGAGGAACGGGTCCGAGCCGAACATGAACGGCCGCAGGTACAGCGACGTCTCGCCGCCGCCCGGCACCCAGGCCCGGTCGATCTCGACCAGCTTGTGCAGCGAGTCGAGGAACGCGGCGGTCGGCAGCTCCGGCAGCGCGAGCCGGTGCGCGGACCGCTGGAAACGGATCGCGTTCGCCTCGGGGCGGAACAGGTGGATCGAGTCGTCGGGATGCCGGTACGCCTTCATCCCTTCGAAAATCGTCTGGGCGTAGTGGAACACCGAGGTCGCGGGAGACAGCTCCAGCGGTCCGAAGGCGGTGATCCGTGCGTCGTGCCAGCCCTTCTCAGCCGTCCAGGTGGCGATCGCCATGTGGTCGGAGAAGTTCTGCCCGAATCCCGGGTTCGCCAGGATCTGGGCGCGCTGGTCGTCGCTGGCCGGTTGGGTGTTTGGCTCAACGGTGAACTGCAGATCGGCGCTCATAGCCGCACCGTACCTCTCCACCAACTGGTCAGGCGAGCATCCATCGGTCAGCCCGCCGCGCGCTTGGCGATCGCGTCGCCGATCTCCGCGGTACTGCGGGCGGCGCCCGTGCGCTCCTCGATATCCGCCGTGACGGCGTCCTCGATCGCCTTCGCCGCCTCGGTCAGGCCGAGGTGCTCGAGCAGCAGCGACGCGGACAGGATCGCCGCGGTCGGGTCGGCCTTCTGCTGGCCCGCGATGTCCGGCGCGGAGCCGTGCACCGGCTCGAACATGCTCGGCGCGGTCCGGTCCGGGTTGATGTTGCCGCTCGCGGCCAGCCCGATCCCGCCGCTGATCGCGGCCGCCAGGTCGGTGATGATGTCGCCGAACAGGTTGTCGGTGACGATCACGTCGAACCGGGACGGGTCGGTGACCAGGAAGATCGTCGCCGCGTCCACGTGCAGGTAGTCGACCGTGATCTCGGGGAACTCGGCGGCGACCGCGTCGACGGTCCGCTTCCACAGGTGGCCGGCGTGCACGAGCACGTTGTTCTTGTGCACCAGCGTCAGCTTCTTGCGCGGGCGGGCCTGCGCGCGGGCGAACGCGTCCCGGACGACCCGCTCGACGCCGTACGCCGTGTTCACCGACACCTCGGTGGCGATCTCGGCCGGCGTCCCGACCCGGAGCGCGCCGCCGTTGCCGACGTACGGGCCCTCGGTGCCTTCGCGGACGACGACGAAGTCGACCTCGCCCGGGTTCGCCAGCGGGGAGCCGACGGACGGGTAGATCTTCGACGGCCGCAGGTTCACGTAGTGGTCGAGGGTGAACCGGAGCTTGAGCAGCAGACCGCGCTCGAGGACGCCGGAGGGGACGCTCGGGTCCCCGACCGCGCCGAGCAGGATCGCGTCGTGCTTGCGGATCTCCTCCAACTCGGCGTCCGGCAGCGTCTCACCGGTGGCGTGCCAGCGCTTGGCGCCGAGGTCGTACTCGGTCCGGTCGAACGTCACGCCGTGCTGTGCGGCGACCGCGTCGAGGACCTTGAGCGCCTCGGTGGTCACCTCGGGTCCGATCCCGTCGCCGGGGACGACGGCCAGCGTGAAGTTCTTCGTCTCGCTCACTTCTTGGGTTCTCCCCCATTGTCACGGCGGTTCATGGCCTCTTGGACAGCCTTGACCTCGTCGCTCGCCGGGCGCGTGCTGCGGCGACGCCGGGTCGCCTTCCGCTCGCGCGCGTCGATCGAGGGCCAGTTGGCTGGATACATGTCGTACATGCGGCTGCTCCCAAATATGTCGTGGGCGGCAGGATGCGCACGAATTTACTCGCACATCCGACTATTTCTCCACTATGCGGGCAGCTTGTCCCGGAATATGAGATCCGGGTGGGGTCACTGGACCGGACCTGTGCGACTCTCACCCGGTGAGTGCTCCTCCAGAACTGCCGCCGCTGGTGTCGGCGGCCCTCAGCCTGTCCGGCCGGCGCGGATTCGTCAGCTCCACCAGGAACGAGACCGGCCGGTTGCTCGCCACCCTCGCGGCCTCGAAGACCGGCCTGCTCGGTGAGCTCGGGACCGGCTGCGGCGTCGGCTCGGCGTGGCTGCGCAGCGGCGCCGGCGAGAGCACGTCGATCGTCACCGCGGAGAGCGATCCGCAGTTGGCGCAGGTGGTCGCGGAACTGTTCGCCGACGACGAGCGGATCGAGGTCGTCTCCGCCGACTGGACCGCACTGATCGAGCGCGGCCCGTTCGCGCTGCTGTTCGTGGACGCCCGCGAGGCGAAGCTGTCCGCCCGCGACATCATCGCGGACGTGGTCGAGCCGGGCGGCTTCGTCGTACTGGACGACTTCACGCCGTCGGCCGTCTGGCCGCCGATGTACGAGGGGCGCGTCGACACACTCCGTCAGGAATGGCTGATGGACAAGCGCTTCACCACCGTCGAGGTAATGGTCGCCCCCGACGCCGCCGTCCTGCTGGCCACCCGGCGCTGACACCTCGCGGCATTTGGTGGGTCTACGTCCGAGACGCTGGGTTTGCGTCCCGGATCTCGGACGTAAACCCGGCATCTCGGACGCTTACCCATGAAAAGCGGGCCCGGGCTATGGAGCCCGGGCCCTTGTCAGCCGCCATGCGCCTGCGGGCGGCTGACCGCCTCCAGTAAATCAGTCGTTCGGGTGAATCAGGCTTCCAGGTCCACGGTCCGGGCGGTGTCGGCCTGGACCGCGGCGCTGATGTCGTCGAGGACCGTCGGCTCGATCTTCGAGTCGACCGACAGCGCGACCAGCGCCTTGCCGCCCTTGCGGTCCCGGCTGACCTGCATGCCGGCGATGTTCACGTCGGCGTCGCCGAGGATCCGGCCGATCTGCCCGACGATGCCCGGCCGGTCCTCGTAGGTGAGGAAGGCTAGGTGCGCCGACAGCTCCACCTCGAGGTCGAACCCGTCGATCTCGACCAGCCGCTCCGACTGCCGGACACCGACCAGCGTGCCGGACACCGACACCTGGGCGCCGTCGGCGAGGGTGCCGCGGAGCGTGATCAGGTTGCGGTGCTCGGGGCTGTCGTGGTCGGTGACGAGCCGGACCTCGAGGCCCCGCTCGGCGGCCAGCAGCGGCGCGTTCACGTACGAGACGTTGTCCTCGACGACATCCGCGAAGACACCCTTGAGCGCGGCGAGCTCGAGCACCTTCACGTCGTACTGCGTGATTTCGCCGCGGACCTCGACGTCGAGCTGCTGTGCGACGCCGCCCGCCAGCGCGGTGAAGATCCGGCCGAGCTTCTCGGTCAGCCCGATGCCCGGGCGGACGTCCTCGGCGATCACGCCGCCCTGGACGTTGACCGCGTCCGGGACCAGTTCACCCGACAGCGCGAGCCGGACCGACTTCGCGACCGCGATCCCGGCCTTCTCCTGCGCCTCGTCGGTGGACGCGCCGAGGTGCGGCGTCACGACCACGTTCTCGAACTCGAACAGCGGCGAGTCGGTGCACGGCTCGGACGCGAACACGTCCAGCCCGGCGCCGGCCACCCGCCCTTCCTTCAGAGCGGAGTAGAGCGCCTGCTCGTCGACGATGCCGCCGCGGGCCGCGTTCACGATGATGACCTCGGGCTTGACCTTGTGCAGCTGCTCGTCGCCGATCAGGCCGATGGTCTCCGGGGTCTTCGGGAGGTGCACGGAGATGAAGTCACTGGTCGCCAGCAGCTCGTCCAGGGTGGCGAGCCGGACGCCCATCTGCGCGGCCCGGCCGGCCTGCACGTACGGGTCGTAGGCGATCACGTTCATGCCGAAGGCGGCCAGCCGCTGCGCGACCAGGACGCCGATCTTGCCGAGGCCGACGATACCGACGGTCTTCTCGAACAGCTCGACGCCCGAGTACTTGCTGCGCTTCCACTCGCCCTTCTTGAGCGACTCGTTCGCGGCCGGGACCCGGCGCGCGGACGCGAGCAGCAGCGCGACGGCCAGCTCGGCGGCGCTGGTGATGTTGGAGGTCGGCGCGTTCACGACCATCACACCGGCCTGGGTGGCGGCCTTCACGTCCACGTTGTCCAGGCCGACACCGGCGCGGGCGACGACCTTCAGCTTCTTCGCGGCGGCCAGCGCCTCGGCGTCCACCTTGGTGGCGCTGCGGATCAGGATGGCGTCGACGTCGGCGATGGCCGGCAGCAGCTCGGCGCGGTCGGCGCCGTTGGTCTGGCGGATCTCGAAGTCGGGGCCGAGCGCCTCGACGGTGGCCGGGCTGAGCTCTTCGGCGATCAGGACGACGGGCCGGGTTACGTCAGTCATGGAGGAATCTCCTGCAGAAGCGGTAGGGGCTCATCAAGAACAGAGCACCGCGCTGTGCCCGCTGCTCTCGATGGTACCCCGTCCACTCCACACCGTGAACGGGGACCCGAATGCCGGTCACTAGGCGTCGCAGGCGGCTGGTTCTGACGCCTTGACGGTTCTGTCGATCACCAGTTGGCCGCGTGAGCGGACCAGGTAGAACGTGGTGTCCAGGCGGGTGCAGTTCTGGCCGTCGGCGCCGGTCGCGGTGGGGGCGAACAGCACGTTGTACGCCATCCGCGCGGAGGAGCCGTCCGGCGCCAGGTCGGTGAGCCTCGGGTTGAAGAAGTACGAGGTCAGGTGCTTGTCCCGGTCCTGTGCCTCCGTCAGGGCGCCCGCGAACCGCGGCGAGTAGTACGCCCGCACCTTGCCGAACTCGTGCTGGTTCTGCAGGGTCAGGTAGTTGGTCAGCACCCGCTGCGCCTCCCTGGCGAGCGGCGTGTTCGCGACCTGCAGCACCGGTGCGATCGGGCTCTGCGGACCGCGGGACTCCGGACAATCTCCGAGCGTCCCGACCGTGACGCCCGACGGCGCCTGCGCGACGTACCCGCGGAGTTTGCTGAGCGGGACGATGGTGCTGGCCTGGACCGTGTCGCCGGTGACCAGGCCGACGAGTTCGCCGGACTTGCCGACAACCGGGCCGCCCAGCTTGGCCGCGTTCATGAACTGGCTCAGCGGCTCGGGGTCGGCCTCCGAGCCGACCGCGTTGACAACCTGTTTGCCCGCTGCCGTGTAGCCGACCAGGGCGCGTTCGGCCTTCCGTTCGGGATCGGCCGCCGGCAGTCGCAGCGGCGACTCGTTCAAACCGATCGACTGCAGGACGGCGACGCCGTCCGCACTGGTGGCGAGCAGGTTGGCGCGCCGGATCCGGCCGTCCTGGGCCACCACGATGATCGACTTCGGCTGGTCGACCGCCGACGCGGCGGTCAGCACCCGCCCGTTGTCGATGACGACGCCGGACGCCTCACCGGTGCCGGCGCAGGTGGTGGCGAGCACCCGGACCACGGCCGGGCCGGCCGACGTCAGCACCGCGGCGGTGTCGATCCGCAGGCTCTGCGCGCGGACGTACCAGCCCGCACCGGCGCCGCCCGCGACGATCACGATCAGGACGAGCAGACCGGCGAGGATCCGGCCGAAGATCCACGGGCCCCGGGGCGGCGGCTGGGCGCCGGACGACCGGGTCGGCGCCTCCAGTTGGGTGAGCGTGCCGGCTCCCGCCGGAACCCGCCGCGGCGGCCGCGGAGCCCCGCTCCTGCCGTCCTCCACCGCTCGCCCTCCCCCAAATCACCAGTACAGACCACAACCGTCACACATTGTGTCAAACAAAAGGGCCCGGACCACCCACCTGGGTTGGTCCGGGCCCTGAGGTCGTTTCGTCAGCGGGCGGCGGTGCCCTCGACGTAGTCCTCGTCGTGGGACTTGACCCACGCCATCAGGCCGCGCAGTTCCTTGCCGACGGCCTCGATCGGGTGGCTCTCGCTCTGCTTGCGGAACTCGGCGAACTCCGGCGCGCCGGCGTCCTGGTCCGCGATGAAGCGGGCCGCGAAGGTGCCGTCCTTGATGTCGGAGAGCACCTCCACCATCCGGGCCTTCACCGACGCGTCGATGATCCGCGGGCCGGACACGTAGTCGCCGTACTCGGCGGTGTCGGAAACCGACCAGCGCTGCTTGGCGATCCCGCCTTCGTAGATCAGGTCGACGATCAGCTTGAGCTCGTGCAGGCACTCGAAGTACGCGACCTCGGGCTGGTAGCCGGCCTCGGTCAGCACCTCGAAGCCGGACTGGATCAGCGCCGACACGCCACCGCAGAGGACGGCCTGCTCACCGAACAGGTCGGTCTCGGTCTCCTCGGTGAAGGTGGTCTTGATACCGCCGGCCCGCAGACCGCCGATGCCCTTGGCGTACGAGAGCGCCAGGTCCCACGCCTTGCCGGTGGCGTCCTGCTCCACCGCGACCAGCACGGGTACGCCGCGACCCTCGGAGTACTCGCGACGGACCAAGTGGCCCGGGCCCTTCGGGGCGACCATGAACACGTCGACACCCGCCGGCGGCTTGATGTAGCCGAACCGGATGTTGAAGCCGTGCCCGAAGACCAGCGCGTCGCCGTCGACCAGGTTCGGCTCGATGGCCTCCTTGTAGAGCTTGCGCTGGGCCGGGTCCGGAGCGAGGACGACGATCACGTCGGCTTCCTCGACCGCCTCGGCCGGGGTGACGACCCGCAGGCCCTGGGCCTCGGCCTTGGCCCGGCTCTTCGAGCCTTCCGGCAGACCGACCCGGACGTCGACGCCGGAGTCGCGCAGCGAGAGCGCGTGGGCGTGGCCCTGGGAGCCGTAGCCGAGGACGGCCACGTGCCGGCCCTGGATCACCGACAGGTCGGCGTTGTCGTCGTAGAACATTTCAGCAGCCACTTCGGGCACTTCTCCTTAGTGTTGATTCGGTACGGCGGCGGCGGTACGGCCCGGCGGCGGCGCCGGTACCGGGTGGTGCGAAGGGGCGGCAGCGGCACCAGTACTGGCACCGGCCGGCCGCGCCTGCACGTTCGGGGGTCCGGACTGCACGTGCGGCGGCGGCACCGGGACCGGACGCAGGGTGCGGTCGGAGATGGAGCGGCTGCCGCGGCCGATCGCCACCATGCCGGACTGCACCAGCTCGCGGACGCCGAAGGGTTCCAGCACCCGGAGCATGGCCTCGAGTTTCTCGGGATTGCCGGTCGCCTCGATCGTGATCGCGTCCGGCGCCACGTCCACCACCTTCGCACGGAACAGCTGGACGGTCTCCAGCACCTGTCCGCGGGTCAGGGTGTCCGCCTTGACCTTCACCAGCAGCAGTTCGCGCTGAACCGTCTGCGTGGGTTCGAGTTCGACGATCTTGATCACGTTCACGAGCTTGTTGAGCTGCTTGGTGATCTGCTCCAAAGGTTGCTCGTCCACGCTGACCGCGATGGTCATCCGGGACACCTCGGGGTGCTCGGTCGGACCGACCGCGAGGGAATCGATGTTGAACCCGCGGCGCGAGATCAGCGCCGCCACCCGGGCCAGCACACCGTGCTTGTTCTCCACCAGGATGCTCAGTGTGTGCTTCGACATCAGAGCTCCTCCCCGTCCCACTTCGGCGCCATGTCGCGGGCGATCTGGATGTCGTCGTTGCTCGTACCGGCCGCGACCATCGGCCACACCATCGCGTCGCGGTGCACCACGAAGTCGACGACGACGGGCTGGTCGGTGACCGACATCGCCTTGTCGATGGTGGCGTCGACCGATTCCTTGTCGGAGCAGCGCAGCCCGACGCCGCCCATCGCCTCGGCGAGCTTGGCGAAGTCCGGGATCCGGGCCGAGTGCAGGTCGGTGTTGGAGTAGCGCTTGTCGTAGAACAGCGTCTGCCACTGGCGGACCATGCCCAGCGACTGGTTGTTGATCACGGCAACCTTGATCGGGATGCCCTCGAGCGCGCAGGTGACGAGCTCCTGGTTGGTCATCTGGAAGCAGCCGTCGCCGTCGATCGCCCACACGGTCTTGTCCGGCCGCGCGACCTTGGCGCCCATCGCGGCCGGCACGGCGTACCCCATGGTGCCGAGGCCGCCGGAGTTCAGCCAGTGGCCCGGCTTCTCGAACGGCAGGTAGTGCGCGGACCACATCTGGTGCTGGCCGACGCCCGCGGTGTAGACGGCGTCGGGGCCGGCGATCTTGCCGATCCGCTCGATCACGTACTGCGGGGACAGCGTGCCGTCCTCGGGTTCGTCGTAGGCCACCGGGTACTTGGCCCGGACCGCTTCGAGCTGACCACGCCAGGCGTCGTACGACGGGGTGCGGCCGGCGCTCGCGATCTCGGTCTTCAGCGCCGCGATCAGATCGGTGATGACCTCCTTGCAGTCACCCACGATCGGCACGTCGGCGGCCCGGTTCTTGCCGATCTCGGCCGGGTCGATGTCGGCGTGGATGACCTTCGCCTCCGGCGCGAACGAGTCCAGCCGGCCGGTCACGCGGTCGTCGAAGCGGGCGCCGAGGGTGATCAGCAGGTCGGAGCGCTGCAGGGCGCCGACGGCCGAGACCGAGCCGTGCATGCCCGGCATACCGAAGTGCAGGTCGTGGGTGTCGGGGAGCGCGCCGCGGGCCATCAGCGTCGTGATCACCGGGATGCCGAGCAGCTCGGCGAGCTCCTTCAGCTCGGCGCTGGCCTGAGCGCGGATCACCCCGCCGCCGACGTACAGGACGGGCTTCTCGGCGGCGACGATCAGGCGGGCCGCCTCACGCACCTGCTTGGGGTGCGGGCGGGTCACCGGCCGGTAGCCGGGCAGCGACAGCTCGGTCGGCCACTGGAAGTCGACGCCGGTGGTCTGCATCGCGTCCTTGGTGACGTCGACCAGCACCGGGCCGGGCCGGCCGGTGGAGGCGATGTGGAACGCCTCGGCGATCGTGGTGGCGATGTCGTTCGGGTCGGTCACCAGGAAGTTGTGCTTGGTGATCGGCATCGTGATCCCGCGGATGTCCGCCTCCTGGAAGGCGTCCGTCCCGATCGCGGCCCCGGCCACCTGCCCGGTGATCGCCACCAGCGGCACCGAGTCCATGTACGCGTCGGCGATCGGCGTCACCAGGTTGGTCGCGCCCGGTCCGGAGGTCGCCATGCAGACGCCGACCTTGCCGGACGCCGCGGCGTACCCCTGGGCGGCGTGACCGGCGCCCTGCTCGTGACGTACCAGGATGTGGCGGATCTGGGTCGAGTCGAGCATCGGGTCGTACGCCGGGAGGATCGCGCCGCCCGGGATGCCGAAGACGGTGTCGACCCCGGCATGTTCCAGTGCGCGGATCAGAGCCTGTGCCCCGGTCAGCTGCTCACTCATGAGTGCCTTCCCTCAGTCAGTCACGCTTGTTTAGCTTTTCGCGACCGATCCATCCTCGCTCGTGGTTGTTTTCCATGGACTACTGGGTCGCAGATAGTCGCATTGGCAACAAAAAACCCCTTCCGCCGGGTTGGCTGAAGGGGCGCGCTCGACTCAGTGGTCGCGTCAGTCGGCGCGCCGCACAAGTACGAGGAGAATCGATCGCATGTAGGCATTATTCGCCGACAACCGGCGGCCGGGTCAAGTTCACCTCACCTGTGTCTCACCTCCTGAGATGCCCGTCTTACAGACGCGTCCCCTAGCATTCCGGGGGTGATTGACGATCCGTACGGCGACGAGCAGTTGGTGGAGCTCTACGACCTGGACAACCCGTCCGGCGAGGATCACGACTACTACCGGGCTCTGGCCGACGGCACCGCGAAGGTTCTGGACTTCGGTTGTGGAACCGGGCTGCTCACGCGGTCGCTGGTCGCGCCCGGGCGGACGGTGATCGGCGTCGATCCGAGTCCCACCATGCTCGGGTACGCGCGCCGGCAGCCCGGCGCCGACGCGGTCACCTGGCTCGACGGGGACCACCGCGTGGTGCGGCCGACCGGCGACGTGGATCTCGCGGTCAGCAGCGGCAACACGATGATGCACGTCGCGGAGCACGCGGCCGCGGTCGGTGCGCTGGCCGCCGCACTGCGGCCCGGTGGCGTGCTCGCTTTCGAGTCGCGCAATCCGGCGGCGCGGGCGTGGGAGCAGTGGACGAGCGAGGCGACGTACGGCGAACGGGACACGAAGGCCGGGCGGCTGAAGGAGTGGCTCGAGCTGATCGAGATCGCGAACGGGCGCGTGACGTTCGACGCGCACAACGTCTTCGAGGACGGGCGAGACGCGGTCTACCGGAACGTCCTGTACTTCCGGTCCGCCGACGAGATCACGGCTGACCTGCTGGCGGCGGGTTTCTCGGATGTCGTCATCGACGGCGGGTGGCACGGCGAGCCGCTGGATGCGGCATCACGCCTGCTGGTGGTGCGCGCGACGAAGTAGGCCAAGTAGGCTGGGCGCACCGCGACTGGCGAGGGTGGAGTACCACCGGGGAGCGGAAATGTTCCTGTAGGGCGTCGTCCGCCTGGGCGCCTCCGATCCGCTCGGAGGTCCTCATGCGTTTGCGCTACGGAATGAACCCGCACCAAACCGCCACGATCGAACATCCACCGTTCACAGTCGTCGCAGGCGCGCCGTCGTACATCAACGTTCTCGACGCGTTGACCGGGTGGCAGCTGGTGCGGGAGGCCGCGGAGCGGTTCGGCGTACCGGCCGCGGCGTCGTACAAGCATGTGTCGCCCGCGGGTGCCGCGCTCGGCGAGACGGTGGCAGCCGCGTACACCCGTGCGCGGGACGCCGACCCGAAGTCGTCGTACGGCGATTTCGTGGCGGTCTCGCATCCGGTCGACCTGGAACTGGCGATGGTCCTGAAGCGGGTCGTGTCGGACGGGATCATCGCGCCCGGGTACGACGAGGGCGTGCTCGAGATCCTTGCCGCCAAGAAGCGCGGGACCTACCTGGTGCTCGAGGTGGACCCGGCGTTCGAGCCGCCCGCGGAGGAGGTCCGTGAGGTGTTCGGCGTCCGGCTCACGCAGGAACGCGACGCGCTTCCGATGCCCCGCGACCTTCCGGACGACGTGGTGCTGGGGATGATCGTCGCGCGGTACACGCAGTCGAACACGGTCGTGATGGTGAAGGACGGGATGACGATCGGCGTCGGCGCCGGGCAGCAGTCGCGGGTGGACTGTACGCGGCTCGCCGGCGAGAAGGCCGCGCTGTGGTGGGCGCGGCATTCGAGCGATCCGCTCACCGGCGTCTCGATGGTCTCCGACGGTGCGCTGCCGTTCACCGACAACGTCGTGGAGGCCCAGCGGTACGGCGTGTCGCAGATCGCCGACCCGGGTGGTTCGATCCGCACGCCCGAGGTGGCGGCCGCCTGCGCGGCGGCCCGGATCCACTGGTTCGAAACCGGCGTACGCCTGTTCAGGCACTGAGCAGATAGTCGCCTGAGGCAACGGCTTTGCGGACCTCGGCTGCTGCCCGCTGCGCGTCGAGCCGGGTGGTGTCGATCGCGTGCGGTTCCAGGGCGCCGAGGTCCGCGAAGGCGCCGTGCAGACCGGTCAAGGCGTCGGCGTCGGTCAGCTCGGGTTCGGGCCGTGCCTGTCCACGGTCCAGGGTCGTCGCGAGGTCGGCCCGCAGAACGACGTACGACATCGTCCACTCCCCCGCCGCTGCGGCCGCGCGGAACGGGGCGAGGAACCACGGCCCGATGATGCCGTCGACGACCACGTCGTACCCGCCGCGCGCATACACGCTCACGGTCGCGACGATCGCATCGACGACGACTTCGTTCTGGGTGTGCGCTCCCGGCAGGTACGGCGCGATGAACCCGGTGCGGATGCCGCGGTAGAACTCGTCGGTCGTCAGGTGCATCGTCGGCCGCGGCGCGCCGGTAGCGACCAGCCGCGCCACGGTCGTCTTACCCGAGCCCGACGGCCCGGTCAGCAGGAGGACGTTGCTCATGCCGACCGACGCTAACCAAGCCGGCCGCGAAACGGCAGTCTTTTCTTTTCGCCGGCCCAGGACGTCAGCCGCCGGCCACGCTGGGCAGGACGAGGAGTTCGTCGCCGTCGTTCAGCGGTGTGCCGAGGCCGTCCAGGTCGCGGATGTTGTCGTTGCCGAGGTAGATGTTCACGTGCCGGCGGATCGCGCCCTGCTCGTCGGTGAGGCGGCGGCGGAGCGCCGGGTGGTCGGCTTCGAGACCTGCGAAGACCGAGGCGACGGTCGGCGAACCGTCCACCTCGACCTCCACACGTTCGGCGCCGCCGGCGAACGGACGCAGCACCGTGGGCAGGCGGACCGCGATCATCCGACCACCGCTGCGCGCACCGTCAGTACGTCGGGAAGGTGCCGCGCGACCTCGATCCAGCTGTCGCCGGCGTCGGCGCTCGCGTAGACGCAGCCGTCCCGCGTGCCGACGTACACGCCCGCCGGATCGGCGGTGTCGACGGTCATCGCGTCGCGCAGCACCGGGGCGTACGACACGTCAGGCAGCCCGGCGGCCAGCGGCTCCCAGGTCGAGCCGGCGTCACGGGAGCGGTACACCCGGAACCGCGCCTCGGTCGGGATCCGGTTCGCGTCCGCGACCAGCGGGAACACGTACACCGTCTCGGGCTCGTGCGGATGCACCACGATCGGGAACCCGAAGTCCGACGGGAGGCCGTCCGCGATCGACTTCCAGATCCCTCCGCCGTCGTCGCTCCGGTAGACGCCGTGGTGGTTCTGCGCGAACATCCGCTCGGGCGCGTCGGGATGCGCGGTGATCTTGTGGACACACTGACCGAACTCCGGATACGGGTCCGGGAAGAACTTGGCCTGGATCCCCTGGTTCTTCGGGGACCACGTCTTCCCGCCGTCGGTGGTCTGGTAGACGCCACCGGTGGACATCGCCACGCTCACCCGATCGGGATCGGTCGAGTGCGGCAGCACGGTGTGAATCGCCGCGCCGCCGAATCCGGCGCCCCACTCGGAACGGTGCGGGTGGTCCCACAGCCCGCGGACCAGCTCGAACGTCACGCCGCCGTCGGTCGACTTCCACAGCGCCTGCGGCTCGGACCCGGCGTACACGACGCCCGGCTGGTCGGCCGGCGCCGGCTGGACCTGCCACACCCGCTCCAGCGACGCGTCGGCGTCCTTCGGGAAGCCGATCGAGCCCTCCGGCGGCTCGGCCCAGGTCTTGCCGAGATCGTCGGAGTGGAAGACCGCCGGGCCCCAGTGCTCGCTGGTGCCGCCGACGAACAGGCGCGCCTGGTCTCCACGGGTATCGATGCCGACGGCGTACACGCCCTGCATCTCGAACTCGGGCACCGGTCCGTCGAGCCGCCACTCCTTGCGGTCAGCACTCCGGCCGATCCAGAGACCTTTCTTGGTCCCGATCAGCAGTACGGCCTCGGACATCGTCGTCGTCCTCCTTCAGCGTGGCGGACCTGCCACCACATTGATCAACGGTTCCCCGGACGCGTAGCGCTCCAGTTGCGCGCGCACCAGCCTGGCCACCCGCGGCGCGAACGCCGTCGAGGCGCCGCCGCGATGCGGATTGATCAGTACGTTCGGAGCAGACCACAGCGGATGTCCGGCGGGCAACGGCTCGGGATCCGTGACGTCCAGCGCGGCCCGGATCCGCCGCGTCCCGAGCTCGGTCAGCAACGCGTCGGTGTCCACGACGACACCGCGCGCGACGTTCACCAGCAGCGCGCCGTCCTTCATGCCGGCCAGGAACTTCGCGTCGACCATCCGCTTGGTCTCCGGCGTCGCAGGCGTCAGCAGCACCACGACATCCGCGCGCGGCAACAGCTCCGGCAGCTCCGATATCGGGTGTACGCCGTCCCGCGGCCGCCGCGCGACCCGGATCAGCTCGCATTCGAACCCCGTCAGCCGGCGCTCGAGCGCCTCACCGATCGCGCCGTACCCGAGGATCAGCACAGTCCGGTCGGCGAGCGAGTCGTCGACCTCGTCGTACGACCCCGGCCAGGCCTGCTGCTCCTGGTCGCGGACGGCTCGCGGAAGATTGCGGAACGAGGCGAGGATCAGCCCGACCGCCAGCTCGGCCGTGGAGGCGTCGTGTACGCCGCGTGCGTTGCACAAGGTGACGCCGTCAGCGAGCCGCGACTGCGCGTGCTCGAACCCGGCCGTCTGCAGCTGCACGACCTTCAGTGCCGGCATGTCGCGGAGGACGTCGAACACGTCGCCGCCGCCCATGTAGCCGGGCACGTAGAACTCCACCTCGTCGAGCGACTTCGGCCGCTCAGCACCGGAGTAGAAGTCCACGTCGTACCCCTCGGGCACCCCGCCGAGGAACGCGTCGGGGTCCTCCCAGGGCAGCCATGCCTTCACCACGTCAGCCATGCGTTTCAACCTACTCGGGGTCGTGGACAGTTTTGAACTCCGGTGCCGGAGTCCGGAGAGAGTCGTACTCTGGATCGGTGCCTTCGACATCGGATACGGCGGTGGTGGTCGCGCACGATCGGGCCGTCGGGCGGCTGCGGGCGTCGTACGAGCTGATCCCGCCGGGCGAGCCCGTCCGGCTGGCGAAGCGCAGCTCGAACCTCTTCCGGCCGCGCGCCGATCCCGGGCGTCCGGGGCTCGACGTGTCGCAGCTGACCGGCGTAATCAGCGTGGACCCGGCGGCGCGGACTGCCGACGTGCAGGGCATGTGCACGTACGAGGACCTGGTCGCGGCGACGCTCCCGCACGGGCTGACGCCGATGGTCGTGCCGCAGCTCAAGACCATCACGCTCGGCGGCGCGGTGACCGGGCTCGGCATCGAGTCGTCGTCGTTCCGCGCCGGCCTCCCGCACGAGTCCGTGCTCGAACTGGACATCCTCACCGGCGCCGGCGCGGTGGTCACGGCGCGCCCCGACGGCGAGCACGCCGACCTGTTCCGGATGTTCCCGAACTCGTACGGCACGCTCGGGTACGCGACCCGGTTGCGCATCGAGCTCGACCGCATCTCGCCGTACGTCGCCCTCCGGCACGTCCGGCTCGGTCTGGACGCACTCGCCCCGGCCATCGACGAGATCGTTGCCTCCGGCACGTACGACGGGGAGCCGGTGCACTTCGTCGACGGCGTCGCGTTCAGCCCTTCGGAGGCGTACCTGACCGTCGGGCGGAACAGCGACGCCGCGGTGCGGACGAGCGACTACACCGGTCAGCAGATCTACTACCGGTCGATCCAGCAGCGCCCCAAGGACTTCCTCACCGCGCACGACTACCTCTGGCGCTGGGACACCGACTGGTTCTGGTGTTCCGCGGCGTTCGGTGCGCAGAAGCCCGTCGTACGGCGGTTGTGGCCTCGGCGCTGGCGACGCAGCGATGTCTTCCACAAGATCGTCGGCTTCGAGAACCGGCACCACGTCGCCGCCCGGCTGAACCGTCGCCGTGGGCAACCGGACCGCGAGCGCGTGGTCCAGGACGTCGAGATCCCGGTCGCCCGGCTGGCGGACTTCCTGCGCTGGTTCGACACGCACGTCGGCATGCGGCCGGTCTGGCTCTGCCCGCTGCGCCTGCGCGGGCAAGCGTCCTGGCCGCTCTACCCGCTGCAGCCCGGCGAGACCTATGTGAACGTCGGCTTCTGGGGCACTGTCCCGATCGCTCCCGGCGCCGCCGACGGCGACGTGAACCGGCGGATCGAGCAGGCCGTCACCGACTTCGGCGGCCACAAGTCCCTCTACTCCGACGCCTACTACGACCGTGCCACCTTCGACCGGCTCTACAACGTCGCAGCGCTGGACGAGGTGAAGAAACGCTACGACCCGGACGCCCGGCTCACCGGGCTCTACGAAAAGGCGGTGACGCGCCAATGACGACGCTGGCAACTCAGGTATCGATCGCCGAAGCTCTCACAGCGGTGACTCCGGACGGGCTGCCGTTCCGGTTCACGGCGTACGACGGCAGTGCGACCGGGCCCGACGACTCACCTGTTCAGATGCACCTCGCCTCCGAGCGCGGACTGTCGTACGTCCTGACCGCGCCGGGAGACCTCGGTCTGGTCCGGGCCTACGTGATGGGCGACCTGGAGATCACCGGCGTCCACCCGGGCAACCCGTACGAGCTGATGCGGATGATGCTGAACCAGCTGCACTTCCACCGCCCGACGCCCAGCGAAGCGCTGCGCATCGTCCGCGGTCTCGGCTGGAGTCACCTGAAACCGCCGCCACCGCCGCCCCAGGAGCACCTGCCGAAATGGCGCCGTACCTTCGAGGGTCTGCGGCATTCGAAGGCCCGGGACAAGTCCGCGATCCATCACCACTACGACGTGTCGAACCGGTTCTACGAGTTGATCCTCGGACCGTCGATGACCTACACGTGCGCCGTCTACCCGTCGGCGAGCGCCACGCTCGAGGAGGCGCAGGCGGAGAAGTACGACCTGGTCGCTCGCAAACTCGACCTGCGGCCCGGGCAACGACTGCTCGACGTCGGCTGCGGCTGGGGCGGCATGGTCCGGCACGCGGCCCGCGAGTACGGCGTGGAGGCGCTCGGCGTGACGTTGTCCGCTGCCCAGGCGGAGTGGGCGACGCAGGCGATCAAGCGCGAGGGCCTGGAGGATCGCGCCGAGGTGCGGTTCCTCGACTACCGCGACGTCGCCGAGCGCGACTTCGACGCGATCAGCTCGATCGGGCTGACCGAACACATCGGCGTCCGCAACTACCCGTCGTACTTCGGTTTCCTGCTCGACCGGCTGAAGCCGGGCGGCCGGCTGCTCAACCACAGCATCACGCGGCCGGACAACCGGTTCCGCTCGACCGGCGCGTTCATCGACCGCTACATCTTCCCGGACGGCGAGCTGATCGGCTCCGGCCGGATCATCGCCGAGGCGCAGGACGCCGGCTTCGAGGTCCGCCACGAGGAGAACCTCCGCGAGCACTACGCCCTCACCCTGGCCGGCTGGTCCGCCAACCTGCTCGCCCACTGGGACGAGGCCGTCGCCGAGGTCGGCTACCCCACCGCCAAGATCTGGGGCCTCTACCTGGCCGCCTGCCGCGTCGGCTTCGAACGCAACACCACCCAGCTCCACCAGATCCTCGCCGTAAAACTCGATGCCGAAGCCAACGCCCACTTCCCCCTCCGCCCGACCTGGATGAGCTGACGCTCATGCGGCGAGTGCATGGAGACCGCCCAGGTTAGGCATTGGACCTGGGCGGCCGGCGCGCGCGACGGTGGGTTGGTGACTGTCGAGTTCGGCGTGCTGGTGGACGTTCGGGAGGAAGGTGCGGGGTACTCCGCGGAACGGATCGAGGAGGTGGTGCTCGCCGACCGGCTCGGGTTCGACGGTGCGTGGTTGTCCGAGCATCACCTCACACCAGACGGGATGCTGCCGTCGCCGCTGGTGATGGCGGGCGTGCTCGCTGGACGCACGGAGCGGATCCGGATCGGGACCAACGTGCTGGTGCTGCCGCTGCATCACCCGTTGCGGGTCGCCGAGGACGTCGCCGTACTGGACCTGGTGTCGGGCGGACGGATCGTGCTTGGGGTGGGACAGGGGTACGCGGAGCGGGAGTTTGCGGCGTTCGGAGCGGAACGGCGGCGGCGTGGCGTGCTGCTCGAGGACGGTGTGCGGCGCATCCGCGAGGCGTGGTCGGGCGGAGACGTGACGCCGAAGCCGCGGGCCGAGATCCCGATCTACGCCGCCGGCGTGACCGCGGCAGGTCTGCGCCGCGCCGCCCGGGTGGGTGACGGCGTGATCATCTACTGTGCGACTCCGGCCGACCTGATCGCGCGACGCAAACTGCTGGACGAGGTCGTCGACGATCCGCCGCCGCTGATCTGCACCGGGATCCTGCACGTGGACGACGACCCGGACCGGGCCTGGGCGGACGCCGCGCCGGGAATCGCCTACCTGGAAGGCGAAATCGCGTCGTACGGCGGGACCGAACCGCCGCCGCTGCACCGCGACGACTACCTCGTGGGTACGCCGGACGACGTCGCGGCCCGGCTGATCGACCTGCACGCGGCCACCCGGTTCGTGCACTTCGCGCACTGGCTCCGGCTGCCCACGCTCTCCCACGAGGCCGCGGTGCGCTCGCTCGAACTCGTCGCGCGCCGGGTGATTCCCGCCGTACGGGCTGGTGTGAGCCGCTAACTTGGGGACAGGACGACCTGAGGAGCGGCGATGGGCAGCGGGCGGGCGACAGCTGTGGTGGCTGCGCTGGCGTTGGTCAGCGGGTGTTCGGAGACTGCGCCGACGACGTCTCCGTCGGCTCCGGCTCCGGCGAGTTCCGGTACGGCGGTGCCTACGGGCACGGTCGAGCTGACGGTGGCGGCGACGGTGGCCACCGGGATCGAGGTGCCGTGGGGGTTGGCGTTCCTGCCTGACAAGAGCGCGCTGGTGGCGGAGCGCGATTCCGCGAAGATCAAGCGGATCGCCGGGCAGGACGTGACCGAGGTCGGGACCGTGGACGATGTGAAGTCGTCGTCCGAGGGCGGGTTGCTCGGGCTGGCGGTCGATCCGGGGTATCCGGGGAAGCCGTACATCTACGCGTACTACTCGGGTGACGACGACAACCGGATCGCGCGGATCACCTACCAGGACGGGAAGTTGTCGGATCAGCAGGTGATCCTGGACGGGATTCCGGCGGCGGCGATCCACAACGGCGGGCGGCTGCGGTTCGGGCCGGACGGGTTCCTGTACGCCGGGACCGGCGACGGATCGGATCGTCCGAACTCGCAGGACGACGACTCGCTCGGCGGCAAGATCCTGCGGATCACCACCGAGGGCAAGGCCGCGCCGGGCAACCCGGACGGCCGGGTGTGGATCACCAAGGGCCATCGCAACGTCCAGGGCCTCGCGTTCGACGGGAACCAGCTGTACGCCGCCGAATTCGGGCAGAATACCTGGGACGAACTCAACGCGATCACCCCCGGCTCGAACTACGGCTGGCCGGCCGCCGAGGGCGTCAGCCAGCTGGACGGGATGGTCGACCCGATCGCGCAGTGGCACACGGCCGACGCGTCGCCGTCCGGGATCGCGTTCGCCAAGGGGTACGTGTTCATGGCGTCGCTGCGCGGCCAGCGACTCTGGGCGATCCCCGTTGCCGGAGGCAAACGAGTCGGCGAGCCGCAGGCGTTCTTCACCAGCCGGTACGGGCGGCTGCGCACGGTCGAACTCGCACCGGACGGCTCGTTGTGGGTCACCACGTCCAACACCGACGGCCGCGGTGGCACCCGGGACGGCGACGACAGGATTCTGCGCGTGACGCTCAGCACCTCCTGAGTCGTCAACCGTTTCGATTCTTCGGTCGTCTGGTACTTAGTGGAGTAAGCCCCGCGACTCGAGGAGGAGATCGGTATGCCGACCGGCCAGGCGTCTGGCGTCCCCAGCAGTGTGATCGCATCGATGAGCAGGTACGACGATGCTCAGCGAACAGTCGAGTACCTGAGAAGCTACGGGATGCAGGCGAGAAGCCTGGAGATCGTCGGCGCCGGACTCCGGCAAGCCACCAGACGGAGAGCGGTCCCGGTCGTCCGGCTGACCGCGACGACCGCGCTGCAGGGCGCGGCGCTCGGCGTCCTCGCGGCCGTCTTCATCACGCTGGTCGCCGAGACAACGCTGACCGGTCTCGCGGTCGTGGTCTGGGGCTTCGTGTACGGCGTACTGGTCGGAGCCCTGTGGGGTCTGTTCCGCGGCCTCGTCCGCAACCGGCCGGAGCTGGTCCACACCGAGACCCTCCCAACCCGCTACGAGATCCGCTGCCCCTCAGAGGAGCTGACCGTCGCCCAAACCCTCCTCGCCGACGCCGCCGACGTAGACGACGGCCGAGTAGACCGCGGCGTCATCGCCGACGCTCCCCACACAGAACGCGACGCAGCCTGAAAAACCCCGCCCCTCGCTCCGCTCGGGGCGGGTTTGGGGGGGTGCCCGGCACGGGTGCTGGGGCTGGGTTGCCGGGCGTCGGAGGTGCCGACGCCCGGCTCTGGGTCAGATCCCCAGTTTCTCGTTCAGGAGTTGGCGGACCTTGGCGGCGTCTGCTTGGCCTCGCATGTCCTTCATGACGGCGCCGATGAGGGCGCCGGCGGCGGCGGGCTTTCCGGAGTTGACCTTTTCGACGACGTCCGGGTTCGCCGCGATCGCGCGGTCGATCGCCTCGAGCAGGGCCGAGTCGTCCGACACGAGCGCCATCCCGCGCTTCTCGATGATCTCGGCCGGCGTGCCTTCACCGGCGAGCAGACCCTCGAACACCTGCCGCGCGAGCTTGTCGTTCAGCGTGCCGTCGTCGACGAGCTTCTGCACCTCGGCGACCTCGGCCGGGCCGACGCCCAGCGCGTCCAGGTCCTGACCGGACTCGTTCGCCGAGCGGGCCAGCTCACCCAGCCACCACTTCTTCGCGGCCGCCGGCGTGACGCCGAGCTCGATCGTCGCCACGATCGGCTCCAGCGCGTTGCCGTTGATCACGTCGCGCATCTCGAGGTCGGTGAAACCCCAGTCCTCCTGCAGCCGCGCACGACGTACCGAAGGCGCCTCGGGCAGCGTCGCCCGCAGCTCCTCGACCCACTCCCGCGACGGCGCGACCGGCACCAGGTCGGGCTCCGGGAAGTACCGGTAGTCGTCCGCGTCGGACTTCTCCCGGCCCGACGTGGTGATCCCGGTGTCCTCGTGCCAGTGCCGGGTCTCCTGCAGGATCTTCCCGCCGGACGACAGGATCGCCGCCTGCCGGGTGATCTCGTAGGTGATCGCACGCTCGACCGAGCGGAACGAGTTCACGTTCTTGGTCTCGGTCCGCGTGCCCAGGACATCGGAACCGTGCGGCTTCAGCGACACGTTGGCGTCGCACCGCAGCGAACCCTGGTCCATCCGCACGTCCGAGACGTCCAGCGACAGCAGCAGGTCACGCAGCATGCTCACGTACGCCCGGGCGACCGCGGCGGCCTTGGCCGGCGGGACCTCGATCGTCTTGGTGACGATCTCGATCAGCGGGATCCCGGCCCGGTTGTAGTCCACCAGCGAGTGCGAGGCGCCGTGGATCCGGCCGGTCGCACCGCCGACGTGCGTCGACTTGCCGGTGTCCTCCTCCATGTGCGCGCGCTCGATCTCGATCCGGTACGTCTCACCGTCGACGACGACCTCGGTCCAGCCGTTGAACGCGATCGGCTCGTCGTACTGCGAGGTCTGGAAGTTCTTCGGCATGTCCGGGTAGAAGTAGTTCTTCCGGGCGAACCGGCACCACTCGGCGATCTCGCAGTTCAGCGCCAGGCCGATCTTGATCGCGGACTCGACGGCCTTCGCGTTCACCACCGGCAGCGCGCCCGGCAGACCGAGGCAGACCGGGCAGGTCTGGGTGTTCGGCGGCGCGCCGAACTCGGTCGGGCAGCCGCAGAACATCTTCGACTTCGTGTTCAGCTCGACGTGGACCTCGAGGCCCATCACCGGGTCGTACTGCGCCAGTGCGTCGTCGATTTCGAGGACAGTGGCGGTCATCGGGTCACCTCCAGCTCCGGAGCCTTGGTCATCAGTACGCCGCCCCACTGCTCGGCCAGCGCGGACTCCAGCGCGGCGCCGACCTTGTACAGCAGGTCGTCGCGCATCACCGGCGCCATCACGTGGAAGCCGACCGGCAGGCCGTCCTCGTCGGCGAGGCCGCACGGGAACGACGCGGCCGCGTTACCGGCCAGGTTGGACGGGATCGTGCACAGGTCGTTCTTGTACATCGCGATCGGGTCGTCGATCCGGTCGCCGATCGCGAACGCGGTGGTCGGCGTGGCCGGCGAGACCAGCACGTCGACCTGCTCGTAGGCGCTGGCGAAGTCGCGGGCGATCAGCGTCCGCACCTTCTGCGCCTGGCCGTAGTACGCGTCGTAGTACCCGCTGGACAGCGCGTGCGTGCCGAGGATGATGCGGCGCTTCACCTCCGCGCCGAACCCGGCCTCGCGGGACAGGCTCGTCACCGTCTCCGCGCTGTTGGTGCCGTCGTCGCCGACCCGCAGGCCGTACCGCATCGCGTCGAACTTGGCCAGGTTGGACGAGGCCTCGCTCGGCAGGATCAGGTAGTACGCGGGCAGCGCGTACTCGAAGTGCGGGCAGGAGACCTCGACCACCTCGGCGCCGAGCTTGGTGAGCAGCTCGACCGCCTCGTGGAAGCGGGCCTCGACCCCCGGCTGGTACCCCTCGCCGCCGAGCTCCTTGACCACACCGATCCGCAGACCGGCGACGTCACCGTTGCGGGCGGCCTCGACGACGGCCGGAACCGGCTGGTTGATCGAGGTCGAGTCCATCGGGTCGTAGCCGGCGATCGCCTCGTGCAGCAGCGCCGCGTCGAGGGTCGTCCGCGCACACGGACCAGGCGTATCCAGCGACGACGCCAGCGCGATCAGCCCGTACCGCGAGGTCCCGCCGTACGTCGGCTTCACGCCGACAGTGCCGGTGAACGCACCCGGCTGCCGGATCGAGCCGCCGGTGTCGGTGCCGATCGCGAGCGGCGCCTCGTACGCCGAGATCGCGGCCGACGAACCGCCGCCGGAACCGCCCGGGATCCGGCTCAGGTCCCACGGGTTGTGAGTGGTGCCGTATGCCGAGTTCTCGGTGGAGGAGCCCATCGCGAACTCGTCCATGTTGGTCTTGCCGAGGATCACGATCCCGGCCGCCTTCAGCCGCCGCACCACCGTCGAGTCGTACGGCGGTTTCCAGCCCTCGAGGATCTTCGAGCCGGCCGTGGTCGGCACACCCTCCTGGGTGAGCACGTCCTTCAGCGCCAGCGGTACGCCGGCCAGCGGCGCGAGCTGCTCGCCCGAGGCGCGCTTGCCGTCGACCGCCTTGGCCTGCGCCAGCGCACCTTCGGTGTCGACGTGCAGGAACGCGTGCACGTCACCGTCGACGGCGGCGATCCGGTCGAGGTGGGCCTGGGTGATCTCCACCGAGCTGGCCTGCCCGGACGTCATCAGCTCCGCGAGCTCGGCCGCCGTCTTCCTGGTGAGGTCCGACATATCAGTCCTCCTCCAGGATCCGCGGCACCCGGAAACGCTGCTCTTCCGCGGCGGGCGCGCCGGACAGCGCCTGCTCGGGGGTGAGGCACGGGACGTTCTCGTCGGCGCGCATCACGTTGGTCAGCGGCAGGGCGTGCGAGGTCGGCGGGATGTCGTCCGCCGCCACCTGGCTGACCTGCCCGACCAAGGTGATGATCTGGTCGAGCTGCGGCGCGAGGTGGTCGAGCTCGTCGTCGGAGAGCTCGATCCGCGCCAGTCGCGCCAGGTGCGCGACCTCTTCGCGGGTAATCGATGGCATGAACTGATCCAATGCGTGCAGTAGCTGTCAGCCATGTAGACACATGGCTCGCATCAGCTTAGTGGGCGCTCTGTGACAGACACATTTCCGTCCCCCGAAGCTGTGGACAACGGCGGGATGAGATGGGTCGGCGTGTCTCTGCCTACCGCTCTGTAACATGGGCGGCGACAAGGCGTTACGCGCAAGGTGATCGGCTGGGAGATGATCGTTCGGTGTTCCTGCTGCGCTTGATCATCCCCGACCGGCCCGGTTCGCTGGGCGTCGTGGCGACGGCCCTCGGTGAGGTGGACGCCGACATCCACGCGATCGAGATCGTCGAGCACCGGCGGGAGAACGGCACCGCGGTCGACGACATCGTGGTCGATCTGCCACCTGGCGTACTGCCCGACCGCCTGGTGTCGGCCTGCAACA
The DNA here is from genome assembly GCF_004331375.1 of Kribbella speibonae. Taxonomy (NCBI): domain Bacteria; kingdom Bacillati; phylum Actinomycetota; class Actinomycetes; order Propionibacteriales; family Kribbellaceae; genus Kribbella; species Kribbella speibonae. The sequence goes on along the minus strand of NZ_SJKC01000004.1, from coordinate 403,969 downwards.
GCGTCCCCGACGTCGAGGTCATCTGGTTCTCGCGGTACGGCGCCGGCGGCGGATTGCACATGGACCTGGAAGCGGTCGAGCAGATGACGTCGGCGCCCGCGGACGCGATCGACATCCTGGTCGAGCAGTCACCGGCTGTGCTGCACGCGGACTGGGCTGCGCTGCTCGACGGCACCGGCAGCGAGGTGAAGGTCGCGCTGGAGACCAGTGCGACGCCGGAGTTCGGCGATGTGGCGGGCCGCTGGCTCCCGCTGGAGAAGGCGACGACGCTGGAAGCCCCGGACCACAAGGGTCTCGCGGAGTCGGTGCTGGTCGCCGCGCCGCTCGAGTCCGACCGCCGCGTCCTGGTGATCGGCCGTCGCGGCGGCCCCGAGTTCCTCGGCTCCGAGGTCGCGCGACTCTCCTACCTGGCCTCCCTGGCCGTCACCATCCGCGCCACCTCCTGACCCGAACGCGAAAACCCCCGCTCGCCGAACGCCGGCGAGCGGGGGTTTTGCTGTTGCTCAGGTGAACTGGAAGTACGCGAGGGCCCAGAGGCCCGCGATGATCAGCAGGACGACGACGCCGATCAGGCTGACGATCAGGATCGCCTGGCTGTTGCTGCCGTTCTTGTCCGGGAGGTCGAACTGGGTGGGACCCCAGGCCCCACCGCCGTCGACCCGCTGGACGGCCTCGGGCGGTGGCTGGGCCATCGTCCGAGACTCCCGCTTCTCCCGGGGGAACTTCACGCCGTCCTCCGTACTGCTTCCGTGCTTGCCTACCGCTGATCAGGCGTAGAACGACTCGTACTCGATCGAGACCTGCTGCGAGGTGTAGCTCGCCGAGCTGTTCCCGCTGATCTCGACCTTCCAGCCGCCTACATAAGCAGAGTACGGCTTCCCGTCGTTGTGCGCGTCGACGTACGCCTTCACGGCCGCGACGTTGCCGCCCTTGAGGGCACCGAACGCGTCGCCGAGCGCGGCCGGCAACGCCTTCTTGGCGTCCTCGGCCTCACCGGAGGCACTGATCTCGATGTCCTTGATGCCCTTGCCGCTGCTGGCGAAGAAGAAGACCCGCTGGTACCCGTACTTGCCGACGTCCTTCTTGCAGGAGGTCGTGCAGACGTAGCCCTTGGCCTTCAGCGCCGTCACCAGCTGTGCCTGGGTGGTGTCGAAGGACTGGTCCGGCAGGTCCATCGAGTCCTCGCCGGACTTGTGCCCGGACAGCCGGACGCTCTGGCCCTGGTTGCTGAGCTGGAACTCGCCCCAGGTGGTGCCGACCTCGTCGGAACGCTGACCGGTCTTCACCGCGTCCTGGACCTTCTTCACCTGGTCCGCGCCGAAGGTGTCGTTGCCGAGCGCCTGCAGCACCTGGTCGAAGGCGACCTGGGCGTTGTTGAAGTTGTCGTCGTCCTGCGCCTGCAGCCGGACCGCGATGATGTTGCCGTCGGACCCGAACTGGAAGATCGCCTCGGCGCCCTTCCGGCCGTCCTCCTTGAAGCAGCCGCGGTGCGCGCCCTGACTGGTGTTGAACAGGTCGCTGCAGCCGAAGCCGAGACCCTGCAACTTCTCGGTCGCGGTCTTGGCCTGGCCGGTCGCGTTGCCGAGCTCGCCGTTCTGGCCGGGACCGCCGGACGACGTGGAGGTCGTCGGCTTGCCGGTCGGCTCACCGGTCGGCTGCTCGGTGGTCGTCGGGTTCGAGGTCGGCGTGTCTTCGCCGCCGAACGCGCGGATGCCGAGGAACACCAGCAGGCCGATCACCACGAGACCGACCACACCGCCGCCGATCACCAGCGGCAGCTTCTCCTTGCTGATGCCACCCGGGCCCTTGGAACCCGGACCGCCCGGCTGCCACTGCTGGCCCGGACCGCCCTGCTGCTGGTGCCAACCGCCTTGCTGCTGCTGGCGCTGACCCCACGACTGCTGCTGGTACGCGCCACCCTGCTGCGGCGGCTGACCCCAGCCACCCGCCGGCGGCTGGCCCTGCTGAGGCTGACCATGTTGTCCAGGCTGTCCCGGCTGCTGGCCCCAGCCGCCCTGCTGCGGGCGCTGGTCCTGCTGCGGCGGCTGACCGTGCGGAGGCTGGCCCTGCTGGGGCTGCTGACCCCAGCCGCCCTGGCCTTGGCCCGGGGGCTGCTGGCCCCAACCGCCCTGCTGTGGCGGCTGGCCACCTTGTCCCCCGTGCTGCCCGCCTGGCTGGCCCCCCGGCTGCCCAGGACCCCATGGTCCCTGCGGCGGCGTCGTCATATGTGCTCCTTCTGACCCAGGTGTCGACGTGCAAAGTTAACAGTCGGACGGCTCAGTGCTCCGGACGGATCCATCCGGTTCGCGGACTGCCGAAATCGTTACGATTCGTCGGCCGCCGGCGTGGTCGCCACCGCGGCAGCCGCCTCGGCGCCGTCGTCGAGCAGCACCTGGAACCCGGCGGCGTCCAGAATCCGTACGCCGAGCTGGACGGCCTTGTCGTACTTCGATCCCGGCGAATCGCCGACCACCACGAACGACGTCTTCTTCGACACCGAGCTCGCGACCTTCCCGCCGCGCCCGGCGATCGCCTCGGTCGCCTCGTCCCGGCTGAACCCCTCGACGGTCCCGGTCACCACGACCGACAGCCCGGTCAGCGTCTGCGGCAGCGTCGGGCCGGAGCGCTCCTCGCGCATGACCACGCCGGACGCCTGCCACTTGTCCACGATCGCCTGGTGCCACGGCACCTGGAACCACTCGATCATCGCCTGCGCGATGGTCGGCCCGACGCCCTCGGTCTCGGCCAACTGCTCCTCGCTGGCCGCCCGGACATCCTCGATGCTTCGGAACACCTCGGTCAGCGCCACCGCCGCGGTCGGCCCGACGTGCCGGATCGACAGCGCGACCAGCACCCGGGACAGCGGCTTGACCTTGGCCTCTTCGAGGTTCGCGAGCAGCTTGCGGGCGTTCGCCGACAGCGCGCCGGCCTTCGTGGTGAAGAACTCGCTCTCGGCCAGCTTCTCCTCGGTGAGCGCGAACAGGTCACCCTCGTCGGCGATCAGCCCGCCGCGGATGAGCGCGTCGGCCGCCTTGAACCCGAGCCCTTCGATATCGAACGCGGACCGCCCGGCGAGGTAGAACAGCCGCTCCCGCAGCTGACCCTGGCAGTACTGCGAGTTCGGGCAGCGGATGTCGACGTCGGACTCCTTGGCCGGCGCCAGCACCGTGTCGCACCACGGGCACCGGGTCGGCATCTCCCACGCCGGCAGGCCCTTCGGGCGCAGGTCCACCACCGGTCCGAGGACCTCGGGGATCACGTCGCCCGCCTTACGCAGTACGACGGTGTCGCCCGGGCGGACGTCCTTGCGGGCGACCTCCTTGGCGTTGTGGAGGGTCGCGTACTCGACCGTGGAACCGGCCACCCGGACCGGCTCCATGTGCGCGAACGGGGTGACCCGGCCGGTGCGGCCGACGTTCACCTCGATCTCGATCAGCTTGGTGTTGACCTCTTCCGGCGGGTACTTGTACGCGATCGCCCAGCGCGGGGCGCTCGAGGTCGACCCGAGCGCGCGCTGCAGATCGACCTCGTCGACCTTCACCACGACGCCGTCGATCTCGTGGTCCACCGAGTGCCGGTTCTCGCCGTAGTACGCGATGAACTCGTTGACCTCGTCGAGCGTGCCGACCCGGCGGGCGCGGTCGCTGACCGGCAGGCCCCAGGCCTTCAGCTGGTCGTACGACTCCGAGAGCCGCCCGACGTGATAGCCCTCGACCTTGCCGAGACCGTGCACGACGAACCGCAGCGGCCGCCCGGCCGAGACCCGCGGGTCCTTCTGCCGCAGCGACCCGGCCGCACTGTTGCGCGGGTTCGAGAACACGTCCTTGCCGGCCTCGACGAGCTGCGCGTTCAGCTCCTCGAAGTCCTCGACCCGGAAGTAGACCTCGCCGCGGACCTCCAGGAACGTCGGGAGGTCGTCACCGCGCAACCGCTCCGGGATCGACTTGATCGTCCGCACGTTCGGCGTGACGTCCTCACCGGTGCGGCCGTCGCCGCGGGTCGCGCCGGTGACCAGCTTGCCGTTCTCGTAGACCAGGTCGAGGGCGAGGCCGTCCACCTTGAGCTCGCAGAGGAATCCGCTGTCGTGGATCTGCTGGACCGTGACCTCGCGCTCCAGCCGCTTCGCCCAGGCCTCCATCTGCTCGGCGGAGAACGCGTTGCCGAGGCTCTCCATCCGCTGCGGGTGGTCGACCGGCGTGAACAGCGTGGAGATCGGCGCGCCGACCTTCTGGGTGGGCGAGTCCGGCGTCCGGAGCTCCGGATACTGCTCCTCGAGGCCCTGCAGCTCGTGCATCAGCACGTCGAAGTCTGCGTCCGAGATGATCGGGCTGGCCAAGTAGTACCGCGCGCGGTGGTCCTCGATCTCCTGACTCAACTCCGCGTGCCGCGTCCGCACCTCGGCGGGAGCACCGACGTTCTCGCTCATAAGCAGAACTTACAGGGCGATACGGACAGTTTTCGGTTACTCGTCGGATGCTTCGCCGACCACGTCGGCGATGTCGCGCAGGAGCTTGAGCCGCGCTCTGGCGTCGGCGGGCGACGGAGCGGCCGCCAGTCCGCACGCGGGCGTGATGACGACCTTCTTCAGCAGTTCCGGGTCGAGCCCGAGCTCGCGCCAACGGCGTACGAGCGGGTCAGCCGCCTGCTGGGCGGACGGCAGCGCGCCGGTGGTGGGTACGACGCCGGCGTAGATCGTGGTGCCCGCCTCGGCGGCGATGGCGATCTGGTCCCAGGCCGCGGTGTTCAGCAGAGCCGTGTCGACGGCTACCCCAGTGGCTCCCGACTTGGTGAAGACCTCGATCGGAGGGCGCGCTGCGCAGCAGTGGACGACAGTCGGTGCACCTGTCGTGAAGAGGCTCAGGAGCTCGACAGCACCAGGCCCGTCGACAGACCGGTGCTTGCTCCAACCGGAGGCGGTCGGCACAGCCCCCGCGAGTACGGCGGGCAGCCCGGGCTCATCCACCTGCAGCACGACCTCGGCTCCCGGAACCCGCTTCCGTACGTCGGCCACATGCTGCTGCACACCATCCGCCAGTGCCTGCGCCAGGTCCCGCCGCGCACCGTGGTCCGCCAGCACCTTGTCCCCGCGTGGCCGCTCGACTGCTGCGGCCAGCGTCCACGGCCCGGTGACCTGTACCTTGAGCGGCCCCTCATACCCGTCCGCGTACTCCTCCAGCACGTCCAGGTCTTCCTGCAGCAGCGCCCGCGCCCGCCGCTGGTCCAGACTCGCCCGCGCGTCCCCACCACCGGTCAACCGCCACCCGACCGGCTGCAGGTCAGCAGCGAGCTCCGTCAGTACGGCGACGGTCCGGCTGATCATGTCGCCGTACGGACGCGCCGCCAGCTCAGGCAGGAACGGGAGGTCGACCAACTCGAGTACGGCGCGCATCCACTCGCGGACGTCATCGCCGGGCAGTGAGCCCAGGCCAGTGGTTGTCATACCGCGGCAGCGACTCGCTCGACCGTGTCGATGGTGGCGGAGCCGATCACGCGCGTTCCGTCGTACAACACGACCGCCTGTCCTGGAGCGACCGCTGAGGTCGCCTCCTCGAAGGAGACCCGCACCTGATCGCCCTGGACCGTCGCGGTCACGGGGACCTCTTCGCCGTGGGCGCGGAGCTGGGCTGTGGCGTGCAGGTCGGCCGTCGGCGCCGGGCCGCACCACCGCGGCTTCGACGCGGTCAGCTGCGAGACGGCCAGTTCCGCGCGGGACCCGACGGTCACGGTGCGGTCGATCGGGCTGATGTCCAGGACGAAGCGGGGCTTGCCGTCCGCGGCCGGCGTACCGATCCGCAGGCCCTTGCGCTGGCCGATGGTGAAGCCGTGCGTGCCCTGGTGCTCACCGAGCTTGTTGCCCTGTGCATCGATGATGTCGCCGGGGGCCTGGCCGAGCTGCGTCCCGAGGAAGCCCGCGGTGTCGCCGTCGGCGATGAAGCAGATGTCGTGGCTGTCCGGCTTGGCCGCGACCGACAGCCCGCGCCGCTCGGCCTCCTCGCGCACCTCGGTCTTGACCGTGTCGCCGAGCGGGAAGAACGCGTGCGCGAGCTGCTGCTGCGTCAGTACGCCGAGCACGTACGACTGGTCCTTGGCCGGATCCACCGCCCGATGCAACTCGCGAGCACCGTCAGCGGTGTCGATGATCCGCGCGTAGTGGCCGGTCGCGACGGCGTCGAAGCCGAGCGCGAGCGCCCGGTCCAGGACGGCGCTGAACTTGACCTTCTCGTTGCAGCGCAGGCACGGGTTCGGCGTGCGGCCGGCGGCGTACTCGCTGACGAAGTCCTCGACCACGTCGGCGTGGAACCGCTCGGCCAGGTCCCAGACGTAGAACGGGATGCCGATCACGTCCGCGGCCCGGCGGGCGTCGCGGGAGTCCTCGATCGTGCAGCAGCCGCGGGCGCCGCTGCGGTACGACTGCGGGTTGCGGCTGAGCGCCAGGTGCACTCCGGTCACGTCGTGCCCGGCCTCGGCCATCCGCGCGGCCGCGACCGCGGAATCCACTCCGCCGGACATGGCGGCGAGTACCCGCATCAGGTGTTCCTTCCCACGTTCTGCAGGCCGGCGGACTTCGCGCGCTCCACCACCGGCCCGATGTTGTCCAGGACGGCGTCGATGTCGGCCTGGGTCGAAGTGTGCCCGAGGGTGAACCGGAGCGAGCCGCGGGCCCGCTGGTCGTCGTACCCCATCGCCAGCAGCACGTGGCTCGGCTCGGCGACCCCGGCGTTGCACGCGGATCCGGTCGAGACCTCGATCCCGCGGGCGTCGAGCAGCAGCAACAGCGAGTCACCCTCGCAGTCGCTGAAGGACAAGTGTGCGTTACCGGGCAAGCGGTCCGTCGGGTCCCCCGACAGCAGAGCCCCATCGACGGTGCCGGTGATGCCGCTGATCAGGGTGTCCCGCAGCTCGGTCAGCCGGCGGGCCTCGTCCGCCTGGTGCTTCACCGCGTGCTCGGCCGCCACCGCGAACCCGGCGGTCGCCGGCGCGTCGAGAGTGCCGGACCGTACGTCGCGCTCCTGTCCCCCGCCGTGCAGGATCGGCGTCAGCTGCGTCTCCTTGTGGACGACGAGCGCCCCGATCCCGTACGGACCGCCGAGCTTGTGCGCGGACACCGTCATCGCGTCCACGCCGAGCTCACCGAAGTCCACCGGCACCTGCCCGATCGCCTGCACGGCATCGGTGTGCACGGGTACGCCGTACTCCTGCGCGATCGCCGCGACGTCGGCGACCGGCTGCAGTGTGCCGACCTCGTTGTTGGCCATCATCAACGTGATGAACGACACGGACTCCGGATCGCGCTCGACCGCCCGTCGCACGTCGTCCGGACGGACACGACCCAGCTCGTCGACCGGGAGCCACTCGATCTCGGCGTGCTCGTGCTGACCGAGCCAGACGGCCGGGTCGAGCACCGCGTGGTGCTCGATACCGCTCAGCAGGATCCGGCGCCGGCGCGGATCGGCGGCCAGGCGGGACCACCACAGGCCCTTGAGCGCGAGGTTGTCCGCCTCGGTGCCGCCGGAGGTGAACACGATCTCGCTCGGCTGCGCCCCGAGCGCCGCCGCGATCGACTCGCGCGCCTCCTCGACCGTACGCCGTGCGCACCGGCCGGAGCCGTGCAGTGACGACGCGTTACCGGTCCGGGCGAGGTGATAGGTCATCGCCTCGATCGCGGCCGGGAGCATCGGTGTCGTCGCCGCGTGGTCCAGGTACACCGTGCGGCGGTCGGAAGCAGTCATATCGGTTTCAAGGGTATGTCCGGCACGGATGTTCCCGCTCCTCGGGACTCAACCGAGAGACAGCAACCGGACGGTCCGCTCGTACTCGAACCGGGCGCCGAGCCGCTCGAACCGGGCCGCCGCCTGCTCCAGCAGCTTCTGATCGCGCGGGCGCCGGCCCCGGGCCCGGAGCAGGACCGCCTCGCCCCAGGCGTTCTCGCTCGCTGCCTGATCGAGGTACCCGGGAGCGTCGGCGTCCCCGGCAACGACCGCCAACTCGGCTCCGGCGGCCCGCGCGTACGGGACCCACCAAGGCTCCGGGAACGGCTCGAACGCCTGCTCGATCGCGCGGGCGACCGTGCTGGTCAGCCTGCCGTTCTCGAGGTCGTGCAGCGCCAGGCGGGCCGCGACGAAGGCAGCGTTCGCGGCCAGCGACGGGCCGTCCTTCGCGGCCTCGACCCGGGCCATCTCGAGCGCCCGGTCCTGCCAGACCGGGGCGAGGCCCGTACCGAGCAGTCCGTGGGCCAGTGCCGCGCAGGACGCGCCGGACGCCATCCAGGCGTGCTGCGGGCAGCCGGCGGCGCGCCAGCCGGTCCACATCACCTCGGCCTCCTCGATCGCCTCGTCGAACAGCCCGGCCAACGCGAAGGCGCGCACCCTGCGCGGCGCTGTGATGAACGGGTGCCCCTGCGCCGGATCGTCGGTCGACCTCGCCAGCCGGACCGCCTCGACGAGATCGCCGATCGCGACGGCGGTGGTCGAAGCGACATGGAACGCGTCCACGATCTCCGCGACCGCCCGCGGGTCGTGCCCGGGCAGCGCCGCGGCGAGGGCGAGCCGTTCCTCGGCCGCCGTCCGGGCGTCGCGGAACCGGCCGGCGCCGCCGACCGCGGTTCCGTACGCGTCCAGCGCGTTCATGATCGTCACCGAGTCGCCGGTCCGCCGGGCGGCCGCGACCGCCTCCTCCGCGAGCGGGATGTCGAACCGGTGCATCCAGGCGCGTGCGATCCGAACCGAGGTCGTGTCCGCATCGGGCTCGAGGAGGCTGTCGCCTCGATCGTCAGGAACGGGTACGTCGACCTCATAGCGGTTGAGGAGCATGACGGCCTGGGCCAGCGCGTCCTCGCGGAGCTCGTCGTTGCCCTCGGCGGCCGCGCGTTCCGCGACCTGCAGCATCAGGTGGTACGACTCCGTGCCGTCCGCGATCACCAGCATCGCGTCGGACGCGTCGCGCAGGTCGTCGTACAACTCGGTGGCATTCGCGGCGTGCTTCGCCGCGGCCAGGTAGTGGTCGTGCGCCTCGAGGAAGCGCTTGCGGGCGAAGGTCAGATGGGCGAGCTTGCGGGCGAGACCTCGTACGCCGGCACTCGCCACGCGCAGGTCCGGAGCGAGCAGGTCGAACTCCTCCTGCCACTCCTCCCCCAGCTCCAGCCGCTGCTCCAGCTCGGTGGCCAACTGATCGGCCCACGCCACGTGCAGCGCGGCAACCTCGTCGTACTCGTCCTTGAGCTCCTCGAGCGCAAAGACCCGCACTGTCTCCAGCATCCGCCAACGGCTGGTCCCCGCGTGCTGACCGCGGTACAGCAGGCTCTTGTCGGTCAGCCGGCCGAGGAGGTCGCTCAGCTCGCTCTTTGTGCTGCCCGGCATCACACCGGCGACTGCGGCCAGGTCAAAGCCACCAACGAACACACCCAGCCGTCGGAACAACCGACGCTCGTCGTCACCGAGCAGGTCGTAGCTCCAACCAATCACCTGCGCGAGCGAGCTGTGCCGCTCGTTAGGACCACGTCCTCCGGACAGAAGCCGCATCCGGTCGTCCAGCGCCGCCAGGAGCCCGTCCGGCCCCAGCGACCCGGCACGAGCCGCTGCCAGCTCAATGGCCAGCGGTACGCCGTCCAGCTCGGCACACACCTTCTGCGCAAGGCCACTGTCATCCGCAACCTCAGGCGCGACCAGAGCGGCCCTGTCGCGGAAGAGCTGCTCTGCCTCGGCGCCTAGCGTCAGCGGACCGAGCTGCACCGGCCGCTCCCCCGCCACGCCAAGACGCTCGCGACTCGTGACCAGTACCGCCGTTTCGGTCGCCTCAGTGAGGATGCGGGCGACCAGACCGGCCACGTCGTCCAGCAGGTGCTCGCAGTTGTCCAGGACGAGCAGAGTGCGGCCGCGCTTGAGCCGTTCGAGTACGGCGTCCGCGAGAGTGCGGGGTGGTTGTTCGGTGGCCTGCAGCGCCTCGGCGACCGCAGCGACCACGAAACCAGGACGTACCGGCGCGAGATCGACGACCGCACCGCCGTACGGGTAGTTGTCGGCGACGTCCGCTGCGACCCGCAGAGCCAGACGGGTCTTGCCCACACCACCAGGGCCCAGCAGGCTGACGAGGCGGTTGCTCCCGAGTGCTCTGGTCAGCTCTGCGCGGTCCTGCTCACGTCCGACGAACGTCGTACCCGGTCCAGCCGGCGTAGTGAAGCCAGGTGGCTGGGACTGGGCCACGTCCGCGAGCGCGGCGAGCTCGTGCCGGTCCGCGACGCCGTACTTGCGCAGCAGCGAGGAGATGTGGCTCTCGACGGTCCGGATGCTGATGTGCAGCCGCCGGGCGATCTGTGCGTTCGAGCGGTCGCCCGCGAGTGCCGCGAGTACCTCGGCCTCCCGCGCCGACACGTCCTTCGGACCAGCCATTGGCCCATCATGCGGGATCCGTGGTCCTTCCGTGGCCGCCACGGAGGACTTTCCGTGGCGCCCGCGCCGAGGCTGGAGGCACGAACCTCGGAGATGGGAGAAGACCATGGGACGCGTACTGGTGGACATCACGATGTCACTCGACGGATTCGTCACCGGGCCGGGTGCGGACCTCACGCACGGTCTCGGGATCGGCGGTGATCCGCTGCACGACTGGATCGGCGGCGAGCAGGAGGCCGACCGCGAGGCGATCGAGCGCACTCAGGCGGGGATCGGCGCCGTCCTGATGGGGCGGCGGACGTTCGACCTGATCGACGGGCCGCAGGGGTGGAGCGCCGACGGGTTCAGCGCCGAGCGGCCGGCGATCTACGTGGTGACGTCGAATCCGCCGAGCCGGGTCCGGCTGGACGGCTGGTTCGAGTTCGTACCGGACGGGATCGAGGCGGCGCTCAAGCTGGCACAGGCCGCCGCGGGGACGCGGGACGTGATGATCATGGGTGGCGGGCACCTGTGCCGGCAGTACCTGTACGCCGGGCTGGTCGACGAACTGCGGGTGCACGTCGCGCCGATCGTGCTCGGCGACGGCACCCCGCTGTTCGAGCGGACCACGCTGACACCGATCCGGCTGGTGCCGCGAGAAACCACCAGCACCCCGAACGCGACCCACCTGACGTACGACGTACCTCATCGGGAGCAGTGATGACACAAGAGATCCTCGACCGGCGCGCGACGGCGGTCATCGAAGCCAACAAGTACCTGGCGCTCGGGACGGTCGGAGCGGACGGGCTGCCCTGGGTGACGCCGGTCTACTTCACACCGGACGGGCACGACACGTTCTACTGGGCGTCGTCGCCGAACTCGCTGCACTCGCGCAACCTGGCCGAGCGGCCGGACGTGAGCATCGCGATCTTCGACTCGTCCGTGCCGATCGGTGGAGCGTCGGCGGTGTACATCCGCGCACAGGCGGCGCTCGTGCCGGACGACGAACTGGACGCGGCCGCGACGCTCTACTCCTCGCGGTACGAGGAGCTGCGCCGGTACAACGCCGACGAGCTGCGCGACGACATCCGCCTGTACCGTGCCCGCGCCACCGAACACTGGGTCCTGGTCACGGGCCGCGACCCGGAGTACGGCACCGGCCTCGACTCGCGGCGGCCGGTGTTTGGCCGGTGACCCGCTGACAGGCAATCCTTCCGAAGAGCAACGTACGGATCAGCGGAAGGCTGGAAATGAACGACTGGTGGACCGATCGCAAGCAGAACCAGCAGTTGGAGAGCCTCGCGAGCGAGATGTCGTATGCGCGACATGAGGCCTCCAACCTCCGGTCCCAGTTGTCCCAGATCCAGGGCAGCCTGCAGAGCCGGGTGGACAGCCTGTCGCGAGCATTCGACGCCTTCGTCGAGCTGTCCGACCTCCGCCACGACACGGCCGGCTTCCTCGACGCCGCCGAACTCCGCCGGTACGCCGCGCGGGTCCTCTCCGCGATGGCGTCCGGAACCGAGCTACCGGAGCCCGCTGCACCCGTCGCCCGGTACTGGTTGAGCCCCGCCACCCAAGCGCTGATCTCCCTGCACGCCGCCAAGCCGGACGAGCAGGCGATCAGTACGGCACTGGAGCTCGACCAGCGCCGTACGTCGATCTACCTGTCGCTGGCGTTGGCGGTGCTCGGGCAACGGCACCAGGTGCAGAACGAGTGGCTGGACGTGGCGTTCGGCGTACCGGCCGCGGACGGAACGCTGACCCGGGTACAGCGGGTGCTGTGGACGACTGCTGCGCGTGGTGGCTTCGGAGCCGACGGTCTGGAGCTCGTGGTGAAGCGGCTGCAGTCGGCCGCGTCTCCCGACGGCAACTGGCTGTCGAAACTCGAGAACCGCGGCAGCTCGAGCCGCTCGAGCGGTCCGCGTCTCAAGGCGACCCAAGACCAGGATGAAGCCGCGGACCGGTTGAGCCGGACCCGCAACGCCGTCGAGGCGATCCTCGCCAACACCGAGGCCCGCGAGCCCGACCCTGACCTGGCCTACCCAGAGGCCCGTAAGACCGACAGCACCCCGGCCGATGCCAAGTCGTCCCGCCGCGACACCAAGTCGTCCGGGCGCGGCGCCGACGACGAGCCCGCCGAGGACAGCGCCGCGGCCATGCTGCGGCTGCTGATCTCCGAAGGCAGCGAGCCGGAGCGCGAGACGCTGGCCCGCATCGCCGTACTGCGTGCACGCGTCACCGGGGCTGCCGAGGCCGCCGCCCACGGGCTCGACGACTCCGCCGGCGCTGTCGACGCACTGCTCGCCGAGGACCTCAGCCTGTCGGCCGACCCGCACCTGTCGACCGCCGCGCTGCGCGTCGTCGGCCCGTTGGCGCTGCCCGCGGTCGAGACCGTGGCGCAGACCGCTGACCGCCCGGCGCCGTCGGAGGTCTCCGTCGACAGCGGCGCGCACACGATCACCATCCGCGCCGACGGAGCTGACCAGCTCGAACTCGGCAAGGCGACGTCGGCGCTCACCGCGTCCGCGGGCGTCATGAGCACCGCGGACCGCGCCACCCCGATCGGTCTGCTGGTGGGCGGCGCGGTGGTCGCGGTCGGGCTCGGGCTGCTCCTGCACTGGTTCTGGATCGTGGTCGGCCTGGTCGTGATGGCCTTCGGCCTGAACAGCTACGTCAAGCTGCGGCGCGCCATCGACGCCGACAAGACCAGAGCCGCCGGAGAGGTCACCAACCTCAACGAACGCTGCGACTCGGCCGCCGCCGCCCTCGCGAGCTACCTCAAGAACACCGACACCCGCAAGGCCGCCATCGCCGACGACCTGTCCACCATCCGCCAGGAACTGACGGCCTGACCCAAGCCTTCAACGCAACAGCCCGGCTCGCGAGGCGAGCCGGGCTGTTGCGTGGTGTTGTGAGGGTCAGGACTTGCGCTTGGTGACCTCTTCGGTGGCGGTGGGGAGGACCTTGTGGAGGTCGCCGACCACGCCGAAGTCGACCAGTTCGAAGATCGGGGCCTCGGGGTCCTTGTTGACCGCGACGATCGTCTTCGAGGTCTGCATACCGGCACGGTGCTGGATCGCGCCGGAGATACCGGCCGCGACGTACAGCTGCGGCGACACCGTCTTACCCGTCTGGCCGACCTGGTAGGCGTGCGGGTACCAGCCCGAGTCCACCGCCGCGCGGGACGCGCCGACGGCCGCACCGAGCGAGTCGGCGAACGCCTCGATCGGACCGAAGTCACCGCCGGTACCGCGGCCACCGGACACGATGATCGCGGCCTCGGTCAGCTCCGGACGGCCCGTGGCCTCCCGCGGCTTGGAGTCGGTGATCCGCGCGGTCTTGGCGGTGTCGGAGATCGTGACGTCGAACTCCTCCACCTCCGGCGAGGCGTCAGCGGCCTCCGGCGTGGCGGCGTTCGGCTTGACGGTGATGATCGGCGTGCCGTGGGTGATCTTCGACTGGACAGTGAAGTTGCCCGCGAACACCGACTGTGTGGTGACAGGACCGGCCTGTACGTCGACGGCGTCGGTGATCAGGCCCGAGTCCAGCTTGACCGCCAGACGCGCGGCGATCTCCTTGCCCTCGGCGTTCGACGAGATCAGGATCGCCGACGGCTCGATCTTCGCCGCGACCTGCGCCAGCGCCTCGGCCTTCGGAGCCACCAGGAACTGCGTGAGCTCCGGGTTGGACAGGGCGATCACCTTGGTCGCGCCGTACTGCCCCAGGGCCGGCAGGGCCGCCTGCACCTCAGCGTCACCAGTGCCGATGAAGACGGCGACCGGCTCGCCCAGGCGGCGGGCGATCGTGAGGAGCTCGGCGGTCGTCTTGCGGACCGTGCCCGCGGTGTGGTCAACGAGAACCAGAACGTTCGACATAACTAGACCCGCACCCCTCAGAGGAACTTGTTCGTGGACAGGAACTCGACCAGGCCGGCGGCGCCGCTGCCGTCCTCGTCGGTGACGATCGTGCCGGCGGTCCGCGCCGGACGGGCGGTCACCTCGACCACCTCGGTCCACGCCGACGAACCGCCCACCTGCTCCGCGGTCAGCTCGAGGTCGGCCAGCGACCAGGTCTCGACCGGCTTCTTCTTCGCGGCCATGATCCCCTTGAACGACGGGTACCGCGGCTCGTTCGCCTGGTCGGACACCGACAGCACCAGCGGCAGCGTGCCCTCGATCGTCTCGCTCGCGGTGTCACCGTCACGGCGGATCCGCACGGTCTGCCCGTCGACGGTCACCTCCGAGCCCAGCGTCACGGCCGGCAGCCCGAGCCGCTCCGACACCATCGCCGGGACGACGCCCATGCCGCCGTCGGTCGACCCCATGCCGAACACGACCAGGTCAGCCTCCAGCTTGCCCAGCGCCTTGGACAGGATCAGCGAGGTGGCGACCGCGTCCGAACCATGGATCGCGTCGTCGAGCACGTGGACACCGGCGTCGGCGCCCATCTGCAGGCCCTTCTTCACCGCGTCCGCGGCCTGCTCCGGACCGACCGTGAGAACGGTCACTTCGGCGTCTCCGGCCTCCTTGACAGTGAGCGCGGTCTCGACGGCATACTCGTCCAGCTCGGACAGCAGCCCGTCGACACCCGCACGGTCCACCGTGTTGTCCTCCGAGCGGAAGCGGCGGTCCGCGGTGGCATCCGGCACGAACTTCGCGCAGACGACGATCTTCATAGCGTGTGGGACCCCTTCTGGTTAACGGTCTCTGCCAAGCCTGCCACGAATGTTACTCGCGAGAAACATAACCCCGGTGCGAGTCCCATCACAGTCCGCAGGGCACCGGCTGACACTCCGGCACCGTACTGACGCACCCTAGTCTGAGCCACGTGATCCATGACGCACTGCGCAGGGCCGTAGACGGTCAGCATCGTCGTTCAGCGCGCCACGCTGGTACCTGGTCACCACGACACAATCACGTGCATCGCGGAACCACATGTCCGCAGTGACGATAGTCGCCAGAAACTGTCAGAGGCCAGGTGCAAGATGTTGAGCCATGGACACAGCCATCAGTTCGGCGCGGTACACCTACCGTCTGCGTGTCGGATCAGCCGCGGAGCGGTTGCTGCAGTCGGAGTGGGACCGATGCCGTTGGGTGTGGAACCAGTGCGTCGCGGAGGCGAGAGCGGCATATCAGCGCGGCGAGAAGATCGGGCCCGCGACACTGGACAAGATGTGCACCGGCTGGCGCGCCACACGCGAGTGGCTGCGGGCCGGCGCGTCGATGCCGCAGAGGCAGATCATCCGGGACTTCGGCAAGTCGCGTGCCAAGGCGATCAAGGACATCGCCGAAAAGATCCCGATGCGCCGTCGTGCGGGCATGCCGGACTTCAAGAGGAAGAACCTGGCGGAGCCAAGCCTCAACTACACGCGCAACGGTTTCCGTCTCAAGGACCACAAGCTCAACCTTGTCGGTCACATCACCGTCAACCTGGTCTGGTCGCGGGAGTTGCCATCGGTGCCGTCGAGTGTCCGTGTCTATCGCGACTCACTCGGTCACTGGTACGCGTCGTTCGTCGTCCAGCCACAGGTGCAGCCGCTGCCGAAAACAGGTGGGGTCCTCGGAGTCGACTGGGGTGTCAAGGACATCGCGACGACGACCAGCGACGACCATGACTTGCCACACCCCGGTTTCGGGAAGAAGACCGCCGCAGAACTGGCAGCTGTCGACAAAGCCGTATCGCGACGCCGCCGGCCGAAGGGGCAGTTGCGAAGCAACGGTTACCTGCAGGCGAAGAAGCGGCGAGCGCGGCTACTGAAGAAGGTCTCCCGGCAGCGGCAGGACTATGCCCGCAAGTGGGCGAAGAAAGTTGTCCGTGACCACGACTGTCTGGCTGTCGAGGACTTCCGTCCGAAGTTCCTGGCCAGGTCCACGATGGCGAAGAAGGCCGCTGACGCCGCCATCGCAGCTACCAAGCAAGCCCTCATCGACATGGGCCACAAGCACGGCAGGACCGTCCTGCTGGTACACCCCGCGCACACCACGATGGACTGCGGACAATGCGGAGCGAGAGCCAAGCACGCATTGCCGCTGGGTGAGCGCATGTACACCTGCACCGCGTGCGGGGCAGTCTCACCGCGAGACAAGAACTCCGCGCGCGTCATGCTCAACCGGGCAGGTCTGAACCCGGATGGTGCCGATCGCAGAAGACCCGTTCAGTCGCCGACTGGAAAGGCAGTGTGAGCCATGAATCCCGATGTCGCTACTGGTGGGCCGAACCCTCGCCCTTCAGAGTGGGGAGCAGTCAAGTTACCGCTGACCGGTGAGAGGACCGCGCCCGGGATCTGGCACGAGAACTATTGGTTCGCGCGTCACGACGCCGCCTATCGCTGGATCACGGCCCACCTGCCGATCGGGACCGGCCGGATCCTCGACGCCGGCTGCGGCGAGGGCTACGGCGCGGAACTGCTCCGGCTCGCCGGAGCGAGCCGTGGCAACACAGTGACCGGTCTCGACTATGAAGATACGACGTTGCGGCACGTCCGCCGCGTTTATCCACAGGTCAATCCCGCGCGCGGCAATCTCGTCCAGACACCCTTCAAGGACAAGGCTTTCACGACCGTCACGTCGTTGCAGACGATCGAGCACCTCTGGGAGCAGCCGCGGTTCATTGCCGAGTGCGCGCGCATCCTCGCGCCCGGCGGGACGTTGGTCCTGAGTACGCCGAACCGCCTGACCTTCCCGAGCGGGAACTGGTACCACACGCGCGAACTCACCGCCGCCGAGTTCGTCGAACTGCTCGAGCCGCACTTCGAGATCACGCACCAGCTCGGACTCCACCACGGCGCCCGGCTGACGTCCTGGGAGACGCAGTACGGCTCCTGTGTGGACGCCCAGCTCGCCGCGCCGCACGATCAGTGGGACGACAATCTGACCGAGCTGGTGCGGAGTACGACGTACGAGGACTTCGAGATCCGCCCAGGAAACCTGGACGAATCTCTCGATCTCGTTCTGGTGGCCCAACAGAAGAACTAGGGCCGGATGATCTTCTCGACGATCTTGCCGGCGATCAGGTAGACCAGCGCCGCGATCCCCCAGTTCACCAGCAGGGTGTTCTTCGCGGTCTCCAGCCGGAACAGGTCCTTGAACGGGCCGACCAGGTCGTGCCCGCGCTCCAGGATCCAGCGCACGATCTCGTTGCTCTGGTTGGTCTGGTCGAGCGCCGTGAACAGCGCACCGAGCGCGAGCACCGCGGCCGCGAGCACCGCGGCCAGCCAGATCAGCGACGCGATCAGGTTGCGCAGCTTCCGGACACCGGAACCGACCGAGGTCAGCGCCTGCTTGCCCATCCCGGGTCCCGACGAGCTCTTCGCGGCCGGTTTGTTGCCCGAGGCACCGGTCGGCTTCCCGGCCGGGGCTGCCGCACTGGCAGCGGCGGCCGGCTTGTCAGCGGCAGCGGCATCCGGTGCCGGGCCGTCAGGGCGACCGGGCGCGGCGTCCTCCGAGCCGGCCGCGTCCGTCGCCGGGGTCTCGGCCGCGGCCTTCTCCCGGGCCCGCTGTTCCGCCACGATCTCCGCCGCCGTCCTCGGCCGGGCCGTCTTCGTCGCGGTCGCCGTCCCCGAACCGCCCGTGCCGGTCACAGAGCCGGTCTCCGTGGCAGGAGTGGTCTCCGCCTTGCCGGCTTCGGCGGCCGTGTTCGATTCAGCCTTCTCGTCCTGCGTACCCACGTCGTCCATCTCCTCAGCCGGGGTGCGTTCCTCGTCCGTGGCCACGGCGGCGGCCGGCGGTCTCCTCCGCCGGCTGACCGGGACCGGGCGTGGCGACAACCGGCGGCGCGCGCCCGCAACCGGTGCCGCTGCCGTACTGCCGTCCACTGTGCCGTCCGCAGTGTTGTCCACTGCCTGTGCTTCCGGGTTCACGCTGGTGTTCACGCCCATGTCTGACTCGTTCGTTTCAAGCACTGGTTCCAACGTAGCGCTGCGGGCTACCACTGGCTCGGTGACGATCGGCACCGGGTCGACCGCGCGGGTCCTCGCCTGCGTGATCGAGCCGTCCGCCGCGGCCTGGTCGAGCGACGACCGGGCACCGTGATCGGCCCCGATCCGGTCCGCCACGCTACTTCTCCTCTCCGAATGCTCTTCAGCTGCTCATCAGGTCGTGGGCGTCCGACCGGATGTGGGGGCCATAGTGCCCGACTGGTGAGTAACTTGAGAACCCCTCACGCTCTCTTTTTCACCATCTGCTTCTACCCCATCACCGCCCGCATCGCCGGGCGCCACGCTCCGGGAAGGTGCAGCCGGCTTTTCGGGAGCGGCCGGCTTCTCGGGCGGAGGCGGCTCGCCGGACCGCAGCAGATCGGCGGTCCGGTCGTTCGCCGCGGCCAGGCCGGCCAGGTACCTGCGGCGCTCGGCGTCGGCCTCGTACCGCTCGGCGCGGTCGCCGAGGACCTTGGCCGGTACGCCGGCCGCGATCGCGTACGCCGGGATGTTGCCGCGGGCAACGCTGTTGGCGCCGATCACCACCCCGCGGCCGATATCGGCGCCCCGGGTGACCGTGACCTTCGTGGCCAGCCAGCAGTCCGGACCGATCCGGACCGGCGACTTCACCAGCCCCTGGTCCTTGATCGGCAGCCCCAGGTCCTCGGTCTTGTGGTCGAAGTCGCAGATGTAGGTCCAGTCCGCGATCAGCGTCGACGCACCGATCTCGATGTCCAGGTAGCAGTTCACCGTGACGTCGCGGGCGAACACCACCTTGTCGCCGATCCGCAGCGTCCCTTCGTGCGCGCGCAGCCGGGTCTCGTCACCGAGATGCACCCACTTGCCGAGCACGATCCGCCCGTGACCGGGCCGGGCCACGATCTCCAGATGCTTGCCGAGGAACACGAAACCCTCGGTGATCACCTGCGGGTGCCGCAGCTTGAACCAGGCGAACCGCCAGTAGCGCTTCAGGTAGTACGGCGTCCACGCCCGATGGCGCACCACCCAGCGCAGATTCGCCACGGACAGCAACCGCATCGACACACCCTACTGCTTGTCCTACTGCTTGCCGGCAACCCCAGTGATCGAGACGTTGTAGTACAGCTCGTCCGGGACGACCGACGACAACGCCTTGTCCACCTTCGACAACTGCAGCCACGACCTGTACGCGAACATCCGCCACCCGAACCCGAGCTTCTGCTCCGGTACGGCGGCCTCGAACGTGCGGATCGGCCACCCGACCCACGCGGCCAGCAGCTCCTCGGTGACAGTCTTCACCTGATCGGCGCCGGCGCGCGACGCCATCCGCGCCAGTGTGTCCGGGTCGAACGTGTGCAGGTCCACGACCGCTTCGAGCGCGGCCGCCCGCGACGACTCGTCGAGCTCCTCCTGCGGCCGCCGCCAGTGCGCGAGCGCGGGCAGCTTGGTCACGTTGGTGGTCGCCCACCAGGTGAACCGGGACAGTCGCCGGGCCACGAAGTCGCCGTACCGGGTGGGCTCGCCGCAGATCACGAAGCGCCCGCCCGGCTTGAGGACGCGGAGCATCTCGCGGAACGCCAGCTCGACGTCCGGGATGTGGTGGATGACCGCGTGCCCGATGACGAGGTCGAAGGTGTCGTCGTCGTACGGCAGCTTCTCGGCGTCGGCGACCTTGCCCTCGATCGCGAACCCGAGGGTCTTCGCGTTCTTCTTCGCGGCCTCGACCATGCCGGGCGAGAGGTCGGTGACGTGCGCCTCGTCGAGGACGCCGGCCAGCTTGAGGTTGAGCGTGAAGAAGCCGGTGCCGGCGCCGATCTCGAGCGTCTTGCCGTACGGCCAGCCGCGCGACCCGGCGACCGCGACGAAGCGGTCCCGGGCGTAGTCGACACAGCGCTCGTCGTACGAGATCGACCACTTCTCGTCGTACGTCGACGCTTCCCAGTCGTGGTACAGCACCTGGGCGAGCTTGTTGTCGTTCCAGGCCGCCTCGACTTCTTCGGCAGACGCGGCGGGCTTAGAGGTAGCAGACATCAGATTCCCTTGAACTCGGCCTTACCCGGGCCGTTCTCGACGAAGGACTTCATCCCGATCGCGCGGTCCTCGGTGGCGAACAGCGCCGCGAACTGCTGGCGCTCGATCTCCAGCCCGGTGGTGAGGTCGACGCCCAGCCCGGAGTCGATCGACTCCTTGGCCGCGCGCAGCGCCATCGCCGCGCCGCGGGAGAACTGCGACGCCCAGGCAACGGCCGCGTCGTACACGTCGGCGGCCGGGACCACCTTGTCGACGAGGCCGATCCGGAGCGACTCCTCGGCGTCCACGAAGCGACCGGTGTAGATCAGGTCCTTGGCCTTCGACGGGCCGACCAGGCGGGACAGCCGCTGGGTGCCGCCGGCACCCGGGATGATGCCGAGCAGGATCTCCGGCTGGCCGAGCTTGGCGTCCTCGGCGGCGATCCGGTAGTCGGCGCAGAGCGCGAGCTCACAGCCGCCGCCGAGCGCGTACCCGGTGATCGCGGCGACGGTCGGCTTCGGGATCGCGGCGACCGCGCTGAGTGAGGACTGCAGCGGACCGGAGCGCTTGGCCATGTCGGCGTACGACATGTCGGCCATCTCCTTGATGTCCGCACCGGCCGCGAACACCCGCTCGCCGCCGTAGATCACCACGGCGCGAACGGCGTCGTCGGCCGTCGCCTCGAGCGCGGCGGCCCGGATCTCCTCCTGGACCTGGACGTTCAGCGCGTTCATCTTCGGCCGATCCAGCCGGATCGTGCCAACACCTTCACTCACGGTGAGGTTGACGAACTCGCCCATGCGTCCACTCCCTACGGTTCCCGGGGCTTACCGGTCGGTCACATCCCCGGGAACCGTACCTGACAGGAGCGGGACCTTAAACATCCACCGCCTGGCCGGAGGCCGCGGAGCGGCGGGCGGCGTCGACGATCTTCAGCGTGCGGAGGCCGACAGCGCCGTCCGGTTGCGGTACGACGGCCGGCGCCTGGCCGGGCTGCGCCGGGCCGGAGGTGCGGACGGCGTCCAGGAACGTGTCGAGCAGCGACGCGTCCAGGTTGCCACCGATCGCGAGGAAGACCTCGCCCCCGGCGTCGGTGCCGCCGACGTGCGCGACGAACGGCTCGATCTCCACGGACCCGTTCGTACCGGTCACCTGCAGCGACACACCGCCCCAGGTCGGGCCGTTGTCCGGAACGCTCCACGAGCAGTCGATGGTTGCCAGCAGCCCGTTGTCGTAGTTGATCGTCACCAGACCGCCCGTCTCCACCTCCACACCCTTGTCCTGGTGCAGGATCCGGTTCGCGGCGGCGTACACGCGGGTGGCGGACGCGCCACCGGTCAGGCCGTCGATCAGGTCCGCGCAGTGCACGGTGTGGTCGACGAGCGCTCCCCCGCCGGCCAGTTTCGCGTCGGTGAACCACTGGCGGGCGGCGTACGGGATCTTCCCGTTGTTGGTGCCGAGGATCGCGAACACGTCACCGAGCCGGCCGGCCTCCACGTTCGCCCGCAGCTGCGCGTACGCCGGCGAGAACCGGACCGGGTACGCGATCATCAGGATCGTCCCGGCGGCCTCGCAGGCCGCGAGCATGGCCTCGCCGTCCGCGACCTCGGTGGCCAGCGGCTTCTCGCACAGGACATGCGCCCCGACGGCGGCGGCCCGCTCGACGAGCTCGCGGTGGCCCGAGTTCTCGGACGTCACCACGACCGCGTCGGGTCCCCACGCGAACAGTTCGTCGTACGAGTCGACGTACGGAATGCCGAACTGTGCGGCGAACTCGGCTCCGCGCGGACCGGGGTCCGGCGCGCCGGCGCCGTCGGGGTCCGCGGACAGTACGTCGATACCGGGCAACGTCGCGAGCAGGTGCGCGTACGAACCCGCGTGGACGTGCGCGAACGAAGCGATCGCAACCTTCAGCGTCATGCCACTGCTCCCGTCGAGACGAAGGTCTTCATGTCGATCGGCTGACCGGACTCCATCGACGCGCGCGCCGCCTCGGCCAGGTAGACCGCGGTCGCACCGTCCGACGCGAGCACGCGCGGCTCCGGTCCGCCCCGCAGACCGATCGCGAACTCCCGCAGCTGGGTCAGGTACGGGCTCTCGCCCAGCGCCGACTCGGGAATCAGCAGGTCGCCGGCCGCGCCGCCGTTCTGCAGCTCTTCCCTGTAACCCGTGTCGCCGTCGGACTTGAACTTCAGTACGCCGCTCGCGCCCGCGACCGAGAAGCCGGTCTGGAACGTCGTACCGGTCGCGCCCCAGGTCGCGCGGCAGTGACTGATCGCACCGGACTCGTGCGTCAGCGTCACGTGCGCCGCCACGTTGACGGGGCTGACACCGTCGACGGTCGGCGGGTTCTGGACGGCGTACACCGTGGTGACCTCGCCGCACAGCCAGCGCGCCTGGTCGAGGTCGTGCACCATCAGGTCCATGATCACGCCACCGGACCGGGCCACGTCGCGGTACCAGCCCGCACCGGCCGGCGACGACGCCTGACGGTAGAACCGCGCCACCGCGACCTCACCGATCCGTCCGGCCTGGATCGCGTCGTACGCCGCCTTGTACGCCGGGAACCACCGCACCACGTGCGCCGGGTACAACCGGACGCCGGCCGCCGCGGCCGCGTCGATCACCTCGTGCGAGTCGGCCGCCGTGAGCGTCAGCGGCTTCTCGCAGATCACGTTCTTGCCCGCCGCGATCGCGGCCAGCGTGATCTCCTTGTGGGTCGCCGACGGCGTGACGATGTCGACGAACTCGGCCTGTGCCAGCAGTTCGTCCCGCGTCGCCACGACCTCCAGCCCGTACTCCTGCGCGAGTTCCTCGGCGCCCTCGAGGGAATAGACCAGGACGCGAGCGCCGACGGCCTTCCAGGACGCGGCGTGGATGCGCGAGATGTTGCCCGCGCCGATCAGACCGACGGTCAGACCGGCCAACTCTTCCGACATGTGTTCCCCTGGGGGTGGGTAAATTAGTAACGGTCCTTGCGTATCACTGCGCACAGGCGTTCGCAACTACCGTCTCACGAACAAAACCACCTCACTATCGTGAACTCACGCCGTACTGTGCAGAATGACCCGGTGAAAGAAGCGACCGCCGCCCCGAGCGCTCCGGGTTCGTCCCCCGAGACCGGTCCGCGTCCAGGGGCAGTGGTCCAGACCGATGGGACCACCTTCACGCTGTGGGCCCCGGCCGCGGAACGGGTCGAGCTGGCCCTGGTCGCGGACGACGGCAGCCAGCGGAACCTGGACCTGACGCACACCGGCGAGTTCTGGACCGGGTTCGTTCCGGGTGTCGGCGCCGGCCAGCGGTACGGGTACCGCGTGCACGGTCCTTTCGACCCGTCGCACGGTCTGCGCTTCAACCCGTCGAAGCTGCTGCTCGACCCGTACGCGCGGGCCGTGGACGGGGCCCTGGACTACACGAGCCCGGTGATTTACGACTCCTCCGACGGCGACTCGGCCGGGCATGTGCCGGTCGGTGTGGTGGTCGCCGACTCCGCACCGCCGCCGCCGATCAGCAAGCCGGTGCACTGGGGCGAGACGGTCATCTACGAGCTGCACACGAAGGGGTTCACGAAGCTGCATCCCGACGTACCCGAGCACCAGCGCGGCACGTACGCCGGTCTCGCGCATCCGTCGGTGATCAAGTATCTGACCGAGCTCGGGGTGACGTCGGTGGAACTGTTGCCGATCCACCACTTCCTCACCGAGCCGGCGATCGCGGCGCGCGGCCTGCCGAACTACTGGGGCTACAACACACTCGGGTTCTTCGCGCCGCACGCGCCGTACTCGTCGTCCGGGACCCGCGGGGAGCAGGTGACCGAGTTCAAGGCGATGGTCGCCGCGTTCCATGCCGCGGGCATCGAAGTGATCCTCGACGTGGTCTACAACCACACCGCCGAGGGCGGCTTCGACGGACCGACGCTGAGCTTCCGCGGGATCGACAACCGCGCGTACTACCGGCTGACCCACGGGGCCGCCATGTACGACGTGACCGGTACCGGCAACTCGGTCGACACCTCCCACCCGCACGTCCGGCGGCTGCTGATGGACTCGCTGCGGTACTGGGTCGAGGAGATGGGCGTCGACGGGTTCCGGTTCGACCTCGCCGTGACGCTGGTGCGCAACGAGCGGCACGAGGTCGACATCCCCGACCACCCGTTCCTCGCCGAGGTCGCCGCCGACCCGGTACTCGGCCGGGTGAAGCTGATCTCCGAGCCGTGGGACATCGGGCCGTTCGGCTATCAGGTGGGCAACTTCGGGCCGCCGTGGTCGGAGTGGAACGGTAAATTCCGCGACAGCGTGCGCGACGTCTGGCGCAACACCTCCGACGGCGTGAAGGACCTCGCCTACCGGCTGTCGGGATCCAGCGACCTGTACGGCGACGACGGGCGCTACCCGTACGCGTCGATCAACTTCGTCACCGCGCACGACGGGTTCACGCTGCGGGACCTGGTCAGCTACGACCACAAGCACAACGACGCGAACCACGAGGACAACCGGGACGGGACCGACGACAACCGGTCCTGGAACTGCGGCGTCGAGGGCGAGACCGACGACGCCGGCGTGATCGCGTTGCGCAAGCAGCAGATGGCGAACCTGATGTCGACGCTGATCCTGTCCACCGGCGTGCCGATGATCACCGCCGGGGACGAGTGCGGGCGGACGCAGGGCGGCAACAACAACGCGTACTGCCAGGACAGCCCACTGTCCTGGTTCGACTGGTCGCTACCGGCGGCGTGGTCCGATCACCTGGAGCTGACGAAGAAGCTGCTGGCCCTGCGCGCCGCCCACCCCGCGCTGCGGCAGTGGCACTACTTCTCCGGGCAGCCTGTTGTGTCCGGTGGCCGCAAGGACCTGTCGTGGATCGCTCCGCACGGCGGGGAGATGACCGACGCGGACTGGTTCGATGGGAACCTGCGGACGATCGGCATGTTCCTGCGCGGCGACGCGTTGCGGGCCACCGACGCGGAGGGCAACGCCCTGACCGACAGCTCGTTCCTGCTCGCTCTCAACGCGACAGCGGAAACGAGGAACGTCGTCGTACCGGATGCGTCGTGGGCACCCGCGTACGAGGTGGTTCTGGACACCAGCAAGAGCATGGTGACCGAGGTGGAAGCCGGTGCGACGGTACCGCTCGCCCCACGCTGTTTGGTGCTGCTGCGCGCTCTCTGAGGTCGTTAACCTTCCCCCTGTACATTCGGCGGTCACCTGCTGTTCATGTACTGGGGGGACCGATGACACCGATCGGAGCGCTGCACCGCGCGATCATGCGCTGGGGTGAGGCCGAGCGGACCGGTTCGCGGCTCGCGATCCAGCGCTGGGTCGACGGCGTCGCGTACGTCGACGTACAGGCGCGCACGTACGCGGAGTACTGGACCCAGCAGAACACGTCGGCGCTCTCGGCTGACGGACCGCTCTGGGTCGTGCTCGGCGACTCCACCGCACAGGGCCTCGGCGCCTCGTCGCCGCTGCACGGGTACGTCGGCCAAGTCCTGAACGCCCTGCGCCGGAAGGGGACGCCGTGGCGGGTGCTGAACCTGTCGCGGTCCGGTGCGCAGACGCGGCACGTGCTGGAGGATCAGCTGCCGTTGCTGGACGGTCTGACGCCGGCACTGGTCACCTGCGGCATCGGCAACAACGACATCCTCGCGACGCCGCCAAAGCATTTCCGCGACCACCTGCGGCAGATGATCGACCGGCTGCCCTCTTCCTCCGTTGTCATGGACCTGACCGTTCCGGACCGCCTGTGGCGGGTCGGTGGAGCTGTCAGCCCGTATGTCTCGGGAATCAACCAGCTGATCAGCAACTCAGCCACCTCCCGTGGCCTGCCGGTTGCCGAGGTGTCCCGCTACGCCAGGCCGCCGTGGCGCGGCATGCTCGCGCCCGACGCCTTCCACCCCAACAACCTCGGCTACCGCCGCCACGCCGACGCCCTACTGGCTGCGCTCCCTCAGCAGCTCTTGCAGCCGGTCTAGCGTCTTACTGCTCTCCTGCCGCACCCTGATCGGGACGATCGCGGCACGGCCGGGTACGCGGATGCCGCCGGTCAGAGCTACTCGCGTGCCACCCCCTGGCTCGGCGGCGATCGCCATGCCGATGATCAGGAAGCGGCTCTGCAACCAGCACCACCCGGGGCGCAACTGACCGGTCAACCGGGCACGTTGGCCGCGCTTGCCTGTCGCGCGGATCACGACGTGGTCGCCGTCCCGCTCCTCGAGCGTCGCCTCGACGAGGTCCGCCTGAATGCTGGCGAACACATCGAGGTCGGCGAGCATCTCCATCACCTGATCCGGTGCTGCCGGAAGTACGCGTTCGGTGATCGCTGCACCCGGCACGCCCGCTGCCAGCGCGCGGAACCGCTCCACGTCAGTCAGTTCAACCTGCGGCCAGTTCATGAGCTCCACGCCTTCCGAAAGCTTGCCCGCGCACGGTGCAGCCGCGACTTCGCCGTACCCGACGGGACATCGAGTACGGCGGCCGCTGCCTGTTCGTCCATTCCTTCGAGATCCCGCAGCACCAGGACCGCCCGATGCTCGGGCGACAGCCTCCTCAGGACGTCCTGTACGTCGATTGCGAGCTGCGGATCGTCCGCGGCCGGCAGATCGGTGAGTTCGGCGGGATGTTGACGCCGCCCGCGGCGCGCGACCCGGACGGCTTCCCGGACGGCGATCGCCCGCGCCCAGCCGAACAACGCCGCCGGTTCCTGCAGGCTGTGCAGGTTCCGGAAGATGGCGATCAGCGCTTCCTGCGCCGCGTCGGCCCCGTCGTTCAGCGCGATCGGCCCGCAGATCCTCCCGACGTACGGCGTCAACGCATCGAGCACCTCGTTCATCGCGACCGTGTCACCACGTTGCGCCGCGCGAATCAGAGGTTCCTCGATCATCTGGAGAATTCTGGCACCAGCGGCCGGTGCGCTCGGAGGAGCTTCAGATCAGCTACGCACAGCGCGACGCAGAGCGGGGTGTAGAGGAGCAGGTTGAGCCAGTAGAACGCCGTACCCGTGTGAACCGTGCCTGTGATCCAGACCAGTCCAACAGCGGCCCGTGCGGCTAGCCCGGCCACCAGTCCGGCGACCACGAGCCGGCTGAGCTTCCACCTTGCGCTCGTCAGAAGGGCGCCTGCCAGCAGGAGGTGCAGTGCGGCCAGTGGAAGGACGACAGCGGGGCCGAAGCTCACCTGCATGTTGAGGACAGTCAGCGAGAGGCTGCGCTCATCCGCTGCGGGCCAGATGGCGCCTGTCGCCCAGTAGACATGTACTGCCGCAAGCAGGACGTGTGCGCTCGCGGAGACCTTGCGAGAATCCATCTCGACTCCTTCTCGGATGTACGTGACATCTCCGAAGAGGAGCCGTTCGGTCGGGACGTTCCCCTGCGTGACGCAGGTCTCAGGCTTCTGGATCCTTCGGGGTCTCCGGGAGCACGGGAGCGTCGGCGAGCAGCAGGTACAGCGAACGGCGAGCCTCGGCGAGGATCTTGGCGGCTGCGGTGCGCTGCTCCTCCGAACCGCTGCGGGCCACTTGCCGAGTCGCCGAGTGCAGCTCCTCGAGCAGTGCGCGCAGGTCGGTCCCAGGCTCGGTGCTCGCGAAACCGGCGAACGGGTCGACCGACGTCTCGCGACGCGTCTCGACGTACTCGCGGCCGGCGTCGGTCAGGGTGACGAGCTTGCGGCCGGCCTCTGCGGTCACGGTGACCAGGCCCTCGTCCTCCAGTTGGTTGATGGTCGGGTAGATCGCGCCGGGGCTGGGGGTCCAGCGCCCGTCGCTGCGGTCGGCGATGGCCTGCATCAGCTGGTAGCCGTGCATCGGCTCCTCAGCAAGCAGCATCAGGACGGCTGCCCGAACGTCGCCACGCGGAGCCCGCCCGCGGCCCGGACCACGCCTGGGTCCGCGCTCACCGCGGCCCCTGCGTTCGCCACGCTCGCCACGCTCGCCGCGTTCACGACGTTCGCCGCGTCCGCCGTGCATCGGCATCCCATCGCCCATGCGCGGTCCACCGCGCCGGGGGTGGTGGCCGCGTCGGCGGCCTCGGATTTCGTTGGGGGTGTTCATAGTTTCCTCCTCGATATTCTTCATGACACTAACGATATATCGTTACTGTCTTCAACGCAAGCCCCGTGAATCCGGTGGCGGTGACCACGGATTCGGTGGAGGCTCGGGCGTTATGGATGTCTTCGACGAGCTGATGAGTGAGTTGATGTCGACCGCCGAGCGGTTCGGGCATCGAGAGCACGTTCGGCTGACGTGGCTCGCGGTACGGCGGTGCGGGACGGCCGGCGCGGTGGAGCTGATCAGCGACGGGATCCAGAAGACGGCCCGGTACGCCGGGGCGCCGCAGAAGTACAACGCGACGGTCAGCAGAGCATGGGTCGAGCTGACGGCGTACCACATGCCCGAGGCCGAGACCTTCGACGAGTTGGTGCGGCTGAACCCGGGGCTGCTGGACAAGCGGCTACTGCTCCGCTTCTACAGCTCACGCGCCCTGGCGTCCCCGGCAGCGCGGACCGGATGTGTGGAGCCAGATGTGAAGCCGTTCCCCTTTACTCTGCCCCAAGGGCAGGGGGTGTGATGGTCCGGTGTTGACGATCAGTGAGTTCGGGCGGAGGGCCGGGCTTTCGCACAAGGCACTGCGGTTGTACGACGTGTCGGGGCTACTCGCACCGGCGCAGGTGGACCCGGCGAACGGGTACCGCTTGTACGACGAGGAGCAGTTGGAGCGGGCGCGACGGATCAGTGTGCTGCGGCAGTTGGACATGCCGCTGACTACGATCGCCGAAGTCCTCACCGGGACGGACGAGGACGCGTTGATCCGGCTCGACCGGTGGTGGGCCGCCGAGGAGGCGACCACGGCGTCCCGGCGGGCGACGTTGCAGTACCTGCGGGACCGGCTGTCGCGCTCGGGTACGACGGGGCTCGCGCCGCGACCGGTGCACACCCGGGACGTACCGGCGACGAAGATCGCGTCGATCCGGGCCGACACCAACCAGCAGATGCTGATCGGGGTGATCGTGACGTGCACCGACGAGCTCACGTCGTACCTGCGGGCCGCCGGTGCGACCGCGGACGTCGGGTCGTGGGTGATCTACCACGGTGCGGTGACGCCCGAGGGTGAGGCGACGGTCGAGGTGTGCGTGCCGTTCGAGGGCCTGGTGGACCCGGCCGGCCGGATCGGGATCCGGGTGGAGCCGGCGCACCGGGAGGCGTACTGCACGATCACGATGGACGAGTGCGCCTACCCGCGGATCATGCTCGCGTACGACCTCGTCTTCGACTGGGCGCGAGCGTCCGGAAGCCCCGAAGCGGGTCCGCCGCGGGAGGTCTACCGCCCGGACTGCCACCTCCTCCCCCGCGACGAACCTGCCGTCGACATCGCACTGCCCATTCTCGAGAGGAACCTTTGATGGACTACGCGATTCATACGCGCTTCAGCGATCCCGGCGTACATGCCGGACTGTTCGACGCCCTGCCGGACGGAGTCACCGAGATCGCCGCGGTGGTCCGCAACCTGCTGATCCACTACCGCGGCGGCGGGATCGAGTTCACCGGCGAGCGGCTCGCCGAGATCGACAACCGGTGGGTGTCGGCGATCCTCGCCACGGACCAGAAGCGCAGCGGTACGGCGCTCGCCGTACCGCGCGAGCCGTTCGACCGGGTCGTAGGGTGCTGCCGGGACTACACGCTGCTGTTCGTGTCGGCCCTGCGCCACAAGGGGATCCCGGCCCGCAGCCGGGTCGGATTCGGGAACTACTTCGCCGAAGACTTCAACCCCGACCACGTGGTGGCCGAGTACTGGAACGGCGACCGCTGGGTGATGATCGACGCCCAGATGGATCCGGCCGAACCGAAGTACACCTTCGATGTCTCGGACATGCCGGCCGGGCCGTTCCTGTCGGCGGCCGAGGTCTGGCGCGGGTACCGGTCGGGCGAGCTCGACGGCGATCTGTACGGCGCCGACCCCAACCCGGATGCTCCGCTGAAGCTGCACGGCGGCTGGTTCATCCGCAACTACGTGCACTACCAGCTCGCGCACCTGAACGGCGACGAGCTGCTGCTGTGGGACAACTGGGGCACCATGTCCGACACGCTGGACGGCGCCGACGTCGAGCTCACCGATCGGATCGCCGAGCTGATGGTTGCCTCCGACAACGGAGACGACGCGGCGGCCAAGGAGGTCAACGAGCTGTACCGCACCGATCCTGAACTCACGTTTGCCGGCCGCTCGTTCGTCACCTCACCGGCCGGCGGAGAGTTCGCTTGGAAGGACCTCAGCTAGTCCCGTTCTCGAACCCGGTGCGGAGTTTGTCGAAGAGGTGGTCGACCCGGGCGCGGTGGTCCTCGGCGACCTCGTCGGGGGTTTCGCCGGCCATCAGCCGGCGGGCGGTTCCGGTGAGGACCGTGGTGTAGCCGGAGATCAGGAACGCGGCGAGGAGCGCGGCGTCGCCTTCGAAGGCGGCGGCGGCCAGCTCCTCGACCAGCGTCTGCTGGATCGCGTCCGCGATCTCCCGGGCCCGCGCGATCAACGCCGGCGACGCGGCGACCGTCACGAAGAACGGGACCGATCCGTCCTTGAGCCCCGACAAGGCGTGACGGTCGTCGGCCAGGCCCAGTACGGCCTCCCGAAGCGACGTCAGTACGTCGGCCGACGCCGAGCGCACCGCCGTACGGAGAACCTCGATCGCGTCGTCCGCGCGGTCGAGGAGCAGGTCCTCCTTGCGCGGGAAGTGCTTGAAGACCGTCACGCTCGACACGCCGGCCTCCCGCGCGACCTCGGCGACCGTCACGGCGTCGAACCCGCGCTCCAGGAACAACTGGGTCGCGACGTCCGAGATCCGCGCACGCGTCTGCGGTCCGCCACGGGCTGCGGTTCTGGGCATCTGACCTCACTCTCTTGTGTCACTAAGCTTAGTCACTTAACTTAGTGACATGTCCTTCGATCAGACAACTGTCATAGCAGGCCGGCCCCGGTCGTTGCGGGAGGCCTGGGTCGCGCTGGCGGGATTGTCGGCGGTGTTCCTGTTCGAGATGCTCGACAACTCGATCCTGAACGTCGCGCTACCCACCATCGGGCGCGAGCTGCATGCGTCCACGACCGCGCTGCAGTGGGTCACCGGGGCGTACGCCGTCGTGTTCGGCGGACTGATGCTCGTGTTCGGGGCGATCGCCGACCGGTTCGGGCGGCGGCGGATCATGCTTGCCGGGCTAGCACTGCTAGCTTTTGCGAGCCTTGCGACCGCGTTCGTCACCACGGTCGAGCAGCTGATCGCCGTCCGCGTCGCGATGGGCGTCGCGGCCGCGATGACGACACCGGGGTCGCTCGCGCTGAGCTTCCGGCTGTTCGAGGACGACGGGCTCCGGGTGCGCGCGACCACGCTGATCTCGACCGTGGGACTGGTCGGGCTCGCGTTCGGTCCGACGGCGGGCGGGTTCGTGCTGGCGATCGCGCCATGGCAGGTTCTGCTGCTGGCCAACGTACCGGTCGCGGTGCTGGCGATGATCGGCGTACGACGGGGCGTCTCCCCCGACGTACCGGACGAGCTGCACCGTGATCCGATCGACGTCGCGGGCGCGGTCCTCGGTACGGCGACGATCGTGCTGGCGCTCGTCGCGCCGACGCTGTTCGTCAACGAGGGCGCTGGGTCGTGGAGTCCTTGGTTTGTTTCCGTGCTGGCGGTGATCGGGGCGGTGCTGTTCTACCTGCGCGAGCGTTCAGCGACGTACCCGCTGCTTGATCCTCGGATCGTCGCGCATCCTTTGGTGTCGAGCGGACTTGCTTTCAAGGCTGCGGCCGGTCTGGCGACGGCGGGGCTCGGGTATCTCGTGACGCTGCAACTCCAGCTCGACTGGGGTTGGTCACCCGCGCTCGCCGCGATCGGGATGCTGCCGCAGGTGGTGGTTCTGGTCGCCGGCGGCGCGTTGATCAGACCGTTCGTCGAACGCGTCGGCCTCGAGCGGGCCGCATGGATGAGCGCGGCGGCGGTCGTCTTCGGGCTCGCCGTCTTCGGAGCCCTGAGCCGCTACGGCTACCTGTGGGTCGCGATCGCAATCGTCTTGGTCGCGGCCGGTATGCGCGTCGTCGGAGTAGTTGCCGGAGTCAACGTCCTCCGAGGCCTCCCGAAGAACCGCACCACAATCGGCGCAGCCCTCACCGACACCGCCACCGAGGTAACCTCCGGCGCCGGCATAGCCATCACCGGCACCATCCTCGCCACCCTCTTCACCGGCCCCATCACCACCCCAACCTGGACCCCCCACCAAACCACCCAATTCCACCAGGCCACCACAACAGCCGGCCTCACCCTCACAGCCCTCGCCGCCGCACTGGTTGCTTGGGGCATCCTCAGAACTCGAGCCGCCAAGGCGCATACAAGCTGACCTGCACCATGCGCGTGTCGAGCCACCGGTCGTACGCACAGCCCATTGCGTACTCGTTGCGAGCGATGACCAGGTTCAGTTTGCTCAGCTGAGACCGCTTCACGCTGTACACGGTGACCAGCTCCCGCACCGGCCACGAGTCCCGTGTGTAGGCCTGCAGATAGAAGTCCGGTTCGGTGACGTGCTCCGTGCCACGGCCGAGACGCTTGATGGTCTCGTCGTACGACATGGCGTTCAGCCAGCTACGCCCTGTCGCACCTGGCGTGTTCAGGTGGTTCAACGCGTTGGCGTCCCACTGCGCGCTGCCCTCTTCGTACGTGCACGCGAAGATGACCTGCGCCTCTCCCGGCCGCGGCGGGAACAGGCTCCGATCCGGAGCCTGCAGCCGACGCATTCCGCTCAGCTCCTCGGCATTCGCCCCCGGCGGGATCGGCGTACGCCGCGGCGGGTTCACCGCAGGACTCGACTGCCAACCGGATGGGGTCGCAGTCGCCTGCGCGTACGTCGGACTCAAGTCGTAGGACGCTTCAGCCGTCGTCGGCTCTTCGGTGCCACACCCCGCGAGCAGCAGTACGACACCAGCAATCCCCCAGCCCAGGCGCATGACGACCAACCTACGCCCGAGCAGGCGCACCGGCATCAGCTACAAAAACACCCCCGCCTGGTGAGGCAGGCGGGGGTGTGTCTTTTCTTGGGTTGGCTCAGAATTCTGAGCCGGCGGGGAGGTCGGGGGTGGAGGGGTCGTCGGGGTCGGACGGGCCGGCGGCCAGGCCTAGTTCGGCGACGCTGGCGAGGGCGGGGTGGTTCGGGACGACGCGGACCGTGTAGCCGAAGGGGCCGGTGCGGTCCAGTTTCAGTTCGCCCTCGTACCGGTGCCGGTTGCCCTCGTAGGTCTCGGCCTGCGAGAGCGTGGCGCGGACCGGGTCGGTGATCTCGTCGTTGGCGTCGACACGGCCGTGCAGCACCTCGACGCAGATGTCCGACGGGGCGAGGTCGCCGAGCGCCGCGAAGGCGCGGATCCCGACGGTCGTGCCCAGCTGCGGTACGTCGCCGAGGCCCTGGAGTTCCACGTGGTCGACCCGGATCTGCGGCCACGCCGCGCGGACCTTGTGCTTCCACGCAGCGAGTTCGCGAGCGCCGTCGTACGTCGAGTTCAAGGAACGCGACGACTTCGCGGCCGGCACGTAAAGCTGCTCGACGTAGTCCTTGACCATCCGGGTGGCGAGCACCTTCGGGCCGAGCTCCTTGATCGTGTGCCGCAGCATCTCGATCCAGCGGGTCGGCACGTCACCGTCGTAGAAGCGCGGTGCGACCTGCTTCTCGATCAGGTCGTACAGCGCGTGCGCCTCGAGGTCGTCGCGGCGATCGGTGTCCTCGATCCCCTCGGCGGACGGGATCGCCCAGCCGAACTCGTCGTCGTACCACTCGTCCCACCACCCGTCGCGGATCGACAGGTTGAGGCCGCCGTTCAGCGCGGCCTTCATCCCGGACGTGCCGCACGCCTCGTACGGGCGGAGCGGGTTGTTCAGCCAGACGTCGGTGCCCGGGTACATCGGCCGCGCGAGCGCGATGTCGTAGTCCGGCACGAACACGATCCGGTGCCGCACCTCCGGGTCGTCGGCGAAGCGGACCATCTCCTGGATGAGCTTCTTGCCGCCCTCGTCGTGCGGGTGCGCCTTGCCGGCGATCACGATCTGCACCGGACGCTCCGGGTGCAGCAGCAGCGCCTTCAGCCGCTCCGGGTCGCGCAGCATCAGCGTCAGCCGCTTGTACGACGGAACGCGCCGGGCGAACCCCATGGTCAGGACGTCCGGGTCGAGGATCGAGTCGACCCAGCCGAGCTCGGCCTCGCTGGCGCCGCGGTTGATCCAGGACTGCCGCACCCGCGCACGGGTGTCGTCGATGAACCGCTGCCGGAGCAGTCGCTTGGTCTCCCAGATCTGCGCGTCGGTGGTCTTGTCCAGACCCTCGAACACCGAGTCGCCGTCGGCGGTGTAGTTCGCGTAGGTCAGGTCGTGCACCTCACGCGCCACCCAGGTCGGCGCGTGCACGCCGTTCGTGATCGAGGTGATCGGTACGTCGATCGAGTCGAAGCTCGGCCACAGTCCCGCGAACATCCCGCGGCTGACCACACCGTGCAGCTTCGACACGCCGTTCGCGCGCTGCGCCAGCCGCAGCCCCATGATCGCCATGTTGAACAGCGCCGGGTCGCCGCCCTCGAAGTCCTCGGCGCCGAGCTCGAGGATCCGGTCGACCGGGACCTCCGGGCCGAACACGTCCGGCGAGAAGTGCTGCTGGATCAGCTCCACCGGGAACCGGTCGATACCGGCCGGGACCGGGGTGTGCGTGGTGAACACGGTGCCGCCGCGGTTGACCTCGAGCGCGGTGTCGAAGTCGAGGTCCTTGTCGGCGGCAAGCTCACGGATCCGCTCGATGCCGAGGAAGCCGGCGTGGCCCTCGTTGGTGTGGAACACCTCGGGCGCCGCGTGACCGGTGATCCGGCAGTACGTGCGGACCGCGCGGACACCGCCGACGCCGAGCAGCAGCTCCTGGAGCAGACGGTGCTCGGTCGAACCGCCGTACAGCCGGTCGGTCACCTCGCGCTCCGACGGCTCGTTCTCTTCGATGTCGGAGTCGAGCATCAGCAGCGGCACCCGGCCGACCTGGGCGACCCAGATCTGCGCGTGCAGCTCACGGTTGCCCGGCAGGTTCAGCGTGACGGTCGCGGGTGCGTCACCATCCCGGAGCAGGCTGATCGGCAGCCCGTCCGGGTCCACCAGGGGGTAACGCTCCTGCTGCCAGCCCTCGGCGTTCAGCGACTGCGCGAAGTAACCGTGCCGGTACAGCAGGCCGACGCCGATCAGCGGTACGGCGAGGTCGCTGGCCGCCTTCAGGTGGTCACCGGCAAGGATGCCGAGACCGCCGGAGTACTGCGGCAGCACGTGGGTGATGCCGAACTCCGGCGAGAAGTACGCGACCGCGTCGAGCGGCGAGCCGCCCGCGGTCTGGAACCACCGGTCTTCGGTCACGTAGCTGTCCAGGTCGGCTACCGCAAGTTCCAGCCGGCGAAGGAAAGCGTTGTCGTTGGCCAGCTCGTCGAGCCGGGCCGCCGGGACCTCGCCGAGCAGCTTGACCGGGTCACCGCCGGTGCTCCGCCACAGCTGCGGGTCGACGGCCTCGAAGACGTCCTGCGTCTCCGGGTGCCAGGCCCAGCGGAGGTTGTTCACCAGGGTGCCCAGGCCGGTCAGCGGCTCGGGCAGGACAGGGCGGACGGAGAATCGTCGTATCGCTCGCACCGGGACACCGTACCGGCCCAGGGGCCGCAGAACACCTTCGGGATGCATCGATCTTGCAACGCGAGCAAGAATTTGCAGCTCTGCATGTCACGGACGGCTAGTGGGAACCGATAACGTCAGCACTGTCGTTCTCGACGTAGTTACCCACCCCGCCAGATCCGAAGCACCACGTTACGGAAAGCGAAGGTCTGTCTACGCCATGACTGGGCGCATCCCGATCACCGATGTCACCCCGACCGTCGACGCCGGAGCCTATCCGGCGAAGTCCGCGGTCGGCGAGACGTTCACCATCGCGGCCACGGTCTTCCGGGAAGGCCATGACGCGGTGAACGCGAACGTCGTACTGACCTCGCCGTCGGGACAGACCAGACGGATGCTGATGGCCCCTGTCGGTCAGGGCACCGACCGCTGGACCGTCGACGTGACCCTGCAGGAGCAGGGCGCGTGGACGTTCGCGGTCGAGGGCTGGAGCGACCCGTACGGGACCTGGCGGCACAACGCCGAGATCAAGATCCCGGCCGGCCTCGACGTCGACCTGATGTTCGCCGAGGGCGCCGCGTTCTTCGACCGCGCGGCCGCCGGCGTACCACCCGCCGTACGGGCGGACCGCGGCACGCTGAGCGATGCGGCGCACGCCTTGGCGAACGGCGCACTGCCGCCGGAGGCACGGCTGGCCGCGGGCATCTCCCCGCAGGTACGGGCGGCCCTCGGTCGGTACCCGGTGCGTGAGCTGATCACGTCGTCCGAGACGTACCCGGTGTGGGTCGACCGGACCCGCGCGCTGTACGGCAGCTGGTACGAGTTCTTCCCGCGCTCCGAAGGTGCGCGGTACGACGAAGAGGCCGGCGAGTGGAAGTCGGGGACCTTCCGGACCGCCGCACTGCGGCTCGAAGCGGTCGCGAAAATGGGCTTCGACATCCTGTACGTGCCGCCGATCCACCCGATCGGCCACTCGTTCCGCAAGGGCCCGAACAACACCCTCGACCCGAAGCCGGGCGACCCGGGCTCGACCTGGGCGATCGGTTCCGAGGACGGCGGCCACGACGCGATCCACCCGGAGCTCGGCACGTTCGAGGACTTCGAGTACTTCGTCGGCCGGGCCCGCGAGGTCGGCCTCGAGGTCGCCATCGACCTCGCCCTGCAGGCGTCGCCGGACCACCCGTGGGTGAAGGACCACCCGAAGTGGTTCTCCGAGCGCGCCGACGGCTCGATCGCGTACGCCGAGAACCCGCCGAAGAAGTACCAGGACATCTACCCGATCAACTTCGACAACGACCCCGAAGGCATCTACGCCGAAGTCCTGCGGATCGTCCGGCTGTGGATCTCCAAGGGCGTCACGGTGTTCCGGGTCGACAACCCGCACACCAAGCCGGTCAACTTCTGGGAGTACCTGCTCGGCGAGATCCGCAAGACCGACCCGGACGTCGTGTTCCTGTCCGAGGCGTTCACCCGGCGGCCGATGATGCAGGAGCTCGCGAAGGTCGGGTTCCACCAGTCGTACACGTACTTCACCTGGCGCAACGAGAAGTGGGAGCTCGAGGAGTACCTCACGGAGCTCACCAAGGAGACCGGCCACTTCCTGCGGCCGAACTTCTTCGTCAACACGCCGGACATCCTCACCGCCTACCTGCAGTACGGCGGTCCCGGCGCGTTCAAGATCCGCGCCGCGATCGCGTCGACGTCGTCACCGGCCTGGGGCGTGTACGCCGGGTACGAACTGTTCGAGCACGTCGCGCTCCGGCCCGGCTCGGAGGAGTACCTCGACACCGAGAAGTTCCAGCTCCGCCCCCGGGACTGGGAGGCCGCGGAACGTGAGGGGCGCACGCTGGCGCCGTACCTGACGCTGCTGAACAACATCCGTCGCCGCCACCCGTCCCTGCAGCAACTGCGCAACCTGACGCTGCACTCGGTCGACGACGAAGCGATCATGTGCTACTCCAAGCGCTCCACCGCCCCCGACGGCCACAGCGACACCGTCATCGTCGTCGTCAACACCGACCCGCACTCCGTCCGCGAGTCGATGGTCCACCTCGACATGCCCGCCCTCGGCATGCGCCCCGAGGACACCTTCACGGTGTACGACGAAATCACCGGCGCAACGTGGCGCTGGGGCCAACAGAACTACGTCAAACTCGACCCCAACGGCGAACCCGCCCACATCCTCGCCGTACGCCGCGGCCAAGCCTGACCCCTCCGTTACGTCCGAGAACCGAGGGCTATAGCGCACGGTTCTTCGGACGTAACACCTCAGAGCGGGACGGTTTCGGGGTACTTGAGGCCGGCACCCGTGTTCAGGGCGACCACCTGGTCGTCGGCGTGGAGCCAGCCGGACTCGCGGAGTTGGCGGATGGCGGCGAAGTTGGCGGCGCCTTCGGGGCAGGTGAAGGTGCCTTCGAGGCGGGCGGCCAGGTGTTGTTCGGTGAGGATGTCTTCGTCGTCTACGGCGATTGCGCAGCCGTTGGTTTCGGTGATGGCTTGGAGGACGAGGAAGTCGCCGAGGGCCTTGGGGACGGTGATGCCGAAGGCAACCGTGTTCGCGTCGGGCCACGGCTCGCTCTCCACAAGGCCTTTCTCCCAGGCGCGGACGATCGGTGCGCAGCCGGTCGACTGGACGGCGACGAGGCGCGGGAGGGGCCCGGAGATCCAGCCGAGGTCGCGGAGTTCGTTCAGGGCCTTCCAGATGCCGATGATGCCGACGCCGCCGCCGGTCGGGTAGACGATCACATCCGGCAAGGACCACCCGAGTTGCTCGGCGATCTCGAGGCCCATCGTCTTCTTGCCCTCGATCCGGTACGGCTCCTTCAACGTCGAAGCGTCGAAATAGCCGGGCTGCGAGCGGATGTACGCCGCCGCGTCCCCGATCAGCCCGTCGATCAACTGGAGCCGCGCGCCGACCGCGGTCACCTCGCGCCGGCAGATCTCCGGCGCGGCGACCGGCATCGCGATCAGCGCCTCCATGCCGGCGCGGGCGGCGTACGCGGCCCAGGCCGACCCGGCGTTGCCGTTGGTCGGCATCGCGATCTTCCGGACGCCGACCTCGTACGCGCGGGACACCCCGACGGCCGCACCGCGCGCCTTGAACGTCCCGGTCGGGATCAGCCCCTCGTCCTTCATCAGCAGGCGATCCACCCCGAGCTCAGCGCCGTACCGAGGCATCGGCAGGAGCGGCGTCATCCCCTCCCCCAACGTCACCACGTTCTCCGGGGAGCGGACCGGCAACAGCTCGTGATACCGCCACAGATCAGGCGACCGCGAGGCCAGATCTTCCTTACGAAGAACAGGTACGTCGTACCGCGCGAGCAGCGGCGATCCGCACGGGCACAGGCCGATGATCTGGTCGGCGTCGTGGGTGGCGCCACAGCGAGGACATTCGAGATGACTGAGCGCGGAGAAGGTCACGGGAACAGAAACTACCCCGCACGCAGATCGGTGATCATCGGGCGCTGGTGATCGGTGAGCCGGAAGCCGATCCCGCGGACGGCGTCGATGGTGACCGTCGTACCGAGGTCGTCGAGTTTGCGGCGCAGGCGTTTCACCACCGAGTGCACGTCGGCCGTGCCGCGGATGTTCCGGTCCCGCCACACGGTCTGGTGCAGAGCGTCGTACGACCAGACCCGTAGCGGCGTGGACATCAGCCGACTGAGCAACTCCTGTTCGAGCTCGGTCAGCTGGATCTCGCGGCCGCGCCAGAGCGCGACCGAGCGCGCCTGGTCGATGGTGAGTACGTCGGCCTCGGGGTGCTCGCCGGTGGCCCGGACGGCGGTGGTCTCGACCGCGTCGGGCTCCGGCGGCTCGGGCTGCCCCGGTGCGGACGGCGGTGGTTGCTGCGCGGGAACCAGCAGTCGGCGCAGTTCGTCGAGGCTGGAGACGAGCAGCAGCGGTGCGACGTCGTCGACGAGTTCGGCGAGTTGGACGCGCTGTTCGGGCGAGGCCGCGACCGCTATCAGCAGCGGGAAGGACTCGGTCAGATCGGCGTCCGCTGGGGCGGGGACACGGGCGGTGACCATCTGATCACGATGTCAATACCTGCCTCGGATCGTCAACGGAATGCCAACGTTTGCCCAGGTTGCCTCGATCGGCGCGACAGCTAGTCACAAGTTGCTCACCAAGTGTGCTTGTTACCACGTTGTTCTGACACATAAAGTCCACGACAGGCTTGCGGTGTCACATGCCGCGACCTGGGGGGCACGGTGCGTTTCGGACGCGCCCTCCTGCAGCAATGACTCGGGGGAGTCGACTCGGGGTCGTTCAAGTGAGGGGCTGCAGAGATGTCACATCAACGAAAGGGACTCGCCAGATCACTGGTGGGTGCCCTCGCGACGGTGGCAGTCGTCGCAACCAGCCTGGCCGCCGCCGGCCAGGCCCAGGCTTCACCGCCCACCAAGCCGGAGGCCACACCGGCCTCCAAGATCAAGCCAGAGCTGATGGAGAAGCTGGACGGCAAGGACGCCAAGTCCGCGACGGACTACTGGGTCCGGTTCGCGGCCAAGGCCGACCTGACCGCCGCCGGCAAGATCAGCAACTGGAACGAGCGCGGCACCGCCGTGGCCGCGGCGCTGAAGAAGGCCGCCGCGGACAGCCAGGCGAAGATCCGCGCCGAGCTGGACGCGCAGCACGTGAAGTACCAGTCCTTCTGGGGCACGAACGCGATCCGCATCGAGAGCGGCTCGCTCGAACTCGCCCAGAACCTGGCCGGTCACACCGAGGTCGAAGGTCTGTACGCGCCCGTACAGATCGAGGTACCGAAGGTCACGCCGGGCCAGCAGGAGAAGGCGATCCAGGCCGTCGAGTGGGGTGTCGCCAACATCAAGGCGAACCAGGTCTGGTCGCAGTACGGCGACAAGGGTGAGGGCATCGTCGTCGCCAACATCGACACCGGTGTGCAGTACGACCACCCGGCGCTGGTGAACCAGTACCGCGGCAACAACGGTGACGGCACCTTCAACCACAACTACAACTGGTTCGACGCGGCCGGCACCTCGCCGAACGCACCGTCCGACGGCAACGGCCACGGCACCCACACGATGGGCACCATGGTCGGCGACGACGGCGCGGGCAACCAGATCGGTGTCGCCCCGGGCGTGAAGTGGATCGCCGCGAACGGCTGCTGCCCGAGCGACGCCGCGCTGATCTCGTCCGGCCAGTGGATGCTCGAGCCGACCGACCTCGCCGGGCAGAACCCGGACGCGAGCAAGCGGCCGAACGTCATCAACAACTCGTGGGGCTCCACGCTGCCGTCGAACGACCCGTTCATGGAGGACATCACCCTGGCCTGGACCGCGTCCGGGATCTTCGGGACGTTCGCCAACGGCAACAGCGGTGAGGGCGGCTGCAACACGTCCGGCTCACCGGGCAGCCTGACGAGCAACTACTCGGCCGGCGCCTACGACATCAACAACAACATCGCGTCGTTCTCCGGCCGCGGCGTGGGGCAGAACGGCACCATCAAGCCGAACATCTCGGCCCCGGGTGTCAACGTCCGCTCCAGCCTGCCGGGCAACACGTACGGCGCCTTCAACGGTACGTCGATGGCGACGCCGCACCTGACGGCCGCGATCGCGCTGCTGTGGTCGGCCTCGCCGTCCCTCAAGGGTGACGTCGCGGCGACGCGGGCGCTGCTGAACTCGACCGCGATCGACGCGCCGAACAGCCAGTGCGGCGGCACCGACGCGAACAACAACGTCTTCGGTCAGGGCCGTCTGGACGCGCTGGCGCTCCTGAACGCGGCGCCGATCGGCGACACCGGCACTCTCGCCGGCACTGTCACCGCCGCCACCGGTGGTGCGGCGCTCGCCGGCGCCAGCGTGACGGTGCAGGCGGCGGGCCAGCCCGACAAGACGCTGACCACCAGCAGCAACGGCACGTTCTCGTCCGTCCTGCCGGCCGGCGACTACAACCTGACGGTCGCGTCGTTCGGTTACGCGACGCAGACCGCCACCGCCACCATCACCACGGGTCAGACGACCACCAAGGACTTCGCTCTGGTGAGCACTCCGCAGGTGAGCGTCGGCGGCACCATCACGGACGGCTCCGGCCACGGCTGGCCGCTGTACGCGAAGGTGTCGGTCGAGGGTCCGGGTGGCGTGTTCGACTACACGACCCCGAGCAACGGCCGGTACAGCCTCAAGGTCCCGTCCGGTGCGGCGTACTCGCTCAAGGTCGAGTCGAAGTACCCGGGTTACCAGACCGTCAGCCAGCCGATTACGGTCGGTACGGGCAACCTGACGAAGAACATCGCCGTACCGGCCGACGGCACCTCGTGCAGCACCGCGCCCGGGTACAAGTGGGGCTCGGACGGCGTGTACGAGACCTTCGACTCCGGGGCCGCGCCGAGCGGCTGGACCGTCGTCGACAACAAGGGCAACGGTCAGGTCTGGAAGTTCGACGACCCGGGCAACCGGGGCAACCTGGCCGGTGGCAGCGGCAAGTTCGCGATCATCGACAGTGACAAGTACGGCGGTGGCGGGTCCCAGGACACGTCGCTGGTCAGCCCGGTCGTGGACCTGACCTCGGTCACCGCTCCGGTGATCCGGTTCAACCAGGACCTGAACTACCTCGGCGGCGAGAAGGGCGACGTCGACCTGTCGATCGACGGCGGCGCCACCTGGAGCAACGTGCTCACGCAGTCCGTCGACGCCCGCGGCGTCAAGGAGATCGCGATCCCGCAGGCGGCCGGCAAGAACGCGGTCCAGGTGCGGTTCCACTACTACAACGCGTCGTACGAATGGTGGTGGCAGGTCGACAACGTCCTCGTCGGCAGCCAGATCACCTGTGTGCCGACCGGCGGCGGCCTCGTCGTCGGGAATGTCAAGGACGCCAACACGGGCGGTTTCGTGAACGGTGCGGTCGTCACCCGTGACGGCAGCAGCGAGTCCGCCACGACCGTCGCGACGCCGGAGGACACCGGTCTGAACGACGGCTTCTACTGGCTGTACTCGTCCGTCGACGGCGACCAGGGCTTCACCGCCAAGGCCGGCAACTACGTCAGCTCGACCGCGACCGTCGGGGTCGAGGCCGACTGGACGACCACGGCCGACTACACGCTGAAGGCCGGCCAGCTGGCCGTCACGCCGGGCAGTGTCACCGGCAACCTGAAGCTGCCGACCGGCAAGGTGACCAAGTCGTTCAAGGTCACGAACACCGGCGGCGCGCCCGTCGAGGTGAAGTTCGGTGAGAAGGACAGCGGTTTCGTCCTGCAGAACGCGAACGGCAGCACGACGACCAAGGCCCAGGTGGAGAACGGGCCCGGCGCACCGCTGCAGCGGCTCGCCGTGGACACCTCGTTCGCCCGGATGCTGACCGGGAAGACCGGTGCGGCGCCGGCCGTCGC
This sequence comes from Kribbella speibonae, assembly GCF_004331375.1. Taxonomy (NCBI): domain Bacteria; kingdom Bacillati; phylum Actinomycetota; class Actinomycetes; order Propionibacteriales; family Kribbellaceae; genus Kribbella; species Kribbella speibonae. The sequence goes on along the minus strand of NZ_SJKC01000004.1, from coordinate 360,712 downwards.
GAAGCCGCAGGCGGCTCCGTGGGCCGACATCGCCGACTACCCCGCGTCCGTGATGGACAACCGGGTGGTCAGCCTCGAGGGCAAGACCTACTCGATTGCCGGTGGCAACGGTAGTGCGTCGACCGGGAACAGCTACGTGTACGACCCGGCCACGCTCGCCTGGACCGCGATCGCCCCGCTTCCGGGTGCTCGCAACGCCATCAGCGTCGGTGTGATCGGCGGCAAGATCATCGCCAGCTCCGGCTGGGGAGCAGCGGGCCCGGCGCCGGAGACCTGGTCGTACGACCCGGCCGCCAACGCCTGGACCGCACTGGCCGCCAACCCGGCCCCGCGGGCCGCGGCCGGTCAGGCCGTGCTCGACGGCAAGCTGTACGCCGTCGGCGGGTGCACCACCTCCAGCTGTCTGCCGATGAGCAACACGGTCGTCCGGTACGACGCCGCGGCGAACGCCTGGGAGACGCTGGCGAACTACCCGCAGTCGGTCGCGTTCGCGTCCTGCGGTGCCATCGACGGCAAGCTGTACTGCGCCGGTGGCAACGACGGCACGAACTCGCTGAAGGCGGCGTACGTGTACGACCCGGGAGCCGACTCCTGGACCGCGATCGCGGACGCTCCGGCCGACCACTGGGCGGCGTCGTACGCCGTCGCGGGCGGGAAGCTGCTGATCGTCGGCGGTGTCCAGGCCGGTGCGGTCACCAACGCTGGGTTCTCGTACGACCCGTCGTCCGAGAGCTGGACCGCACTGCCGAACGCCAACCTGCCGCGGTACCGCGGTGGCGCGGCGTGTGGCTTCTACAAGATCGGCGGCTCGTCCGGCAGCTTCAACGCGACAGTGGACAGTGAGGCCCTGCCGGGTCTCGAGGACTGCTCCGAGTCGTCGGCTGACGTGAGCTGGCTGTCCATCGACCAGACCGAGGCCACCCTGGCCCCGGGACAGTCGACGACCGTCAAGGTCACGCTCACCGCGAGCGTCGACCAGCCCGGCACCTACAGCGGTGCCGTGACGATCGGCGAGAACACGCCGTACTCCGTCCCGGCCGTCGGTGTGACGATGACCGTCACCCCGCCGACCACCTGGAGCAAGCTGCAGGGCACCGTCACGGGCGTCAGCTCGTCCGGCGCCTCCGCCGCCCTCCCGGGCGCGATCGTCCAGGTGGACTCGTGGGCGCAGTCCTACACGTTCATCACCGACAAGGACGGTAAGTACGCGTACTGGCTCGACCGCCGCAACAACCCGCTCACCCTGATCGCCGCGAAGGACGGCTACAAGCCCCAGACCCGCACCACCAAGCTGGTCGCCGGCTCCCCCGTCACCGAAGACTTCGCCCTGAAGTCGATCAAGTAAGCGAGTAACGAACTCGGCCCCCGGACCATCTGGTCCGGGGGCCGAGCCCTTTTGCCGTGGGATGGGGAATCCAACGCACCTGAAATGACAGGCAGGAGTCCCCAACCGAGTTGTCCACAGGGGAAGACGCGGGGGCGAATTGGGGGTGGTGGTTGGTGCATGTTCTTGGGGGTGGAACTGGAATTTGACGAGGTGGTGCGGCGGCAGCTGGGGGCGTTCAGCCGGGCGCAGGCGAACGCGGCGGGGATCTCGGACCGATCGATCGCGGCGAGGTGCCGGACGGGACGGATACAGCGGTTGTATCGCGGGGCGTACGTGGATTTCTCGGGTCCGGTGCCCTGGGAGACGCGGCTGTGGGCGGCCTGGCTGGCGTACGGGCCGGAGGCCGCACTGGCCGGCGAGACCGCGCTTCGGCAGTACGGGATCGACCGGAGCGGGGGTGATGTGATCCGGCTGGAGATACCGCACTGGCGCAGGTTGCGCGGTGCGGCCGGCGTCGTCGTCACCCGCACTCGCGACTTCGCCCAGCGCGTGCTCGGATCGCGGGAGCTGCCGATGGTTCGGCTCGAAGTCGCCGTGCTGACGGTCGCGAGTCGGCGGTCCCGGCCGGATGATGCCGCGGCGCTCCTCCTCGACGTCTGCCGTCAGCGCCGTACGACGCCACAACGCCTGCTCGCCGAGGTGGCCCGGATGCAACAACTCCCCCGGCGCGGTCTGCTCGTCCAGGTACTACGTGACGCCGCGGACGGAGTCCAGTCGTTCCTGGAACTCTTCTACCTGCGCAAGGTCGAGCGGGCGCACGGGCTTCCAGCCGCTCGGCGACAGGTCCGGGTCGCAGGCGAGGGCGGTGTGGTCTACCGCGATGCGACGTACGACTACAGCCTGATCGTCGAACTGGACGGTCGTGCGGGACATGAGGACGCCCGCTCGCGCTGGCGCGATATGACGAGGGACAACGCGGCGTTGATGTCGGCGCAGGCGACGCTTCGGTTCGGTTATCAGATCGTGAATGATCCCTGTGGTGCGGCGATCCAGGTCGCCACGGTCCTCCGCGCCCGAGGCTGGCCCGGCGTCCCCACCCCCTGCTGCCCGGCGTGTCCGATCGGGTTGGGGAATGTAGCGCACCTGAAATGACCTGTTTATTTCCCCAGTTCAGGTGGTGGGGAGGAGGTGGAAGCCGACGCCTCGGACGGCGTGGATGGTGACGGTGGCGCCGAGGTTGGCGAGTTTCTGGCGGAGGCGTTTGACGACCGAGTGGATGTGCGAGCCGTGGCCGAGGTGCTCGTTGCCCCAGACCGCGTGATGCAGGCGCTGGTACGTCCACACCCGGCCGGGTTCCGCGACCAGACAGTGCAGGAAGTCGTGCTCCAGCCGGGTCAGCGGCATTTCGCGGTCCTTCCAGCGGACCACCCGGCGGTCGACGTCGAGGCGCAGCTCGGCGACCGGCTCAGGTTCGCGCACCGCCTGCATCCGCCGCTCCGCAGCCGCAGCCACGGTCGGCACAGCCTGTACGTCGACCGCCGCGGTTGGCGCGACTGTGACACCGGTCAGCTCCAAGAAGGCTCGAGCCTGGTCGGCGTTCGACACCAGCAGAAGTGCGTCGGCACCGCCCAGCAGACGGGCCAGATGTACCCGTTCGGCCGTGGACGCGGCCACGCCGATCACCAACGACGCATCGGACGGCCTCTCGATCGGCATCACAAGCTCGCCCCTCCCAGTCGAACCGGCCAGCACTAAGTACGGTTCACGACGCGAACTAAGTCAAGGGATTCACGGCCCGCAGGGCTGGCACATATGCGTCCTGTCCGAGACAGGACAGGCAAAACCTCGCGACGCTCCCCGGACAGGTGTGCGATCGGCCCGCCAAGCGGAGTAGTCTCCTGGCGCACGGTCACTCTGACCGCATCCACGGAGGAACAGTGCCCGGTCTCGTTCGACGGCCGCTCGTCATCTGGTTGCTCGCGGCCCTCGCAGTTCCCGTACTGCTGACGGCTGTGCTGATTCCGGCGCGGGCCGGCACCACCGAGGACGATCTCCGCGAACGCACCACAGCCGCACTGAAGGCGCGCGGTATCGAAGGCGGCTTCGTCGACTTCGACGGCCGGAACGCGCGGATCACCGTGCCGTCCGGAGTGGATCCGGCCGTGGTCCGGGAGGTTGTGTCCGGCGTCGACGGCGTACGGTCCGTGGAGCTCGTGAACGGGCAGGCCGGCGCTACGCCGACGCCTGCGCCGACACCTGGTCCGACCAGTAGCAGTACGCCGGAGCGTTCCGACGTACCGGCGTTCGAGGTCGGGCGGACGGATCGGTCGATCCGGGTGCAGGCGCCGGTGCGCAGTCAGGCGGTCAAGGACGCGATCGCCGCCGAGGTGGAGCAGTTGCTCGGCGAGGGCCGTGAGTACGACGACCGCACCACGATCGACGCCGCGAACGGGCTCGCCGACGCAGCGACGCTGTCCGCGCTGCTGCGGGCGCTCGCGATCGGCGGCGGTGACGCCTCGGTGCGGTACGACGGGGAAACCGTGACGCTGTCCGGTGAGGTGCCGGACCAGGCGACGAAGGCGACCATCGGCCGGGCCGCCGCGGCCGCCGTACCGGGTGCGGTGATCGCGGACGAGCTGGCGCTTCCGGCGCCGGCTAAGAGCGTGGTCAGTGAGCCGTGCCGTACCTTCCCGAGCCGGTTGGCCGAGTTCAGCCGGCAGTACCCGATCAATTTCCTGTCCGGTACGTCGATCGTGAACAACGCGTCGAAACCGGCCGTGGTGAAGGCCGCCGCCGTCCTCAAGTCGTGTACGACGGTGCGCGTCGAGGTGGCCGGTCACACCGACAACCTCGGCTCGACCGCGACCAGCCTGCCGCTGTCCGAGCGCCGGGCGGCCGCGCTGAAGGCCGAACTGGTGCGGCTCGGGGTCGGCGCGGAGCGGATCCTCGCGCACGGGTACGGCGAGGCGTTCCCGATCGCATCCAACGCCACCGGCGCCGGGCGGGTCGCGAACCGCCGCGCCGAGATCCGAGTAGTTCAGGGGAACTGAATGAGCTGGCTGATCGCCGAGACCTGGATTCTGCTGCTGGTCGCGTTCGTACTGGGCAGCGCCGCCGCCTGGCTGGTGCACCGCCTCGTCCGCCACTCGGCCCGAGGGGCGCGCTGATGAGCTGGCTACTGAGAGACAACTGGCTGGGGTCCGCCCTCGCGTTCCTGGTAGGCGCAGCCATCACCTGGCGCCTCCTCGACCGCCGCCGCCCCACCCCCGCAACCCCCGCCCCGGTCCACCAGCCGGCCGGCACCAACCCCCAGCCACCACACCCGACCCCAGCCACACCAACAGACGACCTGCCCCAGCCGCCCCCGGCGCCTGAGCCCACCCCAGCCCCGGTAACTCCCCCAGCACCAGCAGCCCCGGCGGATCCTGCAGGTCCTGCCGAGGCGGATCGGGTTGAGCAGCCGGTGTTTTCGCAGTTGATGGGTGGGGAGCAGACGCTGTTCGACCACATCCAACCGGCCGCTGACGTGATACCGGACGCGCCCAACGACGTACCAACTGGGCGGTACGGCGAAGGTTCGGCCGACGCCGTGCCGCATCAAGGGCCGCCGGACGGGTTCACGATCAAGGGGAACGCGCAGTCGATGCTCTTCCACACCCCTGAATCGCCGTACTACGGCCGCACCAAGCCCGAGGTCTGGTTCCGCACGGAGGCCGACGCCGAGCGGGCCGGCTTCACCAAGTACACCCGCCGTCCGCGCAAGGCCGCGGATCCGCGCGACTGACCCTGGGAGACACGTTGCGACGTCAGCTACACCTGCCCTACATCGTCGGCGAGGACGAGGACGGCACCTGGATCGCCGAGGCCGCCCTCACCCCGGACATCTTCGTCTCCGGAGAAGGCGCCACCCGCGAGTCCTCCCTCGAAGACCTCCGCATCCAGATAGCCCTCGTAGTAGCCGATTCCGGCGCCCCCGACCAACTCGTCATCGACGTCGACGTCCCCGAGAGCTGACCCCGGCAGCGACCTACGATCACAACAGACCGACACCCTGCAGGAGGCGGAATGCCGCACGATGGCGCTGTGGAAACCGGTGGGTCGGAGCCGTTGGAGCCTGATGCTGTGATTCTCCCCGGCGAAGGCCAGGAGGGGCGCAACGTTAATGCGGATGAGGCGTATCCGGGGCTGAAGTCGGTGAATGTGCGCGGGCTGATGCGGCGGTATCGGCGTGGTGGTGGGCGTGGTGGGGCTGGGCAGCAGGCTGGGAAGCAGCGGGAGGAGCGGTCGCCGCGGCGGTGAACGCGCCGCGGTAGGACGGCTGTCGCGGCGGTGAGTGTGCCGCCGTAGAACGGCTGTTGGGGCGGCCGTCATCGAATCGCAGTACGGGCTGAGCGCGTGGCCTATTTGCTTGTACTGGCAAAGGGCCGCCAGACTGTGCGGAACGCCTTGCGGACCCGTCCGGCCGACGGCGTCACCACATCACCGCAGTACCCCCGGGAGTTGTCCGGGCTCAACGCACTGCCCTCCCCTTTTAGGTGCGCCCGAACGGGGTACGGGAACTTAGGTTCAGAGACACCTGATGGAGGTGAGCGTGACCGATATGCTGCCGGAGCAGCACCACGGACTGACGAAGAGTGACCCGCTGTGGTTCAAGCGGGCCGTCTTCTACGAGGTCCTCGTGCGGTCCTTCAAGGACTCCAACGCCGACGGCATCGGCGACCTGCAAGGCCTGACCGAGAAACTCGACTATCTCGAGTGGCTCGGTGTCGACTGTCTTTGGTTACCTCCGTTCTACCCGTCGCCCTTGCGCGACGGCGGCTACGACATCTCGCACTACACCGAGGTGATGCCGGAGATCGGGACGGTCGCCGACTTCGCGGAGTTCCTGCAGCAGGCGCACGCCCGCGGCATCCGGGTGATCGTCGACTTCGTCATGAACCACACCTCGGACCAGCACCCCTGGTTCCAGGCGTCGCGGGAGGACCCCGAGGGTCCGTACGGCGACTTCTACGTGTGGTCGGACACCGACGAGAAGTACGCCGACGCGCGCATCATCTTCGTCGACACCGAGTCCTCGAACTGGACCTGGGACCCGGTCCGCGGCCAGTACTTCTGGCACCGGTTCTACTCGAACCAGCCGGACCTGAACTTCGAGAACCCGGCCGTCGGCGACGCGATGATCGAGGCGCTGAAGTTCTGGCTCGACCTGGGCGTCGACGGTTTCCGGCTGGACGCCGTGCCGTACCTGTTCGAGGTCGACGGCACGAACTGCGAGAACCTGCCGCGCACCCACGAGTTCCTGAAGCGGGTCCGCAAGGAGGTGGACGCGAACTACGAGGACCGCGTCCTGCTCTGCGAGGCGAACCAGTGGCCGGCCGACGTGGTCGAGTACTTCGGCGACCGGGACTCCGGCGGCGACGAGTGCCAGATGGCGTTCCACTTCCCGGTGATGCCGCGCATCTTCATGGGGGTACGCCGCGAGTCGCGGTTCCCGATCTCGGAGATCCTGGCGCAGACGCCGGAGATCCCGGACACCTGCCAGTGGGGCATCTTCCTGCGCAACCACGACGAACTCACCCTCGAGATGGTCAGCGACGAAGAGCGCGACTACATGTGGGGCGAGTACGCGCAGGACCCGCGGATGAAGGCGAACATCGGCATCCGCCGCCGCCTCGCACCGCTGCTGGACAACGACACCAACAAGATGGAGTTGTTCACCGCGCTGCTGCTCAGCCTGCCGGGCTCCCCGATCCTGTACTACGGCGACGAGATCGGTATGGGCGACAACATCTGGCTGGGCGACCGGGACGGTGTCCGCACCCCGATGCAGTGGTCCCCGGACCGCAACGCCTCGTTCTCGACCGCGACACCGGGCAAGCTCAGCCTGCCGGTGATCATGGACCCGGTCTACGGTTTCCAGGCGGTGAACGTCGAGGCCGAGATGGAGAACGCCTCGTCGCTGCTGCACTGGACCCGGCGGATGATCCAGACCCGCAAGCAGCACCCGTCGTTCGGTATGGGCACGTTCACGGACCTGGGCGGCTCCAACCCGAGCGTGCTGTCGTACGTCCGGGAGTTCGGCGACGACGTGGTGCTGTGCGTGAACAACCTGTCGAGGTTCCCGCAGCCGATCGAGCTGGACCTGCGGCAGTGGCAGGGCGTGGAGCCGATCGAACTTCTCGGCGGTGTGCACTTCCCCACGATCGGCGAGTTGCCCTACCTTCTGACCCTCGGCGCGCACGGTTTCTACTGGTTCCGGCTGCCGGTGACGAAGCCGGAAGCCCAGCCGGAAAAGCATGAGGAGAGCATTTAAGTGACTTCCCATCTGGACCAGGTCCAGTCCTTCTGCGCGAGCCAGAGGTGGTTCGGGGAGAAGGGACACGACGTTCACGTCGAAGCGGTGGCCACGTCGACGTGGCTGTCGGACGCGGACGCCTGGCCGGCGGTCCGGATCGGGTTCGTCTACTGTGCGGGTCCACCCGGGGCGGAATCCCCGATCCGGGTGTACCAGCTGCCGCTCAGCTACCACCGCGCCCCGGTCGAGAACCTCGGCCACGCGCTGGTCGGTGAGTGGACCGAACCGGACCTCGGCGACACCGAGGTCTGGGTGTACGACGCGCTGCACGACAAGGAAGCGACGCCGTATTGGCTGGACGGGCTCACGCACGGACGGCAGCTGGACGGGCTGGAGTTCCATCCCGTCCAGGCGCCGGAGGGATCGATCGAGGTACCGGAGGACGCGCAGTCGCTGGTACTGACGGTCGAGCAGAGCAACACGTCGCTGGTGTTCGGCGACGTCGCGCTCCTGAAGGTGTTCCGCCGGCTCGAGCCCGGGAGCAACCCCGGGGTCGAGATCGAGTCGGCGCTCACCGAGTCCGGGTCCGACCTGGTCCCGGAGGTGCTGGGGTCCGCGCGGGGCCGGTGGCCGCGCGCGGGCGGCGGTACCGACAGCGGCGAGCTGGCGATGATGACGGCGTTCCAGAAGAACGCGACCGACGGCTGGACGTTCGCGACCTCGTCGGTACGGGACCTGTACGCCGAGGCCGACCTGCACGCCGAGGAGGTCGGCGGTGACTTCGCCGCCGAGTCGCACCGGCTCGGCGCGAGTACGGCGCAGGTGCACTCGGAGCTGGCGAAGGCGCTCGGCACCGACGTGTGGGAGCCGGCGAAGCTGGTCGAGCACGCGGACGCGATGCGGCGCCGGCTCGACAAGGCCGCTGCCGCGATCCCGGAGCTCACGCCGTACGCCGGCGGTCTGGCGCGGGCGTTCGACGCGCTGGCGGCGTACGACCAGCCGGTGACGGTGCAGCGGATCCACGGCGACTTCCATCTCGGTCAGGTGTTGCGCACCATCGACGGCTGGAAGCTGATCGACTTCGAGGGCGAGCCGGCCAAGTCGCTGGTCGAGCGGCGGGCGCTGGACACCGAGGTGAAGGACATCGCCGGGATGCTGCGCTCGTTCGACTACGCGGCCCGGTCGCTGCTGGCCGATCATCAGGGCGACCAGCAGATCGCGTACCGCGCGGCCGAGTGGACGACCCGCAACCAGCAGGCCTTCTGCGACGGGTACGCCGAGGTCGCGGGCGCCGATCCGCGCGAGCACGGCGTACTGCTGAACGCGTTCCTGGCCGACAAGGTGATCTACGAGGTCCTGTACGACGCCCGCAACCGCCCGAGCTGGCTGCCGATCCCGCTGGCGGCTGCCGCGCAGTTGGCCGAACAGTGATACCCCAAATCTCAACCAAGTAATCCTCTCGGGGCTGAGAATTACAGAGCGCTTGTGAACGCTCACTGCAATACTTTCGGGTATGTCGCCCGAGTCACCACAGTTAGAGGTCCTTGTCCTAGGGCCTCTCGCGGTCCGGCTCGGGGGCAATCCGGTCGCGGTCGACCGTCCGCTGGAGCGCGCGCTGCTGGTCCGGCTCGCGCTGGCCGGCGGGCTGTCCGTACCGGACCACCGGTTGGCGACCGACCTGTGGGGCGACGTCGACCTGGCCCGCCCGACGGAGCGGTTGCGGGTGCTCGCGTCCCGTTTGCGCGGGGCGATCGACGCCCCTGAGGCGCTGGTCCGGGTCAACGGCGGCTACGCGCTCGCGGCCCGGCTGACCGACCTGAACGCGGCCCGTGCGGCAGCCGAGCAGATGCATGCGGCGGTGCGGTCCGGCGACCACTTCGCCGTACGTACGACGGCGCAGGCCGCGCTCGCGCAGTGGCGGGGGCCGTCGCTGGCTGATCTGCGCACGGTCCCGTACGCCGTGGCGGAGGGCGAGCAACTGGACGCGTGGCGGCTGGCGCTGCAGGTCGAGCGGCTGGACGCGGAACTCGCTCTCGGACATGCCGCCGAGGCCGCGCGCGAGCTGGAGGCTCTTGCGGCCGAGAACCCTTTGCACGAACGGCTCTGGTGCCTGCTGGCTCTCTCGCTCTACCGCACCGGTCGGCAGGCCGACGCTCTGACGCGGCTGGCAACGCTGCGGAGCCGGCTGGCCGATGAGCTCGGTGTGGATCCCGCCCCCGACACTGCCGCGATGGAGCTGCGCCTGCTCCGCCAGGACCCTGCCCTGCTCCCCCAAGCCGTCGCGGCCCCTGCCCCTGCCCCTGCGCCAACGGTCAAGCTGCCGGCTCCGATGACCAGCTTCGTCGGCCGGCACAAGGAGCTGGCGTCGCTGGCAGAACGGCTCAGCGAGCCCGGTCTGGTCACGTTGACGGGCGGTCCGGGGAGCGGGAAGTCCCGGCTCGCGTTCGAGGCAGCGCGGACGGTGGCAGGTCGGGGCGTACGGCTGGTCGAGCTGGCGCCGTTGCAGCGTGAGAGCGCCGTACTGGAAGCGATTGCGGGTGACGATGCGGGCGGGCACGATCCGCTGGGCGCGGCTGCGGCGGCGCTGGACGGGTCGGTGCTCGTGATCGACAACGCCGAGCACCTGGTCGAGCAGACGGCGGAGGTCGTGGCCGCGTTGTTGCAGCGGGCGCCTGCGCTGACCGTTCTGGTCACGTCACAGCGGCCCTTGCAGCTGGCGAACGAGGACATCCGGCCGATGCGGCCGCTGGACCCGCTGGACGCGGCCCGGCTGTTCGGTGAACGGTCCGCCGCCGATGCGCAGGGAGCCGACCCGGAGCAGGTTGCGGCCATCTGTACGGCGGTCGACCGCTACCCGCTCGGTATCGAGCTCGCTGCTGGTCTCACACGGACCCTGACCGTGCCGCAGCTGACCAAGCGGCTGGCCGACCGGATGCGGTTGCTGGTCGCCGGCGCGCGGGATGCGCAGCTCCGGCACGCGAGTCTGGTCGCGGCACTTGACTGGAGCCACCAGCTCCTCAGTGACGCGGAGCGCGCCGTACTGCGCCGGATCGCGGTGTTCGCGGGTGGGTTCACCCTGGAAGCGGCGGAACAGGTCGCGGTCGATCCCCGCGACGTGGCACCCGCGCTCACCGAGCTGGCGGACCGGAGTCTGTTGACGGTCGAGGCCGTCAACGGACGGCGGTTCCGGCTGCTGGAGACCGTGCGCGACTATGCGCTCGGAAAGCTCGAGGAGGCCGGCGAGACCGAGTTGGTGCGGACGGCGCAGCTGGAGTGGGCAGTCGGCTTCGTCGAGGCGGTCGGCCGCGCTGACGACGACTTCGCGTCGGCCGAGTCCGTGACCGAGGTCTTCGGCGAGTGGCCGAACCTGCTCGACGTACTGGATCGCGCCCCGGGGACGGACCGCGCGGTCCTCGGGCTGCGGCTGGCACTCGCGCTGCATACCCCCTGGCTGATCCGCGGCCTGTACGCCGAAGCGGCTCGGCACCTCGACGCGCTCGCGGATGCGCCCGGTGCGACCACGGCTGAACGGGTCACCGCGCTGAGCAATCACGGCTTCGTGCTGACGATGTGCGGCCAGTTCGACCAGGCCGCGGAGTCGTTGACCACGGCCGAGGCGCTCGCACGGACACAGGACGACGACACGCTCACGCTGACCGCGCTCTACTACCGCAGCATCGTGGAGATCGAACGCGGTCATCTCCGGGACGCCTTCACACCGTTGCTCGCCGGTCAGGCCCTGGCGCAGACGTCGCCGCAGCACGAGCGCAGGCTGTCGGCGTGCACGGACGCGCTCGGCACGCTGTATGTCTACACAGGCCAACCGGCCAAGGCACTCGAGTGCTACGAGACGTGCATCGTCGCGGATCGCGAGTACGGCGACGAGCACGGACTCTCCCGCGGCCTCAGCAACCTGGCCGGCGCACTGGTCGGCCTGGAGCGGTACGACGACGCGTTGCAGGCGGCCACCGAGTCCGACCACTACGCGCGGCGCCTCGACGACCGGCAGATCCTGCCGCTCAACGACGTGATCCGCGGCCTCGTCGCGATCGCCCGCGGAGATCTCGACGAGGGGGAGAAGTTCCTGCGCTCCGCGGTCGAGTACGCGATCGCGGACGACACCGGCGTCACGCACGCGTACATCGACCTGGCCGACCTCCTGGTCCTGCAGGGCGAACTCGACGAAGCGGCCAGCCTCCTCGACGCGGTCTTCGCGGAAACCCCCGACCACAGCACGTCCTGGCTCGCCGCACGCGCAGTCGCCGCCGCCCTCGCACTCGCCCAAGGCAACCGCGCCCACGCCACCACCCTCGTCACCGAAACCACCTCGTCCTACACCAAAACCGGCTTCGCCTGGCCCCGCTACAGCACCCGTCTCGACACCGTTCGCGCTGCGTTGAGCGATTGAGTTTGTGTACTTCGGGACTCGACGGGTACGGGGTTGCGGTGAATGGCGTAGGGATCGGGCAGGATGGGGTTCATGGGAGAGCGTGAAGCTTTTGAGGAGCCGGTGGTGGCGGCTGACGTGCCTGTGGTGACAGCGGTTTCGGTGGATCGGACCGATCTCGAACGACTGGTCGCCGGCACGTTCCACGATCCTCATCAGGTGCTCGGCCCGCATCTCGGGGACCACGGCGTCACCGTCCGCGCGCTACGCCCGTACGCGAACAGCGTGACGGTGCTGTACGACGACCAGCGGCTCGAGCTCCGGCACGAGTACGACGGGATCTGGGTCGGCGTACTCGATATCGACAAGGTCCCGGACTACCGTCTCGAGGTCACCTACACCGACGGTCCCGCGACCGAGGTCGACGACCCGTACCGGTACCTCCCGTCGCTCGGCGAGGTGGATCTGCACCTGATCGGCGAGGGCCGCCATGAGCAGCTGTGGACCGTGCTCGGCGCCCACGTCCGGCGGTACGAGGGGCCGGGCGGCGCCGTGACCGGTACGTCGTTCGCGGTCTGGGCCCCGAACGCGCAGGGCATCCGGCTGACCGCGGACTTCAACTTCTGGGACGGGCGCGCGCATCCGCTGCGCTCGCTCGGCGGCTCCGGTGTGTGGGAGCTGTTCGTACCCGGCGTCGGCCCCGGTACGCGGTACAAGTTCGACATCTGCGGCCGCGACGGCGTCTGGCGGCAGAAGGCCGACCCGATGGCGAACCTGGCCGAGACTCCCCCGGCGAACGCGTCCGTCGTGCACGAGTCGACGTACGAGTGGAGCGACGCCGACTGGCTGGCCAAGCGCGCCGACGCGCAGGCCTACGCCGAGCCGATGAGCGTGTACGAGGTGCATCTCGGCTCGTGGCGCAAGGGCAAGTCGTACCGCGAGCTGGCCGACGAGCTCGTTGCCTATGTCAACGACATGGGCTTCACGCATGTCGAGTTCATGCCGGTGATGGAGCACCCGTTCGGCGGTTCGTGGGGCTACCAGGTCACGTCGTACTTCGCTCCGACGTCGCGCTTCGGCGACCCGGACGACTTCAAGCACCTCGTCGACCGGCTGCACCAGGCGGGGATCGGCGTCCTCGTCGACTGGGTCCCGGCGCACTTCCCGAAGGACGCCTGGGCGCTGGCCCGGTTCGACGGGACGCCGCTCTACGAGCACCCGGACCCGCGGCGCGGCGAGCAGCCCGACTGGGGCACGCTGGTGTTCGACTTCGGCCGTCCGCAGGTGCGGAACTTCCTGGTCGCGAACGCGCTCTACTGGGCCGAGGAGTTCCACATCGACGGGCTGCGGGTGGACGCGGTCGCGTCGATGCTCTACCTGGACTACTCGCGTCAAGAGGGTCAGTGGGTGCCGAACCAGTTCGGCGGCCGGGAGAACCTGGAGGCCGTGTCGTTCCTGCAGGAGATGAACGCGACGCTCTACAAGCGGGTCCCGGGCGTGATCACGGTCGCGGAGGAGTCGACGTCCTGGCCGGGTGTCACCCGCGCGACGCATCTCGGCGGTCTCGGGTTCGGCTTCAAGTGGAACATGGGCTGGATGAACGACTCGCTGCGCTACCTGGAGCACGAGCCGGTGCACCGGCAGTACCACCACCACGAGCTGACGTTCTCGATGATGTACGCGTACTCCGAGAACTTCGTCCTCCCGCTGTCCCACGACGAGGTCGTGCACGGCAAGGGGTCGCTGCTGCGGAAGATGCCGGGTGACCGCTGGCAGCAGCTCGCGAACCTCCGCGCGTACCTGGCGATGATGTGGGCGCACCCGGGTAAGCAGCTGCTGTTCATGGGCTGCGAGTTCGGCCAGGAGTCGGAGTGGTCGGAGAAGGGCGAGCTGGACTGGTGGCTGCTGGAGCACAGCGACCACAAGGGTCTGCAGGACCTGATCCGCGACCTGAACCAGGTCTACAAGGACAACCCGGCGTTCTGGCGGACGGACCACGACGCGGAGAAGTTCAGCTGGATCGACGCGAACGACGCCGGCAACAACGTGTTCTCGTTCGTCCGGTACGGCGAGGAGGGTGAACCGACCGTGGCGTGTATCGCGAACTTCTCCGCGATCCCGCACCACGGCTACCGCCTCGGCCTGCCGTATGCCGGTCGCTGGGAGGAGGTCGTCAACACCGACGCCAACTCGTACGGCGGATCCGGTGTCGGCAACTTCGGCGCGGTGGAGGCCAACGGCACACCCTGGCACGGGATGGACAGCAGCGCCGAGCTGTCCGTGCCACCCCTGGCCACGGTGTACCTGCGCTTCACCGGGTAGCGTTCACGGCGTGACCGCCGTGGAACCCCTGTCAGATGGTGACCTGACGCTGCGCCCTTCGCAGCCGAACGGGCAGGTGACGACGTTCACCGTCGAGCACAGGGCCCCAGGCGACACCATGGGGACCATCGAGGTGCGCCGGACCACGCCTGGGGCCGCTTTGGTCGTCTGGTCCCTCGAAGGCGGCCCCGGAGTCGCGGAGCAGGCCATGCGGCTCGTAACGGAGTACGCCTTCGGTGAGCTCGGGCTCGAGCGGCTGCAGGTCGAGGTGGACCCGGAGCTGCATTCGTCGGCCCGGATCGCGGTCCGCTCCGGGTTCCGGCGTGAAGGCGTACTGCGCGGTGCCGCGCTCGTGGAGGGTGAGCGCCGCGACGTCGCCATCTACGGCATGCGCACCGATGACCCGCGCCCGAACACGGTGACCGGCTGGACGGCTTTGATGGACTCGACGCTGCCCAAGAAGCGGGTGATCGCGCACGTCGTCGTCCGCGACACCGGTGGACGGGTGCTGCTGTGCGAGGTCAGCTACAAGAGCGACCTGGAGCTGCCGGGCGGCGTGGTCGAGCCGGACGAGGACCCGGCGACCGGCGCGTCCCGCGAGATGGAGGAGGAGCTCGGTACGGCGCTCCCGCTGCTCGGCGTACTGGCGATCGACTGGCTGCCGCGCTGGGAGGGCTGGGGCGACGCTGTCGAGATCCTGTACGACGGCGGCGTCCACGACCCGTCGCTGATCGACCGGTTGCAGCCGGACGGATTCGAGATCCGCGGTGTCTCGTGGCATCCGCCGGACAAGCTGGCCGGGCTGGTGTCACCGCTCAACGCCCGCCGACTCCCGATGCTCCTGGCCGCCCCGGACCAGCTGCACAACCTCAGGAACGGCTCGCCGATCACCTCGTGAGCTGAGCGGCGCACCACTGCTTTGTCCGGCACGTACGCCGCACGCTCTCCTGTCCGATGTGCGGTCGGCGATCAACCCGATCCGGGAACATGGAACAGGCAACGGTGGGTAGGCACCTGGTATTACCTGTCCCCAGTCACCACTGCCTGTTCCCAGTCCCCGCTGTTCGGCTGCCCACCCACTACCTCCCCTGGGGCACGACTTCCCCGGGGTGCAGGGCTCCCCAAACCGGTTTGGGGAGCCAAGCAGCCACGGGGTTTGCGGCGGCGCCCGCGCCGGCACCAACCACCCACACAGCCCGCAGTCGTCGCGGTAGTTATCTCGTGAGCTGGTTGATGCACCAGGTGTAGTGGCCGTCGCCGGCGTTCTCGTCGTAGATCGTGGCGGTGATGACGGCGTACGCCCTCCGGTACAGCCGCATCCGCTCCCGATCGTGCCCGAGCTCCTCGAACCGGGCCGTGAGCAGGTCGTCGAGTCGGCGCGCGTCGGGCGAATACATGTCGAAGAACCCGGCCGCCAGCGACGCCTCGAACGTGCTGTCCCCTCCGGTCGACAGGAACCCCCAGTCCAGCACTGCCGCGACCCGCTGACCGTCCATCAGCACGTTGGGCGGACAGATGTCCCCGTGCACGACACTCAACCCGTCGCCGATCTGAGCCAGGCCGTCCAGCATGTTCCGCAACAGTTCTGGGAAACCGGCGACGTCCCGCTGCAGGTAAACACCCGAGGCGTGGGCGCGACGCCGTACCAATCCCGCCAAACTCTCGCCCCACGACCAGAACGGCTGTCCCAGCACCGGCATCGCCTGGTGCGCCGGCCCTGGCCGCGCCTCGCGCAACGCCTCGACCACGGACACGAACGCGTCCAGGGCGACCTCTTCCGGCAGCCCGGCCTCGGACAGCGGTACGCCGGTCAGCTTGTCCTCGACGCTGACCGCCAGCCCGTCCTCGCCCGCGGAGATCTCCCGGATCCGCGGCGTCCGGAACGGCAGCTCCGGCAGCGCGTCGAGGAACGCCTTCAACGGCCGGACGTCCTCCGGCCGGCGATCGAACCAGACCTTCCGCACGGTGCCGTCGCCGAGATCGTAGACGGCACCTTCCATCCCCTGCCCGATGAGTTCCACCGGGCCGACCCTAGCGAACGAAGCGAATCGTCAACGGGTAGCGGTAGTCGTCCCCACCGGACGCGGCGACCGTCGCGAGGATGATCACCACGAGCGCCGCGATCGCGCCGATCACGATCAGCGGTACGACGATCAGCACCCCGAGACCGAACGTGATGAAGATCAGCACGGCCGCGAGTGCCGAGTAGATCAGCAGCGAGATCTGGAAGTTCAGCGACTCCACCGCGTGCCGCTTCACGAAGTCCGAGCGGTCCCGGAAGATCAGCCAGATGATCAGCGGGCAGAGGAAGCCCATCGCCAGCCAGGCGGCGATCAGCACACCGATGTGCGCGACCATCGCCCACGTACGTTCTTCGGAGCCTGACAGCGGCGTGCTCATAATCCAGTCAAGCACACCGATTCCTTTTCGCGGTGTCCTCGGTCAGTACCGGTGACAGACCTGCAACGAAAGGGACGCACGATGGCGAGCAAGGAGTCGGAAGCAGTACGGCGGCACTGGGCCGCGAACCGGAAGGCCGCCGAGGAGAACCGCCAGGACGGCGATCAGGAGCTGGCCGATCATCGCTGGGCCGAGCTGACGACCGAGCCGGCGGACGTCGACTATCTGGCGGTGCCGGGACGCCGGGCGCAGTGGATCGTGCCGCACGGCGCCGCCGCCGACCGGGTGCTGCTGTGTCTGCATGGCGGCGGCTTCGTCGGCGGATCGCAGTACTCGCACCGGAAGCTGTTCGCGCACCTCGCCCGAGAGGTCGGCGTACGGGCGCTGGTCTTCGACTATCCGCTGGCGCCCGATCACACGCATCCGGCCCAGGTCGACGACGCGGCCGACACGTACCGCTGGCTGCTCGATCAGGGCATCGCGCCCGAGCACGTCCTGTTCACCGGTGACTCGGCCGGCGGCGGGCTGGCGATCACCACGCAGCTGCGCGCCCGCTCGGTCGGCCTGCCACTGCCCGCCGGTGCGATGCCGTTCTCGCCGTGGGTGGACTTCGAGGCCACGGGAGCGTCGTACGACCAGAACCGGGACCGCGACGCGTTCTTCCACCGGGACCTGGTGCGCAGGCTCGCCTGGATCTTCCTCGGTCCGGACGGTTCACCGCGCGATCCGTTCGTGAACCCGCTGTACGGCGACCTGACCGGGCTCGGACCGATCTACATCCAGGTCGGCGGGGACGAAGTACTGCTGGACGACGCGCAGCAGCTCGCGGCGGGCGCGGAGAAGGCCGGGGTCGAGGTGGAGCTGGACGTGTTCCCGGAGATGCAGCACACGTTCCAGATGGCGGCCGGGCGCGCGCCGGAGGCGGACGATGCGATCCGGCGGATGGGACGCTTTGCCCGACGGGTGCTGGAGCTGCGATGACTCAGGGAGCTGTGATGAGCGAGTTCGGCCTGACCGAGCCGTTCCGCAAGGAGTTGCTCGCGCACTGCTACCGGATGCTGGCGTCCGTCCACGAGGCCGAGGACGCGGTGCAGGAAACGTACCTGCGCGCCTGGCGGTCGTGGTCGTCCTTCGAGGGCCGCTCGTCCTTGCGGGTCTGGCTGTACCGCATCGCGACCAACGTCTGCCTGACCGCGATCGAACAGCGCGGCCGCCGCGCACTCCCGTCCGGTCTCGGAGCACCCGCGACCGACCTCAGTCCCGGGGTGCCGCCGGACGATCCGGCGGTGCGGTTCGTGGAGCCGATCGCCGAGACCCTGGTGACACCTGCGCCGACGGATCCTGCTGCGATCGTCACGCTGCGGGAGAGTCTGCGGCTGGCTCTGATCGCCGCCTTGCAGTACCTGCCGCCGAAGCAGCGCGCCGTACTGATCCTGCGAGAGGTCCTCGCCTTCCCGGCCGCTGAGGTTGCGACCATGCTCGACACGTCGGTCGCGGCCGTGAAGAGCACCCTCCAGCGCGCCCGTGCCAACCTGGATTCCACGGCTCCGGGCGAGGTCTCGGCGCCGACCGACCCCGAATCGCTAGCACTGCTAGGCGACTACATCGCCGGCTTCGAGAACGCCGACACCGCCGCGCTGGAACGTGCTCTCCGCGCGGATGCCGCGATCGAAATGGTCGGTACGACGACCTGGTTCAGCGGTCGCGTGATGTGCCTGCAGCTCCTCGCCTCCGCCGTCGGCGCACCGGGCGACTGGCGGATGATCCCGATCATCGCGAACGGCCAGCCCGCGGTAGGCGCCTACTTCAAGGGCGACCCGTACGGTGTCGCCGTCCTCACGCCAACCCCCACCGGCCTGACCCACATCCACGTCTTCAGCGACCCCGAGCTGGTGCCGTACTTCGGCCTGCCTAGAGTTCCTGCACCGCAAGCCGCGCCCGGCGGCTCGTGCTGACCAGCGCCAACGCCAGTACGACGAGACCCATCGCGAGCGTCGGCCACCAGACGATGTGCTCTGCGCGGACGAACCGCCGCGGATCGGTCGTCGCGGTGGCGCCGACGATCGATCCGGCGATCGCGACACCGAGCGACGTACCGGTCTGCCGGCCGACCGACGCCAGCGAACCCGCCAGGCCGGCCATCGACGCGGGCATCCCGGACACCGCCGAATTCGCGATCGGCGGATTGATGGTGCCGAGGAAGACGCCGAAGAACAGGAAGACCGCGAGTACGGCGAGCAGCGGCGTGGACGCCTGGATCGTGAGCGAGGCGAGTGCTCCGAGCGTCAGCGCCGTACCTGCGACGACGAGCGGTAGGCGCGGGCCGCGCGCGCCGACGATCCGGCCGGTCAGCGGTGAGAGGACGCAGATCAGGAGACCGACGGGCAGCAGGCACAGGCCGGCTTCCAGGGCGGACAGGTGCCGAACGCTTTGCAGGTAGAGCGTGGTGACGAAGAGGAATGCGCCGAACCCGGTGTAGGCGAACATCGCGATCACCACGGCCGAGCTGAACGGGACGCTGCGGAACAGGCGGAGCTCGAGCAACGGCTCCGCGCGGCGGCGTTCGTACGCGATCAGGAGGACCGCGGCGACAGCGGCCGCGACGATCAGCGGTGTTCGCAGGCCGTTCTTCTCGATGATCGCGGAGACGACGCTGCCGAGCAGGACGACGACCAGAAGCTGGCCGATCGGGTCGAAGCGGCGGCCGTGGGCGGCGCGGGACTCGGGGACGTACAAGCTGGTGAAGATCACCGCGAGGACGACGATCGGCAGGTTCACCCAGAAGATCGAACGCCAGCCGAGACCGTCGACGAGCGCACCGCCGAGGATCGGGCCGAGGACGAGCGAGAGGCCCGCGGTCGCGCCGAAGATGCCGATCGCGCGGGCGCGTTCGGCGCGCTCCGGGAACACCGTCACCACGATCGCCATCGCGACCGGGTTGAGCAGCGTGCCGCCGACCGCCTGGACGGCGCGGGCGGCGATCAGCGTCTCGATGCTCGGGGCGAGGCTGCAGAGCAGGGAGCCGAGGCCGAAGACGGTCAGCCCGAGGCGGAACATGCGCTTGCGGCCGTACCGGTCGGCCGTGGAGCCGGCCAGCAGCAGGAAGCTCGCCAGCACCAGCGTGTAGGCGTCGACGGTCCACTGCAGGCCGGCCGTCGAGGCGCCGAGATCGTCCCCGATCGCGGGCAGCGCCATGTTCACGATCGAGATGTCCATCACCGAGATCAGCAGGCTCGCGCAGCAGATCGCGAGGACGGCGTACCGGCGGACCGTGGCCGATTCCTGGAGGGTGGTCATGGAACAACGCTAGGATTTAGAGCGTGCTCGAAGTCAATGAACGCGGGATCAGCATCTCCGAAGCCGCCGAACGCACCGGCGTCAGCGTCCACACGCTGCGGTACTACGAGCGCGCCGGCCTGGTCGTCACCACCGTCGACCGCACCGCGGGCGGGCGTCGCCGGTACCGGCAGATCGACCTGGACTGGATCAAGATCTGCACCAGGTTCCGCGCCACCGGCATGCCGATCCGCACCATCCGCCGGTACGCCGAACTCGTCACCGCCGGCCGCGGCAACGAGAAGGACCGCCTCGAACTCCTCGAGACCCACCGCGCCGAGATTCTCACCCAACTCGCCCAACTCACCGAAAGCCTCGACCTCATAGACCACAAGATCGACGTCTACCGAGGCCGCCTCCAAGCCGGCACCGCCGACCACCTCTGGGCCCCCCACGAATAACCCACCCGCTCCCGCCCATCCCGCGCAGGCTCCGCCCCGCTGTCCCACCCCCGGCGCGTCGCCCCGTCCCCCTCCTTCGCCCCATCCCGTGAGGTCCGCTCAGCGCATGAGCGTGTTGAGCCTGGCCTTCAGGAAGCGGCGTTCGGTTTCGTTGGCTGTGAGTTCTATCGCCTGCTGATAAGCATCTGCTGCTTCTCTCGAGCGGTCGAGGCGGGTGAGGATGTCGGCTCGGGTCGCGGGGAGATAGGCGTACGTCGCGAGTGCCGGCTCCTTGCCCAACGCATCCAACTCGACCAGCACCGCCTCGAGATCAGCCCCCGGCACCAAACTGCGCGCAGCCACCCGATTGAGCGCGACGATCGGCGTAGGCCAGCTCACCATCATCGCGTCGTACATCCGGACCACCTGCCCCCAGTCCGTCTTCTCCCACGACGGCGCCGTCACATGCAGCCCGGCCACAGCCGCCTGCAACGCGAACCGCCCAGTCCCCCGCTGCAGTGCCGCAGTCGCCCGAGCGACCCCCTCCGCCAGCAGCTTCCCGTCCCACCGCGACCGATCCTGATCCGCCAGCAGCACCAGTTCACCGTCCGCACTGACCCGCGCGTCACCACGCGCCTCGGTCATCAACAGCAGCCCGAGCAGCGCTAGCGGTTCCGGCTCGTCCGGCATCAACCGCTCGAGCATCCGCGCCAGTTCGATCGCCCGCCCGGTCAGATCGGCCCGCGTCAGCTCCACCCCGGTCGCGACGTACCCCGCTGTGTACACCAGGTGCACAACGGTCAGCACCACATCCATCCGCGCCGGCAACTCGTGATCCGCCGGGATCCGATACGGAATCCCGGCCGCCGCGATCTTCTTCTTCGCCCGGGTGATCCGCGCGGCCGCCGTCGCCTCGCCGATCAGCAGCACCGCGGCGACCTCCCGCGTGGTCAACCCGCAGATCAGCCGCAACGTCAACGCCACCTGCGATTCCCGAGCCAACGCCGGGTGGCAGCACGTGAACACCAGCCGCAACGGATCAGTCGGCTGCTCGGCGTCGTCGGGCTCGTCGGACTGCTCCACCAGCAGCGGTAGCTTCCGCCGCAGGGTCGTCTCCCGCCGCAGCCGATCCAGCGCCAGCCGCCGAGCGACCGTGGTCAGCCAGCCGGCCGGATTGTCCGGAATCCCGTCCGGCCAGGTACGCAGCGCCTGGACGAACGCGTCCTGCGTGCAGTCCTCCGCGAGATCCAGGTCCCGCGTCAGCCGGACCACCGACGACAGCACCGTCGACCAGCTCTCGCGATGCGCCCGGTCCACCACCCGGGTCACCTCTACAGCCTCCGTCACCATCTCCCCTGTCTCCCCGCCCGCTGGTACGCCGACGGGACGGAGCGTCGGCGTACCACGGTCGAACGGCATGCTCAGGCCGGCGGCGCGTCGGCCTCGGATGTCGGCATCACCGGGCGGACCTCGATGTTGCCGGACGGGCAGAGCTTGGCCAGCTCGAGCGCCTGGTCAAGGTCGCGGGCCTCGATCACGTAGAACCCGCCGAGCGCCTCCCGCGTCTCGATGAACGGCCCGTCGGTGACCAGCGGCTCGGCGCCCTCGCGGTTCTTCACCGTGCTCGCCGTACTGGACCGCTCGAGCGCCTCCCCGCCGAGGATCCGGGCCCCGGCCTTCTCCACCGCCGCCGTGAACTCGCCGTGCAACTTCATCGCCTGCTGCCACTCGTCGCGCGTCAGGTTGTCGTACCACTCCTCGCTGTCGAACAGCAGGAACATGTACTGCGCCATCTCGGGCTCCCTCGTCTAGGGCTTCTACTTGGACATCTTGCTGACGATCGTCGCGACACGGAATCGACAACACCCGGAAAGAATTTTTATTACCGTGGGGTACATGGAGCACCTCGACGTCCTGATCGTCGGCGCGGGCCTGTCCGGGATCGGTGCGGCGTACCGGCTCCAGACCCGGTGCCCGGACCGTACGTACGCCGTACTGGAGGGCCGCGACGCGCTCGGCGGCACCTGGGACCTGTTCCGGTACCCGGGGGTGCGGTCGGACTCCGACATGTTCACGCTCGGCTTCCCGTTCCACCCGTGGAAGGCGGCGAAGGCGATCGCGGACGGGCCGTCAATCCTCGACTACCTGCACGAGACCGCGGCGGCGTACGGAATCGACAAGCACATCCGCTTCGGTCAGCGCGTCGCCCGCGCCTCGTGGTCGTCGGCGGACGCGCTTTGGACCGTGGAGACGGCCGACATGACGTACACCTGCTCGTTCCTCTACGTGTGCAGCGGGTACTACGACTACGACTCGGGGTACGTTGTCGACTTCGACGGAAAGAATGATTTCCAGGGGCGGATCGTGCACCCGCAGCACTGGCCTGACCAGTTGGACTATTCAGGCCAGCGTGTCGTGGTGATCGGCAGCGGCGCGACCGCGGTGACCCTGGTGCCCGCGATGGCGGGTACGGCGGAGCACGTGACGATGCTGCAGCGGTCGCCGAGCTACGTCGCTTCGCGGCCGGCCCACGACGCGTTGTCGGACCGCATCCGCGCCGTACTGCCCGAGAAGCTCGCGCACCGGGTGATCCGCGGGAAGAACGTCGTCGCGAGCACCGCCATCTACAACGCGTTCCGGAAATGGCCCGCGCACGCCGCCTGGCTGTTGAACAGCACTGTGGCGAAGCAGCTGCCGGAGTCGATCCCGGTCGATCCGCACTTCACGCCGCGGTACAAGCCGTGGGACCAGCGACTGTGCCTGGTCCCGGACGCGGACCTGTTCAAGGCGCTGCGCAACGGGTCGGCGTCGGTGGTGACCGACGAGATCGACCGGTTCACACCGACCGGACTGCGGCTGCGGTCCGGGCGCGAACTGGACGCCGATCTGGTGGTCACCGCGACCGGCCTCCGCATGGTTGCGCTAGGCAACATTCAGGTGACCGTCGACGGGCGGCCGGTCGCGCCGCACGACACGTTCGTCTACAAGGGCATGATGCTGAGCGGCGTACCGAACCTCGCCTGGTGCATTGGGTACACCAACAACTCGTGGACGTTGCGCTCGGACCTCACCTCGCAGTACGTGTGCCGGCTGCTCAACCACCTCACCACAACCGGCACCCGTATCTGCCTGCCCGACGTCGACCCTTCCGAGTACGACGCCCCACCCCGCCCCGTCGTCGACCTCTCCTCCGGCTACATCCGCCGCGCCGCCCAGATCCTCCCCCGCCAAGGCACCCAGGGCCCCTGGCGCCTCCGCCAGAACTACCCCCGCGACCTCATAACCCTCCGCTACAACCGCGTCGACGACGGCGTCATGCAGTTCAGTTAGGGACGGGCACGGGAGGCTGCGGACCGACGTACGTCGCGGCTGGGCGGATGATCTTGGAGTCGGTGGACTGTTCGAGGATGTTGGCGGACCAGCCGATGATGCGGCTGACCGCGAACGTCGGCGTGAACATCGCGCGCGGGATCCCGCACAGCTCCATCACGACACCCGCGTAGAACTCGACGTTGGCGTACAGGTTCCGGCCCGGCTTCAGCTCGGCGAGTACGTCGACGATCCGCTGCTCGACGGTCGTCGCGAAATCGACGAGTTCGCCGCCGATGCCGCGGGCGATATCGCGCAGCATCAGCGAACGCGGGTCCTCGGTGCGGTACACCGCGTGCCCGAAGCCCATGATCCGGTCGCCGGCCGACACCTTCGCGCGGACCCAGTCGTCGATGCGGTCCGGCGTACCGATCTCGTCGAGGCTCGCGAGCGCGCGATCCGGCGCACCGCCGTGCAGCGGACCTGAGAACGCGCCGATCGCACCCGCCACGGCAGCAACCACGTCCGCACCGGTCGACGCGATGACGCGGGCGGTGAAGGTCGACGCGTTGAAGCCGTGGTCGACGGTCGAGACCAGGTAGTGCTCGATCGCGGTGGCGTGGACGGCGGTGGGTTCGTTGCCGGTCACCAGGTAGAGCCAGTTCTCGGCCGCCGAGAGGTCGGCGCGGGGTTCGAGCGGCTGCTGTCCTTCGCGGAGCCGGTACAGGGCCGCGAGGATGGTTGGCGTCACTGCGCAGACCAGCATCGCGTCGGCCTTGCGGCGAGCCTGGTCAACGTCCCACAGCTTTGGGAGACCACGAACAGCGGCCAGAAGCGACAGGGCGGTGCGGAGACCGGCGAGCGGGTTGAACGTCGTACCGGCGGCCGCGATGGCCGGGAGGACCGCGCTGACTTCGTCGGGGAGGACGCGCAGCGGGGCGAGCTCGGCGACGAACCGGGCGCGCTCGGCGGCGGTCGGGAGGTGGCCCTCGAACATCAGGTACCAGACGTCTTCGAGGGTCTTGGACTTGGCGAGGTCGATCGCCGAGTACTCGCGGTAGTGGTAGAAACCCTCGTCACCGCGAACGTCGCCGAGGGTCGTCTCGGTGACGACGACGTTGCGCAGACCGGGCGGAACATTGATCGTTGTTGACATACCTTCAGAGTTGACAGGCGATCAATGATTGTCAATATTGATCCAGTCAACATGGATGATGCGAGGAGCGGGGAATGCCGTCCGAAGGTGACGAGAATTACCTGACCACCGCCGAAGTGGCGCGCCGTCTGCAGGTCAAGCCGGCCACGGTCTACGCCTACGTCAGCCGCGGCCTCCTCACCAGCGTCCGAGCCCGCGGCCGCCGCGGCAGCCTCTTCCCCGCCGCGGACGTCGAACGCCTGGCCGCCCGCTCGGTCGAACACTCCGGCGTCGTGGAACGCATCGAATCCGAACTGACCCTCCTCCAGGACGACAACCTTTACTACCGAGGCCACTCCGCCCAGTCCCTGGCCACCACCGCCACCCTCCCCCAGGTAGCCACCCTCCTCTGGACAGGCCAACCCCCAACAGATCCAGCGATGGAAGGGGACCTGTTCGGGGTTGAGCGGGAGGGGGTGGCGTTGGCTCGGGCGGCTATGGAGGTGGTGCCGGCGGGGGCTCGGTTGACGGATCGGCTGCGGGTGGCGGTCGCCGTACTGGGGGCTGCGGATCCGTTGCGGTTCGATCTGTCGGCGACTTCGGTGACTGCCGCGGCAGGGAGGCTGATCGGGACCCTGGTCGCAGCACTCCCGGGGCCGATCGTCACGCGGACGACGCTGGGCGGGAAGCTCTGGCCGAAGCTCACGGACGCAGAACCACACCCGGAGATCCTCGACGCCGCGCTCATCCTGCTGGCCGACCACGGCCTCGCCGTCTCCACCGTCGCCGCCAGGGTCGCAGCCAGCGCCCGCGCCAACCTGTACGCCGTCATCTCGGCAGGGCTCGGCGCACTCGACGGGCAGTACCACGGCGCTGCCCCGACTCTCGCGTACGAGTTCCTGGACCGAGCGAAACACGATCCGTTGAAGGCGTTGTCGGACCAGTTGCGCTCCGGCGAACCGATCCCCGGCTTCGGCCACCGCATCTACCAGCACCGGGACCCGCGCGCCGACGTACTCCTCGAACTCCTAAGCGACCACCCGATCGTCAGCACGATCCACGCGATCGCCGACCGTACGCCGGCCTTCCCCAACAGCGATCTCGCGCTCGCCGCCGTCATGCACGCGTACAACTTCCGCCCCGACGCCGGCGACGCCCTCTTCGCCCTCGCCCGCATGATCGGCTGGACCGCCCACGCCCTCGAGGAGTACGCCGCCCCCGCCCTCCGCTTCCGAACCCTGGGCATCTACACCGGCCAGACCACCTGAGTCAGAGTTCGAGCCAGCCGAAGCCGATCTTCCAGTGGCGGCCGGCCTGCAGGTGGTCGATCACGGCTCGCTGGAGGGTCGTCCGGCACGGGAGGGTCGCGAGATCCGTATCGGGTGCCGCCCCGAAGATTCGGGACAGCATGTCGGCATCGCCGTCCCGTGTCTCCGGTGTCAACTGGAAGCGGCGTTGGAAGCGGATGATGTTGGAATCGGCCGGCAGGTACTCGGCGAGCTGCGGGTCAAGGATCCACGATCCGCACCGCGCGAGTCGGTACGTCTCCTCGGGGAAATGCCGCGCAAAGAACTCACGGGCGAGATCGAAGGATGCGTCGCAGGCGGCCGGGTCCAAGGGGCCGGTCGGGGCGGCGTGCACGCCCAGCGCGGGAGCGGACTCTTGGTACGGAAGGCCGGCGGCCTGCACTGCCGGGGCGAGGAATCCGAGATCACCGCGGTTGAAGCCCAACCGGCCGAGCAGATAGATCCCGCCGCGGAAGTGCAGGTCGATCCAGAACGGCGCGTCGATGCCGCCGGTGCCGAGCCGTTGCCGATGGGACTCGACGGCATGGCCGAGCGCCGCGAGCGTCGCCCAGGAGATGTCGTCGGGGATACCGCGCCGTTCGTGGTACGCGCGGACAGACGGGAGAACGGCAAGAAAGACGTACACGTAGAAGTAGCGATCCCAGCCGTCCGGCAATGTCGGCCAGGATCCACCGGGCCGAAACCCGCCCATATCAGCGACGGTTCGCTGGGCGCACCGCCGTACAAGCCACGCCAGGGCGGGATTGCGCTGCAGCTCGGACAACCCAGCGACGATCTCGGCCGCGTCCTGCGCCGGCGCGCCGAGGCGAAGCAGAGCTGTCAGCGCCGTCTCGGCACTCGGGAGCACGAGCTCGTCGCCAGGTTCACCGGCTCGCTGCAACTCTCCCAGCCACTCCACCAGCGCAGGATCGTCCCCGAGAGCGGCGGCCACTTCCTCGACACCCATCTCCATCACACCCTCCTCCCGCACCATCCTGCGGACCAGAAAGGTCATAGCCCGGGGTGGGCTACTTGGTGGTGAGTTTGAGGAGGGTTGCGGCGCCTGGGGCGAGTGAGACCGGGACCGGGGCGAGGCGTTGGGGAAGGTACTTCTGGCGGGCCGGTTCGAAGACGCCGATCGAGCCGACTGTCTGCTGGTTCACACCCACGACCGCTCGAGCTCGCGTGCTGTGGGAGCGGTTGGCGATCAGTAGCCAGCGGTCGGTTGACGTGGTGTCGCGGGAGCGGAAGGTGCCGACTACGACCGGGTTGCCGGTGATTGACGAGACCAGGTTGGTCGGAGTGAAGGCGACGGTTCCGTTCGGTAGTGGGGTTTCGTTGGCATGTTCGGCGGTTTCGGAGACGAGGGGCTTGAGTTCGCGGCCTACCTGGTGGAGCCAGGTGGTGTTGATCTGTTTTGCTGCGTAGTAGCGCGATGTCCGTTGGCCGTCGACGGTGATCAGGGCCGGGCCGAAGCCTTCGCCGCGGGCGGCTTCAGGGGTCCAGTAGGTGAAGTACTGGATGCCTTTCGCGCCGTACGCGAGGCTGATGTTCACCTGCCAGAGCAGCTCGGCCGCGGTCGGTTCGCGATGGTTGTTGTAGGCAAGCGTCTGGATGAACACCCAGGACGGGATGTCGCCGTGCAGCGCGGCGTCCCGGACGATCGCCCAGTTGTGGAAGTAGTTCGCGTCCTCGCGGCCCTCGGAGAGCAGCGGGTACCGGTCGAACGAGATCAGCGACGGCTTCACCACGTCGACGAAGCCGCGGTAGTACGACGCGTCGTCGGACGGGAACAGGTTGATGTACGGCAGCAGTTGCGGTGCCAGTTCGCGGGAGATCGACAGCGCCTTGGCCAGTGTCGCGAACCAGCCTGCGCCGGGTTCGTCGTAGAAGTTGAAACCGGCCAGCGAGGAGTACGGCCCGTAGGCGTCGCGGGCCCGGACGTAGAGCGCACTGGCCTCGGCCGGGGTGACGCTGAGGAAGTCCGACGGGGTGTCGGAGATCGAGAACCAGCGGGACATGTTGCGGATCTGGATGTCGTCCGAGATCAGCATCTTCAGGCCGGCGTCGCGGGCGAGCCCGAGCTGGTACTGGAAGATGTTGCCGTCGCCGGCGTAGTTGCCGGAGATGACGAAGTCGAACCCGGCGTTCTTGATCTCGGCGAACCGGTCCGCCGTACTCGCGTACGGGTGCGGCGGCCAGAACAACCCGATCGGGAAGTCGGCCCCGCCCGTCAACGGCAACGTGTCCGGCGACGGTACGGCGACCGCGGCCGCGGCCGAGCCCACCGCACCCGACACCGCACCGGAGGCGGCGGCGCCCGTGGCGGATGTTGGCGAGGCGGAGGCGGTGGTGGCGGAGGCGGCGGTGAGGGCGGTGGCGCCGGCGCCGAGGAGCAGGGCGCGACGGGTGGGGCCGAAGCTCTGGTGCGGACTCTGCATGTCTCTCCTTCGAAAGGCGGTCGAACGGAGTGGTGAGGGTGATTCAGGAGCGCTGCCGGTGCGTGGACACCGCGTCGGCGGTCGCGTCGAAAGCCTGTTCCGCCAGGGGATAGTCGCGTTGCGCGACGCCGAGGTAGAGCGCGTCCAGGACGATCATCTGGGCGTGCCGTCCGGACAGTCCCCCGGTGCGGAACGTGACGTCACGGGCCGCGGTCACCAGGACGATGTCCGCCGCCCGCGCCAGCGGCGACCGGGGATAGTTGGTGATGGCAACAGTCGTCGCGCCCTGCCGGCCGGACCGGGTCATCGGCTCCAGGACCTCGATCGTCTCGCCGCTGTGCGAGATCCCGATCGCGACGTCCCCGGTGCCGAGCAGCGCGGAACTGGCCAGCGCGGTGTGTACGTCGCTCCAGGTACTCGCGCCGCGCCCGATCCGGTGCAGCCGCAACCGCAGGTCCTCGGCGACGGACGCCGATCCCGCCACGGCGTACAGATCGATCCGCCGCGCGTCCGAGATCGCCCGGACGGCGCGTCCGAGCGCGTCGACGTCGAGTGCCGCGACGGTGTCCTCGAGCGCGCGGGTGTCGGCGCGCAGCAGCGTCCGGAGTACGTCGTCCAGCGAGTCGTCCGGCCCTACCTCGGAACCGGTCCCCCGCTCCCAGCTCGGACTGGTCCGACCACTCTCGGCCGCCAGCGTCAGCCGCAGCTCGGCGTACCCGGACAGGCCGAGCGCGAGACAGAACCGGGTGACGCTCGGCAGCGAAGTACTGCAGCGGGCCGCCAGCTGGCCGATCGTCGACGAGGCGACCGACGCCGGGTCGCGGAGCACCTCGGTGGCGATCCGCGCCTGCGCCGGGCTGAGCGCCGGCAGCAGGCCGTGGATCCGGGTCTCGAGACTCGGCGGCGGCGACTCGACAGCGCTCATGTAAAGAATTCTCAGAGCAGATCAACAGCAATTACAAGAATTCACACTGTCCGATTCCGGCCAGCTACCCAGTGCACTGGTCGGACCAGTAGCTGTTAGAACAGCGCGGCCATCAGCCGGCGGCGGGCCTTGACGACTCGCTCGTCGTCCGCGCCGACGACCTCGAAGAGCTCGAGCAGGTGCAGCCGTACGGCGTTCCGCTCGTCGCCGGCGGTCGCCTGGACCGTGGAGATCAGGCGCGCGAACGCGTCGTCCACGTGCCCGCCCATCAGGTCCACGTCGGCCACCAGCAGCTGCGCCTCGACGTCGGTCGGGTTGTCGGCCGCCCGGGTCCGGACATCGGCCGGCACGTCCTGCGTACGCTTCACCAGCTGCACGCGGGCCAGCCCCGACTTCGCCTCGGCGTCGTTCGGCGTCTCCTTCAGCAGCTCCTCGTACGCCGCGATCGCGCCGTCCAGATCGCCCGCGCCGACCGCGTTCTCGGCCTTCTCGTACCGCGGGTTCGGTGCGTCCTCCTCCGGGGCAGGCCCGTCGGCGGCCGGCCCGACGGGTTCGGCGCGCCCGGTGATCCCGTTCGCGACCGCGACCGTCAGCAACTGGTCGAGGTACTGCCGGACCTCCGGCTCACCGAGGACGCCCTGGAACAGCGGCACCGGCTGACCCCGCAGGATGGCGATCACGGTCGGCACCGCCTGGACGCCGAACGCCTGGGCGACCTGTGGGTTCGCGTCGACGTCGATCCGGGCCAGCAGGAACTTCCCGGCGTACTCGGTCGACAGCTGGGTCAGTACCGCACCGAGCGCGCTCGAACCCTGCGACCGCGGCGAGTACAGCTCGACGACGACCGGGGCCTGGAGCGAGCGCTCGATGACGTCGGCCTGGAAGTTGGCCTCGCCGACCTCCAGCGCATACGCACCCGCGGCGCCACCCGCTGGAGCACCTGCAGCACCCGGAGCGCTCGGCGCACCGGCCGGTTTACGGAGGGACGACAGGTCGACCGCCCCGGGACGGGAGAAGTTGGACTGGCTCACCACTGTCCTCGCATTCCGTGCACACTCCGTACGTTCACAGGTCTATCCTCTACGACGCCGCCGACTTGCGCTGCGCCCGGGTCACCATCAGGAGTCTCGCGAGTCCTGCCCGGGTCCCCGCGACCGCCAGCCGGTCCCCTACCTTGACCTGTCGCTCGGACGCCGGGCTCCACTCCCAGGGACCCTGCAGATCCTGGCGGGCGAGCACCCGCAGCCCTTCGGCCTCGTTCAGTTCGCCGAGCCGCCGGCCGTCGGCGACCGACCCGGGCTCGACCGTCACCTCGGTCAGCAGCAGCACGCGGCGGCCGGCCGGGATCGTCACCTGCTTGCGCCGGTTCGCGACCGCGGCGGCGACCGCGGGCGCTACCAGCATCGACACCGACCGGCTGTGGCCGAGGCCCAGCCGCCGCTCGACGCGCTGCGCGAGGTCGTGGTCGAACATCCGCATCGTGATCCGGGCGTCCGGGTTGAGGTCCCGGGCCACCATCGCCGACTCCAGGTTGGTGATGTCGCCGTCGGTGATCGCGAGCACCGACTGACAGCGCTGGACGCCGGCCGACCGCAACGTCTCCTCGTTGCTGCTGTCCCCGATCACCACCGGGATCTTCAGCCGGTGCGCGACCTGGATACCGGGCGCGTCCTCGTCCTGGTCGACGCCGACGACCGCGACGCCGCGCTCGGTGAGGATCTCCAGTACCCGCGCGCCGACCGTACCGAGGCCGCAGACCACCACATGGTTGCGCGGCCGGCCCCGCACCCCGCCGATGATCCGCGACAGCCGCGCGCCGATCAGCGAGTCGACCACGACCGCGGTCAGCAGCGCCATCAGCACGATCCCGGTCAGCTGCACCACGACCGCCGCCACCTTCACCCACGGGTCGGCGTCGGAGAACGCGTTGTCCTCGATCCCCGCCGAGGTCACCGCGCCGGCCGCCATGTACACCGCCCGCCACCATTCGACCCCGCCGACGAAGTGAATGAGCGCCGTACCGGCCGCGACCAGGAACGCCATCACCGCGGCGATCTTCCGGACCCGGCTGTCGAGAATGTCGCGGAGCGCCATGAACCAGCCGGCCGGCCGGACGTCACGGCTGCGCCAGATCGCCCGGACACCGGTGCCGAGCACGATGTCGCCGTCCGGGTCGGCGCTGGCCAACGGCAACAGTTGCGGCGTCGCGGACGAGGTCGTGTCCGCGAGCACCGTCAGGTGCGGCTCGCGGATCAGGTCGGCCTGTCCGACGACCACCCGCTGACCGCCGAGCTCCATCCAGGTCAGCTCGTCGTCCTCCAGCGCGTCCGAGACGAACGCGGGCGCGGCGAGCGACGGCCCGTTGATCACCACGCAGTCGCCGAGCAGACTGTTCAGCTGTTTGCTCAGCCGCGGATTCACCATCTGTACGACGATCCGCAGGTCCTTGTCCATGTCCCGCGCCGTCAGCGCGGTGTGCACGTTGTGGACGTCGTCGGTGTCCAGCAGGACCAGTGCGCGCGCGGTGGACGGCGTACCGTCGTCGGCCGCGTCGACCCCGGCCCGCCGGAGCAACGACTCGCTGATCACCCGGGCGCCCATCACGGTCGCGCCGAGCTCACCGATCCGGTCGTAGTGCCGGGAGGCCGGGTTGACGATCGCGGTGACCCGTTCGCCCGAGCTCACCAGCTCGGTGACCACCCGCAGCATCGTGCGGTCCGAACCGCAGACCACCACGCGCCGTCCGTCCGGCGCCCCGGCCGCGCCCGGGGCCTCGCGCCCGGACGATGGCGGCTCCTCAGAATCGGGCGGGCTCTCGGTACTCTCCCCACTGTTCCCGAAGAACGTGACAGATTTCCCCCATCGTGGCCTCCGCACGCACTGCCTCCAGCATGGGCTCGATCAGGTTGCCAGTGCCGCTGGCCGCCTCCACCAGAGCCGACAGCGTACGCCGTACCCGGTCCTCGTCGCGGTGTGCCTTGCGTTCGGCAAGCACCCGGCACTGCTCGACCTCGACCTCGTGCGAGACCCGGAGGATCTCCAGCTCGCCGGAGACGGTGTCGGTGAGCGTGTTGACGCCGACGATCTTCTTCTCGCTCTTCTCGAGCTTCTGCTGGTACTCGAACGCGGCGTCGGCGATCTCGGCCATGAACCAGCCGTCCTCGATCCCGCGCAGGATGCCGGCGGTCATCGTCTCGTCCGGGCTCATCTCCTTGATCCGCGCGAAGATCTGCTCGGCCTCGGCCTCGATGGCGTCGGTGAGCGCCTCGACGTACCAGGAACCGCCGAGCGGGTCGGCGACGTTCGTGATGCCGATCTCCTCCATCAGCACCGACTGGGTCCGCAGCGCGATCTCGGCCGACTCCTCACTCGGCAGCGCGAGCGTCTCGTCGAGCGCGTTGGTGTGCAGCGAGTTCGTCCCACCGAGTACGGCGGCCAGCGCCTCGACAGCCGTCCGTACGACGTTGTTGTACGGCTGCTGCGCCGTCAGCGACACCCCGGCCGTCTGCGTGTGGAAGCGGAGCCACTGCGCCTTGTCAGTCTTGGCGCCGTACACGTCGCGCAGCCAGCGGGCCCAGATCCGGCGGGCAGCCCGGAACTTCGCGATCTCCTCGAAGAAGTCCAGGTGGCTGTCGAAGAAGAACGACAGGCCGGGCGCGAAGACGTCGACGTCGAGCCCGCGGGACAGGCCGAGCTCGACGTACCCGAAACCGTCGGCGAGCGTGTAGGCGAGCTCCTGCGCGGCCGTCGAGCCGGCCTCGCGGATGTGGTACCCGGAGACGCTCAGCGGCTTGTACGCCGGGATCGTGGTCGCGCAGTACTCCATCAGGTCGCCGATCAGGCGCAGGTGCGGCTCCGGCGGGAACAGCCACTCCTTCTGCGCGATGTACTCCTTGAAGATGTCGGTCTGCAGCGTCCCGTTCAGCTTGGAGATGTCCGCGCCCTGGCGCTCGGCGGCGACCAGGTACATGCAGAACGCCGGCACGGCCGGGCCGGAGATCGTCATCGATGTCGTGACGTCCTGGAGCGGGATGTCCTTGAACAGCCGGTCCATGTCGACGGCCGAGTCGATCGCGACGCCGCAGTGCCCGACCTCGCCGAGCGACTTCGGCTCGTCGGAGTCGCGCCCCATCAGCGTCGGCATGTCGAACGCGACCGACAGGCCGCCGCCACCGCCGTTCAGGATCATCCGGTAGCGCTCGTTGGTCTGCTCCGCGTTCCCGAAGCCGGCGAACTGGCGGATGGTCCACGTGCGGCCGCGGTACCCGGTCGCGTACAGGCCGCGCGTGAACGGGAACTCCCCGGGCCAGCCGATCCGCTCCATCCGCGGGTCGGCGACGCCCTCGGGCGGCCCGTAGACCGGCTCGACCTCGGTGCCGGACAGCGTGGTGAAATCCGCCTCCCGCTTGCGTGCGGCGTCGTACCGCTGCTGCCACCGGCTGCGACCGGCCGCGATCTGCTCGGCATCCATCAGTCAGACCTCCCTGGGAACTGGTCCCCAAAATACTAGGACGTCCAACTATTTCCAACTAGCCGGCCAACCTGAGCCCGCGCCGCCGAGCCTGCTCGCGCGGATCGGGAACGGGCGCCGCCTCGAGCAGGCGGACGGTGTAGGGGTCCTGAGGTGCGCGGAGGACGGACTCGCGGTCGCCTTGCTCGACCAGGCGGCCCTGGCTCATCACGGCGACGCGGTCGCAGACCTGGTCGACCACGGCGAGGTCGTGGCTGATGAACAGGCACGCGAAGTGCAGCCGGTCCTGGAGCGAGCGGAGTAGCTCCAGCACGGTGGCCTGCACCGAGACGTCGAGGGCGGACGTCGGCTCGTCCGCGATCAGCAGCCCGGGATCGAGCGAGATGGCCCGCGCGATCGACACCCGCTGGCGCTGACCGCCGGACAACTCGTGCGGGTACCGCCCGGCCCAGGCACCCGGCAGTTCGACACTGTCGAGCAGCTCCTCGACCCGGCGGCGGAGCTCGGCGCCCCGGACACCGCGATGGACGGCGAGCGGCTCGCCGACGGACTGCCCGATGGTGCCGCGCGGGTTCAGTGAACCGGCCGGATTCTGGAACACGACGCCGATCCGGGCACGGGTCTTGCGGAGGTCGGACGCCGACGCGGAGGTGAGCGCCCGTCCGGCGACGTGGATCTCGCCGGAGGTGATCGGCGCGAGCCCGAGCACCGCCTTGCCGATCGTCGACTTCCCGGATCCGGACTCACCGACGAGACCGACGATCTCGCCGGGATTCAGCCCGAGACTCACCTCCTCGACCGCACGCACCGTCCGGCCGCGGCGACCGCGGTACTCGACCACGAGTTCGTCGATCCGCAGCGCCGGAACCTCCTGGTCCGCAACGGGGTCCGACTCCCGCGCACCGCCCCGCGGCACTGCGTCCAGCAGCGTCCGCGTGTACTCCTGCGTCGGGTGGTCGAACAGCTCGTGGACCTCGGCCGTCTCGACCACCGACCCCTTGCGCATCACGACGACCCGGTCGGCCACGTCCGCGACCACGCCCATGTCATGGGTGATGATCATGATCGCGCCGGAGATCTTCGACCGCATCGCGAGCAGTACGTCGAGGACTTCCTGCTGCACGGTGACGTCGAGGGCCGTGGTCGGCTCGTCCGCGATCAGCAGCTCCGGGTCGCAGGCCAGCGCGATCGCGATCATCACCCGCTGGCACTGGCCACCGGACAACTGGTGCGGGTAGTACTTCAGCCGGCTGTCGGGGATCTCGACCATCCGCAGCAACTCGAGCGCCCGCTCCCGCGCCGCGGCCCGCGACAGCGACGGCTGGTGGGTGCGGATCATCTCGACCAGCTGCGCCCCGATCGTGAACACCGGGTCGAGCGCCCCGGACGGATCCTGGAAGATCATCGCGATCCGCCGGCCGCGGAGCGCGGTGAGTTCGGCCCGCGACATCTCCAGTACGTCGGCGCCGCCGAAGCTGATCCGCCCGCCGGCGCGGGCGTTCGAGGGCAGCAGTCCTAGCGCTGCTAGCGCCGTGACGCTCTTCCCGGATCCCGACTCGCCCACGACCGCGAGCACCTCGCCCGGCCGGATCCCGAAGCTGACGCCGTCGACCGCGCGCTGCGTCGTACCGCCGACGGTGAAGTCGACGGTCAGGTCCTCGAACCGCAGGACGTGGTCGCTCATTGACCGTCCTCAAGGTGCGTGTCTCGGTACTCCTGCCATTCCGCGAGCATCTTCCGGCGGTGCAGCGCCAGCCATTCGAAGTAGTTGCGCGCGTTCTGCAGCCGCTTCCGCGGACCGGGCATCCCCTCCGGCAGCTCTTCCAGCATGTCCTCGATCAACCGCCGCTGCTTGCCCAGCGATCGGCCCTCGCCGGCGAGGAAACTGCCCCAGATGTCGTCCTCGACCTTGAAGTAGTGATTGCGGTCGCCCGGAACGGGATGCCGGGCAATGAAGCCGAGGTCGATCAGTCGTCGGGTCGTGCTGGAGATCGAGCCCGCGCTCGCCGCGAGTGCCCGGGACAGCTCCGCCGATGACACGTACGGCTTGTTGCTCACCATCAGATAGCCGAGCACTCGGCCTTCCATCCGGGGTGAGCCGGCCAGCTCCCGGATCAGTGCGAAGTGCTCGACGAACTCGATCCGGCGGGAATCCTCTTCCCAGTCGTCGTTATCAATTGCCATCCCGGCCTCCCACAGCTCCCGCGATCTGCGCCGTACGGCGCGCCCGGAACGCCTCGACCGGCCAGCGCGAGCTCCCGCCGTACCGGACCAGCGACGGACTGCCTGCCTCGTCCCAGGTGAACTCCACCTTCTCGCCGATCGACCCGAATCCGGCCGTTGGTACGACGGCCAGCGTGTTCTCGTCGACGACCTGGAGCTCCTCGTAGCTGTCCACCGGATCCGGTGCGGCCGGGAAGAACGCGACCAGGCGCCCGCCGAGCAGCGCGATGCTGATCACGCCCATCAGGTTCGCGAAGTCGCCGCAGAACCGCCGGGCGTCGATGTCGCTCGGCACCTGGGTCCCGGCCGGTGCCTCGGCGGCGAGGTTCAGCAGCTTGACCACACCGGTGGCCAGCGCGCCCGCCGGCCCGCCGATGCAGTTGGTGAGCACCGACACGACGACCTGGTCGGAGGGGTCGATGAAGGTCCGGGTGATGTGCCCCGGGTACCCGCCGCTGTGCCCGACCAGCCGTCGCCCGCCGATCGTGACGATGTCCATGCCGAGCCCGTAGCGCCCGATCTCGCGGCCGTTGGCGTTCACCAGGCTCTCGTCCCGCTGCAGCAGCCGCTTGCTCGCGTCGCCGATCAGCTGGTCCGCCCCGAAGAAGTGCGCGGCCCCGTAGACGGCCAGGTCCTCGGCGGTCGAGTAGAACCCGGTAGCGGCCGCCATCGCGCGGGTGTCCACGTGCGGGATGACCTCGCGTACGTCGTTCCCGTCGAGCAGCCCGGTGTGACCGCCGGCGTACTCACCGGCGCGCGCACGCTCCCACTCGGCGCCGGTGTTGGTCAGTCCCAGCCGGTCCACGATGTTCGCCGCGACGTAATCGCCGTACGACGACCCGCTCGCGGACTCGATCACCAGGCCGAGCAGCGAGTAGCCGATGTTCGTGTACTTGAAGTACTCGTTGCGCTCGAACACCTGGCCGGCGGACCGGCACAGCTCGATCAGCGCGTCCCGGTCCGGGAACGGATCCATCAGCTGCCAGTAGTCCTTGTCCACGCCGTCCCGGATCACGCCCGCTTGGTGACCGAGCAGCTCCCGCACGGTGACCGGCGCCAAGGCGCTCTCGGCCAGCTCGGGGACGTAGGTGTCGATCGGGTCGTCCAGGCGGACCTTGCCCTGTTCGACCAGTTGCAGGATCGAGGTCGCCGTGAAGGTCTTGCTGTGGGACGCGATCCGGAAGAGGTGGTCGGTGCGCAGCGGCGTACCGGCGACCTCGTCGCTGTGGCCGAGGGCGGTCGAGAGGACGAGCTCGTCGCCGACCCGGATCGCCGCCTGGACTCCCGGCGTGCGCAGGTAGCGGCGCTGGTACTCCAGCCAGCTCTCGATGGCCGGTGCGGCTTCCCGGGCGATGTGGATGTCGTAGGACAAGGCGGCGTCCGTTCTGTCGGAGGTGGTCATTCAGGAGCGTCCCTTCGGGTTCACCGCGTCGCGGAGCACGTCGCCGAGGGTGATCAGGCTCAGTACCGTCGCGGCGAGGAAGATCGCCGGGTAGATCAGTGTGTGCGGCGCCTGCTGGAAACGCGACTGCGCGGTGGCGAGTTGCAGGCCCCACGAGATCGACGGCGCCCGCAGGCCGAGGCCGAGGAAGGTCAGCGTCGACTCGGCCACGATCACGCCGCCGACGGTCAGCGTGGCGACCGCGAGCACCGGGCCGATCGCGTTCGGCAGCACGTAGTGGGACAGGATCCGGGTGGTCGGGAAACCCATCGCCTTCGCGGCCTGGACGTACTCCGCGTCCCTGGTCGCGCGGACCGTCGTCCGCACCATCCGGGCCAGGGTCGGCCAGGAGAACACCGCGAGGACGAGCGACACCGACAGGACCGAGCGCTTGCCGAGGCTGTTCAGTACGACGATCGCGCCGAGCAGGAACGGGAAGCCGAGGAACACGTCGGTCAGCCGGGCCAGGATCGAGTCCGCCCAGCCGCCGACGTACCCGGCGACCGTTCCGACGCCGACGGCGATGACCAGGGCGATCAACGTGCACACCAGACCGACGGACAGCGACGCGCGGGCGCCGTGGACGACGTTCGCGTAGACGTCGCAACCCTGGAGGTCCTGGCCGAACGGATGGCCGGGTGAGGACGGACGTGCGCTGGCGGAGATGTCGCAGGCGCGCGGGTCGGCGCTGGTGAACAACTGCGGGACGAGCGCCATCAGAAGCAGAACCGCTAGCACTGCTAGCGGCAGCCAGAAGAGCACGCGGCGGCGGACGGTCGCCCAGACGCCGCGGCGCGCGATGACGTCCTCGTCGACGGTCTGAAGGAGCACTGCGTCAGTCATGGCGGATCCTCGGGTCGAGGAGGGAGTTGAGCAGGTCGACGACGAGGCTGGTCAGCAGGAAGATCATGATCAGCGCGGTCGCGATGCCGACCACCGTCGGCCCTTCGTGCACCCGGATCGACTCGAACAGCAACTGCCCGACGCCCGGCAGGTTGAAGATGCCTTCGGTCACGACCGCCCCGCCGAGCAATGCGCCCAGGTCGATCGCGAGATACGTCAGCACCGGGATCGCCGAGTTCCGCAGTACGTGCACACCGATCACCCGGCGCCGTGACAGCCCTTTCGCCCACAGCGCGCGGACGAAGTCGGAGCTCATCGTGTCGACCACGCTCCCCCGGGTCAGCCGCGCGACCGCGGCCAGCCCGTAGATGGCGAGAACCGTTGCCGGTAGCAAGTACGCCGTCGGCCAGCCGTCCGACACGCCCGCGATCGGCAGCAGCGACAGCTTCACGCCGAACACCAGCTGCGCCGTCACGGCCATCACGAAGATCGGCACCGACGCGATCAGGATCGTCAGGATCAGCACCCCGCGATCGATCCAGGTGTTCTTCCGCAGGCCGGCGACCAGACCGAGGCCGACACCGATCACCACCTGGATCACCCACGCCGTCAGCGCCAGCCGAATCGTCACGGGCCAACGGCTCGCGAGCCGCTCGGCCACCGACCGGCCGCGGAAGTCGACGCCGAGGTCGCCGGTGAGCAGATGACCGAGATAGCGCAGGTACTGCGACCAGAGCGGGTCGTTCAGGTGGTACAGGTTCCGGATCCGCTCGACCACCGCAGGCGACAGCGGCTGATCGCCGCCGAGACTGGAGATCGGGTCACCCGGTAACGCGAAGACGGCCGCGTAGATGGCGAACGTGACGCCGAAGAACACCAGCACCAGCTCGATCAGCCGCCGGATCGTGAAGCGCGCCATCAGTCCGCCCGCCTCCGTACCGCGTCGAGCAGTGCGAGCGCGGCGGCGTACTGCACTCCGACCAGATCCTTGATCGGGATCGTCCGCAGCTGCGCGTCGAGTTCCGCGGCCTCGTCCTGCCAGCCGCGGTACAGCTCGCGCAGGCGCTTCGCCGGTGCGTGGATCGCGGCCGCGGCGCTGCCCCGGGCGATCTCGCCCTCGACGGCGCGGACCAGCATCCCGCCGTACCGGAGCCGGAACATCCGGTTGACGTCGGGCAGGCCGAACGCCTCCGCGACCGTCGCGCGCCGGCCCGGGTCGATCCCGGCCGCTCGCCGCCGGTCCCGCTCCGGGCGCCGGAACAGGTACGGCAGGAACGCGGCGATCCCCCGGACCAGCTGCGAGCCGTCCGAGAGGTACGGCCGTACCTGCTGGAAGATCTCGTCCATCGCCCGCAGGTTCTGCTCGAGTTCGTCGGCCGCGTCCGCGAGCACCTGACGGTACGACGCCTCGGTCGGCGACTCGTCGTCCGCCGCCGGATGGGTCCAGTACGGCAGCTCGGCGATCAGGGTGACGGTGCCGTGCCGCTCGGCGTACGCCGCCGACGAAGCACCCGATCCGTTCGGTGTCGGCAGCCCCAGCCGATCGGCGTAGTCGTACGTCGCCTTGGCCGAGATCATCTCGTACACCGCCGGACCGAACGGGCGCGCCACCGGCGTCTCGGGCTCACCGAGGTCGAGCGGCAACCCGAAGGACGCCGCCACCTGGTGCAGTTCGTCGACGTACCCGTCGAGCTCCTGCGTGACGTAGTAGTAGACGCCGCCGAGCTCGGTGTTGTGCAGCGAGACGGCGATGATCGGTTGCAATTCGTCGATCACCCGCATGAGCGCGAGCGTCTCGGGCAGCACCTGGTCGAAGTACGCGTTCTTGTACTGGAACGGGAACGACCACTCGACCTGCTCGGCCGGAGCGGGCCGGTGGAAGTGCGCGCTGTAGTGGACCCGGGTGAACGGGCCGTCGAACCAGCCCTCGTTCAGGCGGGTGCCGTCGGGGTCGATGCAGCCGATGATGTTCCACCGGCACGTCGCCCGGAGCTCCGGATCGGCGCACAGGTCCTCGGCCAGCTGGATCGCGGTCCAGAAGCCGATCGGTTCGTTCGGATGGACACCGGCGTACACCAGGGCCTGGTCGGGGCCGTCGCCGATCGAGTACATCGTGATCGGGTCACCGAGTCTCGACGTACCGATCCTTCTCCTGGTCACCAGGTCGGGGTGCCGGTCGGTCAGGGCGTCCAGGCGCGCGGTGATCTCGTCGACGCCCGGAAAGTGGGTCAGGTCGGGGACGCGGTGGGCCCGCTCCAGAATCGCCTGGAGCGGGCCGGCCGGGGCAGCCGCCATCAGTTGTCCGCCAGCGTGGTGTTCTCGAGTTCGAGGCTGCCCGCGCCTTCGGCCAGCTTCGCGATCCGGTCCGAGGTCGCGTACGTGTACTTCTCGAAGAACATCGGCGGCGCCGGGAAGTCCTTCAGGATCGCCTTCTGTACGTCGACGTACCCCGCGATCGCCTTCTGCGGGTCGACCTGCGCATCGGCCTTCGCGAGCAACTGCTCGACCTGCGGGGTGTAGTACGGGATGCAGTTCACGCAGCCGCCGGCCTTGGTGTAGAAGGAGCGCAGGGTGTTCTGCTGGCTGGCGTAGAGGGCGCCCCAGCGGGAGAAGTACGGGCCGCTCAGCTTCTTGTCGTTGCGCAGCTTCTGGAACTCGGGGAAGTCGGTGGTCGGCGTCGCGGTGACGTCCTTGATCCCGAGGTTCTGCCGCAACTGGTTGGCGTAGGCGTTGTAGAGGTCGTCCAGACCCGAGCCACCCGGGTAGCGGATCTCCATCGTACCGCTGAAGCCACCCGCCTCGGCCAGCAGTTGCTTGGCCTTGGCCGGGTTGAACGTGCACAGCTCGCCGCACAGGTCCTTCGGCGTACCGGGCTCACCCGGCGGCGTCAGCGCCGTCGCGGGCTCCCAGATGCCGCCGTAGATCACGTTGCTCACGGCCTGCCGGTCGATCGCCATCGAGATCGCCTGCCGCACCCGGACGTCCTGGTAGCGCTTGTCCCACAACGGCAGACCGAGGTAGTTCATGCCCAGGCCCTGGAAGACGTACGCGCGGTCGCCGAAGTCCTTCTTCACCTGCGCCATCCGGGCCGCCGGGACGAACAGGATGTCGGTGTTCCCGGCCTGTACGTCGGTGTAGGCCGTCGTCATGTCCGTGTACGGCTTGAACACGATCTCGTCGACGGTGGGCTTCGGGCCCTGGTAGGCGTCGTACCGCTTGACCGTCATCGGCTCGTTCTCGGTGTAGCCGCCGACCATCTGGAACGGCCCGTTGCCGATCGGCTGCTTGCCGAAGGCATCGAAGTCCTTGTACGCCGCTTCCGGCAGCGGGAAGAACCCGCTCTGCGCCTGCGACAGCTGCACCGGGAACTGACCGTCCGGGCTCTTCAGCGTGACCGTGAAGGTCAGGTCGTCGACCACCTTGAGACCGGACAGCTGCGTCGTCGTGGGCTTGCCCTTGGCCGGGTTCAGGGCGTCGTACCCGGCGATGTTGACCAGCTGGCCGCTGTTCTCCCAGGCGTTCGGGCCGTACGCGACGGTGCTCCACGCCTTCACGTAGCTCTCGGCGGTGACCTTCTCGCCGTTGTGGAAGGTCCAGCCCGGGCGCAGCTTGACGGTCCAGTGCACGGCGTCGGTCGACTTCACCGACTCGGCGTTCAGGTAGGTCAGCGATCCGTCGCTCTTCACGAAGGTCAGGCTCGAGAACAGCTCCTTGACCTGGGCGAACGCGATCGTCTGGCGACCGGGGTTGAGGGTCACCGGGTCGGAGACGGCGTACGAGATCGACTTGGTCGCGCCATCGGCGGGCCCGGAACCGCCGCCGCCGGAGCAGCCGGCCAGGGCCACGGTGGCGGCGAGGAGAACAGCGGCAGCACGCTTCATGAGGTCCTCCAGGGAAGTGTGCCGGCCCGCAGGGTGGGCCGACTCGTCTCCGATCCTGGACGCTGATCCCACGACCTGGCAATAGGGAAACTTGGGAAGTTTCAGTAGGAAATGAACTTTTAGCGCGGCCGTAACACGGGATCCCGCGGTCAGGAGTGGGTCAGTTGAAGTCGCCGGCGTTGTGCCGGAGGGGTTCCAGGACGGACCAGAGCATCTTCAGCTGGTCGTCGGTGAGGCCGGACAGGGCGAAGTCGGCGGCGACCAGGTCGGCGGTGGCGCGTTCGACCAGGTCCCGGCCCTCGGGGGTGATCTCGCAGAGCACCGCGCGGCCGTCGTCCGGGTGCGGCGTCCGGGTCACCAGCCCGGCCGCCTCGAGCCTGCGGACGATCGAGGTCACCGAGGTCGGGTGCACCTGCAGCCGCTCCCCCATCTTCCCCAGCGGCAGCGACCCGCGCCGGGAGAAGGTCAGCAGCACCAAGGCCTCGAACCGGGCGAACGTCAGCCCGTGCTTGCGGAGGATCTCGTCCAGTTCGTTGATCACGATCTGCTGCGCCCGCATCAGCGACGTCACGGCCCGCATCTGCTCGACGGCGCCCCACCGGCGCCCCCACTGCCGCGACGCCTCGTCGATCGGATCGAACGGCAACGCCCTCTTCCTGGCCATGAGCGGAACCTTAACCCCACACTGATCTGACCATGTCGAAGCTCAGAGATTCGGACTTTCCTGCCCTCGGGACGGACGCGCCCGCGGAGCAGTTGATCAGCATTCGGTTTCGCTGGTACGCCGCGCAGGCCCGGCGGGCGCGTATCTGGTATCGAGCGCTCGGGACCGTACAACTCGTCGCCGCCCTGGTGATCGCGATCTCGGTGGCCATCAAGGCGCCTGTCTGGCTCGCGCCGTCGCTCGGCGGCGTGATCGCGCTGGCCGAGGGGATCCGGACGTTGTTCGGGTTCAAGGACTCGTATCCGACGTACACACGGACCGCGCAGGAACTGCGGAACGAGGCCTGGCTCTACTCGCAGAAGGCCGGCCGGTACGCCAAGGCCGGCGAGCCGGTGAAGTTGCTCGCCGAGCGCGTGGTCGAGATCAGCTACTCCGAGACCCAGGACTGGGAGGCGGCCTTGAAGGCGCGAAGCGTCTGAAACTGTCGGCAGGCTCTGGCAGGGTGCGGACATGAGATTTCTGGAGCATCTGCGGGCCGAGAGCGCGCGACTCGGCGAGGTCGCGCGGACCGGGCTCGATGCGGCCGTGCCCAGTTGCCCGGGATGGACGGTGGACGACGTAGTCCGGCACGTTGCGATGGTGTACGTCCACAAGGTCGAAGTGCTGAAGCTCGGCGCACTCCCCGACCCATGGCCGCCGGACTTCACCGGCCTCACGTCACTGGAGTGGTACGACGACGCGCGCGCGGCGATCGTCGATGCCTTGGAAGCGGCCGGGACCGAGACGCCGACCTGGACGTTCAGCCCG
Organism: Kribbella speibonae; assembly: GCF_004331375.1. NCBI lineage: Bacteria > Bacillati > Actinomycetota > Actinomycetes > Propionibacteriales > Kribbellaceae > Kribbella > Kribbella speibonae. Next base: position 316,839 of record NZ_SJKC01000004.1, on the reverse strand, counting down.
CGCGACCGCACGTCCGCGTTCTGGTACCGGCGGATGACGCACGAGACCGTCATCCACCGGATCGACGTCGAGCAGGCGCACGACGCCGTCACCCCGATCGACCCCGAGCTGGCCCTCGACGGGATCGACGAGATCCTCTACCCGACGCTCGGCGGGCCGTGGTGGGAGGAGGGCGACACCGCCCATCCGATCGACGCGGCCGTTCGGCTGACGGCGAGCGGCCGGTCCTGGACCGTGGACGCCGACGCGACGAGTGTCGACGTACGGCAAGGGGCCGAGGGCGATGCGGCGGCGGAGGTGTCCGGGGATCCGGCGCAGGTGTACTTGTGGTTGTGGGGGCGGGCCGGGGACGACGTGGTCGAGATCGTCGGCGATCCCGACGTGGTGCGCGCGTTCCGCGGGAGAACTTCCGAAGCATCGCAGTGATGATGTCCTCTGTGGGAGTTGTCGTTCGTTCCCTTCACAACAGACGAGAAGGAGGACTCTCATGGCGCAGTACCTTGCACTGACCTACACCGCCGACGTCGACTGGTGGGCGCCCGAGCAGGCCGACGAGCTGGCCGAGTACCGGAGGTTCGGTGTCGAGTTCGCCGAGCAGGTGAAGGCGAGCGCCGTCCTGCATCCGACGTCGACGGCAACTGTCGTCCGCGTCGAGGGCGCCCGCGGCGGACCGGTCGTCACCACCGACGGCCCGTACGCCGAAACCAAGGAAGCCCTGACCGGCTACTACCTGATCGAGGCCGACAACCTCGAGGAAGCGGTTCGGATCGCCTCCGAGATCCCGGCAGCCTGGGCCGGCGCGGTCGAGGTCCGCCCGGTGATCGCGGCCAAATAGCTTCCTGGAGCTCGCCGGTGAATGAGCGGTACGACGTGGTCGGGGAGACGGTTCGGATCGAGGGGGCGCGGATTCTCGCGACTCTGATCCGGACCGTCGGCGACGTCCAGCTCGCCGAGGACGCGGTGCAGGAGGCGGCGCTGGCGGCGCTCGGTGCGTGGCCGGTGACCGGCGTACCGCCCGAGCCGCGCGCCTGGCTCACCGTGACCGCCCGGCGAAAGGCGATCGACATCATCCGCCGCGAACGAGCGCGCACCGGTAAGGAGCGAGCCGGCGCTGACTTGATCGAGCTGACCGCTCCCAAGGTCGAGACGGAGGAGGTGGTTCAGGACGACCTCCTGCGCCTGATCTTCACCTGCTGCCACCCGTCCTTGTCCCCTCCGACCCGTGTGGCTCTGGCGCTGCGCACCCTCTGTGGACTCTCGCCTGCTCAGATCGCCGGCGTACTGCTCACGACAGAAGTCGCCGCGACGAAGCGACTCGTCCGCGCACGCCAGAAGATCGCCGCCGCGCGCATCCCGTACCGCGTACCGACCGAGGCCGAACTACCCGAACGCCTCCCCGCGGTCTGCGCCGTCATCCACAGCCTCTACACCGCGGGTCATGCACCGGCCGAGGGCACAGCGGCGTACGACGTCGACCTGTGCGCGGAGGCGATCCGGCTGGCGGAGCTGCTGCACTCGCTGCTGCCCGCCCAGCCGACACCGACCGCGGTGCTGGCGCTCCTACTCCTGACCGAGGCGCGTCGACCGGCCCGCGTCGACGAATCCGGAGAGGTGGTGACGCTCGATCTCCAGGACCGGTCGGTGTGGGATCAGGACCTCATCTCCCGCGGCGTCACGCTCCTCAACGATTCGCTGGAGCGGTCCGCCCGCCAGGCCGACGCGTACCAACTGCAGGCCGCGATCGCGGCCGAGCACGCCCGCGTGCCGAGCTACACCGCGACCGACTGGCGCGAGATCGTCCGGCTCTACGACCTGCTGGTCAAGGTCTCCCCCAGCCCCGCCGCAGAACTCGCCCGCGCCGTCGCGATCGCCGAAACCGGTGACGTCGACACGGCCCTCACGCTGCTCGACGAGATCCCGCCCAGCTCACGCCGGTACGCCGTACGCGGCGAACTCCTCGCCCGCCACTCCCGCTACGCCGAGGCCGCCGACGAGTTGCAGCAGGCGCTGGACGCAGCTGCGCCCAACCACCCCGAACGCCCCCACCGAGAACGCCGCCGCAACCACTTCCGCAACCTCGCCGAGCAAGACTTCTGAGGTTGCCTACTCGTTGTCGGTCCAGTTGCCGCGTTCGCTGTTGAAGATGGACTTCGAGGCGGACGATGACGTCGGGGACGGCGGACGGTTCGGCTGGGCCGCGGCCGGGGCCGGGGTACTCGCGGAGACCTCCTGCGCCGAGTCCATCCCGATCGGGCCGGTGCCGTCGTCGTCGGAGTCCTCGTCCCCCTGCAGTACGTCGACGCTCGCGGAAGCCCGCAGGCCGGTGCGCTGGATGACGCGCTGAATCGTCAGGTCGCGGTCGTCGGGCCGGCTGACCCACTTGATCTCGCGGAAGCCCTGGTCCTGCGCGGCCGACTCGAAGACGAAGTGGCCGTAGCCGAGCATCCGCCCGATGATCGGCTTCTGCAGCGTGATGTCGAGGACCCGGGCGATCGGGGTGGTCGCGACGGTCTGCGAGAAGACGCCGCGGATCCGCATGACCCGCATGTTGGTGACCACGAAGCGGTCCCGATGCTGGGTGAGGAACTGCCAGAACGCATGACTGAGCAGCACCAGAACGATCGCCAGCAGCACCGGCTGACCACCGATCGCGGTGGTCGCCATGGTGAGCAGCAGTGCCGCCGCGAGCAGGACCTCGAGCATCGGCACCGTGAACACCACCCAGTGGTGCCGGACCTCGTCGATGACGACTTCGCCCTCGTCCGAGATCAGGTGGCGCCGGACCTTCGGGTCGAAGATCCGGAACAGGCCTATTCCGGCCATCCGTTCACTCCCCTGTCACGCTGTTGTGTGACCCCGTGTAGCTCAAGTGTCCCGCACGACGAGGCGCAACGGGACACTTGACAGGCAGATCAGCTGAACAGCGCGGTCAGGAACTGGATAACACTCCCGAACGCGTCACCGACGGCCGAGAACGCTCCACCCACCGCACCGGCGGCGTTGGTCGGCTGGGTGAAGAGGTAAAACCCGGCAAAGGCGATGAGCGACCAGATCAACAGCTTCTTCGGCATGTCGCCACTCCTTGTTCCTAACCACTCGGTCGACTGTGTTTGAGTTTGTATCACGGACCGTGACCAATTGTCACTGACTGAACACAGCCCACCGCACAATGCTCACCAGCTACAAGGTCCATTCTGTAACGGATCCGGGGGCATGGCACCCATCGGCGCGCCGCCCTGAGACACGGATCGCCGTACCCACCGGAAATCCTGCGGCATTTGCCCGAAATCGGCACAACTTCCGGTGAACGAAATACAAAGACACCATGTGACACAACGTGGTCGATTGTTCCACGGCGAGACAAGTGTCACAAAGCGGCGATGAGCTCGTCGGCCGCCGAATACGGGTCGGTGCCGCCGTCCGCGACCTTCGCGGCCAGGACGTCGAGCCGGGCGTCGCCGTGGAGGTGCGCGAACCGGGCCCGGAGCGCGGTGGTGGCGATCGCCTCGATCTCGTCCCGCGCCCGGCTCCGGCGACGTTCGGTGAGTACGCCGTTCCCGCGCATCCACTCCAGCCGGTCCTCGATCGCCTGCACGACCTCGGCGACGCCTTCGTTGCGGGACGCGACCGTCTTGAGGATCGGCGGCGACCAGGCGCCCTCGGAGCGCTCGGCCAGCGCCAGCATCGACCGCAGGTCGCGGGTGACCGACTGGACGCCGTCCCGGTCCGCCTTGTTCACCACGTAAATGTCGCCGACCTCGAGGATCCCGGCCTTGGCGGCCTGGATGCCGTCGCCCATGCCCGGAGCCAGCAGGACCAGCGTCGTGTCCGCCATCCCGGCGATCTCCACCTCGGACTGCCCGACGCCGACCGTCTCCACCAGCACCACGTCGAACCCGGCCGCGTCCAGCACCCGCAACGCCTGCGGGGTCGACCACGACAGCCCGCCGAGATGCCCACGGGACGCCATCGACCGGATGAACACGCCGCGGTCGGTCGCGTGGTCCTGCATCCGCACGCGGTCCCCGAGCAGTGCTCCGCCGGAGAACGGCGACGACGGGTCCACCGCGAGTACGCCGACCCGCTTCCCGGTCTCCCGGTACGCCGAGACCAGGGCCGACGTCGACGTCGACTTGCCGACGCCGGGCGAGCCCGTGATCCCGACGATGTGCGCGTGACCGGCGTACGGCGCCAACTCGGCCATCACCTCACGCAGCAGCGGAGACTCGTCCTCGACCAGCGAGATCAACCGAGCGACCGCCCGCGAATCCCCTTCGCGGGCGCGCTCGACCAACTCACCGACCGGCGGCGTCCGTCGTGGCATCAGTTCTCTGTCAGCTCTGGGGTACACGAACAATCAGGGCGTCACCTTGACCGCCGCCACCGCACAGCGCGGCTGCGCCGACGCCGCCGCCGCGGCGGCCGAGTTCGAGGGCCAGGTGCAGCACGAGGCGGGCGCCGGACATCCCGATCGGGTGGCCGAGCGCGATCGCGCCGCCGTTCACGTTCACCTTGTCGTCGCCGACCTGCAGCTCGCGCGCGGACGCGATCCCGACCGCCGCGAACGCCTCGTTGATCTCGATCAGGTCGAGGTCCGCCGGCTGGATACCTTCCTTCGCGCAGGCCTTGACGATCGCGTTGGCCGGCTGGCTCTGCAGCGACGAGTCCGGCCCGGCGACCGAACCGTGCGCGCCGATCTCGGCGATCCAGCTGAGCCCGAGCTCCTCGGCCTTCGCCTTGCTCATCACGACGACCGCACAGCCGCCGTCGGAGATCTGCGACGCCGACCCGGCCGTGATCGTGCCGTCCTTGCCGAACGCCGGCCGCAGCTTGCCCAGCACCTCGACCGACGTGTCGCCGCGGACGCCTTCGTCGCTGTCCACCACGATCGGGTCGCCCTTGCGCTGCGGCACCTCGACCGGGACGACCTCGTCGGCGAACACGCCGTTCTTCCACGCCTCGGCGGCGCGCTGGTGCGAACGAGCGCTGAACTCGTCCTGCTCCTCGCGGCTCAGCTTCTGGCGCTCGGTGTTCGCCTGGTCCGTCAGCGCGCCCATGGCCTGGTCGGTGAACGCGTCCCACAACCCGTCGTACGCCATCGAGTCGACCAGCGGCACGTCGCCGTACTTGAAGCCCTCCCGGGACTTCGGCAGCAGGTGCGGCGCGTTCGTCATCGACTCCATACCGCCGGCCACGACGACGTCGTACTCGCCGGCGCGGATCAGCTGGTCGGCGAGTGCGATTGCGTTCAGCCCGGACAAGCAGACCTTGTTGATGGTGATGGCCGGCACGTCCATCGGGACGCCGCCCTTGACCGCGGCCTGGCGGGCGGTGATCTGACCGCCGCCGGCCTGCAGGACCTGGCCCATGATCACGTACTCGACCTGGTCCGGTGCGACGCCGGCCTTCTCGAGTGCGCCCTTGATCGCGAACCCGCCGAGCTCTGCTCCGGTGAAGCCCTTGAGGCCACCCAGCAACCGCCCGATCGGGGTCCGTGCACCGGCGACGATGACGCTGTGGTTCCGCGTGTCAGACATGCCGTCACGATACCTGCGACCGCACTGGTACGCCGCTGCTCGCGCACGTCAGACGGGTCACACGGATGGTGTCGAGTGGGCCACTTTCGATGGCCTCGTGGGCGGGGTCTGCGCCACGCTGGCGGGATGGATCAGTTGTTCGACGCGATCGACCACGTCGGCATCGCGGTGCCCGACTTCGACGAAGCCGTCCGGTACTACGCCAACGTGTTCGGCATGACCGTGGCGCACGAGGAGGTCAACGAGGAGCAGGGCGTCCGGGAGGCGATGCTCTCGGTCGGCGACTCGGGGTCCTCGATCCAGTTGCTGGCGCCGCTGTCGGACGCCTCGCCGATCGCGAAGTTCCTCGACCAGCGCGGCCCGGGCATCCAGCAGCTCGCGTACCGGGTCAGCGATCTCGACGCGGTCTCGAAGGTGCTGCGCGAGCGCGGCGCCCGCCTGCTGTACGACGAGCCGAAACGCGGCACCGCCGGCTCCCGGGTCAACTTCGTGCACCCGAAGTCGGCCGGCGGCGTCCTCGTCGAACTCGTGGAGCCACGGGTCTCGCACTAGGCACTGGGTCACCGGACGGGACCTGGGTGTGACGGCACGCGATTCGGGTCTCGTCGACCGGGTGGGCGGACTACTCTGATCGGGTGCTGAAGGACAGCGCCACCGACTCCTTGCACGGTGCGCCGGCCGGATTCCTGCACGACGCCTTTGTCCACGTGTCGGACGAGGAGTTCGTGCAGCGCTCGGCTGCGCTCGTACGGGAGGGTCTGGCGGCGGGGGAAACCATCGTGGCCGTGCTGCCGCCGGAGCGGATCGCCGTACTGCGCGACGCTCTCGGACCGCTGCACCCTGAGGTCCGCTTCACCGACATGACCGTTGCCGGGGGCAACCCGGCGCGGCTGATCCCGTACTGGCGCGGCGTCGTCGAGCAGCACCCCGGCCCGGTCCGCGGACTCTGCGAGCCGGCGTACCCGGGCCGCAGCGCGGCGGCGTACGACGAGGTGCTGCTGCACGAGGCGCTGTCCGATATCGCGTTCGCGCAGGACCGGGCGTTCCGGCTGTACTGCGCCTACGACGCGTCCGTCGGCATCGACCCGACCGCGACGCATTCGGGTGCGGAAGCGCTTGCGGAGAAGGAGTTCCGGATCCCGCTGGACGACGTACCGGACCGGGCCGAGCGGTGGGAGTTCGGGCCGGACGAGCTCGGGCAGATCCGGCAATGGCTGAGCGGGCAGGCGGCGTCGCACGGTGTGTCGAGGGACCGGCTCGAGGACCTGTCGCTGGCGTTGCACGAGATCTGCACGAACAGCATCCGGTTCGGCGGCGGGCGCGGGCGGCTGGCGGTGTGGATCGCCGACGGCACGCTGATCTGCGACGTCCTGGACTGCGGGCGGATCGACGATCTGCTCGTCGGGCGGGTGCTGCCGCCGCTGGACGGGCTCGGCGGGCGGGGCGTCTGGCTCGCCAATCAGCTGTGCGACCTGGCGCAACTGCGGTCCGGCGACGACTTCACCCAGGTACGCCTCCACACCAGGCTGCGCTGATAAGACCACTGACAACGGTGGACTGCAAAAGTGACGGTCGTCTCAACCGTCGCTCGCTGTGTTACAGGGCACAGCCAGGGGCGCATACTCAGCGGTAAGTTCCGCTCACTCAGACCGCCGCTCCTGGAGGTACTTTCGTGAAGCAGATCCTTGAGGCGATCCTCTCCGGTGACAACGCCGCCGTCGGAGAGCTCGACGTACCGGAGCATTACCGCGGAATCACCGTCCACGCCGACGAGGCGACGATGTTCGAGGGGCTGGACGCGAAGGAGAAGGATCCGCGGAAGAGTCTGCACCTCGACGACGTCCCGACGCCCGAGCTCGGCCCGGGTGAGGCGCTGGTCGCCGTGATGGCGAGCGCGATCAACTACAACACCGTCTGGACGTCGATCTTCGAGCCGGTGTCGACCTTCGCGTTCCTGAAGCGGTACGGGAAGCTGTCGCCGCTGACGGCCCGCCACGACCTGCCGTACCACGTGGTCGGCTCCGACCTGGCAGGCGTCGTACTGCGGACCGGGCCGGGCGTGAACGCCTGGAAGCCCGGCGACGAGGTGGTCGCACACTGCCTGTCGGTCGAGCTGGAGTCGCCGGACGGGCACAACGACACGATGCTCGACTCCGAGCAGCGGATCTGGGGATTCGAGACGAACTTCGGCGGTCTCGCCGAGATCGCGCTGGTGAAGTCGAACCAGCTGATGCCGAAGCCGGCCCACCTCACGTGGGAGGAAGCGGCCTCGCCCGGGTTGGTGAACAGTACGGCGTACCGGCAACTGGTGTCCGCGAACGGCGCCAACATGAAGCAGGGCGACGTGGTGCTGGTCTGGGGCGCGTCCGGCGGCCTGGGCTCCTACGCGACGCAGTTCGCGCTGAACGGCGGAGCGATCCCGGTGTGCGTGGTGTCGTCGCCGGAGAAGGCCGAGATCTGCCGCGCGATGGGCGCCTCGCTGATCATCGACCGGTCGGCCGAGGGGTACAAGTTCTGGAAGGACGAGCACACCCAGGACCAGCGGGAGTGGAAGCGGTTCGGCGCGCGGATCCGGGAGCTGACCGGCGGCGACGACCCCGACATCGTGTTCGAGCACCCGGGGCGGGAGACGTTCGGGGCCTCGGTGTTCGTCGCCCGGAAGGGCGGGACGATCGTGACGTGTGCGTCGACGTCCGGGTTCATGCACGAGTACGACAACCGGTACCTGTGGATGAACCTGAAACGGATCATCGGCTCGCACTTCGCCAACTACCGCGAGGCCTGGGAGGCCAACCGGCTGATCGCCAAGGGCATGGTGCACCCGACGGTCAGCAAGGTCTACCCACTCGAGGACACCGCGCAGGCGGCGTACGACGTCCACCGCAACCTCCACCAGGGCAAGGTCGGCGTCCTCACCCTCGCCCCCACCGAAGGCCTCGGCGTCCGCAACCCGGCCCTCCGCGAGCAGCATCTGGACGCCATTAATCGCTTCCGCAACAGGTAGTTGCCGCTGACTCCCGATTGGCTGGTTTCGGGTGGGTTCTGACAGGCTTATGGTGGGGGATTCACGCTGAGCCGCCAGAAGGGAACCTCGGGAGAATGCCTGACGAGTCGAGCCTGCCGTTCTTCGACCGCACGGCGACAGCGGCCGGGGGCTTCCCGGTCAGTCGCCGCGGGTACGACAAGCAGGCCGTGGACGACTACGTCCGCGCGCTGGAGATGCAACTCGTCCAGGCACGCAACCGCGCCGACGAGCTGCAGCAGAGTGTCGCGCCGATGCAGCACCAGCTCGCGGAGACGCGGCGCCAGCTCGAGGCCAGCGCGAACCCGTCGTACGCCGGGCTCGGCGACCGGGCCGCGCAGATCCTCCGGCTCGCTCAGGACCAGGCGTCCGAGGCGCTCGAGGAGGCCAAGCGCGAGGCCGAGGAGCTGCGCGCGAACGCGGCCAAGGAGGCCGCGGCGGCGCGGGCGACCGGTGACCGCGAGGCCGAGGACATCCGGACCGTCGCGCTCAACGAGGCGGACAGCATGCGCCGTACCGCCGAGGGCGACGCGGCCGAGCTGCGGCGTACGGCGGAGACCGAGGCGGCCGAGGTGCTGCAGGCGGCCCGGCGGAAGTCCGAGCAGCTGCAGCTGACCGCGGAGTCGCAGGCGAGCACGCTGAAGAACGGCGCGCTGCACGAGGCCGAGAAGATCCGGACCGCGATCCAGCGCGAGTCGGCGGCGCTGCGGGCGCGGCTGGCGGACGAACGCGAGCAGCAGGCCAAGGAGCTGGCCGACAAGCACCAGCAGATCGCGGCCGACACCGACAGCCTCACCACCCAGATGAAGGAGGCCGCCGAGGCGTCCGAGCGCCGGGTGGCCGAGGCGACCGAGCAGGCCCGCAAGATCCGCGCCGAGGCCGAGGAGTCGGCCGAGCGGACACTCTCGCGGTCCCGCCGGGAGGCCGAGCAGCTGCTGACCACCGCGCGTACCCGTGCCGAGGCCGAGCTGGCGAACGCGGCCGACGAGGCGGAGCGGTCCCGGACCGTGGTCGCCCGGGAGACCGAGCGGCTGGCGAAGCGCCGGGACGGCATTCTGACCCAGATCGCCGGGCTGAACGAGATCGCGAGCAACATCGCCCGGCAGGCGGCAGAGCTGGACTCCGAGACGGCCGCGGCGCCGTACGTGAACCCGTTCGCACGGCCGGCCGAGTCCTCGCGCCCCCCGCTCGGCGCCCCAGGCACCGGCGCCGGCAGCCCGTTCGCCTCGGAGCCCTCGACCCCGCTTTCCTCCACCCCGCCCCCCTCAGCCACCAGGTTCGAGTCGTCAGCCCCTAGCTCGGCTCCGACTGATTCGGCTCCGGCTGATTCGGCTCCGGCTGATTCGGCTCCGGCTGATTCGGCTCCGGCTGGGTCGGGTTCAGGTTCGACGGATGAGGAGAGCCCGTTCCCCGCGGCGACGCCGGCTGACAACCCGTTCCCGGGGGCGACGCCGGCCGCGGGATCCTCGTCCGAGTCGTCGTACGACACCGAGGGACCGTTCACTGGCTCCAGCCCGTTCGTCGGCATCAGCGCCGGGGACGCCCGCGTCGACGAGACCCGGATCGACACCGGCCTGCGCATCGACCCGGCGGACGCCGGCGATCTCGCCGGCACCAGCAGGAGCGCCGGCGGCCCCGCCGACCCCGAAGCCGACGCCGCAGACCTCGCCGAACTCGCCGCTCTTGCCGATGACGACGACCTTGCCGACACGACCGACGCCGCCAAGTCCTCGGACGGCGACGAGGAGCCGAAGGACTCGACGATGGTGGACGAGTTCCGGCTGGATGACCTCGCGAACGAGGACACTCGGGTCCAGAAGCGGCGCTCCAGCTCGGCGAAGTCCTCCGACGACGAGTCGCCCGCGGACGACGAGAAGACCGATGCGGCCACCTCGAGCGCGCGATCCCCGAAGGACAAGATGTGACGCCATCCGGCGACGACACCTCCACAGCGACCCCCGACCAGGACCTCGCCGCCGCCGCGCGCGAAGCGAAGTCCGCCGCCGCGGAAGCCCAGGCCGCCGCCGACAAGAGCGAACAATCCGCAGCCGACGCAGCATCCGCCGCCAAGTCAGCCGACACCTCCGCTGACGAGGCCGACGAGTCCGCCGACAAAGCTGACGCGTCTGCCGAGGAAGCGGACGATTCGGCTGACAAGGCTGCTGCGGCGGCCGAGCATGTGGAGGACGGTGACACCAACCTCGCGGACGAGTTGCTGATCGAAGAGCGGCACCCGTCGGTCGGGATGGGTACGCCGGGTCCGCCGCTGCGCCGGGGCAACCCGTTCACGTTCGGCTTCTTCGCGGCGCTCGGCGTACTGGTCGCCCTGGGTCTGTGGAACGCCGCCGGCCAGGCCCGCTCGGTCCTGATCCTGCTCCTGGTCTCGATGTTCATCGCGGTCGGCCTGAACCCGCTGGTCGAGTGGTTCATGCGCCGCGGCCTGAAACGCGGCCTGTCCGTCGGCGTGGTGTTCCTGCTGATGATCCTCGCGGTCGCCGGCGTCGCCGTCGCGATCGTCCCGGTCGTCTCCGACCAGATCAACAGCCTGATCAAGAACGCGCCCGAGTGGCTCGACCTGCTGAAGAATTCGAAGACGGTCGACGATCTGGACAACAAGTACCACTTCATCGACAAGGCCCAGGAGTACATCCAGGACCCGGCGCTGGCGCAACGCGCGTTCGGCGGCATCCTGGGCGTCGGCAAGGTGGTCGCGGGCGCGCTGTTCAACACGTTCACGATCCTGGTGCTGACGCTGTACTTCCTCGCCTCGCTCCCTTCGGTGAAGCGTGCGGCGTACAGCCTGGTGCCCCGCACCCGGCGTACTCGCGTCTCGATCCTCGGCGACGAGGTCCTCGGCCGGGTCGGCGGCTACGTCAGCGGCCAGTTCCTGGTGGCGCTGACCGCCGGCGTCATGATGTTCATCTTCCTGGAGATCGTGGGCCTGCGGGAGTACGCCGTGGCGCTGGCGATCGTGGTGATGTTCTGCGACTTCATCCCGATGGTCGGCGGCCTGATCGGCGTCGTGATCGTCGCCCTGATCGGCTTCACCGGCGGCGTCGGGATCGGCATCGCCTGCCTGATCTACGGCATCATCTACCAGCAGGTCGAGAACTACGTCGTGGCGCCACGCATCATGCGCCGAGCCGTCGACATCCCGGGCGCCGTCACCGTCATCGCCGCCCTCCTCGGCGGCGCCCTCCTCGGCGTCGTCGGCGCCCTCCTGGCCATCCCCTCAGCCGCCGCCATCCTCCTCATCATCCGAGAAGTCTGGGTCCGCAAAGCCGACGCCTCATAGCCCACGAACTCACCAACTTGGGGAGAGTTACCTACCCGATCCGGGCAGAAACTCTCCCCAAGTTGTGTCTAGGGGTCGAGTCGGACCAGTTGTGAAACCCGCTGGTGCGAAACTCCCAGGACTGCACTCACGTCCCGCACCGGGACGTTCGCGTCGGTCAACGCGGTCGCGAGTTCTCGGGTGAGTTCGGCGACGGACGCTTCCAGTCAGCTAGACGGGCCTCAGCAGGTGACGTCGAGGATGAAGTGTTGGGCGGGGGTTAGGCGGGTGTAGGTGTTCAGGCGGATGTAGGTCTGTTGGTCGAGTTGTTGGGGTAGGTGGCGTTGGGTGAAGTAGGAGTGGAGGGCTCGGCGGGGGTGGTCGGTGTGGTTTTGGGTGCCGCCGTGCCAGAGGTGGCTGTTGAAGATGACGACTGTGCCGGCTTGGCCGGTGAGCTGGATCTGGTCGGGGTGGGGGGCGGAGGGATCGGGCATTTCGTCGGCGGGCAGGGTGCCGCGGCGGTGGGAGCCGGGGACGACGCGGGTCGCGCCGTTGGCAACGGTGAAGTCGTCGAGGAGCCAGATCGAGTTGCAGACCTCGTACTCGCCCGGCTGGACGGGATGCCCGAAGTCCGCGTGCAGGCCCTGGTGCCCTTCACCGGGCAAAGCAGCGCGGCTGTTGAGGGACGAGAGTTTGAACTCGCCGAGCACGTGCCGCATCGCCGCCAGCACCCGCGGGTGGCTGAAGCACACCTCGAACCGCGGATCCTTGTTCACCAGATCCGCCAACCGGTCCGTACCGCGCTCCTGATGCACTTCGAGACCGGCGCGGTCCCCCTCGGCCGCGGTCAGTTCGGCGAGGCGCTTGTTGATCGCGGACACCTCCTCCGCGGCCAGAATCCCTTCCAGCGGAAGGAAGCCGTCACGGTCCAACTGGTCCTTCTCGTCCTGCGTGAGTACGTCGTCGGTGACGCCGAGATCGCGGAGAGCGGTAGCCATATCCATCGCGGTTCTCCTTCACAAGATGCACGAATCGATGCCAGCATCGTTCCGACGTACCTGAGAAACAATGCAGGAGGCGACAGGGCTTATGCACAAATCGCCACGGCTGCTCGGCGCCGGCGTGCACACGGCCGCGCCCGGCAAGGACTACCCGTCCCACGCGCACACGTCGTGGGAGCTTGTGTACTACGTTCGCGGCCGGATCACCTGTCCCGTCGGCGACACGACGTACGACGCCACGCCCGGGACCGTACTGCTCACGCCACCGCACACGTGGCATGCCGAGCAGAGCCGCACCGGGTACGCGAACCGCTTCCTCCAGGTCGACGCCGCAACCACCCACCCGTGGCCGCGACTGTGCTACGACGACACCGATCACACCCTGCGCCGCGTGTTCGACGCACTGGTCCGCGAAACCGAAAACGAACTCCGCGTGCTCCTGCTCGCAGAGCTGGACCTCCGCCTCCGTCGTGCCGCCGCGACCCCGCCGCAAACGCCCGCTGAACAGCTCGTCGCCCAGGCAGAGCAGCTCTTCGAGGAACGCTTTGCGACCGGTCTCCGCATCGCACAGGTCGCGGACGAGCTCGGCATCTCGCAGTCGGGCCTTCGCGCCGCGTTCACCCGCCTCCGCAACACCAGCCCGCAGGCCGCGCTTCAAGCAGTACGCCTACGCCACGCGCTGGCCCACATCCGCAACTCGACCCTCCCCCTCCAGGCCGTCGCCGAACTGACCGGCTACCACTCGGTCAGCCACCTCACCCGCCACGTCAAAGCCGCCACGGGCTCACCACCCGGCGCCCTGCGCTGAGTCAGAAGGCGGCTGCGACGGTGGTGAGCTCGATGTCGTGGTCTTCGATCGCCTGGCGGATCTCCGGGTCGGTGACCATTGCCTGGTCGGACAGGCGGTACTCCTCCGCCCAGCGGTACGTGTAGGAGCCGGGGCGGTGGAGGGCAGCCAGTTCTGGTTCGGCGGCCGCGCAGTGGGTGACGAGCAGGTGGACCCCGGGCGTCAGCTTGTCCAGGTAGTCCAGCAGCCAGGGCTTCTTGTCGTCGGCGTCCCGGTCGCTCAAGACCTCGATGGACGCGAACCGCTGAGACTCGTCAGCCCCGTAGATGAACGGCTTCCCGAGCGCTGCGGACACCTCGCCGTACGCCGACGGCACGGACGACCCCATGTGGAAGTCGAGGTACTCGAGCGTCAGTCCCTCCGCCGCGAACTTCGCCGCCTGCGCCGACAACTCCCGCACCGCGTCCGCATGCGAGATGCCCGCCGAAGCTTCCTCGACGGTACGCCGGAACGTACCGTCCTCCCCCACCAGCGACGCCCCGTCCGTCAACGGGCGCCAGCGCAGAAAGTCCCACTCACACGTCAACGTCTGATGCACCCCCACGGGAATCCCGAACTCCCGCGCCAACGCCGCCGCCTCGGTGAACCACGGACACGCGGCCATGGTCGACACCTGCGTCACGATCCCTTCGCGGAACGCCTGCACTGTCCCGACATTGACCGCATGGCACATCCCGAAGTCGTCACTCTGAACAACCAACTGAACCTCAGCCACGCCTACTCCCACCATCCGCCGACAGAGCCACCACCGACCGTACGACCAACCGCCGGCAAATCTCCTATGGTCCGGCGAGTTTGCTGACCTCAGGCGACTGATTCGTGTGGAACGCGCACGCCCGGGGGTAGCCGGCCAGGCAGCCTCGGGTGGTCATGAGGGCGGTGTAGTAGTCGATGTACCGGAACCCGTACGTCTCGCCACGCGCGAACGCCTGGTGTCTGATCGCGGACACCCACCGATAGAACGCCTCGTCGGAGATCGGGACGTACAGCGAAGGCGTAAAGCCCTCCATGTCCTCCCAGTTCTCGGCGTGCAGGAACGAGCGCACACCGTGCCGAGGCAGTGCGGACAGCTTTTCGGCCAAAGCGGCGTACGGCGTGATCGCGGCGAAATCGTCCGCGGCGTCGATGGGCAGGCCGGCCAGGAAGCGGGCGCGTTCGGCCAGTACGGCGGTGTGCTCGTGGTCGCGGTGGATGGAGTGTTTCCAGTGCGTGATGATCGTGTCGGGCTGCTTCTCGCGGATGATCTGGGCCAGTTGCAGCGCGACGTCGTCCGTGGACGGGAGGAACCCGTCGCTGTGGTCGAGGACCGTGAAGTCCGCGCCGATCGCCTCCGCGAACGCCGTACCCTCCGCGATCTTCTGCACCTTGTAGTCGGCCGGCGTCAGCCGCGGGTGTCCGCGCTCCCCCGGCGTCAGCGCGACGATCGTCGCCGACGCGCCCTCCAGGACGAGTTTGGCCAGCGTCGGCCCGGCGGTCAGGTCCATGTCGCCGATGTGCGCCCCGATGGCGAGCACTGATCTGGTCACAAGAGTCTCCTCACTTCAGGCCGCTGAGTACGACGCCACGCACGTAGTACTTCTGGAACACCAGGAACACGACCAGCACCGGCAACGTGCTGATCACCAGGCCGGCCATCACGATCGGCATGGTGCGGTCCGGATCGAGGAAGCTCTGCAGCAACTGGATCCCGACCGGCAACGTCTGCAACGACGGGTCGGACGACGAGATCAGCAGCGTCCAGATGTACTCGTTCCAGGTGCCGATGAACGTGATCAGCCCGAGCGTGATCGCCACCGGCTTGGTCTGCGGCAGCACGATCAGCCGCCAGATCTGCCACTGGTTCGCGCCGTCGATCTTGGCCGCCTCGAGCATCTCGTCCGGCAGCGAGATCATGAACTGCCGCATCAGGAAGATCCCGAAACCGGAGACCGTGAACGGCAGGATCAGCGCGAGCAGGCTGGTCGTCAGCCCGCCGTCGCCGCCGCGCCCGAGGAAGTCGTTGCCACCGGCCAGCGGCCAGTTGAGCATGATCAGGAAGGTCGGGATCAGCAGCAGGAACGGCGGCAGCATCATCGTCGCGAGGATGAACCGGAAGATCATCGCCCGGCCGCGGAACCGCAGCTTGGCCAGTGCGTACCCGGCCAGCGCCGACGTGATCAGCACCGACACTGTCACGCTGACCGTGACGATCACGCTGTTCCGGAACAACCGCGGCAGCTCCAGCTGCGAGAACGCCTCCCGATAGTTGTCCAGGTTGAACGACTCCGGCAACAGCTTGTACGGGATCACGCCGTACTCGCCGGCGCCCTTGAACGAGCTCATCACCATGTCCAGGAACGGCATCACCATCGCGACCCCGCCGAGGATCACGACCAGGTACGCGAACCACGGGAACTTGGCGTGCCGTCTTCTCACGAGGTCTCCTCCCCGCGCCGCCGGGCGACCCACAACTGCAGCAGGGTGATCGCCAGGATGATCACGAACAGCACCATCGCCATCGCGCTCGCCGTCCCCCAGGCGCCGTACTTGAAGGCCCGCTGGTACATCTCGAACGCCGCCACGTTGGTCGCGTTCACCGGCCCGCCGTCACCTGTCATCACGATGATCAGCGCGAACGACTGCAACCCGCCGATGAACTGCGTGATCAGCACGAACAGCAGCGCCGGCCGCAGCAACGGCAACGTGATCGACCAGAACATGTGCCAGGTCGACGCCCCGTCGACCTCGGCCGCCTCGTAGTACATCTCCGGGATCGCCTTCAGCCCGGCGGTCAGGATCAGGACGGCGCCGCCGATCGAGGCCCAGGCCTGGACGACGGTCACCGACGGCAGCGCGTACGACGCGTCGGACAGGAACCCGATGCTGTTCACGCCGAGCTTGTTCAGGACGCCGTTGATCAGCCCGGCCGGCTGGTACATCATCTTCCACACGTTGCCGATGGCCACGACCGTCGCGACCACGGGCAGGAAGTACAGCACCCGCCAGAACCCCTGGAACGCGAGCCGATCGATGCAGTAGGCCACGAGTACCGACCCGAACGTCGCCAGGAACACCGACCCGAACGCGAACAGCAGCGTGTTCACCAGGATCGGTTTGACGAACGTCCCGTCGAAGCTCAGGACGTCGCCGAAGTTCGCCGTACCGGCCCACTTCAGGGTGCCGAGATCGAAGCCGCCCCAGTCGGAGAACGCGAGCACGATCGCGAACAGGAACGGCAGGATCAGGAACACGCAGAAGAACAGCAGCGCCGGCGCGAGGAACAGGTACGCGGCCCGCCCCTCGCGCTGCAGCCTGCCGAGCCGCCGGGCCGGCGCCGCCACGGCGCCGGCCTGGCTGACCGCGGCCGTCATTGCGGCTTGACCGCCTTGGCGGCCTGCGCCAGCGCGTCGTCCGGATTCTTGCCGTCGGCAAGCACACCCATGATCGCGTTGTGCAGCGCGGTCTTCGCCTCGTACGCGCCCGGCTGGTTGGGTTCGGCCATCGCGTATGTCGCCGCGTCGTAGATCGGCGCCAGGTTCGGGTCGGACAACGACTTCTTGTACGCCGCCTGGTCAGCGGTCCGCGGCGGGATCAGACCCTGATCGGCCAGCCACTTACCGGTCTCCGTGACGGTCCCGTCGGACGTCTTGTGCTCGTTCATCCAGGTGAGGAACTTCCACGCCTCGTCGGCGTGCTTGCTGCGCTGGTTCACACCCATGAAGAACCCGTACGCCAGCGAGCCCTTGCTGCCTGCGGTCGGCCCGGGGATCGCGGTCACGCCGACATCGGAGGCGTACTTGTCCTTCATCTGCGTCTTCAGGCTGCCGATCCACCAGCCGGCCTGGATCGCCATCGCGACACCACCGCTGCGGAACTGCTTGGTCGGCATGATCGACGGGTTGGTCGCCTTCGCCGCCGCGAGGTCGGCCTCGAACTTCAGCGCCGCCTTGCCCTCGGCGTTGTCGAACTGCGCCGTACCGTCCGGGCCGAGGAACTTCCCGCCGGCCGCGTCGAGCAGCGACAGGAACGGGTGCACGGACTTGTTGTCGCCGTCCTGGATCAGGCTCAGGCCCTCGACCTGGATGTTGCCCTTGGCATCCCGCTTCACCGTCTTCTTCGCAGCGTCGGCGAGCTCGGCCCACGTCGTCGGCGGCTTGCTGACACCGGCCGCGGCGAGGATCTTCTTGTTGTAGAAGAGGACGTAGGTGTTCAACTCGGTCGGGTACCCGAGCAGGGTGTCGCCGGTGGTGACCGCGCCGAGCGCGGCGGGGCTGTACTCCGCCTTGATCTTGGTCGCGATGTCGTCGGGCACCTTGGCGACAACGTTCGCCTTCATCAACTGGCCGCCCCACAGGCCGTACGCGCTGACGATGTCGGCGCCTCGGCCGCCGGTCTGCCGGACCGTCATCGTGGTGAGCAGGTCGTCGAACTTGACCACCTGCGCCTTCACCTGAACCTTCGGGTTCTCCTTGTTCCACTGCTGGATCATCTTGTCCAGCCCCTCCTTGGAAGGGCCGTCGCTGTAGTGGCTCAGCAGCGTCAGCTCGACCTTGTCGCCGCCACTGCCCGAGCCGCTGCCGCCACCACAGGCAGCGCCCGTAGCGAGGAGCCCCAGGACAACAGCAAGCCGCAAACCTTTGGCGATGCTCATGTCACTCCATTCCGCCGTCCGGGTGCAGGGGCGCCCGGAGGATGGTGAACGTGCGGGTGATGTCGAAACCTGTCTTCAGGTACAGCTGCCCGGCGGCGGACTTCTCGCCGGTCCACAGGAACCAGGCGCTGTGCGCGCCGGCGGCGACCATCCGCTCGAGCGTCAGGTGCAGCAGCACCTTCCCGAGTCCGGTGCCGCGGGAGGCCGGCAGGACGCCGAACGGCCCGAAGCGATCGATCACCGCCTCGTAGGTCCCATGCATCGCCCAGCCGAGGATCGCCCCACCGGGGTTGCGTGCCACCACGATCCGATCCAGTGGCAGACCGGACACGACGCCCTCGCGGATAGCGCGCGCCCAGTCCGGGTTGAACTCGTGGCCGGCGATGTCGATCAGCGCGGTCAGCTCGTCGCCGGATGGTGTACCAAAGCTGTAGCCCTCGGCCGTCAGCGCGTCGATCCGCTTGCGGACGTCGTCCGGAATGGCATACCCGACGAGGCTGCGGTCCATCGCGACCGCGTCGTACCCGCGCTGGAACCCGAGGCCGGCGAGCAGCCGGGACGCGGCGGGGTAGCGGGCCGCGTCGAGACCGGGAAGGAAGTAGTTCGGGGTGTACGACGAGAAGTAGACCTCGGATCGTCCGTGGGAGCGGAGCCAGTCCATTGCCATGGACAACAACTCGCGGCCGAGACCGCGACCGCGGTGCTCCGGGTGGACGAAGAAGAACGGGATCCAGCCGGCGGAGGGCTCCAAATCGTCGACGGCGATCATCCGGCGGACGGCGTAGGCGGCGCCGACGATCTGATCATTGATCACGGCTACCTGCAGGCCGGCCGCGTCGAAGTTCCGGTCGAGCAGGAACAGGTCCCGGAACCGCTGGTAGGAAATCGGATCAGCCGGCGCCGCGGCAGTCCACGCGGCAGCGAGCCCTGGACCGTCACCAACCCGGAACGAACGGATCATCGGGCATCCCCCTCGTAGAGCAGCACGCCGTCGCGTACCCAGTCCGCCGGTGTGGTCAAGAGTTCGACCGGGTCGTCGCCGGACTCCAGCGCTTTCCGGAGTGAGTCCGAGCCCCACAGCTTGTCGAGCGACGGCAGCAGGTCGAAGTCGTCGGGATAGAGCTCGTTCAGCACCCGCAGCATCACCAACGCGGTCCGCACCGGCTCGAACGTCTCCCGGTCCACGACATGCAGCTGTACGCCGGACAACGCCTGGCCCGCATACTTGTGGAACACCGGCTCGAACCACGTCCGCCGGAACATCACCCCAGGCAACTCGCACGCCCGCAACGCCGGCACCAGCCGGTCGTCGACGTACGGCGCCCCGATCGTCTCGAACGGTCGCGTCGTACCGCGGCCCTCGCTGAGGTTCGTGCCCTCGAACAGCCCGGTCCCGGGGTATACCAAAGCCGTCTCCGGCGTCGGCATGTTCGGCGACGGCGGCACCCACGGCTCGACAGCGCAGCTGTCCCGTGCCCAGCCCTCGAGCGAGACGACCGTTGCCGCACCCAACTGAAGAGCGAGTTCGCCGACCGTCAGCCCGTGCCGGAGCGGGATCGGCGCCCGCCCGACGAAGCTCTCGAACCCAGGTTGCAGCAGCGGCCCCTCGACCCGGACACCGCCGAGCGGGTTCGGCCGGTCCAGCACCACAAATGGCATACCAAGCCGCGCCGCCGCCTGCTGGCAGTCGTACATCGTCCAGACGTAGGTGTAGAACCGCGTCCCGATGTCCTGGATGTCGAACAGCAGCACGTCGACACCGGAGAACAGGTCGTCGAGCTCGCGCCCCTGCCGCCGGTACGTGTCGAACACCGGCAGCCCGGTGTCCGGGTCGACGCCTTCACCTTCGCTCGCACCCGCTTGCGCCGTACCTCGGAGGCCGTGCTCGGGACCGAACAACGCCGCCAGCGGCAATCCGGCCGCACGCAACGCGACCGAGGTCGGCGTGAGGTCCGGCAGCACGCCGGTGAAGTTCGTGATCAGTCCCAGGCGCCCGTCCGGCACCAACCCCGGGTCCTCGGCCAGACGCTGCGCGCCGGTCCGGACCACCATCGCTACCACCAACCCAGATCGTGGATCCTGCAGGAACTGGGTTGAAAACTTACCGATGGATTCAGTCGGAGGTCAATGGATTACAGGCAACCGTTTACTTCAGTCCCTCCAGATAGTCCATCACACGCGCCCGGATCTCGTCCGCCGGGATGTCCCGCTCCCGCAGTTCGGCCATCCAGCCGTCGTACACCGCGTTCGAGGCACTCAGCTCGAGCGCGATGTTGTCCGGGTCCCGGAAGTTCAGGTGCGACGCGAACGCTTCGTCCCGGATCGGCGTGTACGGGACCCCGAGCGCGTCGAAGCGGCGCTCCCACTCGACGAGCTCGTCCCGGCTCGCCGCCGTCAGCCCGATGTGGTCGAGACCGGTGGTCAGTTCGGTGAACGGCGCGTCCGTCCCCAGCTCGTGCTTGGACAGCGCCAGCACGAACCCGGTCTCCCGGTCGATGAACGTGCGCACGGTCCCGGAGTCCATCAGCGGCTTCAGCCCGAGGACGACGGTGTAGAAATGCTCGCTGCGGTCCAGGTCGGTGACCGACAGACCGAGGTGATCGATACCCGCGAAACCCCGCATGATCCCCCCTTCCCCTGCCGCGAATGTAACTCCGCGGCGCCGAGGAAGGAACGGCGTCAGGGAAGGAACGGTGTGAGCGCCGCCAGGAAGTCGTCGAGGCGTTCGGCGTGCACCCAGTGGCCGGCCTCCGGCACCTCGGCGTACCGGACCTGCGGGAAGTACGCCGCGATGGTCGCACGATGGTCCTGCTGGACATAGTCCGACTTGCCGCCGTAGATGAACAGCGTCGGCCCGTCGTACCGCAGCCCCTCGACCGCGGGCCAGCCGGAGATCGCCGGCAGTGCGGCCTCGATCACCGGCAGGTTCGGCCGCCAGCGGGCGCCGTCGGAGTCGAGGATCAGGTTCTGCAGCAGGAAAGCGCGGGTCCCGGGCGTCGGTACGGCGTCGACGAGCTGGGCGTCGACGTCCGCGCGCCGGGTGATCGAGGACAGGTCGGCGTTCCGCATCGCCCGGGCGTACTCGACGAACGCCGGCGGGTACGCGACCGGCGCCGCGTCCACGACGACGAGCCGCTCGACCACCGCGGGGTGCTGCAGCGCGGTGAGCATCGCGGTCTTGCCGCCCATCGAGTGCCCAACCAGCGCGACCGGCCCGACCCCGAGCGACTCGATCGTCTCGCGGACGTCGTCGGCCATCTCCAGGTAGCTCATCGTCTCGACATGCGGCGACGTGCCGTGGTTGCGCAGGTCGAACGCGAACACCCGGTGCCGGTCCGCGAGCCGGCGCGCGGCCGTCATCCAGTTGCGGCCCGAGCCGAACAACCCGTGCATCACCACGACCGGCGTACCGGTTTCGCCGTACGCCGTGACCGGAAGTTTCATGCACGCACCTTTCAACGGCTCCGTTGCCAGCACGCGGTGTGCCAGTGACGCCGCTCGTCGAGTGACTGCGCGCCGCTCAGCGCACCGAGCAAGCTGGGGTTGTCCGGCCAGACCACGACATGCGGGGTGGCCGGCAGGATCTGCTGGTCGCAGCCCGGGCAGCGGTACGACTTCGCGGACGCGGATCCGGACACCCGCCGGACGTTCCACTCGCCGTCCGCCTTCGCCTCCCGGCCCTGGGTACCACCGAGCAGCGGCCGGTCACTGACCGGCCGCTGCCACTTGGAAGGCCTTCTGCGCGACATAGCGCTTCAAGGCTAGCCGTATGACCTAGGTCACCCGGCCCGAAGCTCCTCGCCGACCTCGTGCATGTGGCGCAGGCCCATCCGGTACGACTCGATCAGACTCGTTGAAACGTAGGGCATTCCGATGCTCTCGCAGTACTCGCGCACGATCGGCTGGGCGAACCGGAGGTTGGCGCGCGGCATGCTCGGGAAGAGGTGGTGCTCGATCTGGTAGTTGAGCCCGCCCATCATCCAGTCGGTGACCAGACCGCCGTTGACGTTGCGGGAGGTGAGCACCTGCTTCTCCAGGTGGCCCCAGTTGCAGTCGTCGTCGGGCATCTCCATGCCCTTGTGGTTCGGCGCGAACACGCTGCCGAGGTGCAGCCCGAAGATCATGTGGTGAACGAGCGCGAAGACGACCGCCTGCCCCGGCGACAGGATCAGGAACAGCGCGCTGAAGTACAGCACCAGGTGCGCGGCCATCAGGCCGATCTCCACCTTCTCCGTGCGCCGGCGCTCGAGCAGGAAGCGGATGCTCGACACCTTGAGGTTGAAGCCCTCCAGGGTCAGCAGCGGGAAGAAGATCCGCGCCTGGTTGCGGCTCAGCCAGCCTTCGAGACCCTTGCGGCCTTCGGCCTGCTCAAGGGTCCAGACCAGTACGCCCTCGCCGACGTCCGGGTCCTTGTCGGTGTGGTTGGGGTTGGCGTGGTGCCGGTTGTGCTTGTCGTTCCACCAGCCGTAGCTCATGCCCAGCAGGAGGTTGCCGTGCAGCATCCCGATCCAGTCGTGCAGCTTGCGTGAGCTGGCAATCTGCTGGTGCCCGGCGTCGTGCCCGAAGAACGCCGCGCGGGTGGTCAGGATCCCCATCGGGAGCGCGAGGAACAGCGCCCACCACGAGCTGCCGATCACGGCGAGGCCCGCCCAGGTGAGACCGAGCAGCACCGCGTTGATACCGATCGCCATCACGTACGCCGCGGTGCGGCGTTCCAGCAGGCCGGCAGCCTTGATCTCCCGTAACAGTGGGGAGAAATCGGAACGGCGGGTAGCAGCAGGTGACGCGACAGGCTGTGCCATCAGGTCCTCGTCTCGGTAGCGGGGGAAGGCCTAGGCGTACAGCCGCGGCCAGCGTACGGCATCAAGCCTCATCGCACTAACCTCCGAAAACATGAGAGTTACTACCCAAATCTGCTGTGGAGTCAGGTCCCAGCCGACAGTGGAGGTAACCCCACTGCCCGAGGTCTCACGCTCGGTCATGATGGAGGCATGAGCACTGTTGCCACGACTGAAGCGCCGCCGATGCGGTACCCGCGGCTCGCGCAGCCGTGGATTGCCTTGTTCCTCGCGATCCTGGCCGAGCTGGGGATCGCGCTGTTCGTGCTCAGCGTGGTGTCCGTCCCGCTGATCGCGGTGTGGGTCGGGATCCCGCTCCTGCTCGTGGTCGTGCCGGCCGCCCGCTGGTTCGCGAACTGCCACCGCACGATGCTGGCCGGCTTCCTCGGCGAGCGGATCCCGCGGCCGTACAAGAAGCCTCCGATGCCCGGCATGCTGATGCGGCTGCGGACGATCCTGACCGATCCGCAGACCTGGCGTGACATCGTGTGGTTGCTGGTGAACGCCGTGATCGGGTTCACACTGTGTCTGCTCAGCGCCGTGCTGTTCCTGGCCGGGCTCTTCTACCTGGTCTACCCGCTGCTCGTCGGCGTCACGCCGGAGGGCGTTTTCACCGAGCCGTTCGGCGGACTGTTCACGGTGAACTTCTGGACCAGCTTCCTGGTGATGCCGGTGGCGCTGATCGCATTCCTGATCTGGCAGGCCGCCGGCGAGCGGCTGCTGAAGGCGAACGCGTTCGTGGCCCGCTCGCTGCTCGGCCCGACCGAGAGCGCCAAGCTGGCGATGCGGGTCCGCGAGCTGGCCGAGTCCCGGGCGGAGACCGTCGACACCCAGGCCGCCGAGCTGCGCCGGATCGAGCGCGACCTGCACGACGGCGCCCAGGCCCGGCTGGCCGCGCTCAGCATGAACCTCGGGATGGCCGAGGAGATGGTGGCGCGCGACCCGGCCCAGGCCGCCGCGCTGCTCACCGAGGCCCGCGAATCCGCGAGTACGGCGTTGTCCGAGCTGCGCGACCTGGTCCGCGGGATCCACCCGCCGGTGCTCGCCGACCGTGGTCTGGACGGCGCGGTCAAGGCGCTCGCGATGTCCTGCCCGTTCAAGGTCGACGTGACGTTCGACGTGCCTGGCCGTCCGCCCGCGCCGGTCGAGTCCGCGGCGTACTTCGCGGTGGCCGAATGCCTCGCGAACGCGGTGAAGTACTCGGCCGCGACCACGGCGTGGATCCAGATCACCCACGAGGACGAGAAACTGCACATGATCGTCGGCGACGACGGTGTCGGAGGTGCCGTGATCAGGCCCGGTGGCGGTCTGTACGGTATCGAGCGGCGGCTGGCCGCCTTCGACGGTACGTTGACCGTGGTGAGCCCGAGCGCCGGGCCGACCACCGTGATCATGGAGCTGCCTTGCGAGTCCTCATCGCTGAAGACCACGCCCTCCTCCGGGACGGCCTGATCCGCCTGCTGGAGGCGCACGACTTCGAGGTCGTCGAGGCGGTCGACAACGGGCCGCGGCTGGTGCCCGCGCTGGTGGAGCACCGGCCGGACGTCGCGGTGGTCGACGTACGGCTGCCACCGACCTTCACCGACGAGGGTCTGAAGGCCGCGATCGAGGCCCGTCGCCAGGTCCCGGGGCTGCCGATCCTGGTGCTCTCGCAGTACGTCGAGCAGCTGTACGCGCGGGAGCTGCTCACCGGCGGTGGTGGCGCGGTCGGCTACCTGCTGAAGGACCGGGTCTCCAACGTGGCCGAGTTCCTCGACTCGGTACGGCGGGTGGCCGCCGGCGGGACCGCGATGGACCCGGACGTGATCGGTCAGCTGCTGGCCCGGAACACCCGCGACGAACCGATCGGCCGCCTCACGCCGCGCGAGTCCGAGGTGCTCGGCCTGATGGCCGAAGGCCGCTCGAACGCCGCGATCGCCGCCGCCCTGTTCGTCACCGAGAAGGCCGTCAGCAAACACACGAACAACATCTTCTCGAAGCTCGACCTGCCCCCGTCCGAGGACGACAACCGCCGGGTGATGGCGGTCCTCACCTACCTGTCGTCCCGCTGACCCGCCGCAGGAACTCCTGGGTGCGAGCCTCCCGGGGGTTGTCCAGGACCTGCGCGGGCGGGCCGATCTCGAGCGGCCGGCCGTGGTGCAGGAAGCAGACCTGGTCGGCGACGTCGCGGGCGAAGGCCATCTCATGGGTGCAGACGAGCATCGTCATCCCCTCGGCCTTCAGCTCGCGGAGCAGGTCCAGAACCTCGCCGACGAGTTCAGGGTCGAGCGCCGACGTGACCTCGTCGAGCAGCATCAGCTGGGGCGAGTTCACCATCGCGCGCGCGATCGCGGCGCGCTGCTGCTGACCGCCGGACAGCTCGTCCGGCTTGGCCGACGCCTTGTCCGCCAGTCCGACGCGTTCCAGCATCTCCAGCGCCCGGGCGCGTGCCGTGTCCCGCGGCACCCGGTGTACGCGGATCGGCGCCAGCGTGATGTTGTCGAGCACGGTCAGGTGCGGGAACAGGTTGTACGCCTGGAACACGATCCCGATCCCGGACCGCACCTTGTCCGCGTCGACCCGCGGATCCGTGATGTCCGCGCCGGCCAGCTCGATCACGCCGTCGTCGACCGTCTCCAGCAGGTTCACGCACCGCAGCAGCGTCGACTTCCCGGACCCCGACGCCCCGATCAGGACGACGCACTCCCCCGCGTCGACCTCCAGGTCGAAACCGTCCAGTACGACGTTCTCGCCGTACTGCTTGCGTACTCCGCGTAACGACAGCAAACTCATACCGGTCCGCCTCCCCCGCCGTACCAGCCCTGCCGTCGCGCGACGTAATCGGTCAGCCGGGTCAGCGGGATCGTCAGTGCGACGAACAGCAGCCCGGCGACGACGTACGGCGTGAAGTTGAAGTCCTCGGCCGTCTCCAGTTGCGCGGCCCGGATCGCGTCGATGACGCCGAGCACCGCGATCAGCCCGGAGTCCTTCTGCAGACTCACGAAGTCGTTCAGCAGCGGCGGCAGCACCCGCCGTACCGCTTGCGGAAGCACCACGAAGCGCAACGTCTGCCGGTACGTCAGCCCGAGCGACCGAGCGGCCGCCCGCTGCGACGGATGCACCGACTCGATCCCGGCCCGGAACACCTCGGCGACGTACGACGAGTAGGTCAGGACGAGGGCCGCGCCGCCCCAGATCACCGCCTGGTTCGGCAACCCGCGCAGCTGCAGAGCCGGTACGCCGAAGCCGAGCAGGAAGATCACCAGCAGCAACGGGAGACCGCGGAACACGTCGGTGTAGGCGGCCGCGAACACGCGCAGC
This sequence comes from Kribbella speibonae, assembly GCF_004331375.1. Lineage (NCBI taxonomy): Bacteria > Bacillati > Actinomycetota > Actinomycetes > Propionibacteriales > Kribbellaceae > Kribbella > Kribbella speibonae. Next base: position 290,390 of record NZ_SJKC01000004.1, on the reverse strand, counting down.
GGGAAGAAGATCGGGCCCCGCAACGTCCGCAGGATCGCGAGCGTCAGCCCGAACACCACGATCAGCACCGCGCAGACGAGCATCACGCGCACGTTGAGCCAGAGGCCCTCGGCAACGACCGGCAACGCCTCCCAGCCGCGGTGGACGTCGAAGAACGTCGCCCGGACCCGCGGCCAGCCCGGCGTGGAACCGATGCCCACGACAACCAGTGCGAGCAGAATCACCGAGCTGACCAGCGCGATCACGGTCGACCGCCGCGCCTGCCTACGCCGGTACGCGATCCGCTCGAGCTGAAGCGCCGAAGGCTGCCAGTCAGTCACGAGAGCTCGGGCGCGCCTGACTCGGTCAGGTACTGCTTCTGCAGGTTCGCGAGCGTGCCGTCGGCCTTGAGCGCGTCGACCGCCTGCGTGACGCAACCGGTCAGCTTCGAGTTCTTCTCGAGGACGAACCCGAACTGCTCCCCCTGTCCACCGGCCGGCAACTGACCGACGATCTTGCCGTTGTCGAGCTGCGCCGCGGTCATGTAGAACGCGGTCGGCAGATCCACCACGATGCCGTCGATCTGCTTGTTCTTCAGCGCCTGCACCGCCAGGTCGTTGGTGTCGAACACGGCCGGTTTCGGCTTGGGCTTCACGACATCACGCAGCGCGGTGTAGCTCGTCGTACCGACCTGGGCCCCGAGTTTCGCGTCGACGAGATCGGCGACGGACTTGGCCTCGGCGATCTTGCTGCCCGCGGTGGTGATCACGGTCTGGCGGACGTCGTAGTACCCGGAGGAGAAGTCGACGGCCTTGCGGCGCTCCTCGGAGATCGACACCTGATTCACGTCCAGGTCGAACGCCTTCGGACCGGGCGCGAACGCGGTGTTGAACTGGACCGTCTGCCACTTGACGTTCGCCTGCTCGAACCCGAGCTTCTTCGCCACCGCGTAGGTGACCGCCGACTCGTACCCCTTGCCGTTGCTCGGGTCGTCGCCGCTGAACCACGGTTCGTACGCCGGCTTGTCGGTGCCGACCGTCAGCGTGCCGGCGGTCTTCACCGCCAGCTTGTCCTTCGCACAGGCATCCGCACCCGACGGCGTCGAGGCCCCGGACGAGTTCTCCTCCGGCGCACACGCGCCGAGCCCCACCATCGCCAGTACCGCCAGCCCCACCACAGCGCGCGTTCTCATGGGCAGCAGCCTAAGACCTCTTGCGGTACAAGGTGGGGCTTGATCCAGTGTGCAGACGGAAGCGGGTCGCGAAGTAGAGCGGGTCGGCGTACCCGACCTGCGCCGCGACCGACGCGACCGGCCGGCTGGTGAGCTCCAGGAGCCGCGCCGCGGCATCCAGCCGGCGGCGCTCGACGAACTGCTGCGGGCTGACGCCGAGCTGCTCGCGGAACAGGTGCGCGAAGCGTGACACCGACAGGTTCACGGCCCGCGCCAGCCGCGGTACGTCGAGGCTCGCGGTCAGGTCCTGGTCGATCAGCTCGATCGCGCGCAGCAGCCGGTCGTCGATCTGCACGGCCTTCGGGTTCTGGGTGTCGCACCACAGCAGCGCCGCCTCCAGCGAGTTGGCGCTGAGCTGCTCGGCCTGCGGCAGGACACTGTGCTGATGCCGTACGGCGTCGCGCAGATGCTCGGCGATCCGCTCGAAGGTCGGCGCGGCCGGATGCAGCTGAACGATGCCGGGAGCAACTTCCGGCCAGTCGAGCAGCGGCAGCCAGTCGGGCTTCGGGTGCAGGTGCGCGTAGAGGAAATGCCAGCGGCCGCCGACCGTGGCGTAGTCGTGCAGGGTGCGCGGGTGGACCAGGGTGACGCTGCCCGGCGCGGCCGCGACCTGACCGAATCGTCCCTGGCCGTCGAGGGTCTGGACCAGCAGCCAGTCGGTCGTTCCACGCCGCCGATACGTCGCATACTCAGGGCCTTCGTCGAACTCACCGGTCGCCAGCCGGCGAACCACCGGATGCGGCGACTCAGCAGGATATCGAAGGTTCACAGCTCGATAGGCTATCGCTCAGCCAAGCCGTCGGGCCAGATCCTGGAGATATGACAGTCGCGGATATCTACCAGCGGGACGGCATCGTCCAGGTCCCCCAGTTGCTCGATCCCGCCGAGGTCGAGCAGATCAAGCAGGTCTACATGGAGCAGGTGGCGGCGGATCTCTCGCTGGCCCACGACGACGGCGTACCGGACGACGATCCGCTGGCCAGGTACCCGCGGTTCGTACACCCGCACCGGCGGACCGACACCGAGGCCGGGCGGCTCGCACTGGAGCTGATGCTCGACAGCCGGATCCTCGATGTCGTGCAGGCGCTCATCGGCCCTGCGCTCGGCGCCCAGTCGATGTTCTACTTCAAGCCGCCGGGTGCCCGCGGCCAGGCGCTGCACCAGGACAACCTGTTCCTGCGCGCGGACCCGGAGACCTGTCTCGCGGCCTGGATCGCGATCGACGACGTCGACTCGGCGAACGGCGGACTCAAGGTGGTCCCCGGCTCGCACCGGACCGAACTGCTCTGCCCCGAGCCGGCCGACCTGACCGAATCCTTCAGCACCGGGCAGGTCGTCGTACCGGAGGGTCTGAGCCAGGTGCAGACCAAGATGACCGCCGGTGACGTGCTGTTCTTCCACGGCAGCGTCGTCCACGGCTCCCGCCCGAACTCCACCGACGACCGCTTCCGGCGGGCGCTGATCTTCCACTACATCCCGGAGGACAGCGTCGAGATCGCGGCCTTCTACAACCCGCTGATCCGCCCCGACCGCCGCGAAACCGTCCTCGCCGAAGCCATCGGCGGCGGCCCCTGCGGCGACTACGCCGAGATGGAGCCGTAAACCCGCCGCGACAACGCACCTGCCGCCGCGATCGCGAGCAGCACCGCGCCGGCGATCAGTAGCCGCCCCACGGAATGCGGCGGATCGAAGTCGGCCTCCGTCGCCGCGGCGGCCAGGCAGCAGAGCAGCGTCAGGCCGAGGAGCCCGGTCGCGAGGGTGGTCATCCGGAGCAGGGCCGCACCGGGTGACGGATCGAAGCGGCGTCCGCGGAACCGCAGACCGCGGCCGGGTTCCGCGGCGCGCTGCCCCCAGTCGTCGTACACGTGCTGCGGGACCCGGATCCCTGCCAGGGACTTGAGCCCCTGCGTCAACGACTCGGCCGTCAGCGGCTCGTCGCGGGACAGCACGAGCGCTGTGCCCTCGATGGCGAGCCGTACCGGGCGCGCATCCAGGAGAGCCTGCATCGTGCGCGGGTGCAGGACAGCCATGAGGTAGCGGGGCTCGTCCCCGATCACGTCGAAGCTCCGATTGAACTCGGCGCTCTCGAGTGTGAGATCCGATCTGGTCAGCCCACCGGGCCGTACCTCCGCCGGCGGCAGCGCGACCGGCAGGGTTGTGACGAAGACACTCAGGCGGCGCCGTCGGCACAGCAGTCCGGTCCACTGCAGCCATCGCACCTCGAAGGCGAGCCCGTCCGGCGTCTGTACGACGTTCCGCGCGCTCCAGGTCCGGCCGACCGGGAGCGGGAGCGACGGCAGCCGCACGTCGCGCGACTCCACGAGCCGCCACCCGTTGCGGTGCACACAGTCCTTGATCGTGCGGGTGGTTGCCTGCGGCCATGAATACGCGAGGACTGCGGCGAGCAGCGCCACGACGATCAGCAGCGGCAGTATGGCGAGGAGCAGCGCCGGACCCGCGTCGTACGTCGACCACGCGACCCGCACCAGCACCGCGCCAACCCCGAGCACCGCGATCCACCGCGCCACGGAGGCCGATCCGGTCGAGATCCCGATCAGCACCCAGGCGGTCGGAATCACCAGCACAGCAACCAGGAACATCAGCGATGACCAGCCCGCCCAGTCGGCACCGACCAACCGCGGCATCATAATCAGGCTGAGCCCCGTCACCCCCACCAGGAGCAGGCCGGCAACCGCCACCAGCTCCCGCCCAACCGAACTCCTCCGCACCCACCCGAGTCTGCCAGCCCTCACGTGTCACCGTCCGCCGACGCCAGCGGGTGATGGGTCAGCGACTGCCCAGCGATCGGCCGACGTTCGCGGCGGGCGCCGGCCCTGACTCACCGATCTGCCGACGGTCGTCCGCCATCCGGTCGTCGTACTCCGTGGCCTACCCCCGGGGCCCGGGTCCCGTCAGGAGTCTGAGGTGCTCCGGGTGATGTGCTTGCCGGGTCCGGGGGGCGGATGCCGCCGGCCGGTGCGACGCCGGCGCCTGTCACGCGCTGCAGCTCGGCCAGTTGTCCGTCGATCTGCGGGGCTCGATCCGGCGCCGGCTGTGAGGGCAGGGCGGCTGGACGGTCGACCTGCTTGCGCATTGCCTCGCGGACCAGGTCGTCGACCTCCGGCGCCAACTCGTCAGCACGCTGCCGCAACGCCCGCGCCGTACCCACGAAGCGCTGCTGCTCCGCCGGCGTTGGCGGGCGGTTGCGCTCAGCAACGATCGCCTCGCGCGCCCCGGGCTCGCGCTCCAGCGAGCCGTCCGCCCGGCGGTGGTTCTCGTAGAGCACGTTCCCCGCGCGGTCCACGACGTAGATGTCGTCGGCGTACCCCAGGGTCTCCACCGCGTGCGCAGCGTCAGACACTCGCTGGTAGACGGCGTTGTGCATTCGCGGATCCACCCACCGCCCGTTGCCGGCGGCATCCTTCGCCTGCTGGTACCGGTCCGCGATCGCCAGCAGACTGTCGGCCTCGTTCGTGGCGACATAAACGGCCACCACCCGATGGCCGGCGTTCCGGAACGGCTCCAGCGTCTGCTGCGCCCGCTCCGGGGTCTCCAGCCACGCGCTCGTCACGACGTCGTACGGCGGGTCCGCGGTCAGCAGACTGTCCAGGCACCGCTGGCTCAGGTCCTCCGGCAGGCTCTGCACCACCTCGCCGTGCGCGTCCAGCCCACCGTCGCGCGTCGCCTCCTGGAACCGCGGATGTGCCTGGGCGTCGTCATCGGCCTCGTACGTCGCAGCCGTGTCCACGCCGAGCGCCGCGTGCACCCGATCCTGGACCGTCGACTTCGCCGCACCGGGCTGCCCGCCGATCACCACCGCCAGCGGCTGCATGCCAGGACCGCGGACGGGCCGCCGGGACGGCATGATCTCCTCGGTCCGACGGGCAATCAGCTGCTCGGACTCGGCCGGAGTGAGCGTGAGGTCGATCATTCGGCGCGTAGCCGGTCCAGCAACTCGGGGTAGGTGCGCAGGATCTCGGACCGCTCCTCGGCCGACAGCGCCGCGAACCGCCGGAACCGCTCGGTGTGTACCGCGCGCTCCGCCTCGAGCTCGCGTCGACGGGCTTCGTCGGTCTCGGAGGCGATCAGCCCGTTGTACGCCGACAGCACCGCCCGGACGAGGACGCGCGCCCGCTCGTGCTCGACCCGCTCGTCATCCGACAACGGCGCCACGAACCGCCCACTCAGCGCCTCGGTGATGTGCTTCCCGTGCTCGTCCGGCATAGGGCCAGACTAGCGAGACAGGGTCCGGTCAGTTGGAGTAGTCGCGGAAGCCGCGGCCGGTCTTGCGGCCGAGGTAGCCGGCGGTGACCAGGTGCTCGAGTAGCGGGGCCGGGGCGAAGCCTGGCTCGCGGAACTCGAGGTAGAGCGTGCGCTGGATGGCGAGCGAGACGTCCAGCCCGACCACGTCGAGCAGCGCGAACGGGCCCATCGGGAGGCGGCAGCCGAGCTTCATCGCGGCGTCGATGTCGTCGACGCCGGCGTAGTGCGCCTCGAGCATCCGGACCGCGTCGTTCAGGTACGGGAACAGCAGCGCGTTCACGATGAAACCGGCCCGGTCGCCGCAGCGCACCGGGTGCTTGCCTGCGGCAACGGCCACCGCGGCCACCGTGTCGGCGACCTCGGCGGTGGTGCTCACGGTGCTGACGACCTCGACGAGCTGCATCACCGGCGCCGGGTTGAAGAAGTGCAGCCCGACCACGTCCCCCGGCCGCTTGGTCGCCATCGCCAGGTCGATCACCGGCAGACTCGACGTCGTGGTCGCCAGGATCGCGCCCGGCTTGCAGATCTCGTCGAACGTCTCGAACAGCGCCTGCTTGACACTCAGCTCCTCGACCACCGCCTCGATGACGAGGTCGACCGAAGACAGGTCGTCGAGCTTCGCCGTACCGGTCACCCGGCGCAGCGCCGCGTCCCGCTCCTCGGTGGACAGCTTCCCGCGCTGCACGCCCTTCTCCAGCGAGCGCTCCAGCACGCCGCGGACCCGGTCGACCTTCTCGGTACCGCGGGCGACGTACAGCACGTCGTACCCGGCCTTGGCGAGCACCTCGACGATGCCGACCGCCATCGTGCCGGAGCCGACGACGCCGACCTGCTTGACCGTTCGCACGACGACCTCGTCGCCGTTCTGGTGCGGGGTGTGCTCGTCGTCGACCACGACCGGCGAGTCCGGCGACTCGTAGGTGTAGAAGCCGCGGCCGGTCTTCCGGCCGAGGAGGCCGGCGGTCACCATCTGCTTGAGGATCGGGGCCGGCGCGTGCAGCCGGTTGCGGCCCTGCTTGTACATGGTGTCGAGAATCTCGTACGCCGTGTCGAGGCCGATCAGGTCGAGCAGCGCCAGCGGGCCCATCGGGTAACCGCAGCCGAGCCGCATCGCCGCGTCGACGTCCTCGCGGGTCGCGTAGCGGGACTCGACCATGGAGACCGCGTGGTTCAGGTACCCGAACAGGAGCGCGTTGGCGATGAACCCGGCCCGGTCCGCCGCGACGACGGGGACCTTGTCGAGCCGGCGGGCCAGCTCCTGCACGTCCTCGACCACGTGCGGCTCGGTGACGACGGTCTTGATCACCTCGACGAACTCCTGCACCGGCGCCGGGTTGAAGAAGTGCATGCCGACGACGCGCCGCGGGCGCTGGGTGGCGACGGAGATCTCGGTGACCGACAACGACGAGGTGTTGGTCGCCAGGATCGCGTCGTCGCGGACGATCTTGTCCAGGGCGGCGAAGATCTCGCGCTTCAGCTCGAGCCGCTCGACGACGGCCTCGATCACCAGGTCGCAGTCGGCCAGCGCCTCCAGCGAGGTGGCGAACGTGACCCGGTCGAACAGCGCCTGCTGGTCCTCGACCGACAGCTTGCCGCGTTTCACGGCGCGGTCGGTCGAGTGCTGGATGTGCCCGCGGCCGCGCTCGACCGCTTCCTCGTCACGCTCGACGCCGACGACCGTCAGGCCGTTGCGCGCGAACACCTCGGCGATCCCGGCGCCCATCGTGCCGAGACCCACCACACCCACCGTCGTCAATTCCCGAGCCATGCTCTGCACTATGCCAGTCCGACGACTGGTCCGCCCATGAGCTGGGTCACCGGCGAGGTCAACCTCACACGCCTGACCTCACTGCGCCCGATAGTTGACCACATGCTCGCCCGGATCCTGGTCGCAGCCGCAACTCTCCTCGGCCTGCCCGCAACGGCAGCAGCCGCGGAGGACCCAGCAGCGGCGGTTCCGGGAGCGGTGGTTGCGGCGCCGGTGGTGGTTGTTGGGATCGCGGGCCTGACCTGGGACAACCTGACCGAGGACGGCGCGCCGACGCTGTGGAGGATGCTCGAGGACGGGGCCGGGGCCGCGGCGATGACGGTCCGCACCGTGCACTCGCCACCCTGCCCGCTGGACGGCTGGCTCTCCCTCTCGGCGGGCCGGGCAGCGACTGATCCCCAACCACACCGCGACCGCGACTGTACGGCGATCCCCTCGGTAACCGACGGCACCGTGGACGGCTGGTCCGGTCTCGTCCAGGCCCAGCACGACTCGGTCTACGACCCGACGCTAGGACTACTCGGTACGACGCTCGCCGACAACAACGTCTGCGCCACCGCCGTAGGCCAAGGCGCCGCGCTGGCCCTCGCCACCCGCCAGGGCCAAGTAGCCAGGTACTACCCCACCGCGCAGACCGCCCGCTGGGACTGTCCGGTGACAATGGTCGACGCCGGCATACTCGACCGTCGCCGCGATCCCGGCCGCGCCCTCCGACAGGCCGACGACACCGTCCGCGAGGTCCTCGAGAAGGCGCCGCCGACCGCAGCCGTGATCGTGCTCGGCGTCTCCCAGCCGCTGCACTCAACCCTGGCGATGAGCGCCGTACTCGTCACCGGCCCCCGAGCCGCCGGCCATTACCTGACCGCCCAGTCGACCCGTTGGCAGGGCATCGTGCGACTCCTCGACATCCCGTCGACGATCGTCGCCGCGGCAGGTGTGCCCGAGCCCAACGACTTCACCGGCGCACCACTGATCGCCTCGGGCACCCGGCCGTCAGCCGCGGACACCGTCTCCAAGCTCGCCGACGTCACACATCGCGACCGCGATCTGCGCCGCAGCTCCGGCTGGTTCGTCAACGGCCTGGCCGCGGCGGTGCTCCTGGCGATCGCCGCACTGGCGGTACTCCGGCACACCGGGCGCAGAACGCGGACAGTCGAGTTCAGCCTGCTTGCACTCGCCGCCCTGCCGCTGTGCTCGTACTTGGTCCGCCTCATCCAGTGGTGGCGATGGCCCGTACCGCTTGCGGCCCTGTGGCTCGGCATGCTCCTCGGCGCAGTCGCGCTGGCCTTCGCGCTCCGGCGACTCCCCCGAGCCGTCACTGTCCTCGCCGGGATCACGGTCGTCGTCCTCGCCCTCGACGCGATCACCGGCACCGTCCTGCACCACGGCAGCCCGCTCGGTCCGTCGCCGTTATCGGGTGGGCGGTACTACGGGTTCGGCAACACCACGTTCGTTGTGTTCGCCGTACATGCTGTGCTCTTCGCGACCGGCGTCGCCCGCTGGCTGCGATCCCGTTCCGGTACCGCGGTCGCCGCCGCTGCCGTCGCGGCGATCGGTCTGGTGACGGTCGTGGTCGACGCCTGGCCGACGTGGGGAGCGGATGTCGGCGGCGGGTTCGCGATCGTCCCGGCATTCGTCCTGCTGACGCTCGATGTCCTCAGACGGCGGATCGGTGTCGTCCGCCTGCTGCTCACCGGCGCCGCGGCGGTCGTCGCGGTGGCCCTGATCAGCGTGCTCGACTGGCTTCGCCCGGCCGCCTCGCGCTCACACGCTGGACGGTTCGTCGAAGACCTGCTGAACGGCGACGGCCTCGGCGTGGTGACCCGCAAGGCCGGCTACGCGTTCGGCTCCCTGTCCGGCGGGCCGCACCTCTGGCTGGCCGGCCTCCTGCTGCTGTATCTGCTCGCCGTAGTGGTCGCCCGCCGCCAGGTGGCACCGGCCTGGTTCGAACGGGCAGTGACCGAACGGCACTACCTCTGGGGCTGCTTCGTCGCCATCGTGACGATCGCGGCCATCGGATCGGCGGCCAACGACTACGGCCTGCGCATCGCCCTACTGACCTTCGCCGTCGCCGGCCCACCGCTGGCACTGACGATCGCCAGAGCAGGATCACGCGTCACCGGCGAGGCCGACCTCACCCACCCTCGTCGATGACGACCGGTGTCACCATCCAGCCTTCCAGCAGCCACCATGGGTCCGGTGCGGCCTCAAGCGCGGCGGCGATCGGCCTCGGCCGGAGATCGGAGGCCGCGAGGTCCGTCACCGGCAACCACACGGCGCGATAGCTCCCGCGCTCCGAGTCGGCCGCACTGCCCATCTCCGAGCCGTCGCCGGTGCCGAACTCGCCGCCGACCACCTCGGCGACGAAGTAGTGCTGCGTGCTGTCGCCGAAGTGCACGACCGCGACGGCCTCCCGGATCTTCACCAGCAGGCCGAGCTCTTCGTGCACCTCGCGGCGCGCGGCCTCCGCCGGGCTCTCCCCCTCCTCCACCTGACCACCCGGCAGCACGTGGTACGTCCGCCCGTCGCGGACCCGCTCGATCGCCGCGATCCCGTCCTCGGTCAGCAGTACGACACCCGCGCGGATCACGAGCGCGTCGCCAGGATCTCGAACCAGGTGCCGATCTTCGAATCGCCGCGCTCGAGTCGCGCGACCGTCCATCCGGTCGCGGTCAGCAGGTCACGCAGCGGTTCCTCCTGCCAGAGAACGAAATGCCGCGGGAGATCCAGGTGCCGTTTCGACCACTCCTCGCCCTTGCCCTCCCGGGTCGCGAACGCGAGCACCGGCGCGGCCCGGCCCGCTTTCCGCAGTACGCCGGCCAGTTGCGCGCGATCGAAGTGCAGGAACACCGCGCTCGCGTAGACCGCGTCGTACGGGCCGCCGTAGTCGTCGGTGATCGCGTTCAAACGGTCGGCGGCGTACCCGTCGGCGCGCATCATGTCGACGAACGCCTGCGTCGCGTCGGTACGGCGTACGACGTATCCGCGGCTCTCCAGCTCGATCGCGTCCTTGCCGGTGCCGCTGCCCAGCTCGAGCACCTTGCCGCCCGGTGCGAGATGTTCGCCGAGCAGGTCGATCAGCAGGTGGTTGGGTTCCTTGGGAATCGAGTCGCGGAACTTGCCGGCGGCCTGTTCGTACGCCGCGAGCGTGAGCTCGTTGTCCGAGGCGATCCGGGTCCAGCCGTCGCCGGTGTGCTCGACGACGGCGGGCAGTGTGAGGCCGAGGTCCAGCCCGAGGACCACCACGGTCTCGCCGCGATGCAGGTCCGCGATCGACTGCAGTTCGGCGTCGGGCTGCTGGGTCAGCTCGGGTACGACGGTCAACGGCACCGCGAGCGCCTCGGCCAGCCGAGCACCCGCGGCCGCCTCGAACGGTCCGGCGTACACCTGCACGATCCGCTCACCGACCACCGCGTCCTGGACGTCACCGGGCAGCAGCAGGATGCGGGCAGGACACATGAGATTCATTGAGCGACGTACTCCAGGGCCTCGGCGGCGTAGTCCGGCCAGACGGCGGACTGCTCGAGCGGGATCTTTACCCATTCCTTCATCGGCCGACCCATCCCCGGATCGAACGGCTCCGCACCGGGGACCGACAGCGCCTTCTCCCGCGGCCCGGGCGGGAGTTTGAAGGTCATCGCGTCGCCGTACATGCCGGCGAGCACCTTCTTACCGGCCTTCAGGCACGGCATCCCGAACATGCTGCCGCGCACCACTCCGGCCGCCTCGAGCCCGGCCGCGACCGCGTCGTACGCGGCGACCGCCTCGTCGCTCACCTTCGGCATCATGCTCACCACCTTCCCACCTCGGTACCTGAGTGCACTACGGTGCTTTCTCGTGCGCTTGGTGATTGCTACGTGTTCTGTTGACTACTCGGGGCGGCTGACGGCTCATCTGCCGATGGCGCCCCGGCTGCTGATGGTGAAGGCGGACGGGTCCGTGCTGATCCACGCCGACGGCGGGTCGTACAAACCGCTGAACTGGATGTCGCCGCCGTGCAAGCTGACCGAGGACGAGGGGGTCTGGAGCGTCACCAACAAGGCGGGTGAGGAGCTGCGGATCACCATCGAGGAGGTGCACAGCGACACGGCGTACGAGCTCGGGACGGACCCCGGGCTGATCAAGGACGGCGTCGAGGCGCACCTGCAGGAGCTGCTCGCCGAGCACGTCCACACGTTCGGCGAGGGCTGGACGCTGGTACGCCGCGAGTACCCGACGGCGATCGGCCCGGTCGACCTGCTGCTCCGCGACGCCGACGGCAAACACGTCGCGGTCGAGATCAAGCGCCGCGGCGAGATCGACGGCGTCGAACAGCTCACCCGGTACGTCGAACTCCTGAACCGCGACCCGCTGCTGGCCCCGGTCCGCGGTATCTTCGCCGCCCAGCTGATCAAGCCGCAGGCCCAGTTCCTCGCCACCGACCGCGGCCTCGACTGCCTCACCGTCGACTACGACGCCCTCCGCGGCATGGAGTCCGACGTCCTGCGCCTCTTCTGAACAGGAGCTACCCGATGACGTCGACCCCTCCGGAACCGCCGGGCGCCTCCGATTGGCTGGTCTGGCTGATCGTCCCGGTCGGCGCGCTGGTGGCGGTGCTGGTCATAGTCCTCGTCGTCCTGCTCACCCGCAAGCGCAACACGCACCCAAACTCCTGACAAATCAGCATATTTGCCCGATTTCGGGCAGATGCTTGGTGTTGGCCCTGGAAAGACTGCATGGTTGACGGGTGATCAGTGAGGCGGCGGCCGTGGAGCCGGTCGACGAGCTGGCCGATCAGGTCAGCCGCACGACCGGACTGTCGGCGGATGTCGCGCGGCGCGTGGTCGCCGACGTACTGGCCTATTTCACCGAGACGACCGAGGAGTACGTCCGGCGCCGGCACCGTGAGCTGCAGACCTACGGGGCCCGCAACGACGAGATCTTCGCCCGCCTCGGCACCGAGCTCCGGCACTGGCCGGTCCGCTCACCCGAACTCTCCGCCCGGCAGCTGCGACGGATCGTCTACGGCTGACCGGGTCCCAACAGACCTACGAAGGGCACCACTACATGTGCGGAATCGTCGGGTACGTCGGCACCAAGCCGGCCGCGCCCATCCTGGTGGACGGACTGGCCCGGCTCGAGTACCGGGGCTACGACTCGGCGGGCGTCGCCGTCCTCGGGTCCAGCGAGCTGAAGGTGCACAAGGACGCCGGCCGGGTCCGTGAGCTGGAGGCGTCGCTGCCGAAGCGCTTCGGCGGCAAGCTCGGCATCGGCCACACCCGGTGGGCCACCCACGGCGGCCCGAGCAAGGACAACGCGCACCCGCACGCCAGCGGCAACGAGCGGATCGCGGTCGTGCACAACGGCATCTTCGACAACGCCGGGGCGATCCGCTCGCAGCTCGAGGACGCCGGCGTGAAGCTGCGCTCCGAGACCGACACCGAGGTGCTCGCGCACCTGATCGAGCAGGCCGACGGCGGCACCCTCGAGGAGAAGGTGATGGCCGCCCTGCGCCGGATCGAGGGCACCTACGGCATCGCGGTGATCGACCTCGACTTCCCGGACCGGATCGTGGTCGCCCGCAACGGCAGCCCGCTGATCCTCGGCATCGGCGACGGCGAGATGCACATCGCCTCCGACGCGGCCGCGCTGATCCGCTACACCCGCCAGGTCGTGTACTTGGACGACGGCGAGCTCGCCACCGTCCGCGCCGACGGCTACCGCACCTTCACCCAGGACGCCTCCCCGACCACCAAGACCGCGAAGACGGTCGAGTGGGAGGCCGAGGAGTTCGAGCGCGGTCTGCACGAGCACTTCATGATGAAGGAGATCCACGAGCAGCCGGACGCGGTCGGCCGGGTGATCCGGGGCCGTCTCGACGAGCGGTTCCACACCGTGCACCTCGGCGGCCTGAACATGGACGCCCGCGAGGCGCGGGAGATCAAGCGGGTCAAGATCCTCGGCTGCGGGTCGGCGTACTACGCGGGTCAGATGGGCGCGCAGTTCATCGAGGAGGTCGCGCGGATCCCCGCCGACGCGGAGCCGGCCTCGGAGTTCCGGTACCGCAACCCGGTCGTCGAGCGGGACACGCTGTACGTCGCCGTGTCGCAGTCCGGTGAAACCCTCGACACCCTGGTCGCGGTGCAGGAGCTGAAGCGCAAGGGCGGCCGTGTGATCGGCCTGGTGAACGCGGTCGGTTCGAGCATCGCCCGTGAGGTCGACGGCGGCGTGTACCTGCACGCCGGCCCGGAGGTCTCGGTGGCGTCGACGAAGGCGCTGACCAACATGGCGGTCGGGTTCGCGATGCTCGGCATCCACCTCGGCCGGATCCGGGACGTCTCCCCCGCCGACGGCCGCCGGCTGATCGACGGCCTGAAGAAGCTCCCGGAGCACATCGCCGCGATCGTCGCGCAGGAAGAGGAACTGGCCAAGATCGCCGGTCGCCTCGCGCAGCACGAATCGCTGTTCTTCGTCGGCCGGACCCGTGGGTACCCGGTCGCGCGTGAGGGTGCGCAGAAGCTGAAGGAGATCTCGTACCGGCACGCCGAGGCGTACCAGACCTCCGAGCTGAAGCACGGTCCGCTCGCCCTGATCTCTCCGGACGTGCCGAGTGTCGCGATCGTCCCCGACGACGAGCTGCTGGACCGCAACATCGGCGCGCTGCACGAGATCGGCGCCCGCTCCGGCCCGCTGTACGTCGTCACGCACCCGGGCGTCGAGGTCCCGGACGGGGTCGCGGCGAAGATCGTCGTACCGAAGAACGAGCCCGAGCTGGACCCGATCCTGCTGACGATCCCGCTGCAGATCATCGCGTACTACGCCGCGGTCGCCCTCGGCCACGACGTGGACAAGCCGCGCAACCTGGCGAAGTCGGTCACCGTCGAGTAGCCGACCGCCACGCCATCACAACAGCGACACCACGGCCCCCGTCACGCTCAGCGTGGCGGGGGCCGTTCGGTTGTGATGGCCTGGGGATCACAGCTGGTGGCTGGGCTTGACTCCAGGGCGAGTGCTCGTCGCGACAGCGGGCTGCTCGGGGTTGACGCCCGGTGTGGTGGTTGGGCGGGCGGATCCTGGCCTCGGCAGGCCGCCGAGGGCGCGGTCGGCGGCGCTCGCCGCCTCGGCTCGTTTGTCGGCACCGTTGAGCGCACCGACCAACTGTCCGCGGCCGCGCTCGGCACCCGTGCTCCGGTACGGGTGCAGGCCGAACTCGTTGACGAGCCGCTTGCACACCTCGACCCCACGCACCGAGTTGCCGGCCGGGTCCAGGCGGGGCGAGAACACCACGACGGCCAGCTGCTTCGACGGCACCACCATCATGACGTTGCCGGACACCCCGCTCTTGGCCGGCAACCCGACCTGGTTCGAGAACTGTCCCGAGTCGTTGTACATCCCGCTGTGGCCCATCATGGACAGCACCTGGCCGGCGGTCTCCGGAGAGAACACCTGCTGACCGCTCAGCGGTGCGACGCCGCCGTTGGCGAGCGTGGCACCGGCCCTGGCCAGCCGCTCCGCGGTCATGGTGAGTGAGCAGCCCATGGTGTAGAGCTCGGTGGCGTCCTCGGGCGCGCGCCGGTCGGTCGGACTGGCGCCGTACAGCTTCCCGTTCCGCGCCAGCGCGTTCGCGAACATGACGTTCCCGAACCCGGTCTCGCGCTCGGCCAGGAACGTTGCTCCGTGCAACTGCGGACGCTCGCCGGTCATCGCGGCCCAGGTGTCCCGGACGGTGGTGAATCTGTCGGACAGATCCTTGCCCGCGTCGACCAGGGCGAGGGTCCCGATCGCTCCGGCGTTGATCATCGGATTGTGCGGCCGGCCGTCCTTGCCCAGCGACAGCAGCGGATCGTTGAAGGGACCGCCGCTCTGTTCCTGACCGACCCAGCGGTGGACCTCCTCCGGGCCGAGCTGCTCCAGCGCGATCGCGTAGTTGAAGGGCTTCGACGTCGACTGGACGCTGAACTCGTCCGCGGTGTCGCCGATCGAGAACACCTGGCCGTCGGCGGTGCAGATCGCGATGCCGAACTTCTCCGGATCGGCGTCCCGCAAGGTCGGGATGTAGTCCGCGACCGCACCGGACCGCTCGTCCAGCAGGTCGGTGTGGATCCGCCGCACCGCGTCCGCGAACTCCGCGAACTCGTCCGCCGGCATCGCGAGGCCGCCGGTCAGCGTCCGCTGGATCACGTCGTGCCGCGCAACCTCGGCGAACGTGTCGAGGTCGATCTGCACCGGCTGGGCGTACGGCGTGATCGCCGGCCGGCCGGCCGCGTCACGGACACCGTCCAGCGCCGCGCGCACCCGCGGATCGTCCGGCATGATCCCGGCCCGGCCGAGGGTGTTGAGCAACTCCCAGGACCAGATCCGTCCGTCGTCGTCCGTGTCGATCGTCGCAAACGACCGGAGCAGCTTCTCCGAGACGTCCATTGGCTGCTTCCTTCCCCAGATGGCGGCAGGCGGGCGCGCACGACCACACTGTCGGCACTGTCGGCGGGCAGCAGCCTGTACCGGTCGTGTTTCGACGGCGGTCACCTGGTGTTACGACGACGTCAAACGAGCATGTTGTAGTACAAGTTGACCACTTGTATGATCACTGCCCATGGACCGCATCCGCCAGGTGAAGCTCTCGTCCGTCGTCCTCCCGCTCGACCAGCCGATCAGCGACGCCAAGGTGCTGACCGGACGGCAGCGGCCGATGACCGAGGTGGTGTTCCTGTTCGCGGAGATCGCGACCGAGCAGGATCAGCACGGGATCGGGTTCAGCTACTCGAAGCGGGCCGGTGGACCCGCGCAGTACGCGCACGCCAAGGAAATCGCGGCGGGGTTGATCGGCGAGGATCCGTCGGATATCGCGAAGGTGTACGACAAGCTGCTGTGGGCCGGCGCCTCGGTCGGCCGGTCCGGTGTCGCGACCCAGGCGATCGCCGCGATCGACATCGCGCTGTGGGACCTGAAGGCCAAGCGCGCCGGTCTGCCGCTCGCCAAGCTGCTCGGCGCGCACCGCGACTCGGTCCGCGCGTACAACACCTCCGGCGGTTTCCTGCACGCCCCTCTTGAAGAGGTGAAAGAGCGGGCGTCGAAGTCTCTGGCGGACGGGATCGGCGGCATCAAGATCAAGGTCGGGCAGCCCGACAGCCGGATCGACCTGGAGCGGGTCCGGGCGGTACGGGAACACCTCGGCGACGACGTACCGCTGATGGTGGACGCGAACCAGCAGTGGGACCGTCCGACCGCGCTACGGATCGGCCGGGTGCTCGAGCAGTTCGATCTGGTCTGGATCGAGGAACCGCTGGACGCGTACGACGCAATCGGGCACGCGGAGCTGGCGGCTGCTCTCGACACCCCGATCGCGACCGGCGAGATGCTGTCCAGCGTCGGCGAGCACGTCCGGCTGATCGAGGCGCGGGCGGCCGACATCATCCAGCCCGACGCGCCGCGGATCGGCGGCATCACGCCGTTCCTCAAACTCGCGACGCTGGCCGACCACAACGGTCTGCAGCTCGCACCGCACTTCGCGATGGAGATCCATCTGCACCTCGCGGCGGCGTACCCGCGGGAGCCGTGGGTGGAGCACTTCGAGTGGCTGAATCCCTTGTTCAACGAGCGTCTGGAGACGGTCGACGGGCGGATGCTCGTCCCGGACCGTCCGGGTCTCGGCTTCACCACGACCGAGCAGTGCGCGCGCTGGACGGTGGACAGCTGCGAGTTCCCGTGACCGAGCGGAGCGAGGGCACCGAAACAACACAGCGCGCTCGTGCCTCATCGGCGCCCGGAGCGAAGCGAGGACGTCGATGAGCGGTCTGGCCGACCAGATCGTCGAGGATCTGAAGCGGCGGATTCTCAGCGGGCGGATCGCGCCGGGCGAGAAGCTGCCGGGTGAGAACGGGCTGGTCGAGGAGTTCGGGGTCAGCCGGACCGTCGTCCGCGAGGCGGTCTCGCGGCTGCAGGCCGCCGGGCTGGTGGAGACGTTCCAGGGGCGCGGTTCGTTCGTGCTGGAGGTCCCGGACCGTACGCCGGGACTGCGCGCGGTGCGCTCGCACCGTGACGTCCTCGACCTGATGGACTTCCGGATCGGGGTCGAGAGCGAGGCGGCGGGGCTGGCGGCGAGCCGGCGTACCGATCATCAGTTGAAGGGGATCGAGCGGGCGCTGGACGACTTCCGGCGGGTCGGCGACGATCCGGGGCGGTCGGTGGAGGCCGACTTCGCGTTCCACCTCAAGGTTGCCGTTGCCTCGGGCAATCGGTTCTACGGGGACCTGATCTCCGAACTCGGGCCGATGATGATCATGCTGCCGCGGACCCGGCTCGACCCGGCGTACGAGATGTCGGACCCGGATCACCTGATCCGGGTGGTGCACGAGCACGAGAACATCAGCGCGGCGATCGCGCGGTCCGAGCCGGAGGCGGCGCGGGCCGCGATGCGGGTGCATCTGTCGAGCACTCGGCAGCGGTTGCTGACCCACACCGCCGGATAGCGTTGCCGGCATGGCGCAGCTCGTCCACGCCCGCAAGCCGGTCCCGCCGCGGAAGCGGGTCGAATTCGGCGGGACGATCGTGCTGGGCGCGTTCGCCGTCCTCGAGTTCGCCAACGGGATCTGGCAGGTGGCGGTCGTGATGGCGGTCATCGCGGTGCTGCTGATTCCGGTGGCGTTCGTGATCGCGGGGCGGGCGGTACGCCGGCATCCGGACTGGATCGAGGTGCGGCCGGATCGCATCACCGCGTTGCGCGCTTCCGGTACGTCGTGGGAGCTGGTCCGCAACGACGACAGCACGTTGCGCGTCGCAGACCACCGCGGCCAGCCACATCTGTATCTCGACGGCATGACCTCGAGCGGCGTGTTTCCCCTGGCCCGCTTCGACGTCAACGAGTTCCGCCGAGCCGCCACCGCCGAAGGCTGGCAGTGCTCAACGGGGGAGGATGCGCCGGCACCTCCTCAGGTTGTTGCACCGTCGGAGCCGGCGCGGCGGGAGACGCGGGTTGTGCTGCGAGATGGGCGTCAGGGGCCGTTGCCGTGGGCCAACGGGTTCAATCCGAAGCTCGCGGTGGCGTTTGTCGTGGTGCTCGTGATGGGGGTGATGGCCTTGGCGTTCGCCAGTGCGTCACCGACCGCGATCATCATCGCGGTCATGGGACCGAGCCTCGCGCTCGCACTCGCCTTGGTCGTCATCTCGATCCGGCACGCGCTCCGCGTCACCCTGATCGTCACGATCGCGCCGGACCGTGTGTCGGTCACCCACGGAACGCTCGCCTCGCAGGTTGTCCAACGAACCGCGGTGACCTCCACCAAGGTTGGCCGCCGCTACGCCCGCCTCCGCGGCCCGGACGGCAAACCACTCCTGTACGTCCCGCTCAACCCGCAGCGCACCGCCGTACTGAACGCCCTCTCCGCGAACGGCTGGCCGGTCTGACTACCAGCGTCCAGTGTTGGGACTGAACCCCGGATCGACCGTCCGCATGTACGTCGTGTCGTCCCGCTTCCGGATCCCGCACGCCAGGTACTGCTCGTGCAACGCCCCCAACATGTCGCCATCCAGCTCGACCCCGAGCCCAGGCCCACGGGGCACCCGCACACTCCCCGACTCGAAGGCCAGCACACCCGGCTTGATCACGTCCTCCGTCTTCCACGGGTAGTGCGTGTCGCACGCATACGTCAGGTTCGGCGTCGCCGCGGCCAGATGCGTCATCGCGGCCAGGCTGATCCCGAGATGCGAGTTGGAATGCATCGACAACCCCATCCCGAACGTGTCGCAGATCCCCGCCAGCAGCTGCGACCGCCGCAACCCGCCCCAGTAGTGATGATCCGACAACACCACCTGCACCGCGTCCGCAAGCACCGCCGGCTTCAGATGCGCGAACGCGATCACGCACATGTTGGTCGCCAACGGGATCCCTGTGCCCGCTGCCTGCCGCGCAACGGCCGCCATCGCGTCGATCCCGGGCGTCGGGTCCTCCAGATACTCCAGTACGCCGGTGAGCTCCCGAGCGACCTGTACCGAGGTGTCGACGGTCCACGCACAGTTCGGATCGATCCGCAGCTTGTGCTCCGGGAACGCGTCGGCGAGCGCCCGGACCGCCTCGGTCTCCTCCGCCGGCGGGAACACGCCGCCCTTCAACTTGATCGCGGTGAACCCGTACTCGTCGATCATCGTCCGGGCCTGCCGCACGATCCCGTCCGGATCGAGCGCCGCACCCCACACGTCCTCCGCACCGCCTGGATGAGCGGCCCACTTGTAGAACAGATACGCGCTGAACGGCACCTCGTCCCGGACCGCCCCGCCCAGCAGATCCACCACGGGCCGTCCCAACTGCTTCCCCTGGATGTCCAGGAAGGCGACCTCGTACGGCGACAACACCACGTCGGCCGGATCCTGCAGGTTGAGCATCCCGCCCACCTGAGCACCGCCTGACGTCAGTACGTCGCGTACGCGTTGCCGCAACCCGTTGAGGTCGAACGGGTCGAGCCCGGGCAGCACGTCCGCGACCGCCCGCAACCGTTCCAGATGGTCGTCGGCGGCGTACGTCTCCCCCAGCCCGACCAGCCCGTCGTCCGTCCGCACCTGGACGATCGTGCGCAGTGCGTACGGTTCGTGGACGCCGACGACGTTGAGCAGCGGCGGGTCCGCGAAGGCGACCGGGGTGAGTTCGACGCTGGCGATCTTGGTCATACACGTTCCTTCTGGCGCCTGACGAGCGCCCGGATGGCGGGGAGGGCGAGGACGATGATCAGCGCCACGAGGACCGTGCCGGAGATCGGGCGAGTGAAGAAGCCGCCCGGGTTGCCGCCGAAGATCAGCAGCGACTGCCGGACCGCGGTCTCCATCACGCTGCCGAGCACGAACGCGAGCACCAGCGGCCCCGGCTCGAACCCGAACTTCTTCATCAGGTACCCGAGGACGCCGAACACGATCACCAGGAAGATGTCGAACACCTGGTTCGCCACCGTGTAGACGCCGAGCAGCGTGATCAGCACGGTGATCGGCGCGAGGACGGCGGGCCGCACCTTGAGGATCTTCACGAACACCCCGACCAGCGGGATGCTCATGATCAGCAGCAGGATGTTGCCGAGGTACATCGAGTTGATCACGCCCCAGAACAGGTCCGGGTGTTCGGACACCAGTTGCGGACCGGGCGGGATGCCCTGGATCAGCAGCGCGCCGAACATCAGCGCCATCGTCGCGTTCGCGGGGATCCCGAGCGTCAGCAGCGGGATGAACGACGAGGTGGCCGCCGCGTTGTTCGCGGTCTCCGGCGCCGCGACACCCTCGACCGCGCCGCGACCGAACCGCTCGGGCTCCTTCGACCGCCGCTTCTCGACCGCGTACGCGACCAGCGACGACAAGGTCGCGCCGCCACCGGGCAGTACGCCGAGTACGAAGCCGATGACCGAACCGCGGCCGATCGCGCCGCGGGCCTGCCGCAGGTCGGCCCGCGACGGCCAGACGTTCGCGACCGCGGCCGGTGTCTGCAGCTTGTGGTGGCGTTCCTCCAGGTTGTAGAGGATCTCGCCGAGCCCGAACAGCCCCATCGCGATCGGCACGAAGTCGATGCCATCGGCAAGGTTCAGGCTGTCGAACGTGAACCGGCTCGCCCCGGTGAACGTGTCCCGCCCGACCGTTGCCAGCAGCAACCCGACACCGGCCGCGATCACCGACTTCAGCCGGCCGCCGTTCCCCACGGTCGCCACCAGCAGGACGCCGAACAACGACAACGCGGCGTACTCCGGCGGACCGAAGTCGAGTGCCACGCCCGCGACCACCGGTGCGAGCAGGGTCAGGCCGATGATCGACACCGTGCCGCCGATGAACGATCCGATCGCGGCGATCCCGAGCGCCGTACCGGCTCGTCCTTGTTTGGCCAGCGCGAACCCGTCGAACACCGTCACCACGGACGAGGCCTCGCCCGGTAGCCGCAGCAGGACCGACGTGATCGTTCCGCCGTACTGCGCGCCGTAGAAGATGCCGGCGAGCATGATGATCGCGGACACCGGCTCCACGCCGTACGTGATCGGCAACAGGATCGCGATCGTCGCGGCCGGGCCGAGCCCGGGCAGGACGCCGATCAGCATGCCGATGACGACGCCGACCAGGCAGTAGAGCAGGTTCGCGGGCTCCAGGACGACGCCGAAACCATCGATGAAGCCGCCCATCAGATCAACCTGGGCAGCGGAATCTGCAGCAGCAGGACGAACAGGACGTAGAACGCGGCGACCGTACCCACGCTGATCGCGACCGACGACACCCAGGACTCCTTGCCGAGGAACCGCAGCCAGACGAACGTCAGCAGCAGCGACGGGATCTCGAACCCGATCAACGGCAGCACGGCCGCGAAGACCACCAGCGTCAGTACGGCGACCGCGGTCTGCACACTCGCCCGCGAGAACTTCTCGGTGTCCGTCCCGTGCCGCCCGACCAGTGCGAGCGCGATCGACAGCACGGTGACGACAACGCAGACCACGAACGGCCACAGCCCCGGCCCGGGCTGGGTCAACCGGCCCAGCCCGAGCGTGACCGACCCGATCACACCGGCGATCCCGACGGCACCAGCGACGACCGCGGCGCCCAGCTGCGACCACGGCCCCGCATGCGGAGGCCGGTCCTCAGCCAGCTCCGCCTGCAGCGCCTCGGCGTCGAAACTCACTTCTTCGCCGCCAGCGAGATGCCGTACTGGTCGAGCTGCGCCTTGTACTTGGCGGTGGCCTCGTCGAGGATCTTCTTGATCTCGTCGGGCCCGACCTCGCGCGGCGTCAGGAAGTTCGCCTCGTTGAACTTCTTGTACGTGTCGGTGGCGAAGGTCTTCTTCGCGGCCTCGGCGAGCTTCGCCTTGACGTCGTCGGGCGTGCCTTTCGGCGCGGTCAGGAACCGGTACTGCGACACCACCACGTCGTAGCCCTGTTCCTTGGCGGTCGGCACCTCCGGCAGGAAGGCGATCCGCTCGGCGGAGAACACCGCGAGCGGGACGAGCTTGCCGGACTTGACGTTCTCGATCCCCTCGCCGATCTGGAAGGTGGCGACGTCGACCTGCTGACCGAGCAGCGCGGTCATCGCCGGAGCGCCGCCGTCGAACGGAACGTCCGTCGCCGCGATGCCCGCGGTCTTGAAGGTCAACGCGGAGGCGAGCTGCGCGCCGGTACCGACGCCGGTCGTTCCGTACTTGATGTTCTTGCCGGCCTTCTTCAGGTCGGCGATCGTCTTGTACCCGGACGCGGCCGGCGCAGCCAGCATGTAGTCGTCCTGCGAGACCCCGGTGATCAGGTCGAAGTCGTCGAGTTTCACCACCTCGTTCGCCGACACGGCGAGCGGGGTGATGGTGAACAGCGACGCGTTCTGGACCGCGATCTTGTAGCCGTCCGGCTTCGCCGACTGCAGTTCCTTGGCGTTCAGCGCACCGTTCGCACCGGGTTTGTTGACCACCGGCACCGAGACGCCGAGCTCCTTGCCGACGCCCTCCGCGATCGCCCGCGTGATCAGGTCGGTACTGCCGCCGGGCGACGCACCGACGCTCATCTGGATGTTGCCGGTCGGATAGTCACCCTCGCCGCCGGTGGAGGTCGTCTTGACCCCACCGCAGCCTGCCAACAGGACGGAAGCGCTGACCGCCGTCACCAGGACGCGACGGTTGAGCTTGAACAGCATCGGAATCCTCCTCCGGGCTCGATTGCGTGAGCGTAGGGAGGCGCGATCATGCGTGTCCAAGGCCGATGTGGCATCGAGTGATACCTTTCCTGCATCATGTCGGGACTCATGTTTTCGCTCGACCAGCTGAGCGCGTTCGTCGCGGTCGCCGAGGAACTGCACTTCGGCCGGGCCGCCGAGCGGCTGAACATGACCCAGCCGCCGTTGAGCCGGCAGGTGCAGAAGCTCGAGCGGGCCGTCGGCGCGCGGCTGCTCGAACGCGACAACCGCAAGGTCGAGCTGACCGAGGCCGGGCAGGCGTTCCTCACCGAGGCACGCCGGCTGCTCGCGCTGGTCGAGACCGCGGGCGATCTGGCCCGCCGGGTGGACCAAGGCGCGGCCGGGACGCTCCGGCTGGGCTTCACGGCCACATCGGCGATCCGGACGCTGGGGCCGCTGCTGCGCCGGCTGTCCGAGGAACTGCCGGACGTCGACGTGATCCTGCACGAGCGGGTCACCCCCGCGCAGATCGACGGGCTGCTGCGTGGCGAGCTGGATCTCGGACTCGGACGGCCGCCGTTCGACTCCGACGTACTGGACTCCCGGATCGTGGTGCGGGAACCGTTGTGTGCTGTTGTCCCCGGCAACCATCGGCTCGCCGCGCTCCGCCGGCCGTTGACGTCCGCGGACTTCAGCGGAGAGCAGGTGATCAGCTACTCGCCGACCCAGGCCCGGTACTTTCACGAGCTCACGGTCCGGTTCCTCGCCGAGTCGCACCCGAGGATCGAGCAGCGGGTGCAGCAGATCCTCACCGTGATCCTGCTGGTCGCGGCCGGCCGCGGCGTCGCGCTGGTGCCGGCGTCGGCCCGCTACCTCGGCGTCGAGGGCGTGACGTACTGCGACCTGGACGGACCCGCCGGACCTGTCGAGGCGGTCGAGCTGCACGCGATCTGGCGCCGGGACGCGACCAGCCCGGTCCTGCAGCGCGTCCTCACGATGCTCCCAGAGCATCATTAGATCCAAAATCGATCTTGGACAGGTATCCACGCGGCTTCCTACGCTGTGCCGCGTGACCAATGACTCCCCCCGGTACTCCCCCACCGAACTCGCCGCGCAGCTGAAGACCGGGCTGCTCTCGTTCCCCGTGACGCACTTCCACGCGGACCTCAGCTTCAACGAGGCCGGGTACCGCGAGCACCTGTCCTGGCTGAGCCAGTACGACGTCGCGGGCCTGTTCGCCGCGGGCGGGACCGGCGAGGGCTTCTCGCTGACGCCGGCGGAGATCGACACCGTCGTACGGACCGCTGTTTCGGAGGTGAACGGACGGGTCCCGGTGATCGCACCGGCGACCGGCGGAACCGCCGCCGCGGTGGCGGGAGCCCAGGCGGCGGAGGCGGCCGGCGCGGACGGGGTGCTGCTGTTCCCGCCGTACCTGACCGAGGCCGGTCAGCGTGGTTTGATCGAGCATGTGTCGGCGGTGTGCCGTAGTACGAGCCTCGGGGTGACGGTGTACAGCCGCGCGAACGCGATCCTCGACGACGTCACGGTCGCCGAGCTCGCGGACCGCAACCCGAACCTGGTCTGCCTCAAGGACGGGGTCGGGAACGTCGAGCAGATGACGCGGACGTACGCGCTGGTCGGCGAGCGGCTCACGTACGTCGGCGGGCTGCCGACGGCGGAGACGTTCGCGCTGCCGCTGCTGCAGCTCGGGTACAGCACGTACTCGTCGGCGATCTTCAACTTCGTGCCGGAGTTCGCGCTCGGCTTCTACGCCGACGTGATCGCCCAGGACCGCGACGCGGTGTACCGCAAGCTGCGGGAGTTCGTGCTGCCGTACCTGGACATCCGCGACCGGACCAAGGGGTACGCCGTGTCGATCGTGAAGGCCGGCGTCAACGCGATCGGACGCGGCGCCGGGCCGGTGCGGCCGCCGCTGCAGGACCTCAGCTCCGAGGAACTCGCGGAGCTGACCGAGTTGATCAAGAAGGTGAAATGACGCCTACTGTCGCGTCGGTCGAGGTCGTGCCCGTGGCTGGGTACGACAGCATGTTGCTGAATCTGAGTGGGGCGCACGGGCCGTTCTTCACTCGGAACGTCGTGATCGTGACCGACAGCTCGGGTAATACGGGGCTTGGCGAGGTGCCTGGCGGGGAGAAGATCGCGGGGACGATCCGCGACGCGGCACCTCAGCTCATCAACCAGCCACTGGCTGGATACCGCCGGCTGCTTCGCGCGATTTCCACCGCCTTCCAAGGGCGGGACGCCGGTGGGCGTGGGCTGCAGACCTTTGACCTTCGGACGACGGTGCATGCGGTGACGGGACTCGAGTCGGCACTGCTGGATCTGCTCGGGCAGCATCTCGGAGTCCCGGTTGCCGAATTACTGGGCGACGGACAGCAGCGCAGCGCGGTCCCGGTGCTGGGTTACCTGTTCTACGTAGGCGATGCCGCCCAAACGGACCTGCCCTACCAGGACGGTGGTGGTGACCGGTGGCTGGAGTTGCGGCGGAAGCCGGCACTTACTGCTGAGGCTGTTGTCGAGTTGGCTGTGGCGGCGCAGGAGCGGTACGGGTTCGCCGACTTCAAGCTCAAGGGTGGCGTGTTCGATCCGCATGTCGAGGTGGACGCGGTGCGAGCGTTGCACGAGCGGTTTCCGGGGGCGCGGATCACGGTCGACCCGAACGGGGCGTGGCTGGTCCGCGAGGCCGTCGCGGTCTGCTCGGGACTGGACGACGTACTGGCCTACGTCGAGGATCCGTGCGGCGCCGAGTCCGGGTTCTCCGGGCGGGAGACGATGGCCGAGTTCAAGCGCCAGACCGGTCTGCGGACGGCGACGAACATGATCGCGACCGACTGGCGCGAGCTCGCGCACGCGATCCGGACGGACGCGGTCGACATCCCGCTGGCGGACCCGCACTTCTGGACGATGGCCGGATCGGTGCGGGTCGCGCAACTGTGCCACGACTTCGGGCTGACCTGGGGTTCGCACTCCAACAACCACTTCGACATCTCGCTCGCGATGTTCACCCACGTCGGCGCGGTCGCACCGGGAGACATCACCGCACTCGACACGCACTGGATCTGGCAGGACGGACAGGCGCTGACCAAGGAACCGCTGCGGATCGCCGGCGGCGAGATCGCCGTACCGACGCGCCCCGGCCTCGGGATCGACCTCGACCGCGACGCGCTGACCGCCGCTCACGAGCTGTACCTCGAGCACGGCCTCGGCGCACGCAACGACGCGATCGCGATGCAGTACCTGATCGAGGACTGGACCTTCGACCCGAAGAAGCCTTGTATGGTCCGTTAGATGAGGATCTTCTTGTCGACCGACATGGAAGGTACGGCGGGCGTCGTCGACTGGAGCCAGGTACGCGGACCCGCCGCGGAGTACGAGTACTACCGGGGTCAGCTGCAGGCCGAGGTGAACGCCGCGATCGACGGCGCGCTGGCCGCGGGCGGGACCGAGTTCCTGGTGAACGACTCGCATTCGACGATGCAGAACCTGCGCCCGGACGAACTGCACGGGCGGGCGAGCTACCTGTCCGGGAAGCACAAGCCGTTGTACATGATGCAGGGTCTCGACGACTCGTTCGACGCCGTGTTCTTCGTCTCGTACCACGGGTCGGCGGGGTCCACGTCGTCCGTGCTGCACCACACCTACAACCCGCGCGCGATCGCCGAGGTCCGGCTGAACGGCGCGATCACCGGCGAGGCCGGGATCAACGCGCTCGCAGCGCTGGCGCACGGTGTGCCCGTCGTACTGATCTCCGGCGACCGGGTGACGATCGACGAGGCACAGGCGTTCTGTCCGGAGATCGAATCGGTCGTGGTGAAGGATTCGGTGTCGCACAACGCCGCCCTGTCGGTGCATCCGGAGCGGGCCCGGGAGCTGATCCACGACGGTGCCCGCCGCGCGCTCGCCCGGCTGAGCGACATCCGGTTGCCGAGTATCACGCTGCCCGCCGAGCTGACCGTGCGTTTCCACAACGGGGCGTTCGCCGAGCTGGCCACCCAGCTGCGCGGCGTCGAGCGGCGCGAGGAGAAGGTCGTTGCCTTGCGCAATGACAATCCGCTGCAGCTTTACCGGAGCTTCATCGCGACCGTCCTGTTGAGCCGCGGAGTCAGCGAGTAGTTTGGTCCGGTCGTCTCTCTCCTAGGAGTCCGGAATGCGTTGGCACCAGCCGCTGGCCGCAGCAGTCGTCCTGACCGCCCTCACCACGACGCTCACCGCGTCCGCGACTCCTCTCCAGTACGGCGGTGCTTGCTCGCGGCATGCGACGCTCCTCGGTTTCAGCGACGCGCTCGACAAGACGACGTACGACGGGCAGCCGGTGGCGGGACTGTCCGCACTCAACGTGACCGGGCCGCACAGCGCGGTCGCGCTGGTCGACAACGTCGCGACCACACCCGCCCGGGTGTTCGACCTGAAGGTGAACAGCACGCCGACGTCGGTACAGGTCGACGGGATGACGATTCTCCGGCGCCCGGACGGTACGCCGTACAACGGCGGCGACTTCGACGGCGAAGGACTCGTCGTCGAGCGGGGCGACCGGACCATCCTGGCGACGTCGGAGCGGGAGCCGTCGATCCGGCGCTTCCGGCTGTCAGACGGCAAGCAGATCGGCCAACTGCCGGTGCCGGCCCGCTTCCAGGTCGCGCCGGCCGGCGAGGCGACGAGCAACGCGACGTTCGAGTCGCTCGCGGTCAGCCGTGACGGTCTGTCGCTGTACGCCGGTATGGAAGGGCCGCTCGCTTCGGACGGGACCGACGCCGGCAACCGCAGCCGGAACCGCATCATCCGGTACTTCGGGCTGCCGGGGCACGAGTATCGGCCCGTCGCGCAGTACGCGTACCAGCCGGATCCGGGGCTCGCGCTCGTCGAACTCGCGTCGGCGAGCCCGACCGAGCTGGTGTCGATGGAGCGGACGTTCACGCCGGGCGTCGGGAACACGATCCGGGTGTTCACGGTGTCGCTGCGGCGGGCGACCGATGTCACCAAGGTCGCCTCGCTGGCGGATGCGCCGTCGTCGGTCTTCCTGCAGAAGAAGCTGCTTTTCGACCTGGTGGACTGCCCGCCGTCGGGCGCGGTCGCGAAGCAGCCGCAGCCGAACCCGCTGCTGGACAACGTCGAAGCGCTCGCCCTCGGCGGCTACCTGCCGGGCGGGCGCCGGCAGCTGTACCTGATGTCGGACGACAACAACGGCGCCACCCAGATCACCCGCTTCTACTCGCTGGCAGTCAACCTGGCGTGATGGCGGGCTGTACGTAACACTGTGTGAATGCGCGTGATCGTGGTGGGTGCGGGCGTGATCGGGCTGAGCTGCGCCATCCGGCTCGCCGAGGGCGGGTACGACGTGGCGGTGCTCGCCCGCGATCTGCCGTTGGAGACGACCTCGTCGGTGGCGGCCGCGATCTGGTACCCGTACCTGTCGGCGCCGGAGGACCGGGTGGCCGGCTGGTCGCGGGCGACGTACGAGGAGTTCACGAAGCTGACGGAGCTCGAGCCGTCGGTGCAGCTGCGGCACGGGCGCGAGTTCCTGGTGGAGCGGACGCCGGATCCGCGGTGGGCCGACGTACTGCCGGATCTCACCCGGGTCGCGTCGCCGCCGGCCGGGTTCGCGGACGGGTGGGCCTTCACGGCGCCGGTGATCGACATGCCGGCGTACCTGCCCGCGTTGGTGAAACGGCTCGAGGCGGCGGGCGGGACGCTGACCCGGGCCGCGTTGTCCGCGTTGCCGACCGGGGCCGATCTCGTGGTGAACTGCACCGGCCTGGGCGCGCGGCTGACCGCGGGCGATCCGACGGTGACGCCGGTGCGTGGTCAGGTGCTGACGGTCGAGCCGTGCGGGCTGACCGACTGGCTGGTCGCGGACCGTTCGCCGGACGAGCTGACGTACGTGATTCCGCGGCAGAACGACGTGGTCGTCGGCGGCACCAGCCAGCCCGGCGACTGGAATCTGGCCGTCGACCCGAAGACCACCGAAGAGATCCTGGAGCGGGCGGCCGAGCTGGTTCCGCAACTGCGCAAGGCGAAAATCATCCGGCAGCGCGTCGGGCTGCGTCCGGCACGTCCGGCGATCCGCTGCGAGCTCGTGCGCACCCGCTCCGGCGAGCCGATCATCCACTGCTACGGCCACGGCGGCTCCGGCGTCACACTCTCCTGGGGCTGCGCGGACGAGGTCTTCGAACTTGTCCAAGGTGTCTGACCAGCTGGTCATCCTGGACGGCGGTCTGTCGAACGCGTTGGAGGACCGCGGCCACGACCTGTCCGACGCGCTGTGGTCCGCCCGCCTGCTGCGCGACGCTCCCGCGGAGATCGCCGCCGTGCACCGCGCGTACTACGAGGCCGGGGCGATGGTCGCGACCACGGCGAGCTACCAGGCCAGCGTGGACGGTTTCGCACGAGCCGGTGTCGAACGCGCCGAGGCCGAGCGCCTGATCACGAGCAGCGTGCGGATCGCCCGCGAGGTCCGCGACGAGTTCGACGACCGGCTCGTGGCCGCGTCGGTCGGTCCGTACGGCGCGATGCTCGCCGACGGATCGGAGTACCGCGGCCGGTACGGCGTCAGCTCGCAGGTCCTCCGCGACTTCCACGGCCCGCGCCTCGAACTCCTCGCGGCCGCCGGCCCCGACCTCCTGGCCGTCGAAACCATCCCCGACACCGACGAGGCCGAGGTCCTGGTCGAGCTCCTGCGCGAACTCGACGTCCGCGCCTGGTTCTCGTACTCGATCGACGGCAACCACACCCGCGCCGGCCAACCACTCACCGACGCCTTCGCGATCCCCGCCATTCCCCAGATCATTGCCGTCGGCATCAACTGCTGCAAACCCACCGACGTCCGAGCCGCCGTACAGACAGCCGTCGCCGTGTCCGGCAAGCCCGCGATCGCCTACCCCAACCGCGGTGAGTCCTGGGACGCGGTCGCACGCACCTGGGTCGGCGACGGCACCGGGCCTGCAGCCTTGGCACCCGGCTGGGTCGAGGCGGGTGCCAAGTACGTCGGAGGCTGCTGCCGAGTAAGCCCAGACGACATCCAAGCGCTCGCGACGGGCGTTGCGTAGCCGCGCGCCACATGCCCTGCCTGCTTGTGTCTGCCGAGCTCGTCGATGCTCGACGGTGAGTGGCGTCGTCGGAGCGGGTGAGCTGTCTTGTTGGGAAAGAAACTGTCGCGATCTGCAAATTTGTTTCCCCGCTCTTCAGGGTTCGCCCCTGGACCGGGCAGCAGAGCAAACCCCACACCTGCCCACCCACGACCTCCCCTGGGGCACGCCCTCCCCGGGGCCGCGTTCCTCCCCAAACCGGTTTGGGGAGGATCACCTGCCGTTTTCGGGGTGTGTTCGGGGTGCAGGGCTCCCCGAACTGGTTTGGGGAGCCCTGAGCAGCGACGGGGATTGCGGGGGGTGCGCGGGGTTAGACGCCGAGGACCTGGCAGAGGAGGTCTAGGGCTCCGGGGTAGGCGTGGTCGGGTGGGGTGCCGTAGCCGACGATGACTGCTTGGCGGGTGGCTGGGGTCGGGTCGAAGTGGTACGTCGTGAGCGTGGCGAGGCCGAGGCCCTGGCGCGCGGCTCGGGCAACCATGTCCTCGGCGTCTCCGGGGACGTCGAGCAACACGTGCAGGCCGGCGGAGATGCCTGCGACCTCGACCGTGGGGGCGCGGACCGCGAGCAGTTCGACGAGGCGGTCGCGACGGCGGCGGTAGTGCAGGCGCGAACGCCGTACATGCCGGTCGTAGTGGCCGGAGGCAATGAATTCGGCGAGGATCAGTTGCTCGAGGGTGGCGGTCTGGAAGTCGGCGGTGCGTTTGGCGGCGACGACGGGCTCGATCAGCCGCTGCGGCAGCACCATCCACGCGAGCCGCAGCCCGGGCGCGAGGCTCTTGCTCGCCGTACCCGTGTACACGACACGCTCCGGATCCAGCGCCTGCAACGCCCCGACCGCCTGCCGGTCGTACCGGAACTCGCCGTCGTAGTCGTCCTCGATCAGCACCGCCCCCGACTCCCGCGCCCACTCGACAGCAGCGGTACGGCGTTCCGGGGCGAGCGGCACGCCCGTCGGCATCTGATGTGCGGGCGTCAGCAGTACGCCCTGCCCGGTCAGCCCGGTGGTCTGCGCACCCAGCTCGTCGACCGGTACAGCGACCACGTCCAGGCCGCGCGCCCGGATCACGTCCCGATGCAGCCCGTACCCGAACTCCTCGACCGCGATCGTCGTACCGCCGAGATTCTTGATCGCCTCGCTGAGCAGACTCAGCGCCTGCACGTACCCGGAGCAGATCAGGATCCGCTCCGGGTCGGCCCGCACGCCGCGCGCCCGGGCCAGGTAGTCGGCCAGCACTCGCCGCAACTCGATCCGGCCGCGCGGATCGCCGAGCCCGAACGCCTCGTTCGGCGCCGCGGTCAGCGCCTTCCGCGCCGCGGCCAGCCATTCGGTCCGCGGGAACGTCGCCACGTCCGGTGATCCCGGCGTCAGGTCGTACCGAAAACTCCGGGCCTCAGGCAACGAAACGGCCGGCGCCGGCGGTACGGCGGCCCGGCTCGCGACCACTGTCCCGGACCCTTGGCGCGCCGTCAGCCACCCCTCGGCCACGAGCTGCCCGTACGCGTCGGCGACCGTGTTCCGCGCGATGCCGAGGTCCCGGGCCAGCGACCGCGACGACGGCAGCCGGGTCCCCGCCGTCAACCGCCCACTCCGGATCGACTCGTGCAACGCACGCGCCAACTCGTTCCGCCCCCGCGCCGCGGCCAGATCCAGGTGCAAATCCGCCCCCGCCGAATTGGCCCCTTGATCCACCATAGAAGTGGACCATACACCTGGGCCGATCCGCCTTTAGGTTGAAGGTATGACAACATCAACACGGCGGGTCAAGCTCGCCAACCTGGTGCCGGACTTCTACAAGGCGATGATCGAGCTGGACCGGGTGTCGGACGAGGGGATCGACCCGAAGCTGGCGCATCTGGTGCGGATCCGGGCCTCGCAGATCAACGGGTGCGCGTACTGCACCGACATGCACTCGCTCGACCTGCGGGAGCTCGGCGAGGACCAGCAGCAGCGGATCGCGCTGCTCCCGGTGTGGCGCGAGGCGGCGAAGTTCTACACCGAGCAGGAGAAGGCCGCGCTGCAGCTGACCGAGGCGATCACGCTGATCAGCGTCGACCACGTCCCGGACGACGTGTACGAGGTCGCGGCGCAAGCGTTCGGCGAGAAGGAGCTCGCGCAGCTGATCGCGTTGATCATCACCATCAACATGTGGACCCGCGTGGGGGTGACCGGGCGGATGGAGCCCGGCCACTACAAGCCATGACCGCCGAACTCTTCAGAGCACTCCACCACGGCGGCACTCCCCTGGTCCTCCCGAA
The DNA here is from genome assembly GCF_004331375.1 of Kribbella speibonae. NCBI lineage: Bacteria > Bacillati > Actinomycetota > Actinomycetes > Propionibacteriales > Kribbellaceae > Kribbella > Kribbella speibonae. The sequence continues at coordinate 258,205 of NZ_SJKC01000004.1, read as the reverse complement.
CGCCTGGGACCCGGTGAGCGCACGCCTCGTCGCCGAGGCCGGCTTCTCGGCCGTGGCCACCAGCAGCGGCGCGGTCGCCCGCGTCCTCGGGTACGACGACGGACAGCTGACCCCGCCGCAGACGATGTTCGCCGCCGTGGCGCGGATCGTGCGCGCGGTCGACGTACCGGTCACCGCGGATCTGGAGGCCGGGTACGGTCTGCCGCCGAAGGAGTTCGCGGAGCGGCTGCTGGAGACCGGCGCGGTCGGCTGCAACCTCGAGGACTCGGTCGACGGCGCACTGGTCGACATCGCCCAGCAGGCGGACTATCTGGCCGAGGTACGCGCGGCTGCGGGCGCCGAGCTGGTGATCAACGCGCGCGTCGACACGTTCCTCCGGCCGGTGGACGACCCCGTCGCCGAGGCGGTACGGCGCGGACGCGAGTACCGGCGGGCCGGGGTCGACTGCGTGTATCCGATCCTCGCGCCGCTCGACCAGCTGGCCCAGGTGGCCGAGGCGGTCGGCGGGCCGATCAACGGGCACGCGAAGACCGGTGGACCGACGCCGGCCGAGCTCGCCGCGGCCGGCGCGACGCGGATCTCGTACGGGACGAGCGTGCACGAGTACGTGATGGCCCAGCTCCGCGAGCTACTGCCGACGCTCACGCCGTAAGGCGTAGACGAGGGCCCAATCCTGGTCGTTGGCGAGGGGGTCGGCGATGTGGGCGGGCTGGCCGTTGACGCAGCTCGGGTACACGAACGCGCAGGTCGCCGATCCGTCCGCGGCGAAGCTGACCAGGTTCGCGCGGAGGATCGCGTCCTCCGCGCGATCCAGCCAGGCGGCCTCGTCCGGCGTCACGAGTTCGCGGGGCCAGGCGGCGTACACGACCGCGCTCAACGCGGACCAGTAGTGAGGGAAGACGTCGCCCCACAGGCGCAGCCGGCCGAACCAGTAGCCGTCCCAGTGCCGGATCGGCACGTGCCGCAGCCGTACGTCGGGCTGGTCGGCGGCGAACGCGGTCAGCCACGGGAGGCGCCGGGTCAGCTCGGCGCCGTCGATCTGGTCCGGTGCGACGCGATACGCCGACACGAGCAGCTCGAGGAGCGGGGCGACCATCGACTGCTCGTAGTTCACCTCGTGCGGCGGCAGCTCGTCGCCGTACCCGATGAAGGTCGTCGCGTGCCGGACCAGGTGCTCGTGGAGGCCGAGTTCGCTCAGCAGCGGGCCGAGGTCGAAGGCGAGGAAGTGGTCGCCGCCGAGTTCGTAGTACCGGTTGAGGATGCGGGCCGCGCCGGCGCGATCGCCCTGGCCGAGCAGGAAGCGGGCGAACCACGGGAAGTTGTAGAGACGTACGGCGTTCTGGTGGACGCTGTCGTCCTGGATCGTGCCGTGCTCGTCGAGCAGATGCTCGCGGACGAACTGCTCGTACCCGGCCAGCGCCTCGTCCAGTTCGGCGCGGTCGCCCCAACCGCGGTCGCGGACCTCCTGCAGGAGAAGAGCCATGCCGACGCGTTCGCGGGCGTCGTTCCAGTCGCGCCAGGCGCTGGACAGGACGGTCAGACCGCTCTCGTTGTCGTACGGCACGAACGCGTACTTGCGGCTGTCGGGAAGCTCCGGTCGCCGTTGCCGGTCGAGGACGAAGCGGGCGCGGCGTTCGGCGATCGTTCGCAGCGGCTCGTGGAAGAGGACCGCGATCCGCGACCTGCCGTCGGGAGCTTCGACGTACTTGATGCCTGGCTCGCTGCTCGTGATCTCGCGCCCGTCGTGCAGCTGGATCGTCTCGCCGACCTCGACGGCGAGGCGGTCGGCGCCGACCAGCGGTGCGCGGTCCGCATGGAAGGCGGGCAGGTCGTCGTACCAGGCCAGCTGCCAGGTCCAGCGGTACGACGCTCCTGGCGCGAGCGTGATGGCCGGTTGGCCGCCCATCGCGCCGGGTACCCGTGCATGGTCGGTGACATGGAGGTAGATGTGGCCGCGGATGTTGCTGCTCGTGCCGGGCTCGCGGGACTCGACCGAGTACGCCCAGAGCTCGCCCTCCGTGAGCTGCAGGCCGAGCCCAGGCCCGCTGCCGTCCATCGGCACCGCCCAGACCCACGCGTCCGCGCCGCCTGTCCAGACGTGCGCGTGCACCGCGCCGGTGAGGCTCTCCCGGCTCGACGTGTAGACATCGCGGTACGGCGTACTGATCGCCAGCGACCCGACCTCGACCGGATCGGAGCCGGTGTTGCGGAGCTCGTACGTCTCGGTCCACCGCTCACCGAAGCGCCGGCCGACGCGGAGCTCCAGGTCACCGAACTGGTACATCAGGTCGATGCCGCTGCTCCGCCACCGGGTGAACGCCGGGGCGTCGAACCGGTGCGCTCCGCGATCGGTGATCACGAAACCCTTGCCCCAGGCGTGCAGGCTGTCTTGCACAGTGCCATCTACGCCGTCGTCCAGCAGGACGCGCCGTCCATCCGGGTGCAGCACCTGTGCGACGGCACCGTCGTCGGCGAGCTGGACCTTCCCGCGACCGAACTCAAAACTTTCCACGATCCGCCAACCTATCGATGTCGAGAACCCCGCGGCGGCTCCGTCCCCCTGATGAGAACAACCTCCTCAGATTGGATACCGAGATGAACCAGCAGCAGATCGCCGAGATCCTCGCCAAGCCGTACGCGCAGCAGCTCCTGAACGGCTCCGAGCCGGCCCGCTTCGCCTACGACGGCCTCGACGGCGACCCGCGGGTGGTCCCGATCGGGTTCTGGATCGAGGGCGACCAGATCCAGATCGCCACCGCGCCCAAGACCGCCAAGGTCGCCGCACTCCGCAAGAACCCGAAGGTCGCGCTCACCATCGACACCGGCGCCTTCCCGCCCAAGGTGCTGCTGCTCCGCGGCACCGCGTCGCTCGAGCTGGTCCCGGGAGTTCCCGAGGGCTACCTGATCGCAGGCCACAAGGTCATGACCGACGAGCAGTACCCGGGCTGGGTCGAGGGCGTGAAGGCCCTGTACGACGAGATGGTGGTCATCACGGTCACGCTCACGTGGGCCAAGCTGCTCGACTTCGAGACCACGATCCCGAAGGCCGTCGAGGACCTGATCAAGGAGAAGTCGGCCGGCTGATTCGCCCCGCCGGCCGCTAGTACGCCATGCTGGCAATGGCATACCAAACGTCGGAGAGGGTCGATGAGCGAGAGCCGGGAGTCCGAGACCGAACGGGTCACGCGACAGCTGCGGGGCGAGATCCTCGACGGGGTGCGGCCGCCGGGTGAGCGGCTGGTCGAGCGCGAGCTGGCCGCCGCGCTGGACGTCAGCCGGGTGCCGGTGCGGGAGGCCCTGAAGGCGCTCGTCAACGAAGGCCTGGTGACGTTGCGGCCGCGCTCGTGGGCGGTGGTGCGGACGTTCACCGACTCCGACATCGCCGACCTCACCGAGGTCCGGGAGGCGTTCGAGCCGCTGACGTTCCGGCTCGCGGCGGAGCGGCGTACCCGGGAAGGACTCGACCGGCTGCGGGCGGTTCTGGACGAGCAACTGGTCGCGGCCCGGGCGAAGGACGCCGTCGTCGCGCGGCGGAAGGCGGCCGACTTCCACGAGATCGTGACCGAGCTGGCGTCCAACGAGCTGCTGGTCGAGATCGAGCGCCCGTTGCGCAGCCGGATGCGCTGGCTGCTGACCCAGCACGACGACCTGATCGCGGTCGCCGGCCAGCACCTGGAGCTGTTCACCGCGATCGCCAACCGGGACGTCGACGCCGCCGAACGCCTCGCCACCGAGCACCTCGCGCAGTCCCACGTGCTGTTCCGGAGCAGCCGCGGGATGGAGTGAGAATTTGGTATACCATTCTTGCCATGACCTCTTTGCTGCTTGCTGACGTGCGCCCTTGGGGCGGCGACGCGGTCGACGTGACGATCGTCGACGGCGTGATCACGGACCTCTCCCCCGCCGGGAGCGGCACGGACGCGGAGCAGCGGGTCGACGGACGTGGACTGCTGGCGCTGCCGGGGTTCGTCAACGCGCACGCGCACGTCGACAAGAGCTGGTGGGGCCAGCCGTGGGTGTCGTACGGCGGGCAGCCGACCACACAGGGCCGGATCGCGCACGAGCGCGCCGAGCGGGACAAGTACGGCATCCCGAGCGTCGACGGCGCGAAGGCGGTGCTGCGCGAGTTCCTCCGGCACGGTACGACGGCGACCCGCACGCACGTCGACGTCGACCTCGGTGTCGAGCTGCGCGGCATCGCGAACGTGCTCGAGGCAGCGGCCGCGCTGGACGGCGCCGTCGACGTGGAGATCGTCGCCTTCCCGCAGGACGGCGTACTCCGGCGTCCCGGCGTCCTCGACCTGCTCGACAAGGCCGCGGCCGAAGGGGCGACGAGCATCGGCGGTCTCGACCCGGCGACGATCGACCGCGACCCGGTCGGCCAGCTGGACGCGCTGTTCGAGATCGCGCACCGGCGCGAGGTCGGTATCGACATCCACCTGCACGACCGCGGCGACCTCGGCGCGTTCCAGTACGAGCTGATCGCCGAGCGCACCGTCCAGGCCGGTCTGCAGGGCAAGGTGAACGTGTCGCACGGGTTCGCACTCGGCGAGCTGCCCCCGGCGCGGCGGACCGAACTGGTCGACCGGCTCGGCGCGGCCGGGATCTCCTGGACGACGGTCGCTCCGCCCACCTCGGCGCCGCTGCCGTTCCGCGAGATGCGCGCGGCGGGCGTCCCGATCGGCCTCGGCACCGACGGCATCCGCGACCTGTGGTCGCCGTACGGCGATGGCGACCTGCTGCAGATCGCCCGCGGTTTCGCCCGGCTGCACGGACTCCGCACCGACGAGGACCTGACGTACGCGGTCGAGCTCGCGACGACGTACGGCGCCTCCTTCGTGCACCGCGAGAACCACGGCCTCACCGTCGGAGCTCGCGCGGACATCGTGCTGCTCGACGCCGAGAACGCGCCCGACGTACTGGTCCGCGCACCGCGTCGTGAATACGTCATCGCCGGCGGCCAGGTCGTCGTCCGCGACGGCGAACTCCAGGTGTGAGTACCGGGACTGCTGTCGGACGCACGCTGGGCTCGCTGCGGGACAACCGCGCGTTTCGGTTGTTCTGGTTCTCGAACTTGTTCTTCTTCGGGGGTGTCTGGACGCAGACACTCGTGCTCGGGTGGCTCGCCTGGGAGACCACGCACTCGGACTTCCTGGTCGCCGTCTACACGGCGGTGCGGTTGGCGCCGTTGCTACTGGGGCCGTTCGCCGGTGCGTTCGCGGACCGGCACAACCGAGTGCGGCTGCTCATCGTCGCGGCGTCGTGGGCGCTGGTCGCGGTCAGCGCCGTTGCCACGCTGGCGTCGCTCGGCAAGGCGTCGTACTGGGTGCTGGTGGTCGGCGGGCTGGCGATCGGGCTCGCGCAGTCACCGTCGCAGCCGGCCCGCGCCTCGCTGGTGATGGACCTGGTCGGCCGGGAGAACCTCAGCAACGCCAACGCGCTGAACTCAATGGCGCTGAACATGACGCAGGTCATCGGGCCCGCGGTCGGCGGACTGATGATCACCGGCCTGGGCGCACCGGCCGCGTTGTGGGTCTCGACCTTTTGGTATGCCATTTCGCTGGTCACATTGCTGCCGTTGCGCGAGTACGGTCGGGTGGCCGGCGGGCACACCGGATCGGCGCTCCGGATGGTCAGCAGCGGCCTCCGCGACCTCGCCCGGAACCGGCTGGCCTCGACCGTCCTGCTGATCACCCTGGCCGCGAACACGTTGCTGTGGCCGATCGCGCAGTCCTTCATGCCGGTCTTCGCGCAGGAGTCGCTCGGGCTCGACGCGGCCGGACTGGGCTGGCTGCTGACCTGCGCAGGCGTCGGCGGGCTGACCGGTTCGCTGGTGATCGCCTGGCTCGGCGACTTCCGGTTCAAGGGCGGGATGTTCGTGGTGGGTACGGCGATCTGGGGCACGCTGTGGTCGCTGTTCGCACTGTCCCACGACCCGGTGGTGTCGTTCGTGCTGATGACCGCGATCGGGGTGATGAGCGCGGCCTTCGGCGTCCTGCAGACGACGCTGCTCCTGATGACCACCGACGAGTCGCTGCACGGCCGCGCACTGGGCGTCCAGGAACTCGCGATCGGGATCATGCCCGTCGCGTCGCTCGCACTGGGCGCCTTCGCCGAGCACTACGGCGTCGGCGTCACCACCTTCGTCAGCGCCGTACTTCTGGTCGTCGCCGTCGCCGCTCTCGGCCTCTGGACGCCCGTCCTGCTCCGCTACAGCGGCAGCCTTCGGTAACAAATGGGCGTTCCTGGCAACCAACTGAGAGTCCCACTGCATCTATAGGTATGAGTCCGGGGGGACTCGTACGAAGTGCACAGGCCGTGGAGCGGTCTGTCTCAATACCGGTCTAGTCCTTAAATGTCAAGACTGGCCGGGAGATCTCGTGGGGGGATTGACACTGTGGATGACGGAATGCCGGTGCGGCTCGACGCATCCGTGCGGCTGCTCGTCGGTCCGGCCAACTTCGCGGGTCAGGGCACCCGGTGGGCCCGGGCGCTCGAGGAGCGGGTGCCGGCCACGAAGGCGACGTCGTTCGCCTTCTTCAAGGGAGTACTCGACTACCCGGTCGACTACGGGGTGCCGGCGCGCACGTACCGGCGCAATCCGCGCTGGCGGCTGAACTTCTACAACCATGTGGTGCGCAGCTACACGCACGTGCTGCTCGAGGCGGCCCGGCCGATCTTCGGACCCCTGCACGGGCCGGACGGATCCTTCGAGATCCCGCATCTGCTCACCAAGGGTCTGCAGGTGGGGCTGATCGCCCACGGCTCCGACGTCCGCATCCCCAGCCTGCACGCGGAGACCGAACCGTGGTCGCCGTTCCCCGACCTGGACGACGAGACCGTCGAGCTGCTCGAACGCAATTCCACCCGGGCCGTCGAGCTGTTCACGTCGTACCCGGGCCGGGTGTACGTCTCCACCCCCGATCTGCTCGACTACGTCCCGAACGCGGTCTGGTGCCCGGTGATCGTCGACGTCGAGGCCTGGCGCAGTGACGCCCCGGTGCTCGCGCACGGGAAGCCGGTGGTGGCGCACGCGCCGAGCAAGTCGGCGATGAAGGGTTCCGAGCTGATCGACCCGATCATGGAGAGCCTGGCGGAGCGGGGCCTGATCACCTATCGCCGGGTCGAGGGCGTCGACCCGGCCGACATGCCGGCCGTCTACCGCGACGCCGACATCGTGCTCGACCAGTTCCGCATCGGCAGCTACGGCGTCGCCGCGTGCGAGGCGATGGCGGCGGGCCGGATCGTGGTGGGGCACATCGCCCAGCACGTCCGGGACCGCGTGGCCGCGGAGACCGGGCTGGACCTGCCGATCGTCGACGCGACCCCCGACACCGTCGAGCAGGTCGTCCTGGACCTGATCGCGCACCCGGAGCGGGGCCGCGAGATCGCCGCCCGCGGACCGGACTTCGTCGAGATGGTGCACGACGGCAGCTGGTCGGCGGACGCGCTGGCCGCGTTCGTCGAGCAGTCGAGCCAGTCGAGTCCGGTGCCGGTCGACTGGAAGCCGTCCTGGATCCGGCCCAAGGTCGTGATGATGGCCGGCAACGACATCGTCGTCGACGCCCGCGTGCTCAAGTACGCCCAGACAGTGGCCAACTGGGACCTCGACGTCACCTGCATCGGCATCCCCGGACGCCGGTTCCGGGGCCTCCGCTACTTCGGCAAGGTGCAGGTGCTGTGCCCGATCATCCCGTCGAAGGTGCTGTTGACGGGGTGGCGCAAACGGCTGGCCAACCTCAAGACGAACCTGCGGCCGTGGTTCCGGACCGAGGCCGAGTACACGCTGGCCTACGGCCGCTGGCAGTACGCGAGCCGGGAGCTGCGCGGCGACCGCGGTCGCGATCGCCGCGACCAAGAGCGCACTGGGCCTGCCAAGCGGTCTCTCCTCGACCGACTGCAGCGGGCGATGCGCTGGCGGCTGCTGCGGGTGCACCGCGCCGTCCTCCAGGCCCGCGCGTACTCGTTCCGGCGTACCAGGCCCGCGGCCGACATCACCGACCTGGGCATCGGCAAGCGGCGCGAGCGGCTGCTCGCCCTGTACCGCTACCTGCCGTCGGGGCGCTGGCGGCGGGTGATGCCCGAGCTGGTCGACCAGGAGCTGACGCTCGGCCCGCTGCTCGACCGCCTGCTGATCGAGGTCATCCACGTGCACGACGTGTTCATGCTCGGCATCGCGGCGCGCGCGGCGCACCGGGCGGCACTGGACGGGCGGACGATCAAGATCATCTACGACGCCCACGAGTACATCCCGGGCGTGCCGGTCGTGGCTCCGCGCCGAGTCGCGGCGTACAGCGATCTCGAACGCGAGTTCATCCGCGACGCCGACCGCGTCATCACGGTGTCCGAGCCGCTGGCCCAGTGGCTCAAGCGTGACCACAAGCTGGCCGAGCTGCCCGACGTCGTCCTCAACGCCCCGGTCTCGCCGCCCGAGGACGCCGAGGTGGTCGGTCTGCGCGAGCAGCTCCGGTTGCCCGAGAACGTTCCGCTGCTGGTGTACGGCGGCGGCGTCAACCGTGCTCGCGGCGTAGGAACGGCGGTCGAGGCGCTGACCCACTTGCCCGGCGTCCATCTCGCGATCGTCGCGCGGGCCAACTCCGTCACCGCCGAGTTGCAGGCCCGTGCCGCCGAGCTGGGCGTGGCCGACCGCGTGCACCTGGCGCCGTTCGTCGCCGCCGAGGTCGTGCCGCTCTACCTGCGCTCGGCCACCATCGGCCTCAGCCCGCTGCTGCACGCGCCGAACCACGACATCGCGGTGACGAACAAGTTCTGCGAATACATCGCCGCCGGACTGCCCATCATCACCAGCGACACCCCGGCACAGGCCGATCTGGTGAAGGAGCTGGACCTCGGCGCGGTCTACCCCGCGGGCGACGTGGACGGCCTCGTGCGGGCAGTCCAGACGGTGCTCGCCGACCGCGACCGCATCGCCCAACGCATCGCCGACGACCCCGAACTGCAGCACCGGTTCTCATGGGCGGCCCAGGCCGAGGTCCTCCGGTCGGTCTACGCCGACGTGATGGGCACCTTGCCCGACGCCGCCTGGGCCCCCGGCGCGACCGTCGTACGCAAGCTTCTCCCTGGCCCGCCCGAACTACCGGAGACGAGGTGGCAGGCCTTCAGGGAGAAGATGGCGAAGAGCACCAGCCTGCTGGTCTGAGGCGGCCGCTCAGGAGGGCTACTTCTGGGACTACGGGGCGCGTTGGTCGATCAGCACGCCGAAGCCGTCGAGGTGCCGGTTGAGGCTGTAGTCGAACAGCGCGTCGAGGTCGGGGGTCGTGCTCTCGTGCATCTCGGCGAGCAGCGGGAAGCGACCGGTGGCGAACAGTTCGTCGGCCCGGACCCGTTGGGTGGCGAGCCAATGTGCCAGCGTCATACCGCTGGCGTGCTCGGCTTCCAGCTCCTCGGCGAGGCTGAGGGCGGACGTGATCACCAGCGAGTGCAGCGTGACCGCCTCCTGCACACGGGTCTCGATGGACAGGTCGAGACCCTCCAGAGCCCGAAGCGTCCATTCGGTGTGCGCCATCATGTTCGGCGCCAGAGTCGGTCTGGTGAACGACACCACCCGCGGTAGCCACAGGTGCCGGCGGCACAGGGCCCACTGTGTGCGGGCGATCAGCTCGAGGCGCGCCCTCCAGCCGTCGGGTTCTGTGTCCGGTAGCCCGGCTTCACCGAACACCTGATCGGCCATCTGCGCCAAGAGCTCGTCCTTGTTCGCCACGAGCCGGTACAGCGACATCGGCCCGAGGCGCACCGCGGCGGCCACCCGTCGCATCGAGACTGCTTCGAGCCCTTCTCCGTCGGCGATGGCCACCGCTGCCCGCAACATCCGTTCGCGGCTCACTGCCTGCGAGCCGCGCGTCCGGCGGCGCTCCGGCGTACCTGTCCGGGGCCGCACCAGCGACGCGGGAGCCGCGCTCGGCGGCGCGGGCCGGCTGCGGGTCGGCTGGGCGGTGACCACCGTGCCGGAGCCGACCCGGGTATCGGCCAGGCCTGCCTCGCGGAGGGTGCTGATCACGCGGGTGGCGGTGGCGATCGCAACACCCCACTGCAGGGCGATCTGACGTACTGACGGAAGGCGGTCGCCGGGCCGCAGCGCACCGGTGCGGATCCGGGACTCGAGCTCGGCGACGATCTGCAGATACGGCGGGTCAGGGCGTCCCACGACGACTCCAAGTGTCCTAGTTCACTTAGCGAAACACTAGTACACTTTCCAGTTCTCCGCCGCAGAATTGGCCGGAGTTCGGAGCATCGGCAATACGTTGTAGTTATACGACGTATCCGAAAGGACCACCCGATGCAGCTACGACCGGTAGCGCCGACTGACCACAGCGCGGTGCTGGCCGTGCTGGCGACGGCGTTCGCCGACGACCCGATCGCGACCTGGCTGTTCGGCGGGACCTGTCGGCGGCCCGAGCTTCAAGAACGCTTCTACCGCCACCAACTCGGGCACCCGGCCGCGCGGACCGACATCGTCGACGACGGTGACGGTGTCGCGATCTGGCATCACCTCGCCGGGCCCGAGCCGGCCGCGTCCACCGATCTCAGCGCGGTCTTCGGTACCGCGGGCCTACGGCTCCAGGCCTTGGGCGAGGTGCTCGCACCGCACCACCCCGCCGAACCGCATGCGTACCTGTTCTGCATGGCAGTGACGGGTCGTCGGCAAGGCGCAGGTCTCGGTTCGGCTCTGCTCCGGCACCGGCTGCGCCTGCTCGACCAGGACGGCGTGCCGGCGTACCTCGAAGCGAGCTCGGCGCGTAGCAGGGCGCTCTACCTGCGGCACGGATTCGAGGACCTGGCCGGCCCGGTGCACCCGGCCGGCGGCCCGCCCCTGTGGCCGATGGGACGAAACCCCCGACAGCACTCCTGACTGCACTCCCGACAACAAAAGGAACCACCCATGACGAACGAAAAGCCCACCCTGGTCCTCGTGCACGGCACGAACTCCAACTCCTACGGCTGGTCCGGCCTGGTCAGCGAACTGACGCTGCGCGGCCACCGCGCCGTCGCCGTCGATCTTCCCGGCCACGGCAACAGCCAGTTCATCCCTGAGTCCTACCAGGCTCCCCAGGATCTCGACGCGCTGGCGGTGGAACCCTCGCCGCTGGCCAAGTTCACCGTCGACGACTACGTCGAGCACGTCACCGGTGTCGTGCGCCGCGCGCGCCGCCTCGGACCGGTGCCGGTAGCCGGCCTCGAGTGCCCAGGTGACGGCGCGCTCGCACTCCGCCCCGTCATCCACCTGCCAGACCCCGAGCCCAAGCACGGGGATCTCAGTTCCGTTGGACAGCTGCCGAGTATTAGCGCTCATGCGCCCCAACCTACAACTTGTTGGCGTGCCGGATGACGTCGACGACGTCGGACATCATGCCGGTGAGGTCGTAGTCCTTCGGTGTGTAGACGGCCGCTACACCGGCGGCCCGGAGGGCCTTCGCGTCGGCGTCGGGGACGATGCCGCCGACGACGACCGGCACGTCTTCCAGACCGGCTTCGCGGAGGCCTTCGACCACCTGCGGGACCAGTTCCATGTGGGAGCCCGACAGGATCGAGAGACCGACGCAGTGCACGTCCTCGGCAACGGCCGCGGCGACAATCTGCTCGGGGGTCAGGCGGATGCCTTGGTAGATGACCTCGAAGCCGACATCGCGGGCGCGGACCGCGACCTGCTCGGCGCCGTTCGAGTGACCGTCCAGACCGGGCTTGCCGACCAGGAAGCGGAGCCGGCCGCCCAGCTCGGTGGACGTGGCGGTGACCTTCTCGCGGACCGCGGCGATCTCGGCGCCACCGCCCGATACCCCGACGGATCCGGCGACACCGGTCGGTGCGCGGTACTCGCCATACATCTCGCGCAGTACGCCGGCCCACTCCCCGGTCGTCACGCCGGCGCGTGCGCACTCGAGCGTGACGGGCATCAGGTTGTCGGTCGTCTTGGCCGCGGCACGCAGCTTCGACAGGGCGGTGTCGACGGCGGCCGCGTCGCGCTCGGCACGCCAGGTCTGCAACGACTTCAGGGCCGCCGATTCGGCCGCCGGGTCGACGGTCTGGATCGCGGTGTCGAGATCGGCCGTCAGCGGCGACGGCTCGGTGTTCTCGAACTTGTTGACCCCGACGACGACCTGTTCGCCGGACTCGATCCGCTGCCGCCGCTCGGCATGGGAGCCGACGAGCGCCTGCTTCAGGTACCCGCTCTCGACGGCGGCGACCGCGCCGCCCATCGCCTGCACCCGGTCGATCTCCTCGCGCGCCCCCTCGACCAGCTCGTTGACCTTGGCTTCGATCACGTGCGAGCCGTCGAAGATGTCGTCGTACTCGAGCAGGTCGGACTCGTACGCCAGCACCTGCTGCATCCGCAGCGACCACTGCTGGTCCCACGGTCGCGGCAACCCGAGCGCCTCGTTCCACGCCGGCAGCTGCACGGCCCTGGCCCGCGCGTTCTTCGACAGCGTGACCCCGAGCATCTCGAGGACGATGCGCTGCACGTTGTTCTCCGGCTGCGCCTCGGTCAGCCCGAGTGAGTTCACCTGTACGCCGTACCGCAGCCGCCGGGCCTTCGGGTCCGTGACGCCGTACCGCTCCAAGGTCAACGAGTCCCAGAGCTGGACGAAGGCGCGCATCTTGCACGTCTCCTCGATGAACCGCACGCCGGCGTTCACGAAGAACGAGATCCGCTGCACCACGTCCCCGAACCGCTCCGGCGGCACCTGCCCGCCGTCCCGCACCCGGTCGAGCACGGCGATCGCCGTCGACAGCGCGAACGCCAGCTCCTGCACGGGCGTCGCGCCGGCCTCCTGCAGGTGGTAGCTGCAGATGTTGATCGGGTTCCACTTCGGCATGGTGGCGACCGTGTAGGCGATCACGTCGGTCGTCAGCCGCAGCGACGCGTCCGGCGGGAACGCGTACGTCCCGCGCGACAGGTACTCCTTGACGATGTCGTTCTGCGTGGTCCCGGTCAGCTCGTCCGGCAGCGCGCCCTGCTCCTGCGCGGCCACCTGGTACAGCGCGAGCAGCCACATCGCGGGCGCGTTGATGGTCATCGACGTGTTCATCCGCGCGAGCGGGATCTGGTCGAACAGCGCCCGCACGTCGCCCAGGTGCGCGACCGGTACGCCGACCTTCCCGACCTCACCCTTCGCGAGCGGATGGTCCGCGTCGTACCCGGTCTGGGTCGGCAGGTCGAACGCGACCGACAGCCCGGTCTGGCCCTTCGCAAGGTTCCGCCGGAACAGCGCGTTGGACTCCGCCGCGGACGAGTGGCCCGCGTACGTGCGCATCACCCAGGGTCGATCCTTCTCGGTCGCCATGTACCCGAGAGTAGGACTCTGTGCCCTTGTGAGTCCTCCCCTCGTGACTGGTGTCACCAGGGGTATGGATCACACCGGACACGACCTAGGCGGTCAGTGGCAGCGGTGTTCGCTCGACGTTGAGGACGCGGTGCAGGCGGGTGACCGCGAGGATGCGGACCACCGACGGCATCGGGTGCCAGAGGACGAGTTGCCGGCCGAGCGACTGGGTCCGGCGATGGGTCGCGACCAGCAGGCCGAGGCCGGTGGCGTCGACCGCGTCGACCTCTTCCAGGTCCACGATCACGTCGCCGTCGGAGGTGTCGATCAGTTCGTTGAGAGTTTGACGGACGTCGCCGACAGTGCGCACGTCCAGGATGCCGGTCAGGTGTACGACGTTGTCACCGGTGTCAGGCTTGCTGTGGGTCGGTGCGAGCATGTCCGTGCCCTCCCGCTCTTCCGGCGGCCCCCGAGGTGTTGCGGCCGCGTGGCAGCTCTGTGTTGGTAAAGACTCCCCGGAGACACGGAAGGTTGCCAAGAGTTCACGATCTTTTGATTCGCGAGACAATGGTGTCCGTGTTCGCCGAGGATTACTTCCTGTTCCCGGTGGTGGCCATCGCCCTGGCCGGTCTGATGGTACTGCTGTGCCGCTGGGCCTTCTCGAAGGCGAAGGGCGGGTCGCTGGTACGCCGGGTCGACCATCGCCCGGCCGACCGGGACGCCTTCGGCCTGCTCATCGACATCCGCACCGTGCCGAACTACAACGACGCCCGCGTCCTGGTCAGCCGCCTGAAGGACTTCGGTATCAAGGCGACCGCGGCCCGCACCACCGACGGCTGGACGGTCTACGTCTGGCCGAAGGACGAGGCCGCCGCCCGTGGGCTGCTGGAGACCCCTTGAGCCCCTTTGGCGTGGGTCTAGGGTCTGAGTATGGGGACTCTGCTTGAGCTGGACCTGACCCGCGGTGTACTCGAGACGCCGCCCGCCTCACCCGTGGCGGCGTTCCGTGCGCGCCACCTGCCGACGCTGCGCGAGCTGGTGGGCGCGCTCCGGAAGGGGGCGCGTGACGACGGTGTGGTCGGCGTAGTGGCCCACATCGGCGGCAACCGGCTCTCACTGGCCCAGGTGCAGGAGCTGCGTGAGGCGGTGGCTGACTTCCGTACGTCGGGTAAGGCAGCTGTCGCGTGGACCGAGTCGTTCGGCGAGGCCGGACAGGGCACCGTCCCGTACTACCTGGCAACGGCGTTCGACGAGATCTGGCTGCAGCCGTCCGGCGACCTGGCGATCACCGGTGTGTCTGTGCAGGCGGTCTTCATCCGCGGTGCGCTCGACAAGGCCGGTGTGATCCCCCAGTTCGGCAAGCGGCGTGAGTACAAGACGGCTGCCGACACGTTCACGGAGCGGGAGATGACGGCGCCTGCTCGCGAGATGGCGTCGCGGCTCGCGGAATCGGCGTACGAGCAGATCGTCGAGGGCATCGCCGTACGGCGGCGTCTGGACAGCGCACGAGTCCGAGAGCTCGTCGACAGCGCGCCCCTGCCCGCTGAGGCCGGTCTGGACGCCGGTCTGGTCGATCGACTCGGCTACCGGTCGGACGTGTACGACGAGCTCGAGAAGCAACTCCAGTACGACGACAGGCTGCTGGCTGAGCGGTACATCCGGCGTGGTCCGCGGACGCTCGACGAGGTACGCAAGAACCTCCCGTGGCCGCAGAAGCCGCTGGTGGCAGTCGTCCGCGTGACAGGTGGCATCTCGGTCGGTCGCAACTCCAACAGCCCGATGGGTGGTCCTGGCTCCGGCTCCGACACGGTCGGCGCCGCACTGCGAGCTGTTGCGGACAACGAACGCGTGAAGGCGGTAGTGCTGCGCGTCGACAGCCCAGGTGGTTCGTACGTCGCGTCAGACGCGATCCGCAACGAAGTACTGCGGCTGCGCTCGACCGGACGCCCTGTCATCGCGTCGATGGGCGGTGTGGCCGCATCCGGCGGGTACTTCGTCGCGATGCCGGCTGACGTGATCGTCGCGCAGCCCGGCACGATCACCGGGTCGATCGGGGTCCTCACCGGCAAGGGCGTCGTACGCGATGCGCTGGGACGGATCGGCATCTCCCGCGAGGCCGTGTCCGAGGGCGCGAACGCGCAGATGTTCTCGGCGCAGGAGGAGTTCACCGACGAGCAGTGGGCGCGGCTGGAGGAGATCCTCGACCGCATCTACAAGGACTTCGTCGCCAAGGCCGCACAGGACCGCGGCCTGCCCGAGGAGCAGCTGGAATCGCTGGCCCGCGGACGGGTCTGGACCGGTGCGGACGCGCACAATCACAAGCTGATCGACGAGTTGGGCGGGTTCCAGCACGCACTGACGCTCGCGTGCAACCGGGCCGGTCTGGACCGCGACGAGATCGCCGTGACCGCCGTACCGCACCGCAACCTGCTCAGTCAGCTGAAGGCGCCGACGACGACCGATGATCTGGCGGTCAGTGCGGCGCCGTTGACGCTCGACGGCCTGACCACCGGTCTCTACAGCGCGCTCGGGTTGCCGCCGGCCGGCGTACTGCGGATGCCCTTCAGTTGGGAGATCGGCTAACCGCGCTCGCCGCCCGGGACCCAGAGGACGTCGCCGCCCGAGGACAGGTTCGCGACGCGGCCGAGGATGAAGAGCAGGTCGGACAGCCGGTTCAGGTACGTGATCGCGAGCAGGTTGACGGACGGGCCGTGCGCCTCGACCGCGGCCCAGCCGGCCCGCTCGGAGCGGCGTACGACGGCGCGGGCGACGTTCAGGTACGCGGCGCCCTCGGTGCCGCCCGGCAGGATGAACGAGCGGAGCTTGGTCAAACGACCGTTGTACTCGTCGCACCAGCCCTCGAGGCGGTCGATGTAGTCCTGGGTGATGCGCAACGGAGGGTACTCGGGGTCGGGCGTGATCGGGTTGCACAGGTCCGCGCCGACGTCGAACAGGTCGTTCTGGATGTGCGTCAGCAGCACCACGATCGCGCTGTTCAGGTGCCCGGCCGCGATGGCCACGCCGATCGCGGAGTTCGCCTCGTCGACCTCGCCGTACGCCGCCAGCCGCGGATCCGTCTTAGAGGTGACGGAGTTGTCGCCGAGGCGGGTCTCGCCGGCGTCTCCGGTGCGGGTGTAGATCCGCGTCAAGTTCACAGCCATGCCAGGACTCTACGCAAAGCCCGAGACGGTCGAACGCTACAGTCGACCGGTGGAACGGTTTCGGATCGCGGGTGAGGCACGGCTCGACGGCGCTGTCGAGGTGGCCGGAGCGAAGAACAGTGTGCTCAAGCTGATGGCGGCAGCGCTGCTGGCGGAGGGGACGACGACGCTGCGGCAGGTGCCGGGCATTCTCGACGTCACGTTCATGGCGCAACTGCTGGACACCCTCGGGTGCGAGGTGACCGTCGACGCGGAGCAGCGGCTCGCGACGATCGCCGTACCGGGCACGATCGGGCACCAGTGCGACTACGACCTGGTCCGCAAGCTGCGCGCGTCGATCTCGGTGCTCGGTCCGCTGCTGGCCCGCTGCGGCCAGGCCGAGGTCGCGCTGCCGGGCGGCGACAACATCGGTTCCCGCGGCCTGAACATGCACGTCGCGGGCCTGGAGTCGATGGGCGCGAAGGTGCACATCGAGCACGGCTTCGTGATCGCCGAGGCGCCGCAGGGGCTGCACGGCGCCGAGGTCTGGCTGGACTTCCCGAGTGTCGGCGCCACCGAGACGATCATGATGGCGGCCGTGCTCGCGCGCGGGACCACGATCATCGAGAACGCCGCCCGCGAGCCGGAGATCCAGGACATCGCGGCGATGCTGGTCGAGATGGGCGCGCAGATCGACGGCGCCGGCTCGCCGCGGATCGAGATCACCGGGGTGAGCGGGTTGCTGCATCCCGTCGACCACGTCGTGGTGCCGGACCGGATCGTGTCCGGCAGCTGGGCGTTCGCGGCCGCCATCACCAAGGGTGACGTGACGATCACCAACGGGCACGCGGAACACCTCGAACTGCCGCTCGACAAGCTGCACAAGGCGGGCGCCGAGATCACCGTGCTGAACCCCGGCTTCCGGGTCCGGATGCACGACCGGCCGAAGCCGGTGGACGTGGTCACGCTCCCGTATCCCGGGTTCGCCACCGACCTGCAGGCGTTCGTGATCGCGCTGAACGCGATCAGCGACGGCGCGGCGATGGTCACCGAGAACCTGTTCGAGGGCCGGTTCACGTTCGCGCAGGAGCTGACCCGGCTGGGTGCGCAGATCCAGACCGACGGGCATCACGCGGTCGTTCGCGGCGTACCGCGGCTGTCCGGCGCTCCGGTGGTCGCCTCCGACATCCGCGCGGGCGCCGCCCTGGTGCTGGCCGGTCTCGCCGCCGAGGGCGAGACCCTCGTGTCGGCCGCCCACCACGTGCACCGCGGCTACACCGACTTCGCCGGCAACCTCCGCCGCCTCGGCGCCGACGTCGTCGTGGAACCTGACGACGCGGAAATGTACTGGAGCTAATAAGGTCGTCCGCATGACTGAGCGTGTGGTGAAGCCGGTTGGGCGCGGATTCCTGTTCCTCGACTCCCATCCGGCAGGGTGTGCGCGGGTGGTACGGGACATGGCGGCCGAGGTCGAGGGGCGTACGGCGGAGCGTCGTACGGCGCTGGTGATCGGGTCCAGCTCCGGCTACGGGCTCGCGACCACGATCGCCGGCCTCGCGCGGTACGGGATCGACGGCATCGGCATCTGCTTCGAGAAGGCTCCGACGGCCCGGCGTACGGCGACTGCCGGCTGGTACCGCACTGCGGAGACCGCTGCGCTGGCCGCTGAGCTCGGCCGCTCGTGGACCTTCGTGAACGCCGACGCCTTCGCGGACACCACCAAGGACGAGGTGCTCGACCTGGTCGCCGAGCAGCTCGGCGGTATCGACCACCTCGTCTACAGCGTCGCCGCGCCGCGCCGCACGGACCCGCGCAACGGCGAGACGTACCAGTCGGTGCTGAAGGCGATCGGCGCCGAGCACACCACGAAGAGCCTCGCGTTCGACGACGGTGCGCCGGTGCTGCAGGAGGTCGGGATCGAGGTCGCGACCGACGACGAGATCGCGGAGACCGTGAAGGTGATGGGCGGCGAGGACTGGGCCCGGTGGGTCACCGCCCTCCAGGAGCGCGACCTGCTCAAGCCTGGGTTCAACACCGTCGCCCTCACCTACATCGGCTCCGAGCTGACCGGCCCGCTCTACCGCCAGGGCTCGATCGGCGCGGCCAAGGCGGACCTGGAGCAGACCGCGCTGAAACTGGCCGCGGACGGCGTGACCGCGATGACGTCGGTCAACGGCGCCGCCGTCACCCAGGCGTCGTCCGCGATCCCGGGCATCGGCCTGTACGTCAGCCTGCTGCACAAGGTCACCGCTCTGCAGACGCCGGTAGAACAGTCGATCGCGCTGTGGGACCAGCTCACCGGCGAGACCCCGTTCGACCTGGACGACGAGGGCCGCATCCGCCTCGACCGCTGGGAACTCAACGACGACATCCAGTCCGCCGTCCGCACCCAGTGGGAGTCCGCGACCCAAGACAACATCGCCGAGGTCGCCGACGCCACGTGGTTCCTGTCCGAGGTACGCCGCCTGTACGGCTTCGACGTACCGGGCGTGGACTACAACGCCGACACCGAGGTCGACGTCGAGTGGCCGAGCTGATCAGCTGACAGAAGGTCGCCGCAGAACGAACGGATCGCGCGGTTGACCAGCTCGGGCCGCTCCCAGGGCAGGAAGTGTCCGGCTCCCCTGACCCACAACGGACCCACCGCCGCGGGGAACCCGATCGCGCAGCGCTGCTCGACGTGGTCGTCCTTCGTCACCTGGTCCGTCCCGACGAGGATGAGCGCGGGCTGCTCGACCGGCCGGTCGAGCAGCTCCGGCGCGGACAGCGGCCGGGTGCCCATGACGATCTCGTAGTCGGCGAACGACGCACGGAGCCGGTCCGCGTCGCCGTACGGCTCGGTCAGGAAGGCCAGGTCCTCCTCGTCAAAGGCGTCGGGAGGACACCACAGGCGATGCCCGTAGAACTCGGCGACGTAGCGCCGCCGCTGCTCCGGCGTGTCCAGCTCCGCGACCAGCGCATCGGCCTCACGTCCCTGACGGCGAACGTAGTCGTAGACCGCGGACCCGGCGTTCGCCGCCGGAATGCCGGCGGCCGCGAACGCGTCGTCGAGGGCGGGTGTGGAGTCGTCCAGGATCACTAGGCGGTCCACGCGGTCCGGGTAGCGATTGGCCAGATCGATGGCGATCGACGCGCCGAGATCATGACCTGCGACGACGGCACGTTCCCACCCGAGCTTGCCGAACAGACCGGTCAGGTCGGCGTTGAACGCGTTGAGGTCGTAGTAGCCGTCCGGCGCGAAGTCGGACTCGCCGTACCCGCGCAGGTCCGGCGCGACGACATCGAACCCGGCCTCCGCCAACGGGACGAGGTTGTGCGCCCAGATGCGACTCGTGCAAGGGAATCCGTGCAGAAGCAGCAGCGGTACGCCGCCCGCGCCGCGCCGCCGTACCGCCAGGTGATGCCCGGGGCCGACCTCGACCCGCTGAACCGGCACGATCTCACCAGGAAGACTCACACCTCTGGTCTACACCGCATTCCGGACGGGCTGCTTCCGGAATGTCAGAGGGGCTTGAACGACACCATTTCCAGGACGAGTTCGGCGGCTTCGTCGGAGGCGTTGAGGTCGACGCTGGCGGTGATGCGCCAGTCGTGGTTGCCTTCGGGGTCGTCGATGATTTGCTGGACCTCCCAGTAGCCCGGGTGTTCCTCGACCATGAAGAGTGCAGGGCCGCGGGCTGCGGGGCCGGTGCCCACCACGTCGTGCTCGGCGTAGTACGCCGTACCGGCTTCGGCCCAGCGGCCTGCGTCCCAGCCGGCTGCGGTGTCGAGCTGCCCGAGTTCGGCCCAGCGGTGCAGGGCGAGTAGCTCGACGCGGCGGAACATGGCGTTGCGGACGAGGACGCGGAAAGCCCTGGTGTTCAAGGTGATCCGGCGCGGACCCGCTGGGACCACCTCCGCCTGCGGGACGTCCGTCGGGTTCGTGAGTTCTTCCCACTCGTCGAGCAGGCTGGAGTCGGTCTGGCGGACCACCTCGCCGAGCCACTCGATCAGATCGGTGAGATCGTCGTTCACCTTGTCCGGCGGTACGGTCTGCCGGAGCGCCTTGTACGCGTCGCTGAGGTAGCGCAGGACGATGCCCTCGGACCGCGCGAGACCGTAGTACTGGATGAACTCGCCGAAGGTCATCGCCCGCTCGAACATGTCCCGGACCACCGACTTCGGCGACAGCCCGGCCTCGGCGATCCACGGGTGCGTCTGCCGGTACATCTCCAAAGTTGCCTCGAGCAACTCTTCGAGCGGCTTCGGCCAGCTGATGTCCTCGAGCAGCTCCATCCGCTCCTCGTACTCGATGCCGTCGGCCTTCATCGAGTTCACGGCCTCGCCCTTGGCGTGGTGCAGCTGCGCCAACAGGATCGCGCGCGGATCCTCCAGCGTCGCCTCGACCACCGACACCACGTCGAGCGCGTACACGGGGTCCTCGGGGTCGAGCAGATCGAGCGCGGCCAGCGCGAACGTGGACAGCGGCTGGTTCAGGCTGAAGTCCTTCTGCAGGTCCACGGTCAGCCGCAGCGACCGGCCGTTCTCGTCCGGCTCGTCCAGGCGCTCGACGACGCCGGCGGTGAGCAGCGTCCGGTAGATCTGGATCGCGCGGCGGATCAGCCGGATCTGCGCCCGCGAGTCCTCGTGGTTGTCCTGCAGCAGGTGCCGCATGCTCGCGAACGCGTCGCCGTCGCGGGCGATCACGTTCAGCAGCATCGCGTGGCTGACCCGCATCCGCGACTGCAGCGGCTCCGGGTCGGCCGCGACGAGCCGGTCGAACGTGTCCTCGCCCCAGGTGACGAAACCCTCCGGCGGCTTCTTGCGCTGGACCCGCCGCTGCTTCTTCGGGTCGTCACCGGCCTTCGCGAGCAGCTTGACGTTCTCCACGACGTGGTCCGGCGCTTGCACGACGACCGTGCCGGACGTGTCGTACCCGGCCCGGCCGGCGCGGCCGGCGATCTGGTGGAACTCGCGCGCCTTGAGGATGCGCTGCCGACGGCCGTCGTACTTGCTCAGAGCGGTCAGCAGGACGGTACGGATCGGTACGTTGATCCCGACGCCGAGCGTGTCCGTACCGCAGATGACCTTCAGCAACCCCGCCTGCGCGAGCTGCTCGACCAGCCGCCGGTACTTCGGCAGCATGCCGGCGTGGTGGACGCCGATCCCGTGCATGATCAGCCGGTGCAGGGTCCTGCCGAAGCCGGAACTGAAGCGGAAGTGCCCGATCAGCTCCTTGATCTTGTCCTTCTCCTCCTTCGTGCAGACGTTGATGCTGGTCAGCGCCTGGGCGCGTTCCAGGGCAGCGGCCTGCGTGAAGTGGACGACGTACACCGGAGCCTGGTGCGTCACCAGGAGTTCGGTGAGCGTCTCGTGCAGCGGCGTGGTGACGTACTTGTAGAGGAGCGGGACAGGGCGCTCGCCGGACGAGACGATCGCGGTCGGCCGGCCGGTCCTGCGGGACAGATCGATCTTGAATCGCTCGACGTCGCCGAGAGTCGCGGACATCAGCACGAACTGCGCCTTCGGCAGCTCGAGCAGCGGCACCTGCCAGGCCCAGCCGCGGTCCGGCTCGGAGTAGAAGTGGAACTCGTCCATCACCACCTGGCCGACGTCCGCGTCCGCCCCTTCGCGCAGGGCGATGTTCGCCAGGACCTCCGCCGTACAGCAGATGATCGGCGCGCCCGCGTTGACGGAGGCGTCGCCGGTCAGCATGCCGACCTTCTCGGCGCCGAACACGTCGCACAATGCGAAGAACTTCTCCGACACCAGGGCCTTGATCGGCGCGGTGTAGAACGTCCGCTGCCCGTTCGCCAGCGCGGCGAAGTGCGCACCGGTCGCCACCAGACTCTTCCCGGACCCGGTCGGCGTCGACAGGATCACGTTCGACCCCGTCATCACCTCGATCAGCGCCTCCTCCTGCGCCGGGTACAGCGAGATCCCCTGCTCCCCCACCCAGCTCTGCAGGGCGTCGAACAGGTCGTCAGGCTCGGTGGTCCCCGGCAACATCTCGGTCAGCGTCATCACCGCCCATTGTCCCTGACCGGCCAATCCACCGGCCGGCCGGGATATCTACCGTTCGGCTCGCCAGGCCGACCGTTCGGCGACAGAATCTCTGCAAACGATTGCATGCGTAGGTATTCGGGGGTGACTTGATGGGCATGACTTTTACTGCGTGGCGCCGGGTGGGCGCGAGTTTGCTGGTGACGGCGGTGGGTGCGGCAGGTCTGGTGGCGGCCGCACCGGACGAGGTGGCGACTGGAGGTGCTGGCAGCGGGCTGGTGACGACATGGGGCGCGGCGGACGACATCGCCGGCGGGTCGTTGAGTGACATGACCGTGCGGAACGTGCTGCGGACGTCCGTGGGCGGGAAGGATCTGCGGATCCGGATCTCCAACGCGAACGGGGACCAGCCGCTGGTGTCCGACTCGGTGTACGTCGGGCGGCAGGACAACGGTGCGAGCGTGGTGCCGGGGTCCAGCCGGCGCCTCACGTTCAGCGGCAGTACGACGGTGACGATCCCACCGGGCGCGATGGCGATCAGCGATCCGCTGCCCGGTACGGTGCCGGCCCTGACCAGCCTGACGGTCAGCCTGCACGTGGTCGGGACGACGGGCGTGATCACCGCGCACAACCGGGCGATGCAGCACAGCTACAAGTCGACGTCCGGCGACCACGCGGCCGACGAGTCGAGTACGGCGTACCAGACGGAGTCCTCGGCGTGGTACTTCCTGAACGCCGCGATCGTCGAGGCGCCGCGGCCGGTGGAGACCGTCGCGACGCTCGGCGACTCGATCACCTCGTCGGTCGGCACGACGATCGACACGAACCGGCGCTGGCCAGACATCCTGGCCGCCCGGTACGCGAAGCTGCCGGAGCCGCGACGGCTGGCGATCTCGAACGAAGGCATCTCGGGGAACCGGGTGCTCGGCGGGATCGCAAAGGCAGGCAGTGCGGGCGCGAGCGCGCTGGCCCGGCTGGACAAGGACGTGCTGACGAAGCCCGGCGTACGGACCGTGCTGGTGCTGGAAGGGATCAACGACATCTACGCCGGCGCGACGACCGAGCAGTTGCTCGCCGGGTATCGGCAGCTGATCGCCCGGGTGCACGCGTCCGGCCGTTGCATCGTCGGCGGGACGCTGACGCCGATGGGGAGCTCGTTCGTGTACACGCCGGAGAAGGAAGCGATCCGGCAGGCGGTGAACACGTTCATCCGCACGAGCGGCGAGTTCGACGGCGTGGCCGACTTCGACGCGGCGACCCGTGACCCGGCGGATCCGTCCCGGCTCGCGGCGGCGTACGACGGCGGCGACGGCCTGCACCCGAACGACGCCGGCAACCACGCCATGGGCGACGCCCCGAACCTCGACTCCCTACGCTGCAAGTAGCGGGAACAACCGCCGGGGTCTGGGAACAGGATATTGCTTGTTCCCAGTCCCCAGCGGGAGTGCCTACTTCCGCCCCTGGGCGGACATTGCTTCCTCGTATTCGTGCCGGATCGCGTCGCCGGCGGACTTCCGCCACTCGGCGACCGTCTTGTCCCAGTCCGTCAGGTCGGCACGGCCCAGCTGGATGTCCTTCGTGAGCGCGTCGAACCGGTTGTCGTTCAGCTTCCCCTTGATCGACTGGGTCGGCGAGTACAGCCCGTACGTCGGCTGCAGGATCGCCGTCGGCAGGATGGACTTGAGATGGTTGTACGCGACATCGACCGCCTCGGGATGACCCGGGAAATAGACCGGGTATCCGCCGTCGGCCAGGTACTGGATCGGGAACTCGCCCAGACAGACCTCACTCTGCCCGGCCTCGGTGAGCACCGGGTCGGTGCCCTTCAGCGTGTAATGCCGTCCGGGCAGCCCGAACTTACGGAACAGGTACTCCGCGGTGCCGAACGGCGCGGCCATCCAGTTGAGGATCCGCAACAGCATCTTGGTCCGCTCGGGCGAGCTCGGCCGCATCGCCGCGATCGAGTTGTTCGGCTGCCCGAGCAGGAACCGCCCGACCTTCCCGGACGCGTCCCGCACGACCGGCAACCCGATCGCGAAGTTCGGCACCACACTGCGCCGATAGAAGCTCTGGATCGACGAGTACGTGTCCTGGGTCATCACCGCTGACCCCTGACTGAACCAGACCTTCTGGTTGTTCTTCGCGATCCCGTCGGGATGGATCAGACCGGCCTTCTGCAACTGCGCACCGACCGCGATCATCTGCTTGTGTTCCTCGAGCTCGCGACTGTGCACCAGGCGTCCGTCGCGAACCTCCCACCCGTTCGGCAACCCGAGCATCGCGCTCACCGCGGCCGTCGGCGGCACGGCGAACGCCCACCGGTTCTTCTTGCCGTCCGTGACCGCGTTGGCGACCGCGATCAGCTCGTCCACACCGGGTGAGCCGAGCTCGACGCCGAGCTGGTCGAGGATGTCCTGCCGCGCCAGCAGCAGGTTCGACGACATCACCCCGCGCTGGATCGGGACGGCCCGGATGCCGCCGGAGTACACGCAGCCGCGCCACGAATCAGTGGAGAGGTTGGCGAGGAACGGATACTCCAGGATCGCGTCGCCCGACAGGTACTCGGTGAGGTCTTGAGCGCGTGCCTCCAGGAACTGCGGCAGGTAGGCGAAACCGCCGTCGACATTGAACAGATCACCCAGGGTGTCGCCGGCCACGGACGTCGCGAATTTGTTGACGTAGTCGCTGCCCGCGGCCGAGGTGATCGTCAGGTCCAGTGGCGAACCGACGCGCTGGTTCAGCTCCTTCCAGTAGGGATTGCGGTCGGCGGTCGGCGGAATCGGGTTCGACGTCGGCACCGTCCCGGTCACGTCGCTGCCGTCGCCGGGTGCGCCGTCGGTGACGTTGGCCGGGTTCGCCGGGAACTTGTAGAAGCAGTCCGGCATCAACGGGTGGCTTCGCGGCAGGTCCGGTTTCGGGCCGTCGAAGCGTTGGTACGTCGGGAGCGCGACGGGCTTGTTCAGCGCCGCGATATCGGTCGATCGCGTCACGGTCGAGCAGCCGCTCAGGCTGACGGCCGCGGCGGCCAGCGATCCGCCGAGGAGCGTTCTTCTGCTGATCCCGGTCATCCCTTCACCGCCCCGGTCATCATGCCCTTGGCGAAGTGCCGTTGCAGGAACGGGTACACGATCAGGATCGGCACCAGCGACACCACCAGGATCGCCATCTGGATCGATTCCTGCGGCGGCAGCTGGTCGGCCGACGCGCCGCCGAGATCACCGCTGCTCAGCTCGGTGTTGTTGACGACGTACGTCCGCAGGACCAGCTGCAACGGCCATTTCGCGGTGTCGCTGATGTAGAGCATCGCGTTGAAGAACGCGTTCCAGTACCCGACCGCGTAGAACAGCCCGACGACCGCGAGCACGGCCCGCGACAGCGGCAGCACGATCGACCAGAAGATCCGGAAGTCGCCGGCGCCGTCGATCCGGGCCGAGTCCAGCACCGAGTCCGGGATACCCATGAAGAACGAGCGCAGCACGATCACGTTGAACCCGCTGATCGCCGTCGGCAGGATCAGCGCCAGCAACGAGTCGAGCAGCCCGAACTCCTTCACCACCAGGTAGTTCGGGATCAGGCCGGGGCTGAACAACAGGCTGAACAGCACGATCATCAGGATCGGCCGCTGCCCGAACGACCCCGGCCGGCTGAGCGCGTACGCGAGCATCGTGGAGCCGGCCAGGCTGATCAGCGTGCCGCCGGTGGCGATCACGACACTGACCAGCAGCGCCCGCTGCACCACGCCGCCGTTGAAGATCGACTTGTAGGCGTCCAGGTTCAGGCCGTCCGGCCAGAGCACGAAGCCGCCGGAGTTCGTCACGTGCTGCTGGCTGGCGATGCTGGTCGAGATCACACCGATGAACGGGATGATGACGATCGCGCAGCAGATCAGCAGTACGACGCCTTTGACCGCCCGCGAGGCGGTGCCGGGACCGTCGTCGATCCCTTTCTGCATCGTGCTCATTTCTTGTACACCCCCGCCTCACCGAAGATGTGGGCGATCTTGTTGGCGCCGAGCACCAGGACGACGGCAACAAGCCCCTTGACCAATCCGACCGCGGCCGAGACACCCCATTGGCCGGCCAGTACGCCGTTGTTGTAGACGTAGGTGTCGAGTACTTCGCTCGCCGGTCTCCCGACCAGGTTCTGCTGCAGGATGATCTGCTCGAACCCGACGGTCAGCGAGTCGCCGAGCCGCAGGATCAGCAGCAGGATGATCAGTCCGCGGATCCCGGGCACCGTGACATGCCACAACTGCCGCCAGCGGGAGGCGCCGTCGACGCGGGCGGCCTCGTACAGCCCCGGATCGATCTGTGTCAGCGCCGCGAGGAACAGGATCGTCCCCCAGCCGGTGTCCTTCCAGATCACCTGACTGGTGAGCAGCGCGATGAAGCCGTCCGGGTTGCCGAGGAAGTCGATCGTGCCCATCCCGTGCTCGCGGAGGAAGTTGTTGATCATCCCGCTGCCGCCGAGGACCTGCTGGAAGATCGCGATCACGATCACCCAGGACAGGAAGTGCGGCAGGTACAGCACCGACTGCACGACCCGCTTGATCCGCTCGGACAGCAGGCTGTTCAGCAGCAGCGCCAGCGCGATCGGCGCCGGGAACACGAAGATCACCTGGACCAGCGTGATCAGCAGCGTGTTCTTGAGCGCGTTCAGGAACTCCGGGTCGCCGTTGAAGATCACCGCGAAGTTGTCCCACCCGACCCATGCGCTGCGGCCGAGCGGTACGAACGGCAGATACTCCTGGAACGCGATCAGGTTCCCGAGCAGCGGCAGGTAGTGGAACACCAGCAGCAGCGCCAGCCCGGGCAGCGCCATCAGCAGCAAGATCTTGTCCCGGCGGGCGCGCGCCCACCAGGACAGCGGCTTCGCCGAGGGTCTACTGTCCGTAACGGTCCCCGGTGGTCCGGAGCCCGTCGGTTTACCGGCCGTGGTCTGTCGGCTGGGGATTCGTTCTGTTTGAGCCACGCGACACTCCCAGGTCGTAGCCCCCCACGGTTGGAGAGCGCTTTCCCGTTCTCCTTTGTTCGACTGTGTCGTGTCTTGGGGTCAACCGCAGCTTCGGTCGGAGTGTCTGGCGGAAACTGGTCAGGCGTTCCGGCGCCGCACCGCGCCGTCGTCCAGGAGGGCCTGGCGGGTTGCTGGGGAGATGCCTAGTTCGGCCAGCAGCTCATCGGTGTGTTCGCCGACGAGCGGGGCAGGACGGTGTACGTCGGCCGGGGTGCGGCTGAAGCGGTACGGGAAGCCTGGCGTGGTCACGGTGCCCTCGGTCGGGTGCTCGTATGTCACGAAGGACTCGTTGTGCAGCACCTGCGGGTCCGTGCGTACGTCGTCGTACGAGAGCACCGGACCGCACCACACGCCGCGCTCACGCAGCTTGAGCATCCAGTGCTCGGTCGTCTCCCGTCGCAACGCAGTAGACACCGCGGCGGCGATCTCGTCGCGCCGTGCGAAGCCGTCGCGCTCCGCGTCCAGTCCGGCGAGCTGCGGCGCGTCCAGTACCTCCGCGAGTACGGGCAGGTTCGCAAACGCCAGTGAGATGTACCCGTCGGCAGTGGTGAAGATCCCGTACGGCGCGCGGATGTAGCTGTGCGCGTGTACCTCCTCGGACCGCGTCTGTGGTACGCCGCCAACGGTGTGCACCGACAGCTCCTGCATCTGCAGAGCGATCACCGCGTCCAGCATGTTCACCTGGACGAGCTGCCCCTCGCCAGTCCGCTCCCGGTGCAGCAGGGCTGCCAGCACGCCTTCGAACGCGCTGTACGCCGTGACCGCGTCGGCCAGGAAGTACGGTGCGGCGACAGGTGGCTCATCCGGTCGGCCGGCGCTGAACAGCGCACCGCTCATCGCCTGTACCAGCAGGTCCTGTCCGGGCCACTCGGCGTACGGACCGCTCTCGCCGTACCCAGAGATCGACACGTAGACCAGCGAGGGCTTCAGTGCGCGCAGGGTGTCGTAGTCGACGCCGAGGCGTGCGGCGACGCCCGGCCGGTAGTTCTGCAGGAACACGTCTGTTGTACGCACCAGCTCGTACAGCAGCTCGCGGCCCGCGTCGGACTTCAGGTCGACGGCCAGGCTGCGCTTGTTGCGGTTCAGCGACAGGAAGGACGCGTTGATCTCATTGCCGGTCGCTCCGCCGGCGGCGGTGTGCCGTTGCCACTCGCCGGTGACCGGCTCGACCTTGACCACGTCAGCACCGAGGTCGCCGAGCCGCATCGCCGCCAGCGGCCCGGCCATCGCCACCGACAGGTCGAGTACCCGGTAGCCACCCAGAATGTTCATGACCTCTCTAAGGCTTCTCGTAGGGGAACGAAGGCAGTACGCCGATCTGGTCGTACTGCATCCTGGAGTCGTCGAACCCGGCCTCCCAGCTCACGTTCGCGAACGTGTCGCACGGTCCCGCCGACGGCCCGTGGTACGGGTCGCTCTCGGTGTTCGTCACCTTGATGTCCGAGAACGCGAACCCGCAGCCGCCGAAGTCCATGTGCACGCCGTACGGTTTCGCGTCCGGCATCGACGGGTCGGCGTTCGCGTCGTCGATGATCAGCTGAGACACGGACGCGTCCGGTGTGTACGGCGGTTCGTTGCGGACGCCGTACGCGTAGAACGGACCGGTGTCGCCGCTGTCCTGCGCCAGATGCGACAGCCGGACGTACTTGACCGTGTTGCCGCCGGTGTAGTTGTCCGCGTTCGGGATCTCCGGCCTCGACTCGATGCTGATGCCGTACCTCGCACCGTGCTCGACCACCGTGTGACTGACGAGGTTGCCGCCGCTGTTCATGATCTCGACGCCGGCCGAGTCGCCGGGCACCAGCTCGCCGATGTGGTGGATGTAGTTGTTCGTGAACGTGTTGCCATGGGCAACGTCACCTTCACCGGGCCAGCCACCCTCGATCTTGATGCCGTCGTTGCCGAGATGCTCGAGCAGACTGTCCGAGACCGTGGTCTTCTCGTTCGCGAACAGCACCTCGATCGCGGTGAACCCGGTCTGCTGGATGTGCAGCCTGGTCAGCTTCACCCCGCGGGTGTTGGTGAGCGTGATCGCACCCCACCGGTTCCGCGGCAGCTCGATCTGGGTGTCGTACTTCGGGTACTTGTGCTTGGTGCCCGAGTCACCCGTCCCGTTCCAGCCGTACCGGTACCAGTCCATGAAGTCGGTGTGCTGGATGGTCAGGCCGTCGAGTGTCAGGTTCTCCACCCGCTGGTTCGGGGACGCGCCCGCGATCGAGAACACCTGCGTCTGCGTCGGCCTGAAGACCTTGACACCGTCCATGGTGCCGCCGGCCGGCTTGTAGTACAGGGTCTTCGCCGGGTAGTCGAGGTAGTACTCGCCGGCCTGGTCGAGCAGGCTCAGCGAGTTCTGCACGTAGTACCGCGAGCCGCCGCCGGAGTTGATGAAGCCGTACCGCGCCGGGTACACCAGCGTGGTCCGCTTCTTCGTGAAGTTGATGTCGAGCATCGGGATCGTGTCGGTGAACCACGACCACGAGCCGCCCGACCACACCGTCACCTGCGCGGGCCACGACGTACCGAGCCGAAGATCCCACGACGGGTCGATGTCACCGGTGTTGAACCCGAGCTGGTCGCGCACCGCTTCCTTGGTCGGGTCGAACAGGATCGACCGCAGGTACGGCGCCCACTTGTCGTCGGACTCCCGGTTCGGGTACCGGGCCGTCGTAGCACGTTTGCCGTCGGCGTACAGGCTGTAGAACGGCTGGCTGATGTCGACCGGCGCCTTGAAGATGCCGTCCTTGTACGACGTCCAGCCGGTCACCTCCCGCCCCGCCTCGAACACGGCCTTCCCGGGCCCATCCGCGCTCCGGTACGTGACCCCGGAGTCGCGCTGGTCGAAGGTGATCGTCTTGTCGACCTGGTACGTCCCGGCCTTCAGGTTCACCACCGTGGTGCAGCCGGCATGACCCCGCGACCGCAGGGTGTCGCGAGCATGCTCGATCGTCTTCCACGGTTGCCGTTCCGTGCCTGCACCGGAGTCGTTCCCGGCAGGAGACACCCAGTACGCCGCACAACCCGCGTGATCGGCGGGCGCGGCACCGGCCCCAAGCGCGGAGCCGCCGAACACCGCCGCGGGCACCAGCAGCCCGACCGCGAGTCCAATGAAAAGTCCTGAACGTGTGGACATCCTCAGGTCACCGCCCTTCCACGGGATAGGGGAACGAGGGCAGTACGCCGATCTTGTCGTACTCCATCCGCCCTGGGTCGAAACCGGCCACCCAGTTGGCGTTGGTCACCTCGTTGCACTGATAGGACTGGTACTTGTCGTCGGTCACCGTCCCGATCTCGATGTCGGAGAAGCTGAATCCGCAGCCGCCCGCGTCCATGTGCACGCCACGGGTGCCGCTGTCCGGCATCGAGTCGTCCGGGATCACGTCGGTGACGACCATTTGCCGCACCGTGTTCTGGATCGGATGCGGTTCCTGGTTGTCGATGCCGTACGTGTAGAACGCGCCCATGTCGCCGCTGTCCAGGCCGGTCTTCTCCAGCCGGATGTAGGAGAACTCGTTGTTCACTGCGTAGCCCTCGCCGTCCTTCACCTCGGGCCGCGCCTCGAGACTGATGCCGTAGCGCGCGCTGTGCTTCACGACGACGTGCGAGATCTTGTTGCTCCCGGTGTCCATCAGCTCGATCCCGGCCGCGTCACCCGGCACGAGCTCGCCGACGTGGTCGATGTAGAGGTTGGTGAAGGTGTTGTGGTTCGCGACGTCGCCCTCACCCGGGTACGGGCCCTCGACCTTGATGCCGTCGGCACCGATGTTCTCCAGCAGGCTGTCGGCGATCGTCACGTGGTCGTTGGCCGACAGCAGGTAGACGCCGTGATAGCCGGTGTCCCGCAGGTGCAGCCCGGTCAGGTCGACGTTACGAGTGTTGGTCAGAGTGACCGCGCCGTACCGGTTGCGGGTCATCTCGATCTGGCGGTCGTACTCCTTGTACTTGTGCTTCTGGCCGGAGTCACCCGCGCTGATCCAGCCCGAGCGGTACCACTGCATGAAGTCGGTGTTCGCGATCCCGAGACCGTCGAACGCGATGTCGTGCAGCCGGCGCGTGGGCGTGACACCGGCCAGCGACAGCACCTGGGTCTGCGTCGGACGCAGGACCCGCTTGCCGTCCATCGTGCCGCCACGCGGCTTGTAGTACAGCTCCTTGTTCGCCCAGTCGAGGTAGTACTCGTCCTCGGCGTCGAGCAGGTCCAGTGAGTTCTGGACGAAGTACCGCGAGCCGGACCGGGAGTTCATCATCGCGTACCGGGTCCAGTAGTCCAGCGTGACCTTGTTGTCCTTCCAGTCCGGGTTCTTGATCGGCACCGTGTCGGTGAACCAGCTCCACGAGCCGCCCGACCAGATCATCAGCTGCGCCGGCCAGTCGGTGTAGCTGCCCAGGTTCCAGGTCTCGTCCCAGTCGCCCTCGGTGAAGCCGACCTGGTCGCGGACGGCCTCCTTCTCCGGCTCGATCAGGACCGATTTCAGGTACGGCGCCCACTCCTCGTCCGAGCGCCGGTTCGGGTACCGGGCGGTGGTGGCCCGCGCGCCGTCGACGTACAGCGTGTAGAACGGCTGGTCGACGTCGACCTTCGCCTTGAAGATGCCGTCCTGGTACGGCGTCCAGCCGGTGACCTCCCGTCCCGCGTCCAGGACCGCCCGGCCCGGGCCGTCCACGCTCCGGTAAGTCACACCGGAGTCGCGGTCGTCGAACGTGATCGTCTTGTCGACGAGGTAGGTCCCGGCGCGCAGGTTCACCACCGGCGTACACCCGGCGTGCGACCGGATCCGCAGGGTGTCCCGAGCGTGCTCGATCGTCTTCCAGGGCTTCGACTCGGTGCCCGGCGCCCGGTTGTCGCCGTCCGGCGCGACCCAGAACGAGCTGCAGTTGTCCTGCCCCGCCGGGGCGGCGGCTCGCGCCGCCACCCCGCCTCCGAGGACAAGAGCGGGCAAGGCCAGTCCGGCCAGTACTCCTGCCGCGAAACGTGACATCTGGGTCACCGGCCCGCGACGTCGTACGGGAACGTGGGCAGTACGCCGATCTTGTCGTACTCCATCTTCGACGCGTCGAAGCCCTCGACCCAGTCGGCGTTCGTCACCTCGTTGCACTGGTACGACTGGTACTTCTGGTCGGTCACCTTCCCGACCTGCACGTTGCTGAACGCGAATCCGCATCCGCCGGCGTCCATGTGCACGCCACGGGTACCGCCGGCGTCCGGCATCGACGGGTCCGGGATGACGTCGCCGATGACCAGCTGGTCGACGGTGTTCTGCACCGGGTGCGGGTCCTGGTTGTCGACGCCGTACGTGTAGAACGCGCCCATGTCACCGCTGTCCAGGCCCAGCTCCTCGAGCTTGATGTACTTGAACGTGTTGCCGCTCGCGTACTGGTCGCCGTCCTTCACCTCCGGCCGCGACTCCAGGCTGATGCCGTAGCGGGCACCGTGCTTGACCACGATGTTCTGGACCGTGTTGTTGCCGGTGTCCATCAGCTCGACGCCCGCCGAGTCACCCGGGACCAGCTCACCGATGTGGTCGATGAACACGTTCGAGATCGTGTGGTGGTTGCTCAGGTCGCCTTCACCCGGCCAGCCGCCCTCGACCTTGATGCCGTCGGCGCCGATGTTCTCCAGCAAGCTGTCGGTGATCCTGGTGTGGTCGTTGGCGAACAGCAGGTAGATGCCGGTGAAGCCGGTGTCGGACAGGTGCAGCCGGCTCAGGTCGATGTTGCTCGTGTTGGTCAGCGTGATCGCGCCGAACCGGTTCCGCGGCATCTCGATCTGCCGGTCGTACTCCGGGTACTTGTGCTCCACACCTGCGTCGCCGCCGGCCACCCAGCCGTTGCGGTACCAGCTCACGAAGTCGGAGTACTGCACACCGACGCCGTCGAACGTGACGTCGTGCAGCCGGTCCTGCGGTGACTTGCCGGCCAGGTTCAGCACAGTCTTCACCGTCGGCCGCAGTACCTTGACACCGTCCATGCTGCCGGCGCGCGGCTTGTAGTAGACCTCACCGGCCTTGTTGTCGACGTAGTACTCCCCCGCCTGGTCCAGGAAGCTCAGCGAGTTCTGGAAGTAGTAGCGGGAGCCGCCACGGCTGTTGACCATCGCGTAGCGGGTCCAGTACTTCAGCGTGGTCTGGGTCTTCTTGAAGTTGGTGTCCAGCAGCGGAATGGTGTCGGTGAACCAGGACCACGAACCACCGGACCAGATCGTCACCGAAGCCTGGCTCATGTCCCACGTGGGGTCCCAGTCACCAGGCGTACCCCACAGCCAGTTGCGGACGTCCATCTTGTCCTCTTCGTAGAGGATCGACGTCAGGTACGGCGACCACGTGTCGTCGCTGCCCCGGTTGGGATACCGGGCGTTGGTGGCGCGCTTGCCGTCCTCGAAGAGCGTGTAGAACGGTTTCGACGCGTCGAACTTGGCCTTGTAGATGCCGTTCGCGGTCGGCGTCCAGCCGGTGATCTCCTCGGCGCCCTGGAGCTGCGCCTTACCGGGACCGTCAACGCTGCGGTACACGACCCGGTGGCCGTTCTTCCCGGAGTCCTGCTCGTTCAGGTCGATCGTGGACGCGACCGGGTAGTCGCCGGCCTTCAGGTTGACGGTGATGTCACAGTTCATCCGGTCGTTGAGGTGGTTGGTCCGGATCTCGTCACGGGCCCGGGTCACGGTCTTCCACGGGCTCTTCTCGGTGCCCTTGGCGGAGTCGTTGCCGCTGGGTGCGACCCAGAAGGTCTTGCAGTCGACAGCACCTGCGGGCTGGGCGTTGAACTGGATCGCCGCGACGGTCACCAGGGCAGCCGCGACCACCCCGGCGCCGACGCTGAGCGTCGTACGCCTGGTTCGTTTGGACATGTTGGGCGGGGTCCTCTCTCGGAGGGATCAGTCGCCGGCGTTGCCGTTCTGGCTGCGCCAGCGCTCGTACTCGAGACGGGTCTTCTCGGTCAGGGGGTAGTAGTCACGCAAGGGGGCGCCTTCGTCGATCCGGCGCCGGCTGAACTTCTCCCACTCGTCGTGCTCGGCGGCCGCTTGGATGACGGACTCCGCACGCTGCCTGGGGACAACAACCGCGCCGTCGTCGTCGGCGAGCACCAGGTCCCCCGGCAGCGTGAGGACGCCGCCGACCGCCACCGGGACGTTGTACGCCCACGGGAACAGCTCGGACTGGGACGCGTAGTGCGGGGTGGCTCCGGTGGACCAGATCGGGACGTCGAGCTCCGACACCCGGGGTACGTCGCGGATCCGGCCGTCGACGACGATGCCGGCCCCGCCGCGGAGCTTGAAGTAGCGGACCAGCATGTCGCCGAAGCAGCCCGTGGTGTGGCTGCCGTAGGCCTGGACCACGAGGACGTCGCCGGGCTGGATCTCGTCGAGCACGGCCCACAGCGCCGTACTGCGCTCGATGTACTCCTGGGTCTGCCCGTCGGCGATGTCCTCACGCTGCGGCATGAACTGCAGGGTCAGCGCGCGGCCGACCACCTTCTTGCCGGGGAACATGCTGGTCGGACCGTCGACGAAGGTCCGGCGGATGCCCTGGTTGTGCAACCGGGCGCAGGCGGTGGCCGACCCGATCTCGGACAGCCGCGACACCAGGTCGGGATCCGGCACCGGCGGGGTGTCGCCCCGCACCGGCAGGTCCCAGACAGGCGTCACCGGGGCTTGTTCCGTGCTGCTCATATGTCTCCTCAGTACTCAATTAGGCAAGCGCCGTGTGCTTGGCGCGGTAGGTGTTTCTGGTCAGCCTCAGATCGAGCCGAATGGTCCGGCCGGGCGGCATCGTCACTTCGAGTCGGTTGCCGTCGACAACGACGGTGCGGGTGCCTGGCGTCGGCGGGGTCGAGGTGTACGCCGGGGACGGGCCGGGGTACTCGCCCGTCGCGGTGGACACGGTCGCCTCGTCGATCCGGTCCGTGCCGAAGCTCCCCGCCTGGACGACCACGTGGCGGGTCTGCGTCGCGGACAGGTTGACCAGCTGCAGACCGGTCCGGTCCGGCTCCACCGTGTCGACCAGTGCGGCGACGTCAGGTGGCAGACCGGGACGGCCGCGGTCCGCGTCCAGGTACAGCACGCGCAGTGGCAGCAGGCCGCCGTTGTAGAGCAGCTGCGGCGTACCCGTGGTCAGCTGCAGCAGCGCCTCGGTGGCGACCGGGTTGTGCCGCTGCCAGTGGTGAATATTCATTTCGGCCGGG
This sequence comes from Kribbella speibonae, assembly GCF_004331375.1. Lineage (NCBI taxonomy): Bacteria > Bacillati > Actinomycetota > Actinomycetes > Propionibacteriales > Kribbellaceae > Kribbella > Kribbella speibonae. The sequence continues at coordinate 222,615 of NZ_SJKC01000004.1, read as the reverse complement.
TCGACGGTGTCTACGGCCATCAGGTCCATCCGGCGCTGCACCTGCGACAGGGCGACGCCCAGCATCGCTTCCGGGTAGCCGGGGTTGTCTCCGGCCAGGTAGGCGAGCCAGGGCGCCTCATGGCCGGCATCCTCCTTGTTGCGGAAGTCGCGGACCGTCCGCCAGTCGTAGCCGCTGCGCTCACGCAGCTTGCTCAGCCGGTCACGGTCACCCGGCTCGAAGGATGCCTGCCACAACCACATCGGCAGTCCGAGCTGCGGCGGCTGATAGTCGAACCACCCGTCGTCGCTGTGCCGGTTCGGGATCAGCAGCGTCGGGTTGGCGCAGTCCTCACCGAGCTCCGCCTCCCACCGGTCGCGGATGCTCATGTCGGTCTCGTCGACCGCACCGCTGATGCCACGGTCGTACAGGTGGTCCAGCAGCTGCCGCGCGAAGTCGAGCCGCTTCGAGTCACCGGTGAGTACGGCGCCGTTCAGCGCCGCGACGCACGCGGCCGAGCCGACGCTGTAGACACCGTGCGGCCAGTTCCAGCCGTACTTGCCGCCGTACCAGCGGCCGTCGTGCAGCTCGCCGACGATGCCGCTCGGGCCGACGTTGTCGGGCAGCAGACCGCCGTTCGCCTTGGCCCGCTCCTCCCACGCGTCCAGGTACTCCAGCGTCCACGCGGCGAACCGGTCGCTGTGGTCGTACAGCCAGGCGTTCGCGGTCAGGGTCGTCGCGGCAAGGTTGACTGCGGTGTCACCAGCACCGAGTCGGCGGATCATCTCCGCACCCATCAGATCCGCGTTGTCCTTCAGATCGTCCCAGGTATTGATCCCGGGCACACCGGACAACGGCAGCCCGAAGATGCGCATCCGCTCCTGGTTGGTGCCGAACGTCCGCCACTCGTCGTTGATGCCCCACCGCGGACCGCCCGCGCCGTTGTGCGGCGCGCGGATCGTCCGGGTCACCGGGTCGTAGTTGGACGAGCCAGGCAGGTACAGCTCGGCGAACCGGTACGCGCGCTCCCGGAACACCTCGTCCGTCGGGTCCGCGGCGCACAGCGAGTAGAAGAAGATCATCGACTCGCCGATGTGGAACCAGTCGTACCCGCGCTCGAACTCGTCGACCAGGAAACCCAGGTCGGTCAGCTGCCGGGTGACACCTTCCCAGTGCCACTTCGACACGTCGATCAGGTCGTCCGCGCCACCGAGCTGGTAGAGCACCGGCCAGTTCACGAACGCCTCGTAGAAGTCGTCCGCACCGTCCCGGCTCTGCACCGGGCCGGCGTATCGCAAGCTGCCGTCGGGGAGGCAGTAGCGTTCGCGGAACAGCCACCAGCCCTCGTCCATCACGTCGAACAGGCGGCGCTGCATGATCGCCCACGCGGGCGGTGCGCCAATCGGTATCTCCGCTATGACAGGTTCGTTCATCCCTTGGTCGCTCCCGCGGTCAGGCCGCTGATCACGTGCCGCTGGAGCAGCACGAAGACCACCAGCAACGGAGCCACTGCGAGCAGCAGCGTCGGGAACACCACCGTGTAGTCGGTGGAGTACTGGCTCACCGCGGCGTACACGCCGGTCGTCACGGTGTAGAGACCGCTGCCCGGGCCGAGGATGATCTGCGGGTTCACGAAGTCGTTCCACACCGAGAAGGTGTTCAGGATGACCATCGTCACCACGGCCGGTTTCATCAGCGGGAACACGATCGACCAGAACACCCGGTGCTTGCCGGCCCCGTCGACCGCGGCCGCCTCGTCCAGGCTGGCCGGGATCGTCAGGATGTAGCCGGCGTACAGGAAGATCGAGAACGGCAGCGTCAGCGTGGTCTCGAACAGCACGAACCCGGGGATCGTGCCCATCAGCCCGAGGAACTTCAGCGTGTAGACGACCGGGATCACCAGCACCTGGCTGGGGATGAACGTCCCGGCCACGAACAGCAGCAGGAGCATCCGGTACCGGCGTTCGCTGCGCCGCGCGATCACGTACGACACCGGGCCGGCCAGCGCCACGGACAGCACGTTCACCGACACCACGAACAGGATGGTGACGGCGTACCCCTTGAGGATGTTGAAGTCGGGGTTCGTCGCGGCCTTGCGCAGGTACTCCGTGGTGAACTGGTCGGGTGACAGCGAGAACGGGTGCGCCAGGATGTCCTGCTGCGACTTGAACGCGCTCGTGATCAGCAGGTACATCGGCACCAGCATCAGCACGCTGGTCACGACCAGGAACGCGATCCGTCCCCAGCCCTTGGTCTTGAGCGGTTTCAGCTGCATCGGCGCGATCCTCGGCATCCGGAGCGCGCTCATCCCTGCACCCCCCGGTCAGCACGCGCCCGCAGGCGAGCAACAGTCAGAGCGAGACCTGCGGTGATGACCATCAGTACGACGCTCTGCGCCGAGCCGAACCCGAGCGCGTTGTTGTGGAACGAGTCCCACAGGATCAGGTACGCCGCTGTCTGCGTGGACCCAGCCGGGCCGCCTCCTGTCAGCGACACCACGAGGTCGTACGTCTTCAGCAACGTCACCAGCGACAGCACCAGGTTCACGGTCACCACCGGCGCCAACGCGGGCAGCGTCACGTTGAAGAACGTCTGACGCTTCGATGCGCCGTCGATGCGCGCCGCCTCCAGCAGGTCCTTCGACACCGTCTGCAGCCCGGCCAGGTAGAGCACGACGTTCACACCGAACCCGGCCCACACCAGTACGGCGATCAGACTCGCGAGAGCCCATTTGGGGTCGGAGAGGAACGGCAGTACCTCGGCGCCCTTCGACGTGAGCCAGCCGTTGACGACACCCGACGTACCGAGCACCGCGCTCCACAGGAAGCCGACGACCAGTGCGCTCAAGACGTGCGGGTAGAACAGCACGATGCGGAAGAACGCGTTCAGCCGGGACGCACCGTTCACCAGCAGCGCGAACCCGAGTCCGAACACGCTGAGCAGGACGGTGCCGACTGCCGCGATCAGCAGCGTCACCCAGCCCGCCCGGATCGCCTCGGCGCTGTGCGTCAGGCTGACGTAGTTCTTCAGGCCGACGAACGCCGGGTTCGCGCTGTAGCCGTCCCAGTCGGTCAGGCTGAGGTAGAGCGACAGACAGACCGGGACGACCAGCATGACGACGAACAGCACCAGCGCCGGGCCGACCATACTGAGGGTCGTCAGGCGGGCTCTCACGATTTCGAGCCCATCCAGCTGTCGATGCGAGTGGCGACGTCCTTCGCGCTCTTCCCCGTGTAGAGGCTCTGGACCGCCTTGTTCCATTCGCCGTTGAAGCCCTGCGGCAGCGTGTTGGCGCCGTACCCCTCACCCTGGGCGACCTGCTTGGGCGCCTGGTCGAGGATGTCCTGCACCTGCTTGCCGAGCGGCGACAGCTTGTCGGTGTAGCCCTTGCGGAAGTTGCCGTCCTGCGCGAGCTGGCTCTGCACCGCGGTCTTGTCGGTGACCAGCCACTGCACCAGCTTGATCGAGAGGTCGCGCTGCTCGGTCGACTTCAGCACCATGTACGGCGCGGCCATCGTGACGCCCTGCGGACCGGGTGACGGCTGCCCCTTCTCGGTCGGTGCGGCGAAGACACCGAGGTCGAACGCCGGCTTGGCGTCGTCGGCGGTCCGGACGAACCAGCTGCCCATGATGTACATCCCGGCCTTGCCGGACAGGAAGTTGGTCTGCGCGCCGACGTCCTTCAGACCGAGCGCGTTCTTGTCGACGTACCCGTTCTTGATCCAGGACTCGTAGCGCTCCAGCAGCGGCTGCATGGTCTCGCCGACCTTGGCCTGCTTGGAGCTGATCTGCTGGTACCAGTCCGGGTACTTGGTGGCGATCGACGGGTCGCTGAGCTGCAGCAACTGCAGACCGGTCACGTAGTCGCCGGCGGTCTGCAGCGGCAGGTAGCCGGCCGCCTTCAGCTTGCCCATGGCGGCGGTCAGCTCGTCCAGGTCCTTCGGCGGGGCGCTGATACCGGCCTTGGCGAAGGCGTCCTTGTTGTAGAACACCAGCGACTGCGCCTGCTGGCCGACACCGACCGTGTACACCTTGCCGTCGAGCGAGGCCTGCTCCACCAGCGGCGTGTCCTTGGTCCACGCCTGGTCGGTCAGGTCGAGCATCTGCGGCGCCAGCACCTTGTCGGCCATCAGCGTCTCGACGACATCCGGCGCGTTGCCGGCCGCCAGCAGCTGCGGCAGCGTGTCCTTCACACCCGAACCGGTCGGCGCCTCGATCTTCACGTCGACCCCCGGGTTCGCGTCCTCGAAGGGCTTGACCAGGCCCTCCCAGTAGCTCTTCGTGAGGTTGGGGGTGATGTTGACCAGCATCCGCACTTCGCCGGTGCTGTCACCAGCAGCACCCTTGTCGTCGCTGAAGCCGCCGCCGCAGCCCGCCGCGGCCGCCAGGATCACGACAGCTGTCAGCAGGCCTGGTGTGCGTCCTGGGTTGCGCCGTGGGTTGCGTCCTGGGGAGCGCCGTATCGAACGAGCCATTTCCGGGTCCTCCTCGGATCGTCCCGGCTTCGGGGGCGGCCGGGCGTCGTTATCGAGTGACGATGCAGAGCGCGACGCTCAAGTGTCAACGTTTAAACGGCAAAGTGGACATTCTGAGTCAGAAGTCCGCGCCATAAGGGGTTGGCAGAACGCTGTGAACCGGGTCACCATGCAGCCATGCCCGATGCCGGAAGACCGAAGTCGCCGCTGACCCTGTCGGTGGCCGAGCGGACCGCGCTCAGCCAGCTCGCGGCCGCTCCGCGGACCAGCGCCGCGATGCGGCTGCGGGCCCGGATCGTGCTGGCCAGCGCCGAGGGACGCTCGAACAAGGCGGTCGCGGACCTGCTCGAGGTCACCCCGGGCACGGTCGGCAAGTGGCGCCGGAGATTCCTCCGGATGGGCATGGCCGGCCTCGACGACGGGATGCGCAGCGGACGGCCGCGGATGGTCGACCGGGTCCAGCTGGGTGCTGTCGCGACAACATCGATGGCCGATTCCGGACATCGCCCGTCGACCCGCGAGCTGGCGGCGACGTACGGCGTCTCGCAGTCGACGGTCTCGCGGCGGCGTCGTGAGGAGGTCCAGCACTACCGCTCCGGTGCCGGAACTGCCCTGGCGACGAGTCACCCTGCTCCGCCGATGCCCAGTGACACAGAGTTGCTGTCCGACCGGGTGTACGAGGCGATCCGCGGCTGGATACTGTCCGGCGAGCTCGCGCCCGGGATGCGGGTGGTCGAGTCCGAGATCGCCCGGGTGCTCGGCACCAGCCAGACCCCGGCCCGGGAAGCGGTACGGCGGTTGGCGCACGAGGGGCTGGTCACGTACCGGCCGCGGCTGGGGAACTTCGTCACCGAGATCTCGCAGGTCGAGGCCCGGGAGGCGCGGGAGGTCCGCGTACTGCTCGAGTCCGCCGCAGCCCGCCGGGCGACCGGTCACGCACCGCCGGAGGAGCTCGACCTGCTCCGGATCGAGGTACAGCGGATGATCGAGGCGGCCGGCCACCACGACATCGGCGCGTTCCGTGAGGCCGACCTGCGGTTCCACCGGCAGGTGCTGGCAACCAGCGGCAACTCCATGCTGCTGCGCGTGTGGCGGACGCTGGAGCCGGCGTTGTGGAGCCTGCAGGTGGTGTCCAACGCGATGTACGCCGGCGACTGGGGCCTGATGGCCCGCCGCCACCTGGACCTGATCGAGGTCCTCGCGGGCACCGACCCCGAAGACTCAGCCCGCCTCTTCGCCGCCCACGCCCGAGGCGAAAGCTCCATCACCAGACCCGCCGGCCGCCATGATTGATGCCCACGTCCACGTCTGGGACCTGATGCGCCGCCGCCTCCCCTGGCTTCCGGCGGGGCATCCTCTCCGCCGTGACTTCACCCTCTCCGACCTGCCCGACGTTCCTGAGCTTGTGCTGATGCAGGCGGATGCTGATTCGGGTGAGGTGAACGATCTGCTGGCGTTGGCTCGGCAGAGTCCGGCGGTGGTTGGTGTGGTGGGCTGGTTCGATCTGCTCGACTTCCCGGACCGCCTACCTGACGACCCGCGATTGGTGGGCGTACGCAGCCCACCCGCCGACCAGACCGACCCTGACCTGCTGACAGCTCCCGCGCATGTGCGCGGCGTGCGGGCCGCCGCCGACGCCGGCCTCGCGATCGACCTCCTGCTCCGCCCCTCCGCCCTGATCGGCGCCGCCCGCCTCGCGTCCGCCGTACCGGACGCCCGTCTCGTCCTCGACCACCTCGGCAACCCAACCGCCGCGACCCCCGAGTGGCGGTCCGGAATGCAAGCCCTCGCCGAGCATCCGAACGTGACCGTCAAGCTCTCCGGCACCGCCCACCTCGCGACCGACGACCTCCGCGCACTGGTCGACGTCGCCCTCGAACTCTTCGGCAGTGAACGGCTCCTGTTCGGCTCGGACTGGCCGGTGTGCACGCTGGCCGCCACCCGCGCCGAGGTGATCCGCCGTACCACCGCACTGCTGCCACCCGCCACGCACAACGACGTGTTCCGTGGCACCGCCCAGCGCATCTACCGCCCCAGGGAGACCGCCCAATGTCCGAATACACCCGCCGGCAGGTCCTGAAGACCGCCGGCGCCGCCGCCGGCACAGCAGTCGTCGCCGGCTCCCTCACCACTCCCCTGACCGCCGGCGCCGCACCCGTACCCGTACCGGGCAGCGACACCAACCCTCTGAAGCTCTGGTACACCCAACCCGCCACCGAGTGGCTCCAGGCACTTGCCATCGGCAACGGCCGCCTGGGTGCCATGGTGTACGGCGGCACCGCGACAGAGCAGCTGCAGCTGAACGAGGACTCGATCTGGGCCGGCGGTCCGCACCAGTACGACGACCCGGTCGGCAAGGACGTCCTCCCGGAGATCCGCCGGCTGATCGCCGAGGAGAAGTACCTCGACGCGCAGAACCTCGCCGACGAGCACTTCATGGGCCGTCCGACCGAACAGATGCAGTACCAGCCGGTCGGCTACCTCTCGCTGGCGTTTCCGGGCATCGACGCGACCGCTGTCACGGCGTACCGGCGGGAGCTCGACCTGACCACGGCGATCACGTCGGTCAGCTACGAGCACGCGGGCGTGCGGTACACGCGGGAGGTGTTCGTCAGCCATCCCGCGCAGGTGCTGGTGATGCGGCTGACGGCCAGCGAGCGCGGTGCGCTCACGTTCGACGCGACGTACAGCACGGAGCAGGCCGCGACCCCCGCGGCGTACGACAAGCAGACGCTGGCGCTCAACGGGGTGAGCGGCGACGCCGAAGGGCTGACCGGTTCGGTCAAGTTCTGCGCGCTGCTGCGGGCGTTCGCCGAAGGCGGTTCCACTACGGTTGCTGACGGCAAGCTCTCGGTCGCGGGCGCCGACCAGGTCACGCTGCTGTTCTCGGTCGGCACCAGCTACCGCAACTACCTCGACGTCAGCGCGGACCAGGTCGCGCGCGCCGTAGCACCACTCGCCGCGATCGGACGCCCGGCGTACGGCGCGCTGCGGCACCAGCACGTGGAGGACTACCAGCGACTCTTCGGCCGCCTCGATCTGGACCTCGGTACGTCGGACTCGATCGCGCTGCCGACCGATCAGCGCATCACGGCGTTCCGCAACGGCGGCGACCCGCAGCTGGCCGCGCTGTACTACCAGTTCGGCCGATACCTGCTGATCTCTTGCTCGCGTACGCCGGGCCAGCCCGCGAACCTGCAGGGCATCTGGAGCTACAAGATGCTGCCCGAGTGGCAGTCGAAGTTCACGCTCAACATCAACGCCGAGATGAACTACTGGCCGGCCGGTCCGGCGAACCTCGCGGAGTGCTGGGACCCGATGTTCCAGATGATCAGCGAGCTGTCCGAGTCCGGCGCCCGTACCGCGGCCACCATGTACGACGCACCTGGCTGGGTAGCGCACCACAACACGGACGGGTGGCGCGGGACCGCACCGGTCGACTTCGCGTACTACGGGGTCTGGCCGACCGGCGGTGCGTGGCTGTCGCTGCTGTTCTGGGAGCGGTACGAGTACACGGGCGACAAGGAGATGCTGCGGAAGTACTACCCGGTCCTGCGTGGCTCGGTGGAGTTCTTCCTCGACCAGCTGCAGACGGACGCCAAGACGGGGTGGCTGGTGACCAGCCCGTCGCACTCCCCCGAGGTCAAGCACCACGACTACGACAACGAGGGCGTCAGCATCTGTGCCGGCCCGACGATGGACACCGAGATCCTGCACGACCTGTTCAAGGTCTTCGGCCAGGCCACCGCGGTACTCGGTGTCGATAGCGGACTGGCTGCGGCCGCCGCGGACGCGCGGTCGAAGCTCGCACCGCTCCAGATCGGGTACCTCGGCCAGCTGCAGGAGTGGCTGATCGACTGGGAGGAGGCCGCGCTGGAGACGAGTCGACATGTGTCCCACCTGTGGGCCGTGTTCCCGAGCGACCAGGTGACCCCACGCAGTACGCCGGAACTCGCCGACGCGGCCCGGAAGTCGCTGGAGCTCCGGGGCCCGGCCGTGACCGCGGGATGGTCACTGGCCTGGAAACTGAACCTCCGCGCCCGGCTGCTCGAGCCGGACAACGCGTACAAGCACCTGACCCAGCTGCTGGCTCCTGGCCGTACCGCACCGAACATGTTCGACCTGCACCCGCCGTTCCAGATCGACGGGAACTTCGGCGGCGTCTCCGGACTGACCGAGATGATCATGCAGAGCCACTCCGGCGAGGTCGCACTGCTCCCGTGTCTGCCGACCGCGTTCCCGACCGGGAGCGTGCAGGGCCTGCGTGCCCGCGGCGGCTTCGATCTGGAGCTCTCGTGGTCCGACGGGAAGTTGACCAAGGCAAAGATCCGCTCGTTGCTCGGGAACCGGCTGCGGCTGCGGACCGGCGCGTTGGTCGACGTGAAGTCGTCCATCGGCCCAGTGGCGTTCGCCCGGCCGGAGGACGGCGTCGTCGAGTTCCGTACCCGCCGCGGCGTCGACTACTTCATCGAGGTGCGCTCGTGACTTCTCTCCGTCTGACGATGCCGTTGCTGGCCGCGCTGCTCACCGTCGGCGCCGCCTCCGTCCCAGCTACGAGTAGTACGCCGTCTGAGCAGGCAACGACCGCCTGGCGCGGCGGTGCGCTGCAGGGCGACACTGCAGGGCTGGTGTCGCGGTCTGACCTCGTCCAGGAGGGTCCTGCGTGGCGCTCGTACCAGGCGATGCCGCTGGGGAACGGTGTGCTCGGGGCCTCGGTCTGGGCCGAGAAGGGCTACAGCGCGCAGCTCAACCGCGTGGACACGTTCCCGGACCTCAAGTCCGCGGGGCGTCTCGTCGTACCCGGTCTGGACTCGCTGATGCGTGCCGATGACTACAGGGGGCGGTTGGCGCTGTACGACGGTCAGGTGGTGCAGAGCGGTGGCGGGCTGACAGCACGCTCGTATGTGCGGGCTGACGCGGATCAGTTCGTTCTGGAGGTGACGGGTGCGGATCCGTCGCAGGTGCAGACCGCTGATCTGAAGCTGTGGGCAGGTCGTACGCCGGCGGTCAGTGCCGCTGGTGGGATCGCTGCATTGGCGGAGACGTTCCACGACGAGGCCTCCGGCAGCATCACCGGGGCGGTGGCTGCGCTGACAGCACAGGCCCAAGGCGTCACCGCGTCGGTGGTCGACCCGCTGACAGTGCGCCTGACATTCCGGCCTCGTGCCGACGGCAGTTTCCGGCTGGTCGTCGGCGTACCGTCGTACCGCGGTGGAGAGCTGCGGGCAGCCGCGCGACGTGCCGTCGTCGAGTCTCCGAGTCACCACCTCGCCTGGTGGCACGCGTTCTGGGAGAAGGCGGCGCCGATGCGGATCACGTCGGCGGACGGGTCCGGTGAGTACGTCGAGAACCTCCGGACGCTGCAGCTGTACACGATGGCCGCGTCGATGCGCGGCGACGTACCGAGCACGCACGGTGCGGTGGTGCGGATGTTCTCGTCCGCGGGAGACCAGGCGGACTGGGCGCAGGACTCGTACTGGCACTTCAACCTGCGGATGCTGGTGTCCGCGAACCTCGGCGCGGGCATCGGCGAGCTCAACTCGCCGTACTTCAAGTTCTACCTCGACCGTGCCGAACTGATGCGCGAATGGACGCGAACGCACTGGATCGGCGGCGAAGGACTCTGCCTGCCGGAGTTCATGCGGTACGACGGCACTGGTGACGGCTGCGACAACATCCAGGAGCCCAGCTGGACACGACGGATCCTGACCAGCGGGCCGGAGCTGGTGAACAACATCTGGCAGCAGTACCGGTACACCGGCGACAAGGCCCTGCTGAACCGGAGCTACCCGCTGATGCGGGACGTGGCGCGGTTCTACCTGTCCGCCATGACCACTGGTGCCGACGGCTACCTGCACCTGGAGCACGTGAACGCGCTGGAGGTGCAGTGGGACACCAGTGACCCGGTGCCCGACATGGCGGCGATGCGGGTCATCTTCCCGCTGGTTGCCGATCTGGCCGTATCGCATGGAGACACAGCGCTGGCCAAGCAGTTGCGGGACGCGGTGAGCAAGCTGCCGCCGTTCCGGACCGTGCAGCGTGGCGGTGAGGAGGTGCTGGCGTGGTCCGGTACCGACGAGGAGTCGCACAACACGCAGAACCCGGAGATGGAGGCGCTCTGGCCGTGGGGCGTGTTCGACGAGACGTCCGCGCTGATGCAGGCGACCTATCGGCAGCGTGTCTATCCACAGGACAAGGACTGGGGCATGGACTCGACGTGGGCCGCCCGGCTCGGCCTCTCGGACGAGGTGAAACGTCTGCTGCTGAAGGGCATCGCGGACTTCCAGATCTACCCGAACGGCTTCACCGTCCACCGCACCGGCCAGGAAGCAGTCCGGAACCGCAGCTTCTACAACGAGTGGGGCGGCGTACTGACCACCGGCCTCCAGGAAGCGCTCGTCCAGTCGTACGACGGGACCGTGCACGTCGCGCCCGCGTGGCCGCGTGACTGGGACGTCGCAGGGTCGGTGCAGATCGAGGGCGGGCACCGGATCAGCACTGAGGTACACGACGGCGTACCGAACGTTGTCGGCATCCAGGCCGGCAGCCGAGACACGCTGAAGCTCCGCAACCCCTGGCCGGGTCAGCAGGTCCGTGTGATCGACTCCCACGGGAAGACTGTCGTCGGTAGCACCTTGGCCGACGTCATCAGCCTGCGGACAGATCCTGGTACGTCGTACACGCTTGAACGTGTCGCCGTACCGCTGTCGTCCTTCACCTTCGCACCACTGACCGGTCAGCCCGCTTCTGCCGTCAAGACAGTTGGCAACCGGGTGCTGGGCGTCACGCGGAGCGAACCGCCGCTGGCTAGCTCTCTCGTATCTGTCGCGGCGCCGGAGAAGCTGTCCAATCTCGTGAAGGCTCAGGTAGGTGCGCCGATCTATGTGGACCGGAGCTACACGGTCACTGAGCTGCCTGGGGCGTTGAACGGTCAGGCCTTGGTACCGGGCTCCAACGACGACTCCAAGGCGACCACACCACCCGACTACCTGACACTCAACCTGACCCAGCCGGCAACCGTGTACGTCGCCTTCGATCCCCGCGGCGAGAACGTGTGGTGGCCGTCGTGGCTGTCCTCGTTCACTCGCACCGGCGAGACCGTAGGCACGACGGACCAGCGCCTGATCCTCTTCAAGCGCGACGTACCCGCCGGGCAGCTGTCCCTCGGCCCGAACTCCGGCGTGGCCGGCAAGGGGAACTCGACCTACATCACGTTTGTGGTACCACGCTGAGCATGTTCAACCATGCACCCGACGGCTACGACTGCCCGTTCTGCCGACTGGCCGCCGGCGGCGAGGACCACCTCACGGCGCAGCACGACATCGTGCTGCGCCGTGAGCACGCACTCGCCTTCGTAGCCTCCCGCTGGTGGCCCAACAACCAGGGCCACGTCCTGGTCGTCCCCACCGATCACCACGAGAACCTCTACGACCTACCACCCGCGGCCGGGCACGCCGTCCACGACGTCGTACGCGAGGTCGCGATCGCCATCCGCAGCACCTACAACTGCGAAGGCATCTCCACCCGCCAGCACAACGAACCCGCCGGCTACCAAGACGCCTGGCACTACCACGTCCACGTCTTCCCCCGCTATCCCAACGACAACCTCTACAACACCCGCCACCTCGAAACCCCCGCAACCCCCGACCAACGAGCTCCCTACATCCACCGCCTCACTTCCCACTTGAACCCGTAGGCCGGCGCCAGCGGCAGCTTTGTGCTCTCACCAACCATTCTTCGGCCGGTTTCATGGTTGAGCCGTGCACAAAGACGACGTTCGTACAGTTCTCAGCTGTGTGGGTGGAATCTCAGGGTGAATGTGTAGGGCGCTACTTCGAGGGTGTGTTGGTTGGTGGCGGGTGGGCCGCAGGAGGCTGAGCCGAGGCCGTTCTGGGCCAGGTCGAGGTTCAGGTAGATGTGGTCGTGGGCGGTGAGGTCCGAGCGGTGGCGGGCGCGTTCGAGGTCTTCGGTGGTCCAGCGGCGGGCGGTCAGCTGGAAAAGCGGGGTGCCGCTGACTCGGAGGCCGTTGCCGTCGGCATCGGTTAGTTCGGCCCAGCGTACGTCGATGCGGGAGCCGTTCTCCTGCGGTACGACGTAGGGCGTCTGTAGCTCGTCGACGGTGAGTGCGTAGCGGCCCACTCGGGCGGCCTCGCGGCTGTCGGCGTACGCCTCGCCGGGGCCGCCGCCGTACCACTGCACGTTCTCTAGCGCAGACGGGAGCGTCAGCCGTACGCCGACGCGGGGCCAGCTGCTGCAGCGTGGCGTTACCGCTGTGCCGGACCACTCGCCCTCTGGCTGTACGTCGACGGTTAGCTGGAGGGTGTCGTCGTTGGCGGTCCAGCGGTACGTCGTGTGCGCGCTGACGCCTAGGCCTTCGGGGGCGACTCGGGTGCGTACGACGAGTTCGTTGTCGTGGACGTCTACGGTTTCGACTCGGTGGAGGAGTCGGTCCAGGCCGGCGGCGCGCCACTCCTGGGTGACGCCGTTGCGGCCGCCCTGGCCGTTGTCGTTGTCGGTGGGGGCACGCCAGAGGTCCAGCTCAGGTCCGTCAACCACCTGTCCGAACAGTCGCGTCAGTCGGCCGGTTGTACGGTCGAACTCGCCTCCACCGAGCTTCAGGACCTGCCCGCTCTCCACCACGGGAGCTGCCGCGGGAGCAGGTGCCGAGGCGGGCTGTTCCAGCACGAACTGAGCCCAGGCGATCTCATGTCCCGCGGTTGCCCACGGTTCATCCTTCGCCAGTACCGCGCGCACGGTCAGTACCCGCTCCCGATGAGAAGGCGAAGCGGATGGGAGTGGGACGGTCGCGGATTGGCCTGGGGGGATAGCTGGGAGCGGGAGGTGGCCGGTGGCTTGTTCTACCCCGTCCTCCTCGACGGTCCAGTGGAATTGGAGGTCGGTGGTGTCTGTGTGGGTTCGGTGGTTGTGGATGGTGAGGGGGTTGGGGCCGGTGATGCGTACTGGTTCCAGGACCTTTTTGTATTCGGTGAGGCCGGGGGACGGGGTTCGGTCGGGGAAGAGTAGGCCGTCGATGCAGAAGTTGGTGCCGTGGAGGCGTTCGCCGAAGTCGCCGCCGTAGACGTGGTCTGTTGCTCCGGGCAACAGTAGGCCGTGATCGATCCATTCCCAGAGGAAGCCGCCCTGCAGGCGCGGGTAGTGCTCCAGGATGCGCTGGTAGTCGGCCAGCCCGCCGGGACCGTTGCCCATGGCATGCGCGTACTCGGCGAGGATGAACGGCAGCGCCCGCCGCCTTGCCTCGAGCGCGGGATGTTCCGCGGTCTCCTCCGGTACGTCCTCGGTGCGCGTCCCGATCGCCTCGAGGTCCTCCAGCGGCGGGTACATCAGGCTGTAGAAGTCCGAGAACTCGTACGTCCGGTCCCGCTCGTAGAACACCGCGCGGTCGGGATCCCGCTGTCGCGTCCAGGCGGCCAGGTCGCCGAAGTTCCGGCCGCGGTGGCTCTCGTTGGCGAGGGACCAGATCACGACGCTCGGATGGTTCTTGTCGCGTTCGACCATCCGCCGCATCCGGTCGAGCATCATCGGCGCCCAGTCCGGGTCGTCGGCGGGGTTGCCGCGCCAGTCGGTGTAGATGAAGCCGTGGGTCTCGATGTCGCACTCGTCGATGACCCACAGGCCCAGTTCGTCGCACAGGTCGAGGAACGCGGGATGTGGCGGATAGTGCGCGGTCCGTACGGCGTTGATGTTGTGCTGCTTCATCAGTACGAGGTCCTGCCGCATCGCCTCGACCGAGAGAGCCCGGCCGCGCCGCTCGTCGTGTTCGTGCCGGTTCACGCCGCGGAAGAACAACGGCCGCCCGTTCGCGGTGAACAGCCCGTCGACCATCGCCACGGTCCGGAACCCGATGCGCAGCTCGACCGTCTCCCCCGGCACCTCGACGGTCGCGTCGTACAGCCGCGGCAGTTCAGCCGACCACGGCTCGACCCCACTGATCGTCACCGGCACACCGGGCTCGACGACCAGCCCGAGCTCCGGCACCCGCACAACCGCGTCAGACAAAGCCAAGACGTCGACCCGCAGTGTCCCGGCGCCCGTCACATGGTCGTACGACGCGTGGACGAACACGTCGTCGATCAACGGGCGCGCGAGCAGGGTCACGTCCCGGAAGATGCCCGGCAGCCACCACATGTCCTGGTCCTCGAGGTACGAACCGGACGACCACTGATGGACCCGCACGGCCAGCGTGTTCCGGCCCGGCCGTAGCAGGTGGCCGACCGTGAACTCGCTCGGCAGCCGGCTCCCCTTGGCGGTCCCGGCCTCGGTGCCGTTCACCCAGACCTTGAAGCAGGAGTCGACGCCCTCGAACCGCAGTACCGCGCCGTCGAGCGGAAAGTCCGCGAGCTCGAACGTCCGGACGTGATCGCCTGTCGGGTTCGCGTCCGGCGCGTACGGCGGATCGATCGGGAACGGGAACGCGGTGTTGGTATACCGCGGCCGGTCGTGACCCTGGAGCACCCAGTGCCCGGGAACGGTGAGCTCGCCCCAGTCCGCCTCGACTTTTGGCATACCATCCGGCGCACTGTCCCAGAGCTTGAAGCTCCAGCGCCCGTTCAGACTGATCCGCGGCCGTGACGATCGCAGCCACGCCCGCGGCTCCCGCGCCCCGGTGCTCGGCGTCAGATCCTCGAAGTACCTCACTGCGCCTCCTTGAGCACCCGAACATCCCACGGACCCAACTCGATTCGCGCCGGCACACCAGCGATCGGCGGCTCGACGGCCACCGCCGTCCCGGACCAGTTGTGGACGAACCACAAGCGCTCCCCCGCCGCATTCACCGCAGACATCGCGGTCACCGACGGCGCCCACACTCGCGATTCCCCGAACAGTGCCGCGGCCAGAGCACGATCCGGCACCGTCCCGACGTACGTCACCCGCCCCGCGCCGAACCGCTTGCTGGTGACGATCGGCCGGCGCCCGGTCGGATGCTCGTACGACGCCAGTACGTCGGCATCGTCGACGAGCAACGTCTCCGCCCATCGCGTCGCATGCCCGTCCAGCCCGCGTACCGGCATCGTGGAATCGAGGTTCTCGAACTCCTGGTATGCCAAACCGGCCGCCTCCCGCAACCGCGGCGGTGCGACCTCGGCACGCGGCCGGGCCTCCGGATCCGCGTACCCGGTCCGCGGCCCGACGATCAGATGCCCACCGTCCCGCGCATACGCGACCAACTGATCCAGCACCGCGTCCGACGCGACGTAAAGCCCCGCAGCAACAAGTACCGGAGCCGACAACGCGGCCTCGAGCCGCTCGACCGGAACGACCCCAGGGCGCAACCCGGCATCCAGAATCCCCGAGTAGAAGGCCTCCACGATCGTCCGGTACGACGCCTTGTCCGGTATACCACCCGGCGTCGCCAGCGGCGGCTGGCACTGCATCGCCCAGTCGCACTCCTGAGACCACAGCACAGCGACGTCCACATCAGGCGTCAGATCGACCACCGACGAACCGGCCTCAGCCAACTCGGCGCCGATCGCCGCGACCTCGCGGTAGACCCGGCCCGGCTCCAGATCGTGCCCGAGAATCCCGCCCCAGAACGTCTCCGCCCCGTGATGGATCGAATGCCAGTGCCAGTACTCGACCATCCGCGCACCGCGCGACACCATCGCCCACGCGAGCTGCCGAAGCTGCCCATCGTACGGCGGCTTGTTCTGGTGCGAACCGCCGATCGCCGTCGCGTTCGTCTCGGTCACCAGGAACGGCTCCCCGCGCGACCCGTAGATCCGATCCGCGGCCAGGAACAGCTCGGACACACTCCGCCCGATCCACCCCGGCTCCAACAGCGAAGGCCGCGGAGGCCGCGCCAACCCGTCCTGTACGTCGACATAAATGTTGCCCGCCGCAACGTCCAGCTGCGCCGTCAGCGGTACGTCGGCCACCGCCGGCCGGTCGTACGCGAGACAAGTCGTCACGAACTGCCCCGGCCGCCGCAACCCCCGCAGCAACGAGGCTTGCCACCCGATGAACTCGGACGTCCGCGCCGCCTGGAACCGACGCCAGGCCAGGTCGTACGACGGCGTACTGTTCCCGTCCGGTCGCCACAGGTCGGACCAGTCGCTCAGCCGATGCGACCAGTACGTCAATCCCCACGCCTCGTTCAGCGCCTCGACATCGCCGTACGTCCGCCGCAGTCGCGCCACGAACTCCGAGAACGCGGACGTATTGTGGGCCAGCAACACACCGGGCTCGTTGTCGACCTGGTACCCAATCACCGCCGGATGGTCGCGATACCGCTCCACGATCCGCCGCACCACCCGGTCCGCGTGGAACAGGAACGCGGGCTGCCCGTAGTCGATCTCCTGCCGGATCCCCCACGGCACCGGTACGCCGGTCTGTCTCTCGGCCGCGATCTCCGGGTGCGCGCGTTGCAGCCATGGCGGTACGGCGTACGTCGGCGTGCCGAGGATGACGCTGATCCCGCGGTCGTGGGCGCCGTCGAGGACCGGGCGGATCCATTCGAGGTCGAAGACGCCGTCCCGTGGTTCCCAGGTCGACCAGACCGACTCACCGACACGGATCGCGGTGATGCCGGCCGCAACCATCAGATCCAAGTCGGTCGGGACCCGATCACCGAGCGAGCGCGGCAGGTACTCCGGGTAGTAGGCCGTCCCCAGCACGACATGTGGCGGCAGCATGCGTCAACGCTAGCTGACGCACCCTCACCCATGCAATCGTTTGCACACAGGGATTTCAGCGAATGCGAGCCCGCCGACGAGCCGGTCCGGTGCTGGCGCGCACGACGAGCTCCGGGGTGAGCAGGTCCGGCGCGGGCCAGTCGGCGCCGCCGAGCCGTTTGGTCAGCTGCTCCCACGCCAGCTCGCCCAGCTTGGCCCGCTCGTTGCGCAGCGAGGTCAACGGCGGACGCGAGTACGCCGCGATCGGAATGTCGTCGTACGACGCGACCGACAGCTCGGACGGCACCTCGACGCCGTTGTCGTACATCCAGCTCAGCAAGCCGATCCCGACCAGGTCGTTGAACGTGATCACCGCCGTCGCCCGGCTGTGCAGCACGGTCGGACCGGCGTCGTACCCGTGGTTGCCGGACCAACCCCCGTCGATCTCGTCCAACGTCACATCAAGCGCCCGCGCCGTACGACGCAACGTCCGGCGCCGCTCGCCGTCGGACCAGGACGTTGCCGGACCGCCGACGTACAGCACCCGGCGATGGCCGAGACCGGTGAGATGCTCGAGCAGCAGTCGCGAGGCAGCGCGGTAGTCGATCGCGACCACGCCGGCGTTCTTCACGGTGCGGTTGATGCAGACCACGGGGACCGGCTGCGCCAGCGCCTTCTCCAGGCCGGCGCGGGTGAGTCGCGAACTGCACAGCACGAGCGCGCCGGAGTAGTCGACAAGCTCGTCGACGAGGCGCAGCTCCTCGGCCGGGTCCTCGCTGCTCTCGCCGATCAGCAGCCGGTACCCACCGGCGCGCGCGGAGGCGTTGAGGCCCTTCAGGACCTCGGAGAAGAACGGGTTCGTCAGGTCGGGCACCGTCACGCCGACCGTCAGCGGACGGCCGAGCTTGAACTCCTGCGCTCGCTTGTCGGCGCGGTATCCCAGCTGGCCGGCCACCGCGCGCACGTGCGCGACCACCTCGGGCGAGATCAGGTCCGAACCGTTCAGCGCCCGCGACACCGTGGAGACCGAGGTGCCGGCCTCGCGTGCCACGTCGATCAACCGAACCCGTTCCGCCACTGTCTTCCCCTCAGCCCTGTCGATCCTTACCTCTGGCCCACTACGTCTGGCCGATCCGCACATTCCGGATCGTCACATCGTCGGCGTACTGTACGACAGCTTCCGCCGCGACCTCGTCGAACCGGCTGTCGGTGATCGCCACCGAGGTGATGTGCTTCGTCTCCGCTCCCACGATGCGGTACGCCCGCTCGGCGCGGGCCACCCGGACCCGGTCGAAGCGGATGCCGCGAACGTCCGGGAACAACGACTGGTCGCCACCTCCCTGGTAGCTGAAAGTAACCTCCAAAGGACGATACATCCAGGCCCGCGAATCCACGTCGCGGACATCGACATTGTGCACGTAGCCGCCGCGGGTCGAGGTGGACTTCACGCAGAGCAGCCATTGCAGGTACGCCTCGTCCGCCGCCGGATCGGCCGGCGCGAACAGCCGGCGGACGAACACGTCCTCGACGCCGCCGCTCATCTCGCTACCGACAGCCACCGCGGCGCCACCGCTGAGGAACGTGCAGTCCTCCACGATGATCCCGCGCGACGGCAGCCCGAGCCGGCGGCCGTCGGCGTCCCGGCCGGACTTGATCGCGATGCAGTCGTCGTGGGTCGCGAACGTGCAGTCGCGGATCAGCACGTCGGTGCAGGACTCCGGGTTGCAGCCGTCGCCGTTCGGGCCCAGGTTGCTGACCGTGACGCCCCGGACGGTCACGTTGCGGCACTCGAGCGGGTGGATCGTCCACATCGGCGAGTCCTTGACGGTCACGCCCTCGATCAGCACGTTCTGGCAGCGGAACGGCTGGATGAAGCTCGGACGGAGGTAATGCCCGGCGCCGAAGACCCGCTGCTCGACCGGGACCTGCTCGTTGTTCATCCGCTCGAGCTCGCCCCAGTCGGCGCGCTGGTTCGGCAGGCCGGTATGCCAGCCGTACTGACCGCTGCCGATCAGGTACCACCAGTGCTCGTTGTCACCGGCGCCGTCGAGGACGCCCTTGCCGGTGATGCCGATGTCGGTCTGCCCCTCGGCGCGGATCAGCGACGAGTAGTTGTACACCTCGACGCTCTGCCAGCGCGTCCGCACGACCGGCAGGTACGCCGCGGGGTCGGTGCTGAACCGGAGCGTCGCACCTTCTTCCAGGTGCAGGTCGACGTGACTCAGCAGGTTGATCGCACCGGTCTGCCACACTCCGGGCGGTACGACGACATGCCCGCCGCCGGCGTGATGACAGGCCGAGACGGCCGCCGCGATCCCCGCTGTCGCGTCGTCGGGTGTCGCGCCGTACGCCGTGATCGGGAACCAGGCGTCCCGGAACCGCGGCGGGCGGATCCGCGATCTGATGAGGGCTTCCTGATCGGCGGCGGCCGCGGGCAAGCCGATGCCTGCAGCAACCACTCCTCCGAGGGTGACACCGAGCATCTGACGACGAGTGGGGCGCATGGTTCCAACCTTCCTCAGGGACGGATGAGGTAAAGCTTTGCCCGCAAGTATCCAAGAGATTTCAGGCCGGTCAAGTCCGTTGTCCACAGCCACCCGTTGACAGCCTCACCCGAGACAGGCACGATCGGTTGCAATCGTTTGCACGCAAGGAGCCGCGGATGACCGCCCCAGTAAGTCGCCGTACTGTCCTGCTCGCCGGTGGGGCTGCTCTCACCGGTGGATCCCTGCTTGGCGGCGGTACCGCCCCGGCCGCCGCCGGAAACGCACCGGACGCGCAAGTCGCCGCGATCCTGCGCAGGATCCGCCCGCCGCGGTTCCCGGATCGCTGGTACGACGTGACCGACTTCGGCGCCGTCGGCGACGACGCGACCGACTGCACGGCGGCGCTCCGCGCGGCGATCGAGACCTGTCACCGGCGCGGCGGCGGACACGTCGTCGTACCGGCGGGTGACTACCGGACCGGCGCCGTCCATCTGCTCAGTCGCGTCGACCTGCACCTGGCGGCCGGAGCGCGGCTGGCGTTCAGTCAGGACCCCGCGGCGTACCTCCCAGTCGTCGCGACGCGCTACGAGGGAACGGAGTGCTACAACTACTCCGCCTTCGTCTACGCGTACGGTCAGCGCGACATCGCGGTCACCGGTCAGGGCGTGCTCGACGGGCGCGCCGACGCGACGCACTGGTGGGATTGGACCGGAGGGCCGCCGCCGAACGAGGGACCGGACAAGACGCTGCTGATCCAGATGGCCGCGGCGGGCGTTCCGGTCGAGCAGCGGGTCTTCGGCGCGGGTCACACCCTGCGGCCGAACCTGCTGCAGTTCAACCGCTGCGAGAACGTGCTGCTCGACGGCATCACGGTCAAGGACTCGCCGATGTGGAACATCCACCCGGTGCTCTGCCGCAACGTCACGATCCGCGGCGTCACCGTCGACAGCCCGGACGGGCCGAACAACGACGGTATCGACGCGGAGTCGTGTACCGACGTACTGATCGAGAACTGCACGATCTCCACCGGTGACGACTGCATCGCGTTCAAGTCCGGCAAGGACGCCGACGGGCGGCGGGTGAACGTGCCGGCCCGGTACGCCGTCGTGCGGAACTGCGAGATGGCCGACGGGAACGGCGGCGTGACCGCGGGCAGCGAGACCAGCGGCGGTGTGATGGACATCTTCGTCCGCGACTGCCGGATGAGCAGCCCGCATCTCGAGCGGGCGATCCGGATCAAGAGCAACCCGGACCGCGGCGGGACGATCACGAACATCGACGTACGCCGGGTGACGGTCGGGCAGGCCGCCGACTCGGCGATCGAGATCGTGCTCAACTACGCGAATGTGACGACCGGGGCGTATCCGCCGGACGTGCACGGCATCACGATCAGTCAGCTCACCGTCGCGTCCGCGCCGCGCGCCCTCAACCTGCTCGGCCTCACCGACGACCCGCTGCGCGACATCCACCTGCACCAGTGCCGCTTCGACGCGATCACCGAGGACAACGTGATCGAGAACGTCGAAGGCCTGCGCCTGAACCAGGTCTGGATCAACGGCACCCGCGTCGACAACTGAAGGAGCCTCCATGCTCACGCGCAAGAACTTCCTCAAACTGACGGCAGGCACCACGCTCGCGTCTTCTCTCGTTCCAACTGTTGCGCAAGCAAGTCCACTGGACCCCGGTCCCGGCTGGGCGCAGGCGGGCGAGATCCTGCGCAGGACGGTCCCGCCGCGGTTTCGTGCTCGCGACTTCTCGATCACGACCTTTGGGGCGGTGGCCGACGGTGCGACCCTCGCGACGGATGCGATCGCGAAGGCGATCGACGCCTGTCACCGGGCCGGCGGCGGGCGGGTCGTCGTACCGGCAGGCACCTTCCTGACCGGCGCGATCCACCTGAAGTCCAACGTCAACCTGCACGTCTCCGACGGCGCGACGCTGCTCTTCAGCACCGACCCCGCGCAGTACCTCCCGGTCGTGCTGACCCGCTTCGAGGGTCAGGAGTGCATGAACTACTCGCCGCTCATCTACGCCCGCGACTGCGAGAACATCGCCGTCACCGGCACCGGCACCCTCGACGGCGGCGCGACCTGGGACAACTGGTGGTCCTGGGTCACCCCGTCCGGCCCCGACGCCCAGGCGCTGCAGCAGATGGCGGCGGACGGCGTACCGGTCGCGGACCGCGTGTTCGGCGACGGCCACCACCTGCGCGCCGCGTTCATCGAGACCCAGTCCTGCCGCAACGTGCTGATCGAGGGAGTCACCATTCTCCGGTCGCCGTTCTGGGAGGTGCACCCGGTGCTGTCGCGCAACATCACCGTGCGCGGCCTCACCATCGACAGTCGCGGCCCGAACAACGACGGCGTCAACCCGGAGAGTTCGCAGTACGTCCACATCCACGACTGCACGCTGAACTGCGGTGACGACTGCATCGCGATCAAGTCCGGTAAGGGCGCCGACGGCCTGCGGATCAACGTGCCGTCGGAGAACATCCTGATCGAGAACTGCACGCTGAACATCCGGTACGGCGCGATCACGATCGGCAGCGAGATGACCGGCGGCGTCCGGAACGTGTTCGTCCGCAACTGCACGATCGGCAGCCCGAACCTGTACTTCGGCCTCTACATCAAGACGAACTCGGTCCGCGGCGGCTTCGCCGAGAACATCTACCTGCGCGACCTCGACATCTCGAACCTCACCAAGGAAGTCGTGTCCTGCAACTTCTACCGCAGCGAGGGCGATGTCGGCCCGCTGACACCGCGGGTGCGGAACGTCGAGCTGCGCAACGTGAACGTCGGCCATGCCCGGAACGCGTTCTCGATCTTCGGGTACCCGCGGTCGCCGATCCAGGACTTCCGGCTGATCGACTGCACGTACACCAGCATCGACGCCGCGAGTTCGATCCAGGACACCGAGCTGACCTTCCAGAACTTCCACGTCAACGGTCAGCTCATCACGGACCCGGCCCAGCTCACGTGACCGCTCCGGACACCACTCTCCCGGCAGGCTGGCCGGACGCCGACCGCATTCTGGCCGGCGTCCGGCCGCCGGCCTTTCCTGCCGTCGACTTCCCGATCACCTCGTACGGCGCGGTCGAGGACGACGCCGGTCCCGGTATCGCGGCTGCCATCCAGGCGTGCCAACAGGCCGGCGGCGGGCGTGTCGTCGTACCGCCCGGGCGCTGGCGCACCACCGGGATCCGTCTGCTGTCGTCCGTCGAGCTGCACGTCAGCGAGGGCGCCACACTCCTGTTCAGCACCGACCCGGCCGACTACCTCCCGCTCGTCGAGACGCGCTACGAAGGTCTCGACGTCCTGAATCACGCGCCGATGATCTACGCGAACGGCTGCACCGACATCGCGATCACCGGCACCGGGACGCTCGACGGGCAAGGCTCGTGGGACACCTGGTGGCAGTGGTTCCACGAGTGCGACGAGGAGTTCACGACACTGCGCGAACAGAGCTGGTACGGCGTGCCGCTCGCGGACCGGCTGCGGGGCAGCCGGCTGCGATCCAGCTTCGTGCAGCCGTACAACTGCACCAACGTGCTGATCGAGGGCGTCACCGTCGTCCGTTCACCGTTCTGGCAGATCCACCCGGTGCTGTGCCGCAACGTGACGATCCGGGACCTGGTCATCGACTCGCAGGGACCGAACAACGACGGCATCGACCTCGAGTCGTGCCGCTCGGTCGTCGTCTCCGGCTGTGTCATCGACGCCGGCGACGACTGCATCGCGCTCAAGTCCGGGCGCGAGGCGGACGGCCTGCGGGTCGACGTACCGACCGAGGACGTGCTGATCGAGGACTGCGAGCTGCGGGTCAAGTACGGCGCGATCACGCTCGGCTCGGACCTGACCGGCGGTATCCGCAACGTGTACGTCCGCAACTGCCGGATCGGCGGACCGTACTTCGCCTTGTACATCAAGACCAATGCGGTGCGGGGCGGTTTCGTGGAGAACGTCTACCTGCGCGACATCACGGTCTCCGACGTCCTGAAGGAAGTTGTCCAGTGCAACTTCCATCGCGGTGAGGGAGAGGCCGGCCCGCTCACGCCGACCGTCCGGAACGTCGAACTGCGCGGCGTGAAGGTCGAGCACGCGCGGAACGCGCTCCTGCTCCGCGGCTACCGGAACTCCCGGATCGAGGACTTCCGGCTGGTCGACTGCGCTTTCACCGTCGACCAGCCAAGCACCGTCCAGCACGCAGCACTAACCTTCGACAACGTCACCGTCAACGGACGCCCGGTGAAGGACGTGCACCAGATCCGCTAGTGTCCTGCGCCCGAAGTTCGTGAACTAAGTCCAGGCCCGAAGACCTCCATCACGGCCGGCCCGCGGCACCTCATCCAGCGCAGCCAGCGCCGACGGCATCTTTGTGCACCCACCAACCATTTTTCCGGCCGGTTTCTGGTCGAGCCGTGCACAAAGACGAACAGGCAACCTCCCCAAACCGGTTTGGGTAGGTCCGTGGACCGAACCGGGGAGCTCTACAGCCCACTTCGGGCCCACTTCGGGAGGGTAAACCTCCCCAAAGCCCCGTCGCGGCGCGGCGCGGCGCTTCTTTGTGCACGGCTCGACCACGAAACCGCCCGGGATTTGGTTGGTGGGTGCACAAAGATGCTGTCGGCGCTGGTCGTGCTGGGGAACGTGCTGCCGGCCGGCCATGATGGAGGGCTTCGGGCCTGGACTTATATCGCGACGTTTCGACTCAGGACACTAGGGCAGGTGCGCGCAGTGGGTGTCCAGGTCCCACAGGATCACCGACAGCGCGTAGGGGCTGATCGTGTGGTCGCCGTGGGTCGCGTCCTCCAGCAGCTCCCAGTGACCGTTCGACTCGTTGCTCACCGCATCGGTCCCGATCACGGCGATCCGCTGCCGCACCGCCGCCTCGTACGAACGGTGCCCCACACCGTTGAAGCAGCACTCGTCGAACCGGTTGAGGATCTGGATCTGCCGCCGGTTCCGCCCGACGGACGCGAGCGCGTAGAAGTCCGGGAAGTCGGCCAGCCCGTAGAACCCGGGCTGCATGTCCAGCCGCTGCTCCCAGTCGCCGCGCGTCGGGCTCGGCTTCGGCGACCCCGGCCGGACGAAGAACGGCAGCGAGCCGGCGGTCGGGTACGACCGGGTGATCCGCGTGTCCAGCGCCGGGTACACACTCGTCGCCCAGCCGCCACCGGACAGCCCGATCATCTGCACCGACGACGGACGGTACGTCGCCTGCACGTAGTTCATCGCCACGGCCAGTGGTGTCAGGAACAGCGCGAGCGGCGAGTACGTGTCCGAGGCCCACTGCGGCAGGTCGTTGTGTGACGGCTGCAGCTGCTTGGTGGGGTCGGCCGGGTCCTGCAGCGTCTTCGGGTTCCAGTGGTAGAAGGGCATGGCGAACAGCAGCACGGTGTACCCGTGGTCGAGCAGGCCCTGTGCAACCCGCTGCATCGTGTCCAGACCCTCACCGTGCCCGTTGTGGTAGAACGCGACGCGCCGGTGCGTGCTTTGCGTCGGCTCGAGTACGAACACCGTGGCGACGTACCCGAACGGCATCGCCACGTCGAGCTGGTCGTAGCGCCGTACGCCGGTGAACTCCGGCAGCGCGGCCGGCACACCGATGTCGCGCGTCACCGTGGGCAGGCCGGTCGGCAGCACGCCGGTGTCCTTCCACACCTGTGCGACGAGCTGTGGACGCAGTGCGTCGGCGTCCGCCGCGGTGTGGATCTTCATCAGCTCCTCGACGTCCACCCCGACGACGACCTGCGGCAGCGTCTTGTACGTCGCCGCGTGGGCAGCTGCGATCTCAGCGTTCACCGGCGCAACGGGCCGCGGCGCCGGATGCGGCCGCACACCGCCTGCGGGGACCTCGGTCGCGGCCGCGGTGAGCGGCCAGCCGGTTGCACTGCCGGCAGTCACGGCGAGAGCACCTCCGAGAATGGCCCGACGGTTGACGTTCTTCATGATGGATCACCTTTCGAGGCGGGGAACAACCGGGTGCCAGCCGCCGAACACGAACGCCGGGTCGCGCAGCTGCGCCGCCTCGTCGTCGCCGAGCTGCCGGGAGCACGCCAGTCGTGTGCTGGTGTCGAGCGGCTGACCGGCCAGGTCGGTGCTGTGGTACTCCCAGAACCGGATCTGGCCGGCGGCCGCGCAGTCGTTGGGGCTGGTGATCTGCCAGCCGGTTTTCTTCACGTGGCTGTCCATCGCGGAGTCGATGAAGACGGCCTGGCTGGTCGGGAACCGGCTGAGCTCCGCGCGCGCCAGGAACACGCTGTCGTCGGCCACCTCCGGCGCGCGGGTCAGCCGCACCCGCACGAAGATGTTGCCCGGCCCGTTGTCGATGTTGCGGACCTGGTTGTAGTAGCCCTCGTGCAGCGCCTTCAGCTCCGAGTCCTGCATGAACACGCCGCCGGTCCCCCAGACGAAGTCCACGTCACCCTCGACGTAGCTGTTCGTCACGAACGCCTGTCCTTGCAGGCGAAGGCTGTCCTGGTACCCGAGGATGCGAACCCGCGCCAGCACGATCCGGTTCCCGTTGCCGAAGAATGCCTCGGCCTGCGACCCGCGGTACGGCGTGAGGTTCTGCACGGTCACGTCCGTCATCGTGAAGTCGTCGGCGAACACGCCCATCGCGGACCGCCAGCAGTTGAACCGATCCGACTGCGGGATCACGCGGCGCTGGCAGTACGACTGCTCGACCGGGACACTGCCCATCGCGGAGTCGCCGTTGAGCAGGTTGTTGTTCGGGTACCCGATCACGGTCCTGCCGGCGCCCGCACCGCGGATCGTGAGACCGGGCTTGGTCGGCGGCACCCAGACGAGCTCGCGGTAGAGACCGGGCGCGACGTCGATCGTCGCCTGGTGTCCCTCGCCGACGAAGTCGATCGCCGCCTGCACCGTGCAGAAATCCCGGCCGCGTCCTACGGTCAACTCGCCGTCGCTCTGCGGGTCCTGGCGCGTGCGGATCCGCCAGCCGTCGGCCTTCGTGATGCCCGGATCGCCTTGCACGAACCCGGGATCGACCGTGACGTAGTACACCTGGCCGGGTTTGAGCCGCTGGTGCGGGTAGATCTTCACGGTCCGCCCGTCGACCACGACCGCCTGGTAGGTCCACGTGTGCAGCTCGCCGTAGTCCGTGCGGGCGTCGCCGACAGTCCGGTGGTACGACGTGAGGTCCGCCAGGCTGATCGTGTCGACGACCTCGCCGTTCGCCGCGTGGATGGTGAGTTTGCCGGTGACGCCGAGGCGGACCGGGCCTTGGTACGTGAGGCTGAGCGGTGTGTCCGAGCAGGTCGCGTCCTCGAGGCCCAGCGGCGCGAGTTTCGGCGTACCGCTGGGGCCGGTGGCCCAGCCGGTCAGACGTTTGAGCACTGCGGTGAGTTTGGTCGCGGCGACCTGGTGACCTTGGACGTTCGGGTGCGTACTGCCGTTGAAGTCGTCCGGTCCGAGCCAGCCCGTCGTGTCGACGTACACGATGCGACGGTCCTTCGCGGCCGCGACCGCCGCCTTGATGTCGTCGGCGTGCGTGCCGTTGAAGGGGCGCAGGGCAACGATCAGCGTCTGCGGGTCGGCGGCGCGGATCTTCCGCAGGTAGGCCAGGTACGCCGGGGTGAACTCGGCGCTCGGCGACGCCGCGTCGTTCGTCCCGAAGTTGACCACGACCGCGCCCGGGTCGAACGGTGCGGCCGGGAAGCCGGCGAGGTTCCAGCCGAACGACTCGGACGCCGTACCGACGTTGCCGTGACCGGGCTGAATGATGCCCTGCTTGCCGAAGCCGACCTGGTTGGTGTCGGCGCCGAACGCCGCCCCGACCAGGTGCGGGTACGCCTTGGTGCCGTCCGCGCAGTCGGTCCCGAGCTCGGCACACAGCGCCATCACGCCCTGCGTGATCGAGTCGCCGTAGAACTCGATGCGGTGCTCCGCGGTCGTCGGCAGCGGGATCAGTTTGGCGTCCGGGGCGAGCTCGATCTTCTCCAGCACGACGCCGGTCTGCAGCGGGACGTTCCAGCGGTTCACGTACTCGTCGACGTCCTTGACCACGATCTCCGCGGTGTGCGCGACCGTCGGATCGAGGTCGTCCGCGAACACCTTGTGGTCCGCGTCCGCCTTGTGCAGCACCGGCGCCTGGCCGTCGATCGCGACGTACAGCTGCGCTGGGACGGTGATCGACGCGGTGTCGAGCAGCACGCCGAGATGCGAGCCGGTGAACCGCAGGCGGACCGACGAGCCCGAGTTCACGGTGATCGCGACGTCGTCGTCACGGCCCCAGTGCCCGTCGAGCTCGATCCGCGGGTCGAACGGTCCGTACGTCGCCGGGTTCGCGGCCGTCGCCGTACCGGCCGAGAGGGTGAGCAGGGTTGCTCCCGCGAGCACGACCAGAAGCAGGCTCAACAGGCGATTGCGCACGGCGGTCTCCTCGCGCGGACCGCCGCAACAGAAAGCCCGGGGCGGTGGGCGGGTAATCCTTTTCCTGGCTACATTCGCAGGCAGGTCGGGAGCCGTCAAGAGTTCGGTGGGGCAAATCAGGAAAAGGTTTACATCACTCTGCCGGCAGCGATCTGTGCCGTGGTCATGGTCCAATGGGCCGGTGAGACGGTACCGATCTTCTGAGGCTGTTCCCGACCGCGCCGCCCGGGCCACGATCCATGACGTGGCGCGGCTGGCCGAGGTGTCGACGGCGACCGTGTCGCGGGTACTGAGCGGCGGCAAGCCGGTGTCGCCGGAGGTCGCCGACCGCGTCCGCGTCGCGGCCCAGGACGTCGGCTACCGGCCGAACCCGGCCGCCCAGACCCTGTTGCGCGGCAGCAGCCGGACGGTCGGCGTCGTCGTACCGGACCTCGGCAACCCGTACTTCGCCGAGATCCTCAAGGGTGTCGCCGCCGAAGCCACCGCGACCGACCATCACACGCTGGTCGCCGGCACCGAGGAGGACCCGGAGCAGGAGTACCGATCCGCGATCGAGCTCGCTCGCTGGGTCGATGGGCTGCTGCTGTGCGCGCCGCGGATGAGTACGCCCCGTCTGCGCGAGGTCGCCGAGGCCGCGCGCCGGCTCGTCCTGATCAACCGGGTACTGCGGCACCACGCGGTCGGCTCGGTCGTGGTCGACTACCACCTCGGCGTCCGCGCGCTCTGCGAACACCTCGCGGCACTCGGCCACAAGCGGATCGCGTACCTCCAGGGCCCGACCGCGGCGTGGTCCGATCAGCAACGCCAACGCGGGTTCCGCTCGCCGGAGGCGTCCGGTCTGACGATCTTCCGGGTGCCGTGCGGGTCGACGCTCGTCGACGGGCAGGACGCGGTGGACGAGGCGCTGACGTACAAGCCCACCGCGATGATCTGCTTCAACGACCACGTCGCCGTGGGCGTCCTCAGCCGTCTCCGCGAACTCGGCCTCTCCGTCCCCGGCGACATCTCCGTCGCCGGGATCGACAACGCCCCGATGAGCGCCCACACCGACCCCGGCCTCACGACGTACGCCGTCTCCACCGTCGAACTAGGCCGCCAGGCCTGGGAACGCTTCACCCCCCGCGTCAGCACCGCCACCACCCACGTCCAAGGCGAACTGGTCATCCGCGCCTCAACCGCCCGCCCACCCCACCGCCCCCGCCGCTGATCCTCCCCGCCCCCGCCTTAGGCGGGGGTGGTGAAGTGGTAGGTGCCTGAGGGTGCGCGGCAGGTGGTGGTGTTGGGGGTGGAGTTGAGGACGGTCAGGTGCTCCGACTCGGTGACGGAGTGGCCGGATTCCTGGGTGGCTTCGGGGTTGGTGGTGGGGATGTGGATGGTGGCGTGGGCGCCGGGTGGGATGGTGACGTCGAGGGTCAGGGTGCCGTCGGACTGTTGCCAGCGGGTGGTGACTCGGCCGGTCGGGGTGTCGTACGACGCCTCGGCCCAGTGCAGGCGGCCGCCGGGGGTGGGTTTGATGACGAGGTCCCGGAAGCCGATGGACTCGGGTGACTGGCTGATGCCGGCGACATCGCCGTACAGCCATTCGCCGACCGACCCGAGTGAGTAGTGGTTGAACGAGTTCATGGCGACCGGCCCGAACCCGTTCTCCTCGGTCCACCCGTCCCAGCGCTCCCAGATCGTCGTCGCGCCGTGTTTGATCGAGTACCCCCAGGACGGGTACCGGTCGTCGTGCAGCAGGTCGTACGCCAGGTCGGCGTACCCGTACTTCGTCAGGATCGGGCACAGCAGCGCGACTCCGGCGAATCCGGTCGTCAGCGATCGCCCGCGCAGCTCGAGATCCGCGACCAGATGCTTCACCGCCGCCTGCTCGGCCTGCTCCGGCAGCAACCCGAACGCCAACGGCAGCAGGTACCCGGTCTGGGTCTCGCCGCGAACCTTGCCCTCGGCATCGACGAACTCCGCCACGAACGCCACCGCGATCTTGTCCCGCAGTTCGCCGTACGCCGCTGCTTCGTCGGCCAGCCCGAGCACCCGGGCGGCTGCCGCCGTGAACTCCACGCTCCGCGCAAAGTAGGCGGTCGCGAGAACATCCCGGTCGGTCACCGCGCCGACCTGCAGCCAGTCGCCGTAATGACCGCTCGTCCGCTTCCGCCAGATCAGGTCAGGGTTGGCGCGGTGCACGTAGTCGACCCAGCGCCGCATCACCGGCCACGCGGTCCGCAGTACACGCTCGTCGCCGTAGATCCGGTACAGCGTCCACGGCACGATCGTCGCCGCATCCGCCCAGGCCGGTGTGCCGTGCCGGCCGGTGATGACATGGGGAATCACATCCGGGATGGCGCCTTCATCGGTCTGAGCGACCGCGAGATCCGCGAACCAGTTCTCGAAGAACGTCAGCACGTCCGCCTGGTACGCCGCGGTGGGCAGGAAGATCTGTGCGTCCGCCGTCCACCCGAGCCGCTCGTCGCGCTGCGGGCAGTCCGTCGGGACGCTGACGAAGTTGCCGCGCTGCCCCCACCGGATGTTGCTGAGCAACTGGTTGACGCCCGGGTCCGAACACTCGAACCGCCCCGCGACCGGCGTGTCCGAATGCAGCGCCCGCCCGGTGACGTCCGCCGTGGTCAGCTCACCTGGGTAGCCGTCGACCTCGACGTACCGGAAGCCGTGCACGGTGAAGATCGGTTCGAAGAACTCCTCGCCCGCGCCGGCGCTGACGAAGTAGTCGGTGGCGTCGGCGGTGCGGAGGTTGGCCGTGTACAACTCGCCGTCTGCCTGCAGCATCTCGCCGTGCCGCAGCCGAATCCGGTCCCCTGCCTGGGCGCCGCGTACCCGCAACCGCACACGGCCCGCGAGGTTCTGCCCGAGGTCGACGATGAAACGTCCTGGTGCGAGCGCGGTGACCGCGGTCGCCGGCACATCCTCGGTCACCCGCACCGGATCCGTCGTCGCCGCGATGAGCGTCGACACGTCACCGCCGAGGTCACCAGCAGGCGCCCACTCGCCGGCGTCGTACCCCGGGCTGGACCACGCGCCGAGCTCGTTCCTGGCGTCGTACGACTCGCCCATCAGCAGGTCCGCGAACCTGATCGGCCCGACGCGCTCAACCCAGCGGCCGTCGGTCGCGACCACGGTCCGCGCGCCGTCCGGGTGATCGACGACGAGTTGCGCGAGCAGCTGCGGTTTCTTGCCGTAGTGGTGCGCGTGGCTTCGCGTGTCCCATCCGACGTACCCGGACCACCAGCCCTCGCCGAGGACGGCGCCGATCACGTTCTCGCCCTCGTGCAGCACGTTGGTCACGTCGTACGTCTGGTAGGCGACGCGCTCGCGATAGTCCGTCCAGCCCGGGGTCAGCTCGTCGTTGCCGATCCGCTGACCGTTGGCGCTGAACTGGTAGAGACCGTGCGCAGTCACATAGACCCGCGCCCTGGTGACCGGCTGGGTCAGCTCGAACGAGCGCCGGTAGTGGCGTGGGGGCGCGATGGTTGCCTGCCGCACCGTCCGCGGCTCCGCGCGATCCACGGGCGGCTCGAAGTACGGATCGGTCTCGTAGTCGTGCTCGATCCAGTGTGCTTCCCACTCGTCCTCGTGGAAGAGACCGGTCGCGAAGATCGCCTCTGCCGACGACACCTCACCGGCCGCGTCCCGCACCGAGAGCTGCCAGACGTAGTCGGTCTGCGACGTCAGCGGAGCGCCACCGTGGTCGACGTACGTGTCCGGCTCAGTCCGCCACCCGCTGTCCCACACCTGGACGCCGTCACGCAGCACCTGCACCCGGAACGCGTCCTGCCGATCGCCACGGGTCGGTGACGCCAGCCGCCAGCTCAGCCGCGGTCGCGCCGTACCGATCCCGAGTGGATCGACACGGTGCTCACAACGCAGGTCGTACGCCGTCAGCCCTGCCAGCTCTGCCGCACTCGGCAGCTCGGGCAGCACCCATTCAGTTCTCACCAGGACCACTCCGTCTCGGGTCGGTGGAGCTCGTACTCGCGGAGGCCGCCGGCGTGCTCCGGGCGGTCGCCGTACATCGGGCGGGACGTGCCGGGCGGGTCGATCGCGATCACGTCGTCGCCGCGCCAGGTGGTCCGGAACTCGTTGCCGGCCGCAAGCTCTGTCGTGGTCTGCTCGACCATCGGGAACGTCACCGTGATGCGCTCCCCCGGCTGCGGCTTCGGAATCGACAGGTAACCGTCCGGCGCCCAGATCCGCTCGGCGCCGGTCCACTCGTCGTCACCGCGCTGCAGCCTCAGCCGCGCGTACCCAGCCCAGTCGGGGATGCGCACGCGGAGCTCGTCCATCGGCTCGTTGACGTGCAGCTCCACCTTGCCCTCGACCGGCAAGTGGCTGATGACGTCGACCGCGTGGTGGCCGCGGGTGAGCAGCAGGTTGACTCGCGTCACCCGGTGGTCACCGGTGACGATGCTGTTCCACGCCCAGAACAGTCCACGGACGCCAGAGCCGACACAGCACGCCTGGACGTCGTTGGTGTGGCCACGCCCCAGCGGTACGTCGGACACGTAGTCGTTCGGAGCGCCGTACCCGCAGAAGGCACCCAGGACGCGCTCCCCCACGTCGACGTACGTCCGCCAACCGGGCTCGTCCTGTGAGCGGTCCGGTGCGGACTCCACCCAGCTAACGTCCTGCAGTTGCGATGCGGCCAGGTGGTTGCGAACGAAACGCTCGACGACTGCCCAGTACTCCGTGAGTCCGTTGCCGGCCAGTGTCGTCCCCAGACCGATGAGGTCGACGAGTGAACAGGTCTCGTGCTCGTACTGCTGATCGGCGAGGTCACCAGGCGTCCAGCCGAACCGGGTCGCTTCGCCGAGGACCCAGTCGTAGCTGCGGCGCACGAACTGGGTCAGTCCGTGGTCACCGGTATGCCGCGCCAGCCGGGCCAGTCCCTCCAGCGTCCCGACTCGCGTGTGGAAGTGACCGCTGCGGTACGCACGGGCCGGGTTGAAGCTCCCGTCGGCGTTGAAGACACCGCTCTTCTCGACGATCAGCCGGGCGAACCACTCGCACAGCTCCAGTGCGTCGGTGTTACCGGTCGCCTGGTGGTAGCGCAGCAGCGGCATGATCAGGCGGCCGGAGAACGAGGCCGGGTCGGGCGCGAGGTGCAGATCGATCGCGTTCGACGACGGCCAGCCGGCTGCCGTGTACTCCGACGCCGGGTAGAACCAGACGTCGCGCTCCTTGATCGCGATCCGCTTCAGCGCGGCCACCTGGCGGTCCGCGGCGCGCTGGGCCTGCGGATCGTCGGCGGCGACCACCGCGGTCGTCATCGCGAGCAGCGTGGCGCGCTGGTCGATCAGGTTCGCATTCGGCAGCCAGTGGCCCTTGGGATGCGTCTGACGGTAGGTGAGACCGTCGTCGGCGAGCAGGGCGAACAGCCGCTGCCGGTAGCGGTCGGCGATGGTGTCCCAGCGCGGGTCCCAGTCCTTGCCGCCGGTCATCTGGCGGGTCAGCAGGATCGCGTCGGTGAGCCTTCCGTGACTGGAGCCGTAGTCCCAGTCGCCGTGGTCCATGCGGGCAGGACGGGCCAGCAGGTTCGCGCTGAAGAACGGGATGCCGTCCAGGTCGTCGTCGGCCAGGCCGGTCACCGCGTTCATCGCCAGCGCGGCCCGGTCCTCGAGCAGCAGAGTCGCAGGGATCGTCGCCATGAGGTAAACCTTTGCCTCCTCCGACCCCGAAGTCAACCGGCTATCCACAGGCTGGCCGATCCGCCTTGTTTTCTTGAGGTTTACTGGCGGAGACTTGTCGGACCCGAGCAAAGGAGTCAGTTCCGATGACAGCATCCTTCGAGGTCGTCGCGACGTACCTGGTCGAGACGTACCTCCCGCTCGAGCAGGCCGCCGAAGCCATCGCCGGTGAGCAGTCGACAGGCACCTTCACGGCCGTCGCCCGGGAGACCCCCGAGCTCCGCGAACGGTTCGCCGCTCGCGTCCTCGCAGTCGAAGAAATCCCAGCCACCGGCAACGCCGATCTCCCCGGCGCGACTCGCCCCAACGGTGCGGGTCGCGCCGGGACTGCTCCACAGGCGGGAAAGCGGAGTGCGCGAGTCCGGGTCGCCTTCGGTCTGGACAACTTCGGGCCGTCGTTACCCAACCTGCTGGCCGCGGTGGCCGGCAACTTGTTCGAGCTGCGGCAGCTCGCCGGCATCCGGCTCCTCGACCTCGACCTCCCGGCGCCGTTCGCCCAGCG
This sequence comes from Kribbella speibonae, assembly GCF_004331375.1. Taxonomy (NCBI): domain Bacteria; kingdom Bacillati; phylum Actinomycetota; class Actinomycetes; order Propionibacteriales; family Kribbellaceae; genus Kribbella; species Kribbella speibonae. Next base: position 188,455 of record NZ_SJKC01000004.1, on the reverse strand, counting down.
CTACCCCGGTCCGCAGTACGGCGTCCGCGGGACTCGCGAGCTGCTCGACCGGCCGGACGGCGTCCTGCTCGGCACGATCGTGAAACCGAGTATCGGGTTGCCTCCTGAAGACCTTCGGCTCGTCGTGCGCGAGCTCGCCGAGGCGGGGATCGACTTCATCAAGGACGACGAGCTGATGGGCAATCCGCCGCATTCGCCACTCGCCGAGCGGGTCGCGGTCGTCACCGAAGAGTTGGACAAGGCCGCCGCCCGCACTGGCCGGCGCCCCATGTACGCGTTCAACATCACCGACGACCTCGATCGGATGGCCGCCAACCACGACCTGGTCCACGCCGCCGGCGGCACCTGCGTGATGGTGTGCGTGAACCTCGTCGGCTTCAGCGCGCTCGCCTGGCTGCGGGAACGTTGCGCCCTCCCGATCCACGGTCATCGCGCGATGACCGGTGTGTACACCCGTGCGCCGCAGCTCGGCATCGATTACGTCGCCTGGTCCAAACTCGCCCGCCTGGCCGGGGCGGATCACCTGCATACCAACGGGCTGTCCAACAAGTTCTACGAGACCGATGAGGAGGTGCTTCGGTCCATTGCCGCCGTACGTACGCCTCTGCTGGGAGGCTACGAAACGCTGCCGGTGTTGTCGTCCGGGCAGACGCCTGGGTTGGCGCCGGAGACCTACCGGCGTACCAACACCACTGATCTCCTGGTGCTCGCCGGCGGCGGCATCCACGGCCACCCGAGCGGGCCGGGCGCGGGCGTGACCGCGATGCGAGCCGCCTGGTCCGCAGCAACCTCAGGCACAGCCCTGGACGCGGCCGCTGCGCAAGTCCCTGCCCTACAAGAGGCCCTGGACAAGTTCGGCTCGCCGTACGCCGGCGGCGCGTGAGTGGGAGTCAGCATGGTTGAGGCGGCGTTTTACGGGGACGACTTCACCGGGTCGACGGATGCGATGGTGCAGTTTGCGCGGGTTGGGTTACGGGCTGTGTTGCTCGTGACGTTGCCGTCGGCACCTGAGTTGCGGGAGCTGGCCGGGCGGTACGACGTGATCGGGGTCGCCGGGATCGCACGGTCGCTGCCGCCGGACGAGCAGGAAGCCGAGGTCCGTCCGGTGCTGGAAGCGCTGCGGGAGCTTGGGCCGCGGGTGCTGCAGTACAAGGTGTGTTCGACCGCGGACTCCTCTCCCAGCCGCGGAAGTATCGGACGCGCGCTGGAGATCGGGCGTGAGGTCTGCGGGCGGGCGGTTGTTCCGATTCTCATTGCGCAGCCGGAGCTCGGTCGCTACACGGTCTTCAGCCACCACTTCGCCGCCGAAGCCGGCACCATCCATCGCCTCGATCGCCAACCCACCATGTCCACGCACCCCTCCACCCCTATGCATGAGTCCGACCTCCGCCGGCATCTCTCACTCCAAACCGCCCTCCCGCTGAGTGCCCTTCACCTGACCAGCTATTCCAACGGCGCTGTCATGCCCGGTGGGGTTGGTGCGGTGGTGCTGGATGCGTTGACGGATGAGGATCTGCGGACGCTCGGGGGTGTGATTCTGCGGGACGGGTCCGCGGGTGAGGTGCGGTTTGCGATTGGGTCGGGTGGGCTGTCCCGGGCGTTGGGGCTGGCGCTTCGGCCGGAGGGTGAGGTTGTCGGCTCGGGTACGTCGGGTGCTGGTGGTCCGGTGCTGGTCGTGTCGGGCAGTCAGTCGCCGCGCACGGCCGAGCAGATCGAACATGCCCGCCTCGCCGGCTGGACCGTGCTACCACTCGACGACGAGGTGGCGGAGTGGGTGGTTGGCGCGTTTTCGGCGGGTGGTGAGGGCGTCGTCGTGCACACGAATGGGGTGGCGCCGGAGGAGCTTGGGTGGGTGCCGGGGGTGTTGGCGGAGGTTGTTCGGAGGGCGGCGGGGGTTGGCGTGCGGCGGGTTGTGGTTGCTGGTGGGGATACGTCGGGGCAGGTGTTGCGGGAGCTTGAGGTTAGGGCGCTCGAGCTTGCGGGAGGTGCGACGCCGATCTCGCCGGGCGTGCATCTGTGTCGGGCTGCCTCGGCGGTGCCGGGGGTTCATGGTCTGGAGGTGTTGCTGAAGCCGGGTCAATTGGGCGGCGTCGAGCTGTTCACGGAGTTTCAGAGGTGGTCAGGGTGAAGGATTCGACCGGTGCCTGGGGAGAGTCGTGGATCTCGACGGTTCGGGGCGCTGAGCGTACGGCGAGGTTGGTGACGGTGATGTCGCGGACGACGGGCGCGTGGCCGCCGAACTGTTCCGGTTCCGCGTGCCGGGTGGTGATCAGGATCGCGGAGGTCGTGACCGCGTCGACGACGACGTTCTCGACGGTGACGTGCTCGATCACGCCACCGCGCGAGGAGTTGGTCTTGATCCGCAACGCGTGGTCGACCCCCGATCCACCCGCGGGCGTGGTGATGTGGAGGTCCCGGGCGTGGATGCCGGATGCTCCGGCGGAGGCTTCGCTACCGATGGTCAGGGCGCCGTGGCCGGCGGTGAAGCGGCAGTCTTCGATCAGGATGTTGCGGGACGGGCGGCCGACGCGGCGGCCGTCGGCGTCGCGGCCGGACTTGACCGCGATGCAGTCGTCGCCGGTGGTGAACGAGCAGCCGGTGATGACGACGTTCTCGCAGGAGTCGGGGTTGCAGCCGTCGTTGTTCGGGCCGAGGGAGTCGACGGTGATCCCGCGGACGAGGACGTCGGTGCAGAACACCGGGTGCACCACCCACATCGGGGCGTTGACGATGCGGACGTCTTCGATGCGTACGCGACGGGAGGTGTGCGGCTGGATGAAGCTCGGGCGGAAGCCGTGACCGGGTTCGAAGATGCGGTCCTCGACGGGTACGTTGGCCTCGACCATGCGGAGGAGACGTTCCCAGTCGGTGCGTGGGCGGGTGCTGCTCCACCAGTTGTCCGTGGTCGCGCCACCGTCGAGGGTGCCGGTGCCGGTGATCGCGAGGTCTGCTTCGTCGTACGCGTAGATGAGTGGTGAGTGGCTGAAGCACTCGATGCCTTGCCAGCGGGTGCGGACGATCGGGTACGCCGCCGGGTCGGTCCGGAACCGGAGCGTCGCACCGGCGGACAGATGCAGTTCGACGTTGCTCCGCAGCCGGATCGGCCCGGTCACAAACACACCATCAGGCACAACCACACGCCCGCCAGTCATCGCACACGCGTCAATCGCCTCCGCAATCGCCGCCGTACAGTCCGCCCCAGCACGCTCAACGTAGTCCGTGATCAGGTAGTCGGTCATTGGAGGGGTTGGGTGCGTAGGGCGTTGGTTAGGGGGATGGCTATGACCCAGCTGGGGTTCCAGGTGTTGGTGTGGCCTCGGCGTTGCCAGTGGGTTTGGAAGACGGCTTCGCCTTGCTCGCCAGGCAGGGGGAAGTTCCAGTCGTTCGGAGCGGTCGCGACGCCTTGGGTGAGGGCTTGGAGGGTGGTGCGGGCAGCCTTCACGTAGGCGGGGCGGTTGGTGGTCAGGCCGAAGGACAGGAGTTCGTACGTCGGGAAGAAGGTGTCGAGGTGGTGGTTCTGGACGCTGACGGTCGGCCACCCGATCGCGTTGAACCCGGCGACGTGCAGCGGCGAGTCCTCCTCCTGTTCCGGGGACCAGACGTACACCCAGGTAAGAAGCCAATCGGCAGCGACTTCGCACCAGGTCGCGTAGAGCGGGTCGCCGGTGCGGCGGAAGAGCTCGTAGGCGGCCATGAAGTAGTACATGCCGGCTTCTTTGTCCTCGCACGCCGCGTCCAACGTGGAGCGAGAGAACGGACGATCGAAGGTACGCGCATGCTGGTCGTGATACCGAGACAGCCAGATCGTTGCGTCCGACAACAGCTCGGCGGAGGCGAGCACCGACGAGGCCTTGAGAGCGGCCAGTACGCACGGGATACCCGCCGCGGACACCGTCGTCGCGGCCGGCGTACCGTCGAGTCGCCATCCCACCGGAAAGGTTCCGTCAGCCAACTGGGCGGTGCCGCGGAGGAAGATCATCGCTTCTTCGAGGGCGTTGAGCCAGGACGGCGGGACGGGTTCGTCGTGGTCGCGGAAGAGCGTGATGACGTCGGCGAGGTCGCTGATCGTCTCGCCGTACGCTCGGCTGGAGACCATCGGGCGGTTGCCGGCGCGGAAGCTGGTCCAGCGCCGGGTGCTGACCTGGTACGCGTTGTGACGCAGGCCAGGAGTCGGCGTCGGACTACCGGCCAGGTAGAACTCGACGGCCGCACGGCAGCGGTCGATGCGCAGCCGGTCCCGGGTGTTGAACCCGATCTGCGCGTCACACCACGCGAGCTTCAGCGCCTGACCGGTCCAGCCGTACAGGAAATGCCGGGGCTTGCGCGGCCCGTTGCCCGGGATGTCGCTGAACTTGGTGTACCCGGCCACGGTCCCGGACTGGTACCACCGGTTGTCCAAGGCAACCGTCTTCAAGCTGATCAACTCGTCCAGAGCCAGACCGCGCGCGCTGGCGGCGGTGAAGAGCGTGCGGGCACTCTCGACAAGGTGCCGGAACGCGTGCCCGCGGAGTTCCTGCGGTCCCCAGTCCAGGACCAGGTGCTGGGTGTAGACCTCACCGGGCCGCAGCGTCAGGTACCCGTCGTCGGTCGTCTCGGTCTCGGCCTTGCTGACGTAGCGGACGTCCTGCTTGCCGTCGAACATCAGTACGCCGCTGAGAGCCGCGATCACCGGCCCGTCCTGCCGGATCGCGCCGAGCGAGCCGTACCGGACCTGACCGTCGCCGGAGCGCCGTGCCTGCGGGCGCGAGAAGACGGACAGCCAACGGCGTTCGCGGCCATCGCGCCATTCGAGGTTGACGCCGGGGATCGGCAGCCGGTCCTCTTCGGCGACGAAGCCGCCGCCGGGGGTGGGGCCGATGCGCGGTACGGCGCGGGCCGGGTCGGCGGACGGGTTGTCGTTGTAGATCAGGCCGGGGACGGTGAGCTGACTGTCCTTCGCCCGGCCGAGGTCGAGCAGCAGTCCGACGGCGAGGTCGGCGACGCGCTGCTTGCTGGTGTTGCGCCACCGGAGTTCGACGTCCAGCCGGTCGCCGTCGTCGAACGCCAACCGCACCTCGACCGCGAGCGGCCCGGTCCGGCAGCCCGCCCGGTGCTCCCCTGGCCGCCGCGAGATCCACCATCCGTCGGGAGACGTCAGTGGGCTGGGCTGCCAGGGGCGACCGGCCGAGCAGGTGAGGAGATCGCCGAGCGGGCGTTCCAGGTAGAGCGGACCGTCGGCCAGACCGAGCTCCAGCACCACACCGTCTGGTGTGCGACGCAACGAGGCTTGGCGTGACCCGGACGTGAGCGCGGGCATCAGGAGGTCCGGCGGATCTGAATGGCCTGGTACTGCGTGCCGGGCAGCCGAACCGTCAACGTGCCGGCACCCGTGACGCTCTCGCGGGTACGGCGTGCCGAGTGGTTCCACACGTCCAGTACGTCGACGTCGTACTCGCCCTCGGGCAAGGAGAACGTGCGGTCAGGGAACTGGTGCTCTCCGAGGTATTGGAGGTAGTACGAGCCGGGCACCGCGAGCGTCGGAGCGTCACGGTAGTCGTCGATCGGCTCCACGCCGTCGGGCAGCTCGTCCAGCACCTCCCGCAACAGCCGCAGCCGTTGCGCGACGACGCCAGTGGGTCGGCTGCCTCCGTCCGACCAGGGCACCACGCTCACCGACGACGGGTCGACGTACCACTCGCCGTGCGTCACGTAGGCCCCGCGCACCGTGCCTTCCCAGATGCGAGTCAGCATCTCTTCCGGGTGGAGGCTGGTGTCCGGGGTCGTGCCGTTGCCTTCGTGGCCGCAGGCGTCGACGAAGACCGGCTTGGCGTAGTCGCGGCGCAGGACCGACACACCGCGGAGGTTCTCGAGACGGACGCTCAGGTGTGTGAGCCACGGCGGTCCCGGGTCGGTTGCCTCATGCATCGAGATCAGGTGGTGGCTGGGGTCGAGCTCGGCGATCAGCTCAGCGAGCCGCCGCACGGCAGAGGCTGCTGTGCCAGGCTCAGGCGACAAGCACCAGTTGACGTTGCGGTACGCGGCCAGGCGGTTCACCGCGTCGCGGACGACGGCCTCGTCCATCGGCAGGACCAGGTCGGCGACGATGTCGACAGCCAGCAGGTCGCGGACCTGTTGCTCCGCGGCCTCCGACATCCGAAGGCGGACCCGATTGAACGGCGAGGCGGCGAGCGCCGGGCGGGCGGCGGCCCACTGCTGCGGGTCGCCGAACCAGGCAGTCGTGAGTGGGTGGTACGGCGTTCCGTCCGCCCAGCGCAGTGTGGTGCCGGAGCGACGGACGGGACCACGCGAGGTCGCGGGCGTGCACTCCAGAGTACCGCCATCGTACGACCAAACTCCTTCCAGAGAAGGGCTGTAGCGGACGATCCACTCGTCGCCCGACTGGAACGGTGCGGCGTACGCGGTGGCGCCGGACGTGTGGCGGAACAGGACGCCGCCCGGACCGGGCACAGGTAGTTCGAGCACGTCCCAGCGTGCTACTGACGTCATCGGGTCCCTCTCAGGGCGAGGTACGGGGTGGCGGGCAGTGGGATGTGGCTCGGGCCGGAGTACTCGGCCAGCGGGGTGATGGTCATCGCCCGCGTGTCGATCAGGTCGAAGTGGAACGGCGAGCCGTCCGGCAGGTCCAGCTCGACAGCGGACGGCTGACGGTCGCCGAGGTAGTGCAGGACGCAGCGGTCCGCGTCGACCTCACCGTCGGACTGCCGCGGCAGCCCGGCGAACACGGCCCGGAGGAAGTCGATCCGCTCCGGACTGTCGCCGTACAGCCGGCCGCCGATCGAGATCCATGCGCGGGTCTCGCGGTCGACGAACGATTCGCCGTGCCCGACGTATCCGCCGAGCGACATGCCCTGCCAGAACCGGTGCACCATCTCGTCCGCGGTCAGGTTGCCCCAGCGGCGGCCGGCGTTGCCCTCGTACCCGATCTCGTCGATCACCACCGGTTTCGGGCAGTCGCGCCAGGCGGCGACCTCGGCGCCGTCCCAGTGCTGCACGCTCTGGTGGGTGATCCACGGCTTGCCGAAGTCGTACGGCGTGAAGACCTCGTACATCTTGGTCCCGTTGTGGATCGACCGCAGCCGCTGGTACGGGTCGTACCGCTGCACCAGCTGCAGCAGCCGATCCCAGTCGGCGATGGTCTTGAGCCGGTTGAAGTCGTACTCGTTCGACAGCGACCACCAGACATTCCGGTACGCCGCGAGCCGCGCGACGACGTACCGCAGATAGGCCGCGTCCTGCGCCGGGCTCATCCGGTCGAAGCCCCACACGCCGCGGTCGTACGGGTGGAACAGGATCAGGTCCGCCTGGATGCCCAGCCCGAGGAGGTCGGCGACGCGGGACTCGAAGTGCCGGAAGAACTCCGGGTCGTACCGCTCGACGTCGACGGAGCCGGGCGTGTTGCCCGCGAACGGGGTGCGCTCGGGGCGCATCCCGTCCGTGGGCAGCAGGCACATGCGGACCTTGTCGAACGGTGCCGAGCGCAACGATTCCAGGGTCAGCTCCTGGAGTTCCTTGGTCTCGTACGTCCAGTGGTAGCAGGTCGTGCCGACGCAGTCGTACCGCGTGCCGTCGGTGTAGGAGAAGTGGTGCTTGCCGAGTACGTCGACCGGCCCGTGGTTCCCGGGCCCCGGCGGGGAGCACACGAAGGTCCCGCACTGGCCGTCGAGCTCAGGAGCGGAGCTCGACGTGATGTACGACCACTCCCCCTCGCGGTCCGGGGAGAACCGCGCGCGGTAGACACCGTCGCCGTCGTAGAAGCCGTCGACGGTGACCATCCGGTTCCGGAACTGGTAGGTGACCTGGAACTCCAAGGCGAACGGGTTGCCCTCGGAAGGCCCGGACAGCGTGAGCTCGTGCAGGCCCCACTTCTCGATACTCATGGCAATCGGTCTCCTGCCTGGATCCACTCGGGCGCCAGGGTCACGTGCTTGATGGTCTTGCGCAGGTACGAGTACGCGACGTGCAGCTGCCCGTCCCGCGTCTGCAGCAACGTCGGGTACGAGTAGCCGAACTCGTTGTCGCGGTACTCCTCGTCCTGCACCTGCAGGTTCCGCCAGTACGGCCAGGTGGCGCCGTCGTCCTCGGACAGCGCCAGCGTCAGCGGGGTCCGCAGGGTCTTCCGGCGTACGCCGCCCTTGCCGTCGTCGACCCAGCGGAACTGGTCGCGCTCCGCCGACGAGTCGTTGAACACCAGGACGAGCCGGCCGTCGGCCAGCCGGAGCACCTGGACCGCCGAGTTGTTGTTCGGCAGCGCGGTGCGTTCCGGCGAGGTCCAGGTGCGGCCGTTGTCCTTCGACACCGACCGGTGGATGCGGTCGGCGGCGCGGCTGCGGAAGTACCCGACGAGTTCGCCGGGCGACAGCTCGACGACGCTCATCTGCACCTGGCCGACCGCGTCCGGCAGTTCCACCGTCGACCACGTCTCGCCGCGATCGGTGCTGAGCTTGAGCACCGTCCGCTCGGCGGTCTTGTCACAGTCGTACGCGGGCAGCAGCCAGTCGCCGTTGCTCAGCACGACCACCGGGTTGCGGATGAACGAACCGAGGTGGTCGAACAGCACCTCGGACCGTTCCCAGGTCAGTCCGCCGTCGTGCGACACCCGGCGGATCACGCGCGAGGTCGACTGATCATGCGGCTCGTTCGACGTGTGCAGCAACCAAACGTCATCGCCCGGAGTAACGAACAACAGCGGGTTCTGTTCGGAGCGCTGGGCGTCGGACGACAGCTGCACCGGCTCGGTCCAGGTGTCCGATCCGGCGGGGAGGCGGGACAGGACGATGTTGGTGTCCGGCTCGCCCTCCCCCGGGCCGTTGAACCAGGCGCACAACAGGTCACCGGCAGCGGTCTCGACCAGCGTCGCGGCGTGGCTGTCGCCCGGATGAATGGTGGGCAGGAGGGCCGCACCCTCGCGGATGCGGCCGTCGAACCTGGGGTCGTTCACCATGCCATCACCACGTCAGTCCGCGGGCGACCTGCGCCTTGATGTAGTCGGGGATGTCCTGCGTCTCGGTGACCAGCAGCGACGAGTCGACGTCCATGCCGTCCTTGAGGACGTGCTGCCGGAACACCTTGTACAGCGGGATGTCCCAGTACTCGGTGTTCTGGTAGTTCTTGATCACCGCGTTCTCGCCCCAGTACACGGCCGACGTGTCGATGGCGGCCAGCTCCGGGATCGCCGTACCGAACGCGTTCACGACGGCGTCGGTCTTCAGCACCGCCTTCATGCCGTACGACGAGATGCGGGTCTGCATCTCCTCCGACACCAGGTACTTGACCACGTCGAGCGCCTGGTCCTTGTGCTGCGACTGCGGCGGGATGAACGCGGCCCGGGTGTCCGGCTGGTAGATCGTCTTCGAGCCGCGGGACAGCACCGGCATCGAGGTGACGCCGATCTGCACGCTCTTCGCCCACTCGGCGAACTGCGCGGCGTCGTCCTCCTCGATGTAGTAGGAGCTGAGCGCGTACGCGTTCAGCTTCGACAGGTTGTTCACGGCCATCGCGAGGTGGCCGGGGAAGCTCATGTCGCCCTTGAAGAAGTCGTCCACCGTGGTGAAGTTGTTCCGCGGGATCATCAGGAACCGGTGCAGGTTGTTCGCGACCGACTTCCACTCGGCGCTCGTCAGGTTGACCTTGACGTCCTCGGGCGCCGGCTGCTCGCTCGAACCGGGCACGAACGGGTAGAGCCCGAGCTGATTCATCGCGAGGTAGTTGTCCGGGTGCTGCATGTAGCCCTTGTAGTGGTCGATCCCGACCTGTCGCGTGAGCTTCTGGGCCAGCTTGTAGACGTCGTCGTACGTCGACCCGACGCCCGGGTACCGGACGCCGAACTTGTCGAAGATCTTCTTGTTGTAGAAGAGCAGGCTCTCGTCGATCCACAGCGGGACGCCGTACAGGCCGCCGTCGGAGCGGGACTTGATCTGCTCGACCGAGCCGACGTTCAGCGTGCTGAGGTCGATACCGGCGCCCTGGATCAGCGAGGTGATGTCCTGCGTCCAGCCGAGCGGCTCGAGGTCCCGGTCGATCCGCAGCCGCGGGTCCTCCAGGATCAGGTCCGGCACCCGGCCGGCCTTGGCGATGTCCTCGTAGCGGATCGGGTAGTCCCAGGTCGCGTACTTGACCTTGATGTTCGGGAACTTGGCGCGGATCGCGTCGCCGAACACGGCGTCGAAGTACCGGTGCGCCTCCCGCCCGTCGTCGTTGCCGCCGAGCTCGAACGGCTTGAAGTTGGCGGCGAACACGAACAGCTCGTCGTCGGCGACCGAGAACGGCACGTTGTACTTGTTCGGGATGTCCACGACTCCAGCCGTGGATTGCGCGGCGGCGCGCGGGATCGCACTCGTCGAACTGGCGGCCGCGGGAGACGTTTGCAGAGCACCGCCGAACGCGGCCAGTCCACCGATCAGTGCGCCATTGCGTAACAGTCCACGACGGGACATGTTTCCTTCGGACATGAGAAGACCTCTCTTACGGGGCGGTGGTGGCCGTGAGGACACCCTTCAGGTCGAGCTGCTCGGCGAAGTGGCACGCGACTTTGCGGCCACCGATCTCGCGCAGCTGCGGGACTTCGGTCTTGCACCGGGCCTCGGCGTACCCGCACCGGGGATGGAACGGGCAGCCGGCCGGCACCTTGGACGGATCCGCGATCTCGCCGAGCAGCTTGATCCGCTCGCGTTGCCCGCGCGAGGCGGGGTCGGGATCCGGTACGGCGCTCAGCAGCGCCTCGGTGTACGGGTGCAGGGGCTTGGAGTAGAGCTCTTCGGTCGACGCGCTCTCGACGAGCTTGCCGACGTACATCACCGCGACGTCGTCGGCGACGTGCTCGACGATGCCGAGGTCGTGGGACACGAACAGGTAGGTGAGGCCGGACTCCTCCTGCAGATCGCGCAGCAGGTTGAGGATCTGGGCCCGAACCGAGACGTCGAGCGCGCTGACCGCCTCATCGGCGACCACCAGCCGCGGCTCGGTGGCGAGCGCCCGCGCGATCACGACGCGCTGCCGCTCGCCGCCGCTGAACGCGTGCGGGTAGCGGTGCGCGTACTCCGCCCGCAGCCCGACGCGCCGCAGCAACGCGGCGACCTTGTCGTCGATCTCGTCGCGCGAACCCGACTCCTGTACGCGCAGCGGCTCGGCGATGATGTCGCGCAGCGTCTTGCGCGGATCGAGCGACGAGTGCGGGTCCTGGAAGATCAGCCGGACCTGCGCCCGGTACGGCTTCAGCTGCTTCTCGCTCAGCGGCGCCAGGTCGACACCGTCGAACATGATGCTGCCCGACGTCGGCTCGTACGCGCGGACGATGCACCGGCCGAGGGTCGTCTTGCCGCAGCCCGACTCACCCACCAGTCCGAGCGTCCGGCCGGCCTTGATCGACAGGTCGACACCGTCGACCGCCTTCACGAAGCCGCGGTTCCGCCCGAGGAACCCGCCGTGCAGCGGGAAGTGCATGGTCAGTCCGCGCGTCTCCAGCAACGTCATGACTTCTCCTCGCCGTACAGCAGACAGGCGACGTCGATCTCGTCGCTGCGGACCCTCGTGGGCACAGTCACGTCGCACTTGCCCGCCATAAACGCGTCACACCGCGGGTGAAAGCGACATCCGGTCGGACGCTCGTACGGCGGCGGCACAGTCCCCCGTACGGCGACCAGCCGCTCCTGCCCCCGCGCACCGAGCCGCGGCACCGAACGCACAAGTGCCTGTGTATAAGGATGTTTGGGCTGACTCAGTACGGCGGACGCGGGCCCCTGCTCGACGACTTCGCCGAGGTACATCACCGCGACCTCGTCGGCGACCTGCGCCGCGACCCCGAGGTCGTGGGTGATCAGCATGATCGCCATCCCGAACTCCTGCTGGAGATCCTGCAGCAGGTCGAGGATCTGCGCCTGCGTGGTGACGTCGAGCGCGGTCGTCGGCTCGTCCGCGATCAGCAGCCGCGGGCGGCAGGACAGCGCCATCGCGATCATGGCCCGTTGCCGCATACCGCCGCTGAGCTGGAACGGGTACGAGTCGACGCGGCGCTGCGGGTCCGGGATCCCGACCCGGCCGAGCATCTCGATCGCGCGTTCCCGGGCGGCCTGCTTGCCGACGTTCTCGTGGAGGCGGACCGCCTCGACGATCTGGTCGCCGATCGTGTGCACCAGGCTGAGCGAGGCCATCGGCTCTTGGAACACCATCGCGATATCGGCCCACCGGACCTGGCGCAGCCGCTTGTCCTTGGCGGCCAGCAGGTCGAGAGGCTCCCCGTCGGAGTCGGGGTGGAGCAGGATCTCGCCGCCGACGATCCGGGCCGGCTTCTCCACCAGCCGCAGGATCGAGCGCGCGGTGACGCTCTTGCCGCACCCGGACTCCCCCACCACGGCCAGCGTGCGGCCGCGCGGCACCGACAGGCTGACGCCGTCGACCGCCTTCACGACACCGTCGCCGAGCTCGAAGTGAGTCCTCAACGAGCGCACTTCCAACAAAGGTTGCATCACAGAGTCCTCACTTGTACGGATCCGCGGCGTCGCGGAGACCGTCGCCGACGAAGTTCATGGCGAGTACGACGACCACGACCGCGAGGCCCGGGGTGAGCAGCCACGGGGCGGTGGCGACCGCGCGGATGTTCTGCGCGCCCTCGAGCAGCACACCCCAACTGACCGCCGGCGGCTGCAGACCGAGACCGAGGAACGACAGGCTGGTCTCGGCCAGGATCATCCGCGGTACCGCCATCGAGATCGACGCGATGATGTGGCTGGCGAACGACGGCACCATGTGGCCGAAGATGATCCCGGTCCGGCTGACGCCGTCGAGCCGGGCCGCCATCACGAAGTCCTCCTCGCGCAAGCTGAGGAACCGGCCGCGGACGTCCCGCGCCAGTCCGGTCCAGCCGATCAGCGACAGGATCACCGTGATCGCGAAGTACCGCGTCAACGGACCCCAACTGCCGGGCAGCGCCGCCGACAACGCCATCCACAGCGGCAGCGTCGGCACCGACATGATGAACTCGATGATCCGCTGGATGATGTTGTCGACCGTGCCGCCCATGTAGCCGGAGATGCCGCCGATCAGCATGCCGAGCACGAAACTCGCGAACACCCCGACCAGACCGATCGACAGCGACACCCGGGCGCCGTGGATCAGCCGGGACAGCAGGTCCCGGCCGGACTGGTCGGCGCCGACCAGGAAGAACGCCTCGCCGGCCTTCGTCGGCCCGATCAGGTGGATGTTCGACTTGATCGGGCCCAGGATCGAGTACTCGTCGCCGCGGACGAACCACCCGACGTCGACGATCTTCGACTTGTCGACGGTGAACGTCTGCTCGAAGGTCTCCTGGTTTCGCGTCGACGAGTACCCGTACACGAACATTCCGTGCTCCGCCGAGACGTGCACCCGCTGCGGCGGGGCGTACGGCAGCTCGGTGTGCGCGGTGTCGGCGCTCGACGGCGCGAAGAACCCGGCGAAGACCGCCATGAAGTAGATCGGGATCAGCACGATCAACCCGATCAGCGCCAGCCGGTGCCGGCGGAACTGCCGCCACATCAGCCGCCACTGCGGCAGCGCGCCGTGGTCGCGCAGGCTCTTCACCACCTCCTCCTGGGCCTCGTGCTGAGGACCGGTGGCCATCACCTCGGTCTGCTGGACCATGCGGATCTATCCCTTCTGGAACCGGGTGCGGATCCGCGGATCCCACCAGGCCAGTGCGAGGTCGCTGAGCATCGTGCCGATCACCGTCAGCGTGCTGAGGATCAGCACGAAACTGCCGACCAGGTACATGTCCTGGCTCTTCACCGCCCCGAGCAGCAGCGGGCCGCTGGTCGGCAGGCTCATCACGACCGACACGATCGTCTCGCCGCTGATCAGGCCGGGCAGCAGCCAGCCGACGGTGCTGAAGAACGGGCTGAGGGACATCCGGACCGGGTACTTGAGCAGCAGCTTCCACTCCGGCAGCCCCTTTGCCCGGGCGGTCGCGACGTACGGTTTGTGCAGCTCGTCGAGCAGGTTCGCCCGGGTGATCCGGATCAGCCCGGCCGTCCCCGCGACGCCGACCACCACGATCGGGATCCACAGATGCGAGATCAGGTCGAGCAGCTTGCCCAGGTTCCAGGCCGCGTCGGCGTACTCGGGTGAGAACAGTCCGCCGACGCTCTGGCCGAAGTACCGGAACCCGACGTACATCATCACCAGCGCGAGCATGAACTCCGGGACGGCCATCCCGATGAAGCCGAGGAACGACGCGATGTAGTCGCCGCCGGAGTACTGCCGCAGCGCGCTGTAGATGCCGATCGGGAACGCGATCGCCCAGACGAACAGCAGACTGGCGATCGACAGGATCATCGACAGCAGCACCCGGTTGCCGATCAGGCTGGCCACCGACTGGTTCCAGGCGAACGACTGTCCGAGGTCACCGTGCAGTACGACGCCCTTGATCCAGGTGAGGTACTGCACGATGAACGGCTTGTCGAGCCCGTAGTGCCGCTTCAGCTCGGCGATCTGCGAGTCCGGGATGTCCTGGCCGCGGGCCTCCGCGTTCGCGATCACCGTGGTGGTGTAGTCGCCCGGCGGCAGTTTGATGACCACGAAGGTGACGAACGAGATCGCCGCCAGCGTGATGACCATCCAGACCAGCCGCCGGGCCACGAACCGCAGCATTACTGACCGATCGCGAACTGTTCGGGGTGGACGATGCCCGGGGCGACCGACTCGCTCATCTTGTCCGGCACGTTGTGGAAGTCGTTCTTCACGACGCCGTACGTGTTCGGCACCGAGCTGATCCCGATGTAATAGAACTGGTCGGCGGCGATCTGCAGGATCTGCTTGCCGAGGTCGAGCGTCTTCGCCGGGTCCGGCTCCTGCCGCGCCTGGGTGAACAGCTCCATCTGCTTCTGTACTTCGGCCGGCGGCTTCACGCCCTCCTCGCCCTTCGACTGGTACCACTGCGCCCAGCCGATGCCGTACCGCGCGCTGCCGTCGTTGGTCGGCACCCAGTAGTGGTCGCCACCGGTGCCGGTCGGCAGCACGAACGTGCCGCAGGTCCAGGTCCCGGCGTCGTGATCGTTGCCCTTGACCCGTTCCTTGTAGAGGTCCTCGCTGACCGCCTGGGTGCGCAGCTCGATCCCGACCGCGGCCCAGCGCTTCTTGATGAACTCGATCGCCTCGACATGGTCCGGGAACGACTCGCTGACCAGGACGGCCACCGAGACCGGCTTGCCGTCCGCGCCGAGCCGCTTACCGGCCGGCGACTTCTTCGTCAGCCCGGCCGCGTCCAGGTGCTGGTTCGCCTTCGCGGCGTCGAAGTCCAGGAACTGCGTGGCCAGCTGCTCGTTGTAGTACGGCGAGTCCTTCGGCGGCGCGCCCTGCCAGGGCTCACCCTGACCGGCGTAGACCGCGTCGATGACCTCCTTGCGGTTGATCGCGTGCGAGAGACCGGCCCGGAACTCCTTGTTCGCGAACAGCGCCCGCTTGACCGGGTCCTTGTGCGTCATGTTGAGGCCGAGGACCATCGTGTTGGTCAGCTGGGTCGGCACCTCGAAGATCTTGTAGCCGCCCTTCTCCCGGTTCGACGCGACGACCGGCTTGTTCTGCGGCGTCCCGAAGTTCCGGTACTGCATGCCGAACTCGCCGTTCATCACCTTCAGCAGCTCGACCTGGGCGTCCTGGACGACCTCGACGCGGCAGTTGTCGATGTACGGCAACTGGCGGCCCTGGTCGTCGACCTTCCAGTAGTACGGGTTCCGGGTCAGGGTGACCGCGGAGCCCTTGCCGAGCGCGGTGGTCACCTTCCACGGCGCCAGTGTCGGCTGCTCCGGGTTGGTCCACGGGTTCTGCTTCTGCGAGAAGAGATCCGTCCAGCTGCCGACGCCGGCCTTCTTCGCCAGCGCGTTCGCGGACTTGTTGTACTTCAGGTGGAACTGCTGGAAGTAGTGCTTCGGCAGCAGCATCCCGTAGGCGCCTTCACGCTCGAAGATGCCGTCGGCGATCTGGACCAGCAGTGACGGCTGCGGCGAGCTGTAGGTCATCTTGATCGTGCGCGCGTCGACCTTCTCGACCTTCGCGATCTTGCCGGTGTCCGGCGACGTGAACGCGTCGTACAGACCGTCCGGGTGCAGACCTTCGTCACACTGCACCTCGAGAATCGTGAAGATCATGTCGTCCGCCGTACACGGCTTCCCGTCGGACCACTTCAGCCCGTCGCGGAGCGTGAAGGTGTAGACCTTGCTCTCGGCATCGACCGTGTACTCGCAGGTGTTCGCCTCGATCTCGTCGTACCCGGGCTTGCCGACCTTGTCGGGCTTCCAGCGCAGCAGCGGCTCGTAGCGCATCGCGTACCACAGCCACTGGGTGTCCTCCTGGGTCAGCATCGCCGACCGCCAGGTTCCGCCGTACATCGCCTTACCCGCGAGCGGCTTGATCACCGGCGGGTTCTTCGGCAACCGGTCCGCCAGCGGGGGCAGGGAGCCCTTGTCCACCAGGGCTTTCAGCATCGGCGATTCCTTCTCGCCGGCCGCGGCGGCCTGGGCGCCGGACCCGGCCGGCTTGGTGTCGAAGAAGCCGCAGCCGGGGATCGTTGCCACGGCCAGGAGGCCGAGGCCGCCCTGCAGCAGCTTGCGCCGGTCGATCATGCGTTCTGACATGTCTTCTACCTCACTGCTGCTCGAGCGTGATGTTGCTGAACTGCGCGGTCCCGTAGTCGATGAGACCGTTGTCGTCCAGGCGGCCGCCGTCGATGGCGAAACCGATGTAGAAGGTCCGGCTCGGCATCACGAGCTTCTCGTAGCCGAAGCGGTCCCACTTGACTTGATCCGTCGAAATGAACGCCTCGAACTCGACGTCACCGAACTGCTGCGGGCGCTCGCGCCGGAGCAGCCGCAGCCAATACACCTTCGTCGGGTCCAGGTAGCTGTCGTCCCACGGCCACGGGCCGACGCTCGGCACCGATCCGTCGGTCTGGAGCCGGATCGCCTGCGCCTTCATGCCGCCGTCGTCGGTGGCGGTCGGCGCAGCGCTCGCGTTGTCGTTGACCGTGCCGTACCCGCCCGCGACACCGAAGCCGATCCCGCCGTACATGAACGGCGCGGCCGGGTCCAGCGAGTCGCGGATCATCAGGCCCGCGGTGAGTCCGTTGGCGATCTTGCTGATCTTGTCGAGGCGCGCGGTGATCTGCGCGACCCCTCCCACCTGGAGCTTGCGGTACACGTAGTGGAAGTTGCTGGTCCGCCCGTAGATCCGGCCGGAGCCCTTGATCCTCAGCACCCCGCCGTCCAGACTGCCCGAGCCCGGCACCGGCGGCTTCCCGACCGCGGCCGAGGTCCAGCCCGTCGTACCGTTCTGCTTGTTGACGTGCACCTGGACCGCGATCGACTGGGTCGCCGTACCGTTCTTGTCGGTGGCCCGCGCGCTGATCCAGTAGGAGCCGTCGGCAACGTTCTTCCACTGGACCTGGTACGGCGCTTGGGTCGCGGTGCCGATCAGCTGGTCACCGGCGAAGAACTCGACCTTGGCGAGCTGCCCGCCCTTCGCGGCGGACGCATCGGCCTTGATCGTCACGGTCGGCGCGGTGCGGCCGGCGAGCGCCGTGTTCTGCGCCGGGCTGGTGATCCGCACGGCCGGGTTGCCGACCGGGTCCGGCACCAGCGAGTTGAGGTAGTTCTCCAGGTAGGTGTAGCCGTTCGGCGCGATCTTCTGCGCGTCGGACGGGTCGTTGGGGTCGAGGCCGTTGGCCTTCTCCCACCAGTCCGGGATGCCGTCGTGGTCGGAGTCCACCGGCGCCTCGGTCTGGACGAGCTCCGGGTAGCCGCCGACCTGCTTCTGCGAGTTGATCAGCCGGCCGGTGCCGGTGCGGGCCTCCTCGACGACACGGGCGTCGGCGGCGTCACGCTTCGGCAGGATCGCACCAGCCCCGGCGAGCACCGCGTCGTACGCCTTGCTCGCCGTCTGCAGGTCGCCACGGCCCGGGATCGGCTGCGGTTCGGCCAGCTCGACGATGCCGCCGATCGGGTACCGGATGCCGCGGCGGTTGTGCGCGGTGACGTCCGGGTAGCCGTCGACCTGGTTGCCGGCGATGTACCACTGGCCGCCGCGGTTCGCGCTCACCACGACCGGTGCGACCTCGTCGAGCGTGGTAGGGCCCGGCTTGTAGAAGTTGTTCATGATGTTGATGCCGTTGGCCCACTCACCGCCGTACACCGAGGTGTACCCGTGGTCGTAGATCACGTTGTTGTAGTGGTCGACCTCGAGCGTGATGCCCTCGGTGTAGCCGAAGCGCGGTTGCCGTCCGCCCTGGTGGGCGACCAGGTTGTGGTGGTACGTGTTCCGCTCACCACCCCAGATCCCGCCGTACCCGTGCCGGTTCTTCGGGTGCGCCGACAGCGCGAGGCCCTCGGAGACGATGCACCACTGAACGGTGACGTCGAAGTTCCCGTACGGCGAGAGGCACTCGTCGACCGCCCAGCTGAACGAGCAGTGGTCGATGATCAGGTTGCGGATCTCCGGGCTGACCGAGCCGGGCACGTTGGTGTTGAAGGCGTCGTCGGCGACCGCGTTCTCGTCACCGAGCCGGAACCGCAGGTAGCGCATCACGATGTCGTGCGCGCCGCCGGCGATGTTGGTGCCGTAGCCCGCCACGCAGATCCCGCCACCAGGCGCGGTCTGTCCGGCGATCGTCAGGTTGCTGCCGGCGATCTTCAGTCCCGACTGCAGCTGGATCGTGCCCGAGACCCGGAACACGATGGTCCGGTCGGAGCCGGAGACCGCGTCCCGGAACGAGCCGGGTCCGGAATCGGCCAGCGTGGTCACCTCGTACACGGAGCCGCCGCGGCCGCCCTTGGCCCACTTGCCGGCGCCCTCGGCCCCGGGGAAGGCGGGCAGCCGGTCGTCGTTCACGCTCGCGCCGGCAGCTGTCTTGGCGCTCGCGGTCGGCGTGATCCCCAGCGACGCGACACCGATGGCGGCCGCAGTGGTTCCGACGAATCCACGCCGGGACCAGCCGGGGGATTCGCCTGGAGGAGTTTCGGTCATCGTCCATGCCTCGCAATCGGTGCGGTGGGCGGCTGCTGAACTGCGCAGTCTGAATATCTAGTCACGTCCGAATGGAACGACCGGCCCTCATGGTCACGGAGGTTACGAGCCGATGTCAAGAGCGTGACGCCCATCAACCGCAATCGTTTGCACTCAGTGATTCTCGTGGCCGCAATCGTTTGCACCAAGTCTTGCCTCGACGTCCGCGGCGGTGGTTACCTTGCCTCCATGCCTTTGCGCCCACTCCCCCTCGGCACCACGTCGATCACCGGCGGCTTCTGGCTGGAGCGGCAGCGGATCAACCGCGACGCCACCATCCCGGCCGCTGCCCAGCGGCTGGAGGAGGTCGGCACGCTCCGCAACTTCCGCCGGGCCGCCGACGAGCAGACCGGCGCCTTCGCCGGGAAGCTGTTCGCCGACACCGATGTCTACAAGTGGCTCGAAGCCGTCGCCTGGGAGCAGGCCCGCGAACCGTCGGCCGACCTCGCCGGCCGGCAGTCGACCGCGAGCGCGCTGGTCGCGGCCGCGCAGGACCCCGACGGGTACCTCAACACCTACACGCGGCTCGCGCTCGACGGGCAGCGGTACGGCGACCTGGAGAAGGGACACGAGCTGTACTGCGCGGGCCATCTGCTGCAGGCAGCCGTGGCGCAGGTCCGGGCGACCGGCGATCGCACGTTGCTCGACGTGGCGTGCCGGTTCGCCGATCACCTGTGCAAGACGTTCGGCCCCGGACGGCTGGAGGGAGTCGACGGGCATCCGCTGATCGAGATGGCGCTCGTGGAGCTCTACCGCGAGACCAGTACCTCGGCCTACCTGGAGTTGGCGTCGTACTTCGTCGAGGCGCGCGGGCGTGGGCTCCTCACTCCCCCGGGTCACCACGGTCCGGCGTACTTCCAGGATCACCTGCCGGTGCGCGAGGTCCGCACGATCGCCGGGCACGCGGTCCGGGCGCTCTACCTCGCGTCCGGCGCGACCGACGTCGCGGTGGAGACCGGCGACGACGAGCTGCTCGACGCGTTGCAGGCGACGTGGTCGTCCATGGTCGAGAGTCAGACGTACCTGACCGGCGGCGTCGGAGCGAGGTGGTACGGCGAGGCGTTCGGCGACCCGTTCGAGCTGCCGCCGGACGCGGCGTACTGCGAGACCTGCGCCGCGATCGCCAGCGTGCAATGGAGCTGGCGGCTGCTGCTCGCGACGGGTGAGAGCAAGTACGCCGACCTGATCGAGCGGACGCTCTACAACGCGGTGATCTCCGGGGTCTCGCTCGACGGTGACCGGTTCTTCTACGTGAACACGTTGAAGGTGCGGAACAACGCCTTCGCCGACGACCAGCGGTCCGCGGTGGGTGGCCGGCAGCCGTGGTTCGGTACGGCGTGCTGCCCGCCGAACGTGATGCGCACGCTGTCGTCGCTGGATCAGCTGGTCGCGACCTCGGACGACGACGGGGTGCAGGTGCAGCTGTATGCGCCGGCCTCGGTGAACGTGGGCCCGATCGGCTTCGAGATCGAGACCGAGTATCCGTGGCACGGGACTGTCCGCGTGCGGATCACGTCGACGCCGGACACGCCCTGGACGCTCGGGCTGCGGATCCCGGCGTGGGCGGAGAGCCATCGGCTGACGGTCAACGGGTTCGAAGGACCGCTGCGGCGGGTGTGGGCGGTGGGCGACGAGGTCGTACTGGAGTTGCCGGTCGCGGCCCGCCGTACGACGCCCGACGAGCGGATCGACTCGATCCGTGGCTGCATCGCGATCGAGCGCGGCCCGTTGGTGTACTGCTTCGAGCAGCAGGACGCGGATGTCGTCCTCGACCAGACAGCAGTCGTCCCGGGTGAGCTCGTCGAACGCGAGCAGCCCGACCTGCTCGGCGGCGTCACCACCGTCGAGGTACCTGGGCGAGACAGCACGTTGACCGCCATCCCGTACTACGCCTGGGCGAACCGGGACGTCGGGCCGATGACCGTGTGGATCCGGGAGGACGCGTGAACTACTGGGAAGATCCGGGTCCTGGGTACGGCGTGCTGCCGCCGCGGGCGGCCGTCCGGTCGGACGCGCCTCGGTTGAGCCTGAACGGGCAGTGGCGGTTCCGGTTGTCTCCCTCGGTGGGCGCGACGGGATTCGAGGAGGTGGACTTCGACGACTCGGAGTGGGACTGGTTGCCGGTGCCTTCTTCGTGGCCGATGCACGGCCACGGCAGTCCGGCGTATACGAACCAGAAGTATCCGTTCCCGGTCGACCCGCCGTACGTGCCGGACGAGAACCCGACCGGCGACCACCGGCTGGTCTTCGAGCTGCCGTCCGAGTGGAGCGGGTCGACGGTCCTGCGGTTCGACGGGGTGGACTCGTGCGCCCGGGTCTGGCTGAACGGGGTCGAGCTCGGGGTGACGCGAGGTTCGCGGCTGCCGGCCGAGTTCGCGGTCGGCGGCGTACTGCGGCCGGGGCGGAACGTGCTGGCGGTGCGCGTGCACCAGTGGTCGTCCGGTTCGTACCTCGAGGACCAGGACATGTGGTGGCTGCCGGGCATCTTTCGGGACGTCACGCTGATCGCGCGCCCGGTGGACGCCGACGTCTTCGTGCATGCGGATTACGTCGACGGCGCCGGTGTCTTGATGGTCGAGTCGGCGCCGGGTGCGGTGGTGCGGATCCCATCGCTGGATGTAGTGGTGCCGTGCGGGGAGACGGTGACGATTCCGGGCATCGAGCCGTGGTCGGCCGAGGTGCCGCGGTTGTACGACGCGGTCGTGGAGCTGCCCGGTGAGCGGGTGGAGCTGCGGATCGGGTTCCGGACGGTGGAGATCGTCGACGGCGTACTGCGGGTCAACGGGCGGCGGGTCTTGTTCCACGGGGTGAACCGGCACGAGCACGATCCCGTGTTCGGTCGCGCCGTACCTGCTGAGCGGATGCGCGAAGAGCTGCTGGTGATGAAGCGGCACAACATCAACGCGATCCGGACCAGCCACTACCCGCCGGACACCCGGTTGCTGGAGTTGTGCGACGAGCTCGGGTTCTGGGTGATGGACGAGTGTGACTACGAGTCGCACGGGTTCATGCTGATCGACTGGAAGGGGAACCCGGCCGACGACCCCCGGTTCCTCGACGCGTCGCTGGACCGGATGCGGCGGACGGTCGAGCGCGACAAGAACCATCCGTCCGTGATCATGTGGTCGCTGGGCAACGAGGCCGGCGTCGGGTCGAACCTGACCGCGATGGCGGAGTGGACGCGGGACCGGGATCCGTCCCGGCCGTTGCACTACGAGGGTGATCTGTCGTGTGCGGATGTGGATGTGTACAGCCGGATGTACGCGTCGCACGCCGAGGTCGAGGCGATCGGGAAGCGCGCCGAGAAGCCGCTGGAGGATCCGGCGCTGGATGCGCGGCGGCGTGCGATGCCGTTCGTGTTGTGCGAGTACTCACATGCCGGAGGTAACGGTCCTGGTGGGTTGCCGGAGTACGAGGCGCTGTTCGACACGTACGAGCGGTGTCAGGGCGGGTTCCTGTGGGAGTGGATGGAACACGGGATCCTGCGAGCGGACGGTTCCTACGGGTACGGCGGTGACTTCGGTGAGGAACTGCACGACGGTACGTACGTCCTCGACGGTCTGGTGTTCCCTGATCTGACCCCGCAACCGGTGCTCGCGGAGGTCCGCAAGGTCTACGAGCCGGTGCGCTTGTCCGTCGCCGGTGACGTCCTCACGATCACCAACAGGTACGACGTACTCGACACGTCCCACCTGTCGCTGCACTGGGAGATCGCCGACGAGGGCGAGGTAGTTGCCCGCGGCCCACTTACCCTCCCGGTCATCCCGGCCGGCCGGTCCGCGACCGTCCAACTCCCCGATCTCCCCCCACTCCAGAACCGCGAACGCTGGCTGACCATCCGCGCCGTCCTCACCAACACCACCCCTTGGGCCCCCGCCTGCCACGAACTCGCCTCAACCCAAACCCAACTCAACGCCCCCGGTGGGCAACCGCGAGGCGAGTGGGTTGGCACCCCGCAATCCCCCGGCCGAGCCCACAGCCTCGGGGGCCGGGCTGGGGATCTCCTCCTCGGTCCGGGGCGGTTCGACGGGCGGACTGGGAGGTTGGTTGGGCTTGGTGGGTGGGCGATCGCGCATGTTCCGCTGGAACTGTGGCGGGCTCCTACGCAGCATGACGCGCGGACCTGGGATGCCACGACGCTGGACCGGAAGACCCGGTGGGCGAACGCCGGGCTGGATCGACTGCGGTACCGGACCATCGCGGTGGAGCCGTACGACGACGCGCTGACCGTGGTGACGATGGTCGGCGCTGCGGCAACAGACGCTCGGGTGCAGACGACGTACACCTGGAGGACCGACGGCGCGCGGCTGACGGCGGAGGTTGACGTCGAGCCGTTGGGTGAGTGGATGGTGCCCTGGGCTCGTCTTGGGGTGACATTCGGTGTGCCGGCGGGATTCCACGGCCTGACCTGGTTCGGGCTGGGCCCCGGGCAGGCCTACCCGGA
Organism: Kribbella speibonae; assembly: GCF_004331375.1. Lineage (NCBI taxonomy): Bacteria > Bacillati > Actinomycetota > Actinomycetes > Propionibacteriales > Kribbellaceae > Kribbella > Kribbella speibonae. Next base: position 164,988 of record NZ_SJKC01000004.1, on the reverse strand, counting down.
CTCCCGGTCGGCAGCGCAGATCGGCCGCTACACAAGCACGATCGACGACTTCCAGGTCCCGTACCTGTACCCCCAGGAGAACGGCGCCCGCGCCGACGTCCGCTGGGCCGAACTCTCCGGCCCAGCCGGCAAACTCCGCCTGACCGGCGACCCACACTTCGCCCTGACCGTACGCCGCTGGACCATCGCCGACCTAGCCGCCGCAGAACACCCAGCCGATCTGACGCCGGGCGACCGCGTCTGGATCACCCTGGACGCCCTGCAACACGGCCTAGGCAGTCCAACCAGCGGTGCCCCGATCCTCCCGCCGCACGACCTGCAACCGCGGAGGCATCGGTTCCGGTTCAGCCTGGGCTGACCGTTCACGGGTCCGCCACTCGGTGGGTGCCGGTGGGGTCGACGCGGAAGGTGAAGCCGTGCGGTGTGGTCCACTCGACGGTCTTGTAGTCGACGCGGCGCACGCTCCAGCCGCGGGCGTGGGTCTTCACCCGGTGACCGAACCGGCCCAACGGTACGAGGTTTGTGGTGGAGGTCTGGCCTGGTGGCCCGAGCGGGTCGTACGGGCGGAGGTGGTCGAGGTCCACGGAACTGGTCGTCTCGCGGGTGCCGAACGGGAAGAGTTCGACGGGGTGGGTGAGTTTGACTCGTTCGCGGATTCTGGTGGGGATCTCGTAGGCGTTGACGCTGACGGCCTCGTTGAGGTCGATGACGGGTTTCACGGTGTACGGTCCGTGGCCGACGAGTTCGGTTAGTTGGGTGGCCAGCAGTGGGCCGATGGTTTCGGCGCGGAGTACACCGGTGCCGGTGGCGAGGGTGTGGTCGGTCAGGTGCACGTAGATCTCGGTCTGGCCTGGGCGCACCTGTCCGCTGGTGGTGGGACTGGTGTGGGCGTCGTGTTTGATCTGCGCTAGTCGAGCATGTAGTGCGCGCAGGGCACCGTCGTCCGGTGGTTGGTCGTCGTCGGTGCCGGCGTCGTTGAGGTTGGCTCGTGGGCCGGAACCGAACGGGCCGAAGGGGTCGGAGAGGTCGAGCACCTCGGGATAGCGGATGTCGCGCGGGCCGGGCAGTTCGCCGCCGCTGAGGCTGGGTGCATCGCAATCGGCCCAGTCGTCCGGGGCAGGCTCGTTGCCGTAGGCCCCGGTCCGGTCATCCAGCAGGTCCTCGTCACGCAGGTCGACGTGGGGCCTCACACTCCCCGCCCGCACCACGGTGGCCGCGGGAGGTGAATTGACGGTGTCCGCGGTGGCCGAGTGGCCGGCGTTGGAGGTGTCCCCGGGGTTGACTGCGGGGGCTTGGCTGGCCGTTGGGGGTTCGTCGGTCGGAGCGTTGGTGCCGGCGGGGACGAGGTCGGCGGCGGGGGCGGCGTGGGTGTCGCGGCGGGCCTGGGCTAGGAGTTCTTGGGTGTAGAGGGGGTCCGAGATGATGTCGACGGCTTCGGCGCGGCGGTGTTGGAGGGTGCGGGGGTCGCCGAAGGTCTTGAGGGCGTCGGCGATGGCGTTGAGGGCGGCGTTGTTGCGGGCGACCGCGCCGGAGGATGCCTTGATGTACATGGTTTTGGTGCCGTGCTCGTCGGTGTTGCCGACGAACACACCGCGCTCCTTGGCCTTCTCCTCGGCCTCGGCCTTCGCGAGGTCGGGGGCGACGTGGTACTTGGCGGCTTTGATGATCTTTTCCAGCCGGTACGGCGAGATCGTGTCGATCATTGCCGCGACCCGTCGGTCGACGTAGGCAGCGGCCTCCTGGGACAGCTTCGTGCAGGCGGTGACGATCTGGCGGGCCTTCCACGGAGTTGCGTCGCCGGACTGGATCCGGGCCCAGGTGAACGGAAACCGGTGCCGGAGTGCCAGGGCATCGCCGAGCAGCTTGGCGCCCACCCCCGGTGAGATGCCGAGCACGGCGGCGAACTCGGCGATGGAGAACTCTGCGATCTCCGGGCAGCCGTCGCCGCCGAGAACGATCGCGCGTTCGCGGCCGTCGCATGAGCGGCGGCTGAGTCGCACCGGGCAGACATCTGGGTGGAAGCGGTCGGCGTAGACCTGGGCGTGTTCGAGCAGCTGCGCGTCGGCGCGGTTGGCCTCGGCGCGGTGCGCGGCGGCCGACTCCAGCAGGTCGGCCGTCGGCAACTCGGACAGATCACACTCGAACATGTGTTTGAGTCTACGTCACATCGTCCATCTCGGCAAACTCACAAAGTCGCGGAACCCCTTATCCACAAGGGGAAACATCACATCACACGGGAGGCGAAAGCGGGTATGCAGACGAGAGCCGCCTGCGAAGAGCAGGCCCACAGGCGCGGCCGGAGGCGAACGGTCGGCCGGCTCGAGGCCCCGGGGTGAACAGCCGGCAGATCGGTAGGCCGGCTGGAGACGAAGCGCAGCTCGCCGCAGGCAGGACGTTCGCCAAAGCAGGTAGGCAGGTGGGTGTTTGGGAAAGCGTGGATAGGTGGGTCAGTTGAAGGCGAGCCAGGTGCCGGAGAGGGGCTGCTGGTTGATGCCTGGTTTCGACCAGTCGCAGACGCCGCTGGGGAAGATTGTCAGCAGCCGCTGCCAGTCAGCCTCGGTGAAGCCTGGGTAGTCCGACCGCACCGGCTCACGCAGCTTGCACTTGATCACGTCGGCCGCCACGCCCGCACCTGCCACCTCGCGCGGGAACGACGCGGACGGGAACAGCTTCTCGCAGCGCGAGGCCGGGTCCCGGTTCAGCGGCTGCGCGACGAAGCCCGTGGGAGTACGGCAGCCCTCGACCAGCTCGGACGGCCGCGCCGCCACGATCTTGTCGATCCTCGGCCGCGACGTGGTGTCCGCGGTCAGTTGCGTCAGCCAACGATCCATGGAGTCGACGGCGTGCTGCAGCAGTGGGCTCGCGGTGCTGAACAGTCCGTACGTCGCGTCCTCGAGCAGGCTCACCTGGTTGGCCGCCGTACCGTTCGCCTTCTGCAGCCGGGCGCGCATCGAGAACGTGTGGTACCGGACGTGGATGTCGCCGTACGACTGGGTGTCGTAGTACGCCCGGTAGTCGATGATCGGCACGTCCTTCAGCCCGCCGCCGCCGTTCGTCAGCCGCCCGGTCCGGTACGCCGTCCGCGTGGCCTGCGGATCCGCCACGGTCCGGGACGGCACCAGGTTGGCGTCCGCGTCGAAGCCACCGATCGACGAGTTCAGGTCCAGGAACTGTGCGGGCGTGATGACGCCGGCCCGAAGGACCTTCAGCCCGTACTGCACGCCGACGTTGTCGAGCGGCCGCCGCGAGAACCCGGTCGACGGATCGGCCCCGTACGCGTTGATCGTGTGATCGAAGACGTCGCAGCGAGCACCTCGTGGGTTCGCAACGGGGTCGTAGCGTTCAACCACAGGAAGATGGGAGCAGTTCTGCCGCGGGTCGATCCGGGCGGCGCTCGCCGCCATACTCGGCAGCGTCGCGTACGTCTGGAAGCCCGCCACCTGACGCTTCTGCTCCTGGGTCCACGGCACCGAAGACTTGGTGAAGTATGAGTCGAGCAGCCACGAGTCGCTGATGAACGAGACCGTGCCGAACCCGACCTCCGGGAACGAGCAGCCGACGACGATGCCGTCGAAGATGCCCGGGTAGTTGTCGGTGATCTGATGCGCCTGGTACGAGCCGCCGGAGCAGCCGAAGCCGATCGTGAAGTCCGGGCGTCCGTAGTGCTCGACGAACAGTTCCTTCGTCATCATCGCGGACTCAGCCGCGGTCAGGTCGTTGCAGTTCTGCCCGAACACGTTGAGCGAGGACGACATCAGCGCGTACCCGCGGCCGAGCAGGAACGCGTCCGTCACCCCACCGGTCGTCGTACCCGACCGGTACCAGCCGCCGGCGCATCCGCCGCCGAGCGTGAAGATCGCGCGGCCGTTCCAGCTCGGCGAACGCCGCGTCGGGGTCGGTGCGGCCGAGCGCAGCGGGTCGTGCAGCATGCTGGTCTGGACGACGGCCCGGTTCGCGCTGCCGGTCTCCATCCGCACGATGAACGGATCACCGGAGTCCGTCTTCGCGAGATCCGCCGGGTACGCCGTGGCGCCCGCCGGCCACTTCGCGAACTGGCCCGCGGTGGTCCGGTAGAAGTAGTCGACCCGCGGCGCGACCGTGCAGTCCGCGTCGAGCGGAGCGCCGAGCGTGCCACCGATCACCGGGATCGTGAACTTGGCCGTCTCACACAGGAACGGCTGCTCGTGCGGCCCCGAGAACACCGGCCCTTGCCGCGGGTGGTTCCGCACCTCGAGCGTCGTACGCCGCCCGTCCGCCTCGGCCCGGAGAAGGTTCGAACCGAGCCGCAGATTCCCGACCAGTCCGGTCAGACCGTCGCCGTCAGCAATGAACGCCGATGACACGTCGTTGCCGTTGAGAGTCACGCGAACCTGGTCATCCGGTGCAACGACATGCACGAGCGCGTCGCCGCCGGTCGCGGTGTCCGGGCGGCCGGACAGGATCTCCAGCGTCACCTCCCGCGACGCCAGCGCCGGAACCGCGGGGAGAACCAGCGCACCGGCGAGCAGCGCGACGATCAACCGAACTGGTCGGGAACGGATCACGAGTCCTCCTAGTGGGCGGCCACCTCGTAGACGCGGGCGATGTCGGGTGTGGTTCCGGACGGGTCGGTGATCGTCAGCCGGATCTGGTCGAGAGCCGCCGACGTCACCGGCGTGGAGACCAGAGCGCGGGTGTTGGCGGTGTAACTGCCCAGCTGGACCCAGCCGGCGGAGGTGTGGCCCTCGACCTTGAACGCGGTCAGGACGGTGCCGGTGGCAACGTTCGGGTACCCGTACCCGCTGTAGACGTCCACCTGACTCACATCCTTGTAGGTCCCCAGATCCACTGTGAGTACCGGCGCCGTGTCGCCGACGGCCGACATCCAGCGTCCGCTGTCCGCACACGACCCGTCAACCGCTTTCGGCGCGCCCGAGTTCGCGTCGTACGTCGAGGACGCGGTCACCGTCGCGCCCCGGGCCAGGTGACTCGAGCACGGCGACGTCGCCGGGGCGCCGGCCAGCCAGTCGCGGACGAACGCGCCCTGGTACTCGCCGGACAGCAGGTTCCAGTTCTTGTCGAACATCACCGGCGCCCAGAAGTTGTCGAAGATCCAGCCCATCCATCCGATCTGCGGACGCGCGTCCAGATACTGGCGGAGCGGGAGTCCCCAGCCGGACGTCGTACCGGCCGTAACCTGGTTCGCGGACGGTGACGGGTCCCAGCCGAACTCGGTGAGGACGACGGGCAGCGTCGCGGCCGCCGTACCGAACTTGGGGTCGAGGTTGGCCGCGGTCGCCGGGCCCTGGTTCGGGTACAGGTGGTAGACGTAGGCGATGTTGCCGCCGGTGATCGGGTCGGTCAGCGCGCCGTTCAGGCGGGTGCTCCAGGACGGGCTGCCCATCAGGATCACGTTCGACGCGACCGAGCGGATCGAGGTCACGACCGGCTGGATGTACGACTTCCAGGTGGCCCAGTTGTCCGGCGCGATCGGCTCGTTGAACACCTCGAACAGCACGTTCGGATTGTTCGCGTACCGCGGCGCGATGAAGTCCCAGAACCCTTTCACATCGGCCTGCGGTACGGCGCCGGCCGCGTCACCGTAGTTGCGCACCAGGTGCAGGTCGATGATCACGTACAGGCCCTTGGCGACGGCGTGGTCGACGTACGGCTTGATGTACGTCGCGTCGTACGCGTTCAGGTCCTTGCCGATCGCCTCGGTGACGAGCAGGCGGAGGACCTTCGAGTTCCAGCCGTTCGAGACCGTCATGTCGATCAGGTCGTTGATCGGCTTGTTGTTGCAGTCGGTGCAGACGTCGTTCTGCTCGGGCGCGATGACGGAGACACCTTTGAGGGTGACGTTCGTGCCGGCGCTGTTCTTGATGCGATTGCCTTCGGTGTGCAGGGCGGGGAGGGCGGTGGTCTGCGCTGTTGCGTTCACCAGAGCGGTGCCTGACAACAGGAGCGCAGCGCACAGGGCGGCCAAAGACTTTCGGAGCACGGGTGGGTCCCTTCAGTCGCGATGGGTGCGGATCTCCTCGGGCCAGGCAATCCGGGTGCCCAGGGTGCCGGTGAGGAGGCGCTGGTAGTCGGCCAGATGGGTGGGATCGTTACGGACCTTGCGTGGTGACAGGCCTTCGGTCAGGCAGAAGCTGACCAGTGCGCCGACCGCCTCGCCGATACTCCATTCGACCGGGTGCAGGCGGTAACAACCGTTGGTGATGTGCGTGGTCCCGATGTTCTTGTTCGCCGGGAGCAGGTTGTCGACGCGGACCGGGATCAGCGCACCGAGCGGGATCTGGAACGGGTACGCCTCGATGTCGACATAGCTCCGGCCGGCCGTCGAAGGATGCAGATCGATCCGGTACCGCCCGAGCCCGACGCTGTCCGCGAACACCTCACTGCCCGCACCGTCAGGCCGCGCCTCGACACCGACGTGCTGCTCCAGCACGGTGAACTCGGCCTGGATCCGGCGCGCTTCGCGGATGTACGGCGCCTTCGCGAGACCGTCCGCCGTACCGGTGACGTCGGGCCGCAGCCGCAGACCGGGATAGCCGCCCTCGGTCTGCATCCAGTACAGGAAGGACAACGACAGTTCGCGGCTCGCGGCCAACGCGTCCGAGGGATCCGGGAGGAGCGGCTGTTCCCAGTAGTCGAGCTGCGGCCAGTTCACCACCGTGACGTCCGGGATCGCCTTGTCGACAAAGTTGCTACTGGCAAGGATCTGCCGGTACCGCCACAGTGAGAACGGCGCTCGCTGCGAAGGGTTCGCGTCGAGCAGGCGCCACTCCCGCTGCTCCAGCGTCACCGGTACGACGTCCGTCCAGGACAGCTGCGATCCCGGCCAGAACGGCGCGACCGTGTCCCGCCAGTGCTCGTACGAGGCGGGCCGGTCGATCGTGTGGTCCTCCCCCGGCCGGTGCTCCAGCGCGAAACACCACGAGAACGCCTGCTGATCAAGGGGATTCGCGACGTCCGGCGCGTGCAGCTCTCCCGTCTCCGAGCGACCTTCCGCCCCGATCACGTGCTCGACACCGCCCAGCTCGAGCAGATCGCCCAGCTCGGTCGCATCCACGACGTACGTCGCCGACACCGTCCGCTCGGCACCGGTCCTGAGGTCCCGCAGCGTCACCGCCTCGATCTCGTCGCCGCTCGTCGCGGCCGACACCGGCTCGTGTTCCATCAGCACAGTCAGCTGTCCGGACGCGCGCCACGGCGCGAGCATCTCCTCCAGGACGGCCGCAGCGACACGGGGCTCGTGGCAGAAGCGGCTGACGACGCCGAGACCGGGATCGAGGAGCGGGTCCGCAGCGGCCTCGGGCGTCAGCGGGTAGTTGCGCCGGTAGTAGTCCCGGATGCGTCGGCGGAGTTCGGCGTACCCGCTGGCGGCGTACTGCTCGATCCACGGGTGCTCGTCCGGCGGCACGAGCTGGCTGGTCAGCTGACCGCCCAGCCAGTCCGTCGACTCGGTCAGTACGACGCGGCGCCCGAGCCGGACCGCGGTGAGCGCCGCGGCGACCCCGCCCAGTCCGCCGCCGACTACCAGGACATCAGTCTCCACCCGTTACTCCTTCGGTCGGGGGTCGGCGACGGTTTCGCCGGCCACCAGGTCACAGGCCACCAACTGGCTGACCGGCTCCTCGTCCGGGTTCTCGACCCGCGCCACCAGGGCGTCGATCGCGATCCGGCCGATCTCCTTGCGCGGGATCACCAGGCAGTCCCAGCGGTGGCCGGGCTCGTCCCCCGAGCCCTCCAGCACTGCCACCGAGACGTCCTCCGGAATGCTCAGCCCGCGCGCCGCCAGCCCCGTCCTGAGGTGCTCGGCCAGCCCGATGTTCTCGGCGACGACCGCGGTCTCCGGTCCGGACGCCAGCTCGTCGAGCCACTCCTCGGTCAGCCCCGACTCACCGCGCAGCCCCGGCGAGCGATCGTGCAGACCGAGCCGTTCGACGGCGGCGCGGTAACCCGTCCGGCGATCGGCGTACGCCTCCTGGTCGATCCCCGAGTGCAGGTACGCCAGGTGCCGATGGCCGCGCTCGGCCAGCGACGTGACGATCCGGTCGGCCGCCGTCACGTAGTCCGGGATGATGCACGGGATCTCCGCGCCCGGCACCTCGCGGCGGCCGATGTGGACGAACAGGTATCCGTCGTGCCAGAGCCGGGCCAGTTCCTCGCGATCGGTCGCGGCACCGAGCAGGACGGTCCCGTCGGCGAGGTTGAGCCGGTTGGTGCCGTCGCGGTAGATCCGGCGCCGGCCGTCACTCGTCCCGGTCGAGGTGAACAGCACGAGGTCGTACCCGATCTCCTCGGCCCGCTCCTCGATCCCGAGCAGGAACTCGAAGTAGAAGTCCTCGCGGGCGTGCGGGAACACGGCCTCGAAGGTGTGGACGCCGAGCAGCCGGTTGCGCTTGTTGCGCAGGTTCCGCGCGGCCGCGTTCGGGACGTAGCCGAGCTCCTTGACCGCGGCCAGGATCCGGTCCCGGGTCTCCACCGGGATCCGGTCGACGTCCCCGCTCACCACCCGGGAGACAGCGGACTGGGAGACACCCGCGAGCCGGGCGACATCGGACTGTCGTGGTGCTTTCATTTCTTCTCCTGCAACCAGCAATGGGTCCAGCGGCCGTCGGTCAGTTCGGTCCGTGGCGGTGCTTGGGTACGGCAGATGTCCATCGCGACCGGGCACCGCGGGTGGAACCGGCAGCCGCTCGGCGGGTCGATCAGGCTCGGTGGTTCGCCGAGGTCCTCGGCGTCGAAGAGGTTGTTCCGGTCACCGCGCTCGGGATCGGGGGACGAGTCGATCAGCAGCTGCGTGTACGGATGCAGCGGGCCCGCGATCACGTCCTCCTTCGGGCCGCCTTCGACCATCCGGCCGGCGTACATCACGACGATGTCGTCACACAGGTAGCGCGCGCTCGCGATGTCGTGCGTGATGTACAGCAGCGCGAGGCCGTCCTCGGCGCGCAGCCGCTCGAGCAGGTTGAGCATCTCGAGCCGGATCGACACGTCCAGCATCGAGATCGGCTCGTCGCCGAGCAGCACCTTCGGCTCGACCGCCAGCGCCCGCGCGATCACGACCCGCTGGCGCTGCCCACCGGACAACTCGTGCGGGAACTTGTCGAGATACGACTCGGCCAGGCTTACCCGGTTGATCAACTCGACGACCTTCTGGTCGAGATCAGCCTTGGACCGTACGGCGTGATGCAGCTTGACCGCCCGCTCCAGGTTGTACCGCACCCGATGCAGCGGGTTCAGCGATCCGAACGGGTCCTGGAAGATCAGCTGTACGTCGCGGTAGTACTCGCGCGGCTTGCCCTTCACCGCCTCGCCGTGCAGCCGGATCTCACCGGACGTCGGTGCGTAGAAGCGGGCGAGCAGCCGGGCCAGCGTGGTCTTCCCGCTGCCGCTCTCCCCGACCAGCGCCACGATCCGGCCCGGGAGCAGCGCCAGCGTCGCGTCCTCGACCGCGCGCACCGTCGACCGTCCGGCGGCGAAATGCTTCGAGACCGCCCGGGCCTCGAGAACGGGTTGGCTCATGATTGATCATCCTCCCGACGGGTACAGGCGGCAGGCGACGGCGTGGTCCTCGATCGTCACCAGGTCCGGTCGTTGCCGGTCGCAACCGTCGAACCGGTCCGGGCAGCGGGGATGGAACGCGCACCCCGGCGGCGGGTCCCGCAGGTCCGGCGGGCTGCCGGGGATCCCGGTCAGCGTGCGGAGTTCCGAGCGGAGCGGCGGGAACGAGTCACGCAGACCACGCGTGTACGGATGCCGGGGCTTCGTGTACAGAGACTCGGCGGTGCCGATCTCGACGATGCGGCCGCCGTACATGATCGCGATCCGGTCGGCGAGCTCCAGGAGCAGCGACAGGTCGTGCGTGACGAAGACGACCGCGAACCCCAGCTCTTTCCTGAGCCGTAGTACCTGCGCGAGGATCTGGCGTTGCATGACCACGTCGACAGCCGTCGTCGGCTCGTCCATCACCACGAGCTCGGGACGGCAGGCCAGTGCGAGCGCGATACTGGCGCGTTGACGCATACCGCCGGACAGCTCGTGCGGGTACGCGCGGACGCGGTCGGCCGAGATGCCGACCATGCCGAGCAGTTCGGCAGCCCGCGCCCACGCAGCTTTGGAGTTCAGGGTCTTGTCATGCGTGCGCAGTACGTCGACGAACTGCGCGCCGACCCGCATGACCGGGTTGAGCGCGTCCATCGCACTTTGCAGGACGATCGCCAGCGAGGTCCAGCGCAACTTCCTGAGCTGATCTGGGCCCAACCCGACCAGGTCGGTGCCGTGGAACTCGATCCGGCCGGCCGTGGTCACCGCGGGCGGCCGCTGGAGTCTGGTGAGCGCGGTGATCAGCGTCGACTTCCCCGACCCCGACTCGCCCGCCACCCCGAGGATCTCGCCCCGCCGCAGCTCGAACGACACGTCGTCACACGCGCGAACGGGCCGATCGCCGGTCACGTACTCGACCGTCAGCCCTTCCACCGTCAGCACACTCATGCCTCCGCCACCTTTCGCGTCCGTACGACGACCGAACGGCGAGCCATGCGCAACTTCGGGTTCGACACCTCGTCGACGCCGAAGTTCACCAGCGTCGCCGCCGTACCGATCAGCGCGATACACAACCCGGGCGGTACGAACCACCACCAGAGCCCGCGCAGTACGGCACTCTGCTGCTGCGCGGCCTGGATCATCGTGCCCCAGCTGATCGACCCGGAGTCCGTGATGCCGAGGAACGCGAGGCCGGCCTCGGCCATCACGCCGCCGATCATGCCGTGCAGGAACATCGCCGAGATCCATCCGGTCAGGTGCGGCAGGACCTCGCAGAAGATCAGCCGGCGATGCGGTTCGCCGACCATCCGCATCGCCAGGACGAAGTCACGACTGCTCAGGCTGAGCGCCTGCGCCCGCAGCGTCCGCGCGCCGCCCGACCAGCCGAACAGGCCGATGATCAGCGCGATCACGAACGGCCCGGTGCCCTGCACGTAGCCCGCGACGATCAGGATCAGCGGGAGCACCGGCATCACCAGGAACAGGTTCGTGAGGAAGTTCAGGCCGTTGTCGACCGCGCCGCCGAAGTACCCGGCCGGTACGCCGACCAGGATCGCGATCAGGGTGCCGATCGCGGCGGCCAGGATCCCGACCAGCATCGACCCGCGGGCGCCGGCGATGGTCTGGGCGAGGACGTCCTGACCGAACTGAGTGGTGCCGAAGAGATGCTGCCAACTCGGGGGCTGCGAGATCGCTTGGATGTCGTTCGCCCGGGGATCTCCGCCGACTACTGGTCCGAAGACGGCCAGCAGCACGAAGAACATCAGGATGGACAGGCCGATCCGGACCTTCCAGCTCTTGAGCATGGTCACCCCCGCGCCCGGATCCGGGGATCGAGCAGGACGTACGCGAGATCGGCGACCAGGTTCGCGAGCAGGACCGCGAGCGTGATCAGCAGGAAGACGCCTTGCATCATCGGGTAGTCCCGTTTCTGGAGAGCCTCGTACAGCAGGTAGCCGATCCCCGGGTAGCTGAACACGATCTCCGTCAGCAGCGCGCCGCCGACGACACCGCCGAGCGCCATCGCGAACCCGGTGAAGCTCGGCAGCATCGCGTTCCGGGCGGCGTACCGGAACATCACCCGCCGCGGCGACAGGCCTTTCGCCTGGGCGAGCAGCACGTAGTCCTCGCGGACCGTGGTGACGGTCATGTTCCGCATCCCGAGCAGCCAGCCGCCGAAGGCCGAGAACACGATCGTTGCTGCTGGCAACACACCGTGATGGAGCACGCTGCCGGCGTACGCGAGGCTGAATCCCTGCGGCAGGTCGGCGTCGTACCCGCCCGACAGCGGTGTCCAGCCGAGGACGAAACCGAACACCCAGAGGGCGAGGAGCGCGACCCAGAAGTACGGGACGCTGCTCAGGAACGTCGTGAACGGCGTGAGGATCGCGTCGAGACGGCTACCCGCCTTCCAGCCCGCGACGACACCGAGAAGGGTGCCGATCGCGAACGCGGTGGCCGTCGTCGTACCGACCAGCAAGAGAGTCCACGGCAGGGCCTGCCAGACCAGGTCGGCGACCGGGACCGGGAAGTTGACCACGGAGACGCCGAGATCGCCGTGCGACAACTGGCGGAGGTAGTCGGCGAACTGCTGGGCCAGGTTGGCGTGCGGGTTGCCGAAGATCGCGCGAATCGACAGTAGGGTCTCGGCCGGCACCTGCTGGCCGCTCACGCGTTCCAGCTCCTCGACGATCGCGGACGACGGATCACCGGGCATCAGCCGGGGCAGCAGGAAGTTGAGTCCGATCGCGGCGGCCGCGGCGGCCAGGTAGAAACCCAGCCGCCGGGCCAGGAACGCCCAGCGCACGGTCAGCACGGTTCAGCTCCCCCGGCGCTGAAGCTTCAGCATGGTCAGGATCGTGTCCGGGCCCATCCCCACGAACGGGATGTGGTCGAAGTCGTCCGGCGTCGGCCAGCCGGTCCAGCGGGTCGCGTTGATGTCGACGAAGTAGAAGTTGTTGTAGATCGGGCTGAACGGAGTCTTGTCGACGACGATCTTCTGCAACTGCCGGCCGAGCGTCTTCAGCTCGTCGACGTTGTCGGTGCGCTGCATGGCGGCGATGATCTTGTCGGTCTCCGGGTCGTTCCACCGGCCCTGGTTCAGCGTGGCCGACTTGCCGACCGGGGTCAGGTACTGGCTGCTGAGGAAGCGGTAGACGCCGTACACGCCGGAGCCGCCGGTGGACGCGGCGGCCAGGTCGAACTGGCCCAGGTTCTGCTTGTCGTAGTACCCGGCGCTCGGCTGGCCGGCGCCCTTCACCTGCAGCCCGAGGGTCTGCTTCCAGGTGTTGATCAGGATGTCGGCGTAGTTGCCCCAGCCCCAGTCGGCGTTGAACAGGATGCTCGGCTGGTACCGCTTGCCGTCCTTGACCAGCGCGCCGTTCTCGACCGTCCACCCGCCCTTGGCCAGCTCGGCCTTCGCCGCGGTCGCGTCGACCTTCTGGACCTTGCCCTTGTACGCCGGGTCGAGCCAGTCCGCGAACAATTGCTCCGACAGACCGGTCGGCCCCGCCTCGGTTCCGGGGCGCTGCAGCGTGGTGACGACCGCCGTACGGTCGATCGTGAGGGCGAGCGCACGCCGTACATGGACGTCGTCGAACGGCGCCTTCGCGGTGTTGAAGAGCACGGACATCGCGCCGCCGTTGGAGTACAGCTGGTACAGGTGCTTGTCCGGGTCCTTGGCGACGTACTCCTTCTCGCCGTTCGGCCAGCTCGCCGACGCCCAGTCGATATCGCCCTTCAGCAGTTGGGCTTTCAGTGCGTCGGCGCTGGTCGGGACGATCTTGTACGTCGTCATCGGGAGCTTGCCGCCCCAGTAATCGGAGCGGGCCTCCAGGGTGATCTGCTGCGGCTTGAACTCCTGCACCGTGAACGGGCCGGTGCCGATCGGATCCGGGTTCGTCCAGGTGTTCAGGTTCTGGCTCGACCAGACGTGCTTCGGGACCATCGGGAGCAGGATGTTCGCGAACTGGTTCAGGGTCGCGTACGACGGCTCGGCGAAGACGACCTTCACGGTGGTGGCGTCGACCTTCGCGACCGACTTGTAGGTGATCCCCGCGATGCTGAAGTCCGGCTTCTCGATCGGGAGACCGAGCGAGTACACGACATCGTCCGCGGTGAACTTCTGCCCATCCGACCAGGTCACATCGCCGCGCAGCTTGATGGTCAGCGCCTTGCCCTGGTCCGAGAACGCCCAGCTCTGCGCGAGCCACGGCTTCACGACACCGCCGTCGCCGTAGTCGACCCGCATCAGCGGCTCGTACACCAGCTCCATGTTCGGCGCCTTGTCCGTCGCCGGGCCCATCACGTTGTAGTTGCGGACGAACGTCGTACCGCCGTCGGTCTTCCCGTAGACGACCGCCGCTCCAGCGCTGGAGGCCGGCGTCTTGGCAGGGCCGGAACACCCGGCCAGCACCAGCGCACCAACCACAACCAAGACCCGCCACCGACTGCGCATATCTCTCACCCCAGGACTAGAGCGGCTGCACGTTCATACGTATGAGCATTCATATATGACCTATTTGAGCGCTGCTCTTACGTATGCGCAGGAATTTACGAACGCGGAACGCGCATGTCAAGGGCTCGTTACGGCTACGGGGTGAAGAGCTTCCAGACGCCTTCGGAAACGACGTCGACGGCACCGTCGACGACCCGGACGGCGCTCTCGTCGTCGATCGCGTAGGTCGGTGCCGGGATGTGTGCCGCCCACCGCTCCGCGTTCGGGAGCGACGCGTCGAGGTGGTGCGGGTGCTCGAGGTGCGGGATCACGCCGAAGTCGACGAGGCCGGCGCCCTGCCCGGTGACCAGGATTCTGTCCAGGTCTCCCTCGGGGGTGGGGAAGACGACGTCCTCCGCCTTCAGCGGGCGGTCGGCGCCTCGGGGCGGCTCGGGATAGGTCTCGACGAAGGTCGTGGTCGCGGCGATGCTTCCTGCACTCACCCCGACATAGACCGCCTCGGAACTCAACGTCGGCAACAGGTCGGCCAGGCCGGAGCGCCGCATCCAGTTCGCCAGGAACAACGGGTCGCCACCTCCGACGAGAATCGCGTCCGCCTCCCGCACCGTCGGCACCCAGGCCTCCTCCTCGATGCTCGGCAACGCCGACAGCTCCAGAATCCCCAGCGCCTTCCACCCGAGCCCACCCAACCGCTCCCCCGAAACCGCCCGCGCGGCCGGATAGGCCCCACCGGGGAACGGATACAACGCAGTAGGAATGAACAACGCCGACGCCTCCGCGACCGGCTTCCCCAGCAACTCGACCAGCGCGCCCGCAATCGACGCGTTCGTGACCCCAGACGACGTAAGAAGAATCTTCATACCTCTCCAACGAACCCATCCAGCCGATTCCGACACTCAGCGACAACTATGCACGGATATTGCCCGGCAAGGCTGATGGTGTGTTGAGGGTCAGGCGGTGGTTCCAGAGGGGTTGGTGAGGATCCGATCGACCGGGTCATCAACCCGTCGCGCATCTCCACGTCGCCACTTCACCCCTTCCGGTCCGTTGGCTCTCGCGGCCTCGAGCGCTGCAGGATCCCGGTCCACTCCGGCGTACCGTGCCCGGGGCTCGAGCGCGCGCGCCTCCAGGAGCAGCGTGCCGGCGCCGCAGAACGGATCGAGTACCTCGTGCCCGGGCGCGAGTCCCGCCAGCCGGGCCATCGCAGCGGCCACGGGTGGGTGCAGGCTTCCTCGGACCGTCTGCCGACGCCACGTCCGTCGATGGAGTGGTACGGCGTACGGGCGGCGGCTGACCCACAACGTCTTGCCGTCCAGGACCACGCGCCAGTCGGAGCGCTCCTCTGGTGGCGCGACACCGTACCGTCGCGAGTGGTACCGCCCACCCGTCAGCCGCGCGATCCGCTCCCCCACCAGATCCTCGACGTCGTACCGACCGAAGTTCCGTGGTCCCTGGAACGACGCCGACACCGCGAACGCACCACGCGCGATCGGCACCGACCGAATCGCCTCACGCAGCGCGGCCGTCAACCCGGCGCGCGTCCGCCCGGGATCCGGCGCCACGCCGTACACCTCGAACAAGTCGTCCGCCACCAGCGGCGGCCGCTCGACCACCTCCGGAGACGCCTCGACGATCACCTGACGCTTCGACACCTCGACCACCCGATGCCCTGCATCGGCCAGTTCCTCGGCCGCCAGGTGCTCCAACCCCGTGACGGTCCGCACCAGCACCAACTGCATGGAGAATCTCCCGGATAGCACCCGGGAACAACCAACCGGTCACTCCCGCATCGCTGACCGCGGGAAACCTCGAACAGGCCAGCGGAAGCTAGCCGACGCGGAAGAAGTATGTCTCCATGGCCGAGATCCTGGCACACGGACGGTGAACTACCCACCGAATTTCGGTCGTGCCCTTGAGTAATGAACTCGCCTGGTTTTAGTCTCGGGTCCCCCGCCCCGGAGGTTCGCTCGTGCCCAGACAGCTGTCCTGGATCGCCCAGCGAGCGTTGCTCGTCGCCGCTCTGCTTCTCGGACTCTCCCCGATCGCTCCCACCCAGGCGACCGCCGCCGCTCCGGCTGTGGTGGCCCGGCCCGCGTCGCGCGGTGCCGAAGTCGTCGCGGTCAAGCAGGTCGCGGAACGGCTGACCGATCTGACCGTGCGGTCGCAGGCTCTCGGCGGCCGCACCGTCAACGTCCGGCTGCTCACGCCGGACGGCTGGAATCCGGCGGACCGGCGTCAGCACTGGCCGACGTTCTGGCTGCTGCACGGCTGCTGCGGGGACTACACGTCCTGGTCCGGCACCGACATCGCGCAGATCCCGAGCCTGCACAAGGTCCTCGTCGTGATGCCCGAGGCCGGCTGGAACGGCTGGTACAGCGACTGGTGGAACTACGGCGCCGGCGGCGACCCGGCCTGGGAGACATTCCACACCGTCGAACTGGCGCACCTCCTGGAACACGACTGGGGCGCCAGCTCGAACCGCGTCGTGGCCGGCCTCTCGATGGGCGGCCAAGGAGCACTGCTGTACGCCGCTCGCCATCCCGGCATGTTCCGCGCGGCCGCGGCGTACTCCGGCTCCGCCCATCCGCTGCTCAACGACGAGTCGATCAACCGGATCAAGGGATTCTTCGCCGGACAGGGCAACGATCCGCTCCGGGTCTGGGGCGACCCGGTCGCGCAGCGCCGGATCTGGGAGGCACACGACCCGTACTACCTGGCGCACCGGCTCAAGTCCCTGCCGATCTACCTCTCCTGCGGCGACGGCACCGCCGGACCGTTCGACCCGCCCGGGAAGACCGACGCGTTGGAGGCCGACTTCAACCGCCAGAACCATGCCCTCGCCGCCCGCATGGCGCAGGTCGGCGCGAAACACCTGACGACCAACTTCTACGGACCGGGCACGCACGGCTGGGCCTACTGGCAGCGCGAGCTGCACGCCTCCCTACCGATGCTGCTGAAGGCGCTTCAGAGGTAGGTCTGGGTACTCGGTGGGGCCGACTCCATCCAGGCCAGGACGCCGGTGAGGGCTTCTTCGGTCATGGCGAAGTGGACGGTGCGGTCGCGGAGGTCGGCGTCGACGATGACGTGGCCGGCGTACGTGACCAAGGGCTCGTTACCCATCGGACGGCGGGTGCTGATGCCTTCGAGCTGGCGGCGGTTGACGACGAGTTTCGGCCACCAGGCGAGGCTGAAGACGCGGAACCACTGCAGGTCGTCGCCGACGTAGCGGGCCAGGCCGAGCGCCCAGCCGCGGCCGTGTTCCTTCTGCGCGAGCTGCAGGCTGCAATCAAAAGTTCCGCCGTCCCTGGACAACCAGTGACGGCGGAACGCGACAAGAACGATGAACAGTACGGCGGCAAGCAGACAGACCCCGACGACATCGAGGACTACCCTCATACCTTGCCGACCTCATTTCCGGTGCCCGTGTTCGGTACTGCCCCGGGCACCCCGGAGAACCGTACTGCGTGACGCGATATTCGATTATGGCAGGTGCGGCTAGGACGTCTGCTCGGCGGCCCGAACCCTGGCCTCGGCGAGTCGTACCTCGTCGGCGTCGGCGTCGGCCAGGCCGGCCGCCATCGCCTGGTCGAGCTCACGACGCGCCTCTTCGAGGTCGATGTCGTGCCCCATCTCGGCGTTCTCGGCCAGGATCGAGACCCGGTCGTTCGCCACCGAGATGAACCCGTCCGGCGCGGCCGCGACGAAGTACTCGTCGTCGACGGTCCGCACCTGGACGGTGCCGCCCTGCAACAGGCCCAGCAACGGCGCGTGGCCGGGCAGGATACCGACGTCACCGTCGGTGGTGCGGGCGATGACGATCCTCGCCTGCCCCTGCCAGACCGTCCGCTCCGCCGCGACGAGGGCTACCTCGAGGTGCTTCGCGGAGTCGTCGGCCATCTCAGTTGTCCTTCTGCAGCTCGGCCCACTTGCGGTCGACGTCGTCCAGCGAGCCGACGTTGAAGAAGGCCTGCTCGGCGACGTGGTCGTACTCGCCCTCGGTGATCTTCTGGAAGGACTCGATCGTGTCCTTCAGCGGCACCGTGGAACCCGGCACGTTGGTGAACTTCTCCGCCATGTAGGTGTTCTGCGAGAGGAACTGCTCGATCCGGCGCGCGCGGGCGACGGTGATCTTGTCCTCTTCGGAGAGCTCGTCCACACCGAGGATCGCGATGATGTCCTGCAGTTCCTTGTTCTTCTGCAGGATCTGCTTCACCCGGACGGCCACGTCGTAGTGCGCCTGGCCGATGTACTGCGGGTCGAGGATCCGCGACGTCGAGGTCAGCGGGTCGACGGCCGGGTACAGACCACGCGACGCGATGTCACGCGACAGCTCGGTGGTCGCGTCCAGGTGCGCGAACGTGGTGGCCGGCGCCGGGTCGGTGTAGTCGTCGGCGGGCACGTAGATCGCCTGCATCGAGGTGATCGAGTGACCGCGGGTCGACGTGATCCGCTCCTGCAGCACGCCCATCTCGTCGGCCAGGTTCGGCTGGTAACCGACCGCGCTCGGCATCCGGCCGAGCAGGGTGGAGACCTCGGAACCGGCCTGGGTGAACCGGAAGATGTTGTCGATGAAGAGCAGCACGTCCTGCTCCTTCACGTCGCGGAAGTACTCCGCCATCGTGAGGGCCGACAGGGCGACGCGCAGCCGGGTGCCCGGCGGCTCGTCCATCTGGCCGAACACCAGCGCGGTGTCCTTGAAGACGCCGGCCTCGTCCATCTCGTTGATGAGGTCGTTGCCCTCACGGGTCCGCTCGCCGACGCCCGCGAACACCGACGTACCGCCGAAGTTGTGGGCGATCCGGTAGATCATCTCCTGGATCATGACGGTCTTGCCGACGCCCGCACCGCCGAACAGGCCGATCTTGCCGCCCTGCACGTACGGCGTGAGCAGGTCGAGCACCTTGATACCGGTCTCGAGCATCTCGGTCTTCGACTCGAGCTGGTCGAACGCCGGCGCCTTGCGGTGGATCGGCCAGCGCTCGGTGATCTCGAACTCGGACTCGTCCTGGTTCAGGCACTTGCCGGTCACGGACCAGACCCGGCCCTTGGTGACGTCGCCGACCGGCACGGAGATCGCCGCGCCGGTGTCCCGCACCTCGGCGCCGCGGACCAGGCCGTCGGTGGGCTTCATCGAGATCGCCCGGACGATGTTGTCGCCGACGTGCAGCGCCACCTCGAGGGTGATCGTCTGGGTCACGTCGCCCATGGTGATGTCCACCTCGAGCGCGTTGTACATGTCGGGCATCGCGTCCGCTGGGAACTCGATGTCGACGACCGGGCCGATCACCCGGGCGACGCGACCGATGCCGGTGGCACCCGCCTCGTTGTTCTTCTCGGTAACCGTGGCAGTCATCTCTCTCACTCGCTCCCGGCGTTCGCGTCGGCCAGCGCGCTGGCGCCACCGACGATCTCGCTGATTTCCTGGGTAATTTGGGCCTGGCGGGCCTGGTTCAGGTCCCGCGTGAGCTTCTCGATCAGGTCCTGCGCGTTGTCCGTCGCCGACTTCATCGCCCGCTGGCGGTTGGCCAGCTCCGACGCCGCCGCCTGCAGCATGCAGTAGTGGATCCGGCTGGCGACGTACTTCGGCAGCAGACCGTCGAGGACGTCCTCCGCGGAGGGCTCGAACTCGTACAGCGGCAGCACGTCGTCCGCCGCCGGCGCCTCCTCGCCCTCGACGACCTCCAGCGGCAGCAGCCGGATGACGTCCGTGCGCTGGGTCAGCATCGACACGAACCGGGTGAAGACGATGTGGATCTCGTCCACGCCGCCTTCCTCGGTCGGGGTCAGGAAGGCCTCGATCAGCGCGTCGGCGACCTCCCGCGCCCGGGCGAAGCTCGGGCTGTCGGACTCACCGGCCCACGACTGCGCGACCTCGCGCTGCCGGAAGGTGTAGTACGCGATGCCCTTGCGGCCGGTGATGTACGAAACGATCTGCTTCTCGTCCTCGCGGAGCAGCTGGTTCAGCCGCTCCCCTTCGCGGATCACGTTGGCCGAGTACGCACCGGCCTGACCGCGGTCGGAGGTGATCAGCAGCACCGCGGCCCGGCGCGGGTTCTCCTTCTCGGTGGTCAGCGGGTGGTCGACGTTCGAGAACGTCGCCACTGCCGACACGGCACGGGTGAGCTCACGCGCGTACGGACCGGCCGCCTGGGCGCGTTGCTGCGCCTTGACGATCCGGGACGCCGCGATGAGCTCCATCGCGCGGGTGAGCTTCTTGATCGTCGTGACCGAAGCCTTCCGATCGCGTAGCTCCCGCAGGTTGGCCGGCACCGGTCAGCCCCTCTTCTGCTTGACGATCTGCTCCTGCTCGACGTCCTCTTCGTCCATCGCCACGGCCTCGGCCTCGGTGCCGAGCAGCGTGCCCTCCGAGGTTTGGAACGTCGGCTTGAACGCGTTCAGCGCCTCGGTCACGGCCTGCGCCTCGTCGTCGCCGAACAGCCCGGACTCACGGATCGCGTCGAGCACCTTGGTCTCGCGGCGCAGGTAGTCCAGGAAGTCCCGCTCGAAGCGGAGTACGTCGTTCACCGGGACCTCGTCGAAGTGCCCCTTGGTACCGGCCCAGATGGAGACGATCTGGTCCTCGACCGGGTACGGCGAGTACTGCGGCTGACGGAGCAGCTGCACCAGGCGCTGACCGCGGTCGAGCTGGCGCCGCGAGGTGGCGTCCAGGTCGGACGCGAACATCGCGAAGGCCTCCATCGCGCGGAACTGCGCCAGGTCGATCTTCAGCGTGCCGGACACGTTCTTCATGCCCTTGATCTGCGCGGCGCCGCCGACCCGGGAGACCGAGATACCGACGTCGATGGCCGGGCGGATGTTCGCGTTGAACAGGTCCGACTGCAGGAAGATCTGGCCGTCGGTGATCGAGATGACGTTGGTCGGGATGAACGCCGAGACGTCGTTCGCCTTGGTCTCGATGACCGGCAGACCGGTCATCGAGCCGCCGCCGAGCTCCTTGGACAGCTTCGCGCAGCGCTCGAGCAGCCGGCTGTGCAGGTAGAAGACGTCACCCGGGTACGCCTCGCGGCCCGGCGGGCGGCGCAGCAGCAGCGACATGGCGCGGTACGCCTCGGCCTGCTTGGTCAGGTCGTCGAACACGATCAGGACGTGCTTGCCCTGGTACATCCAGTGCTGGCCGATCGCCGAGCCGGTGTACGGCGCGACGTACTTGAAGCCGGCCGGGTCGGACGCCGGGGACGCGACGATGGTGGTGTACTCCATCGCGCCGGCCTCTTCGAGCGCGCCGCGGACGGAGGCGATCGTCGAGCCCTTCTGGCCGATCGCGACGTAGATGCAGCGAACCTGCTTCTCCGGGTCGCCGGAGTCCCAGTTGGCCTTCTGGTTGATGATCGTGTCGACCGCGATCGCCGTCTTACCGGTCTTGCGGTCGCCGATGATCAGCTGACGCTGGCCGCGGCCGATCGGGATCATGCCGTCGATCGCCTTGATGCCGGTCTGCAGAGGCTGCCGGACCTCCTGGCGGTCCATCACGCCGGCCGCCTGCAGCTCCAGCGCGCGGGTGCCTTCGAGGTCCTTGATCTCGCCGAGGCCGTCGATCGGCTTGCCCAGCGGGTCGATCACACGACCGAGGTAGCCGTCGCCGACCGGCACCGACAGGACCTGACCGGTCCGGCGGACCTGCTGGCCCTCCTCGATCCCGTCGAACTCACCGAGGACGACGACGCCGATGTCGCGGACGTCGAGGTTCAGCGCGATCCCCCGGGTGCCGTCCTCGAACTCGAGCAGCTCGTTGGTCATCGCCGAGGGCAGACCCTCGACGTGCGCGATCCCGTCACCCGCGTCGACCACGGTGCCGACCTCTTCGGCGGCGGTTTCGGCCGGTTGGTACTCGGTGACGAACCGATCCAGGGCGTCCCGGATCTCCTCCGGCCTGATCGTGAGCTCAGCCATTGTGTTTCCTGCTTCCTTGACCCTTGCTGGCCTGTTGTGGCTCTAAGAGGCTTTCCCGACCCTTAGCGCCGCTGTATGTCGTTAAGGGGGTTCAGCCCGCGATGCGCCGTTGCGCGTCGTCGAGCCTGGCCGCGATGGTTCCGTCGATCACTTCGTCGCCGATGTCCACCCGGACGCCGCCGACCACGTTCGGGTCGACGATGACGTTCAGCTGGATCTCCCGGCCGTACTGCCGTCCGAGTGCCGCCGACAGCCGGGTCCGCTCCGCCTCGGTGAGGTCGGTGGCCACCCGCACGGTCGCGATGCTGGCGTTCCGCCGGGCCGCCGCGGCGACCTGGTAGGAGCGCAGCGAGGCCGCGAAGGCCCGGCCGCGGCCGTCCACGGCCCGCTCGGCGAGCCGCACCGTGGTGGCGTCGGCCTTGCCCTGCAGCAGTCCGCGGATCAGCTCCTGCCGGTGTTCGGCCGGGATGCCCCGGTCGCCCAGCTTCTCGGCCAGGGCGCGCTCGGCGGCGACCACCCGGTCCAGCCGGAACAGCTCGTCCTCGACCTCGTCCAGCTTCCGCCGGGTGTCGGCGTAGGCCACCTCGGCCTCGACGCTCAGCTGGTCCAGGGCGTCGCCCAGGTCCCGGCCGCTGACCCAGCGACCGGACACCGCGACGGACAGGATCTCCAACGCCTGGGGGGAGATCTTGCCGCCGAACAGCTGCTCGGCCAGTCCGGACTTGGTCGCGGCCGGCCGCGCCGGGTCGGTCAGCGCACGCCGGAGCGCGCCGCTGCCGTCCAGCAGCTTGGCGATCGAGAACAGCTCGCTCCCCAGGCCCTCGGCCGGGGTCGCACCCGCCAGGGCCTGCTCGGCCCGGGCGAGTGACTCGTTCGACGCGCCGCGCATCAGCCGTCCGTTCCGACAGCCTGACGAGCGGACTCCGAGGTTTCCAGCTCGGCCAGGAACCGCTCGACGGTCCGGCGCTGCCGGGCCTCGTCCTCGAGCGACTCGCCGACGATCCGGCCGGCCAGCGTGGTCGCCATCGTGCCGACCTCGCCGCGCAGCGAGGCGACCGCCTGCGTCCGCTCGGCGTCGATCTGCGCGCGGGCGTGGGTGACGATCCGCTCGGCCTCGGCGTTCGCCTGCTCGCGCATCTCCGCGATGATCTGGGCGCCCTGCTCGCGGGCGTCCTCGCGGATCTTCGCAGCTTCCTGCCGGGCCTCGGCCAGCTGCGCGTTGTACTTGTCCAAAGCGGCCTTCGCCTCGGCCTGGGCCTGCTTGGCCTCGTTCATCCCGCCTTCGATCGCCGCGGTCCGATCGGCGTACGCCTTCTCGAACTTGGGTACGACGACCTTGGCGAAGGCGATGGCCAAGAGGACCAGGAAGACGAAGCCGAAGATGATCTCAGCCGTGTGCGGCAGCAGCGGGCTCGGAGCCTCGTCCGCGGCCTCGGTCAGCGGCAGAACTAACGTCAGCATGTCTGGGTCCTGTCAGTCAGGGGGGAAGGGGTCAGCCCTTGAACACGAAGGCGAGGGCGATACCGATGATCGCGAGCACCTCGGTGACGCCGAAGCCGATCCACGCGATCGACTGCAGCTTGCCCTGAGCCTCGGGCTGACGCGCCGTGCCGTTGATCACGGCGGCGAAGATCAGGCCGACGCCAACACCCGGGCCGATGGCAGCGAGGCCGTAGCCCAGAACGGCGATGTCACCGGTGATTGCGAGAGCCATGTTGCTCACCATTGCGGTGTTTCCTTTCAGTACGGATAGCGGCTATCCGGGATTCCGTTACTACCGGTCTAGGGGTACTGCGGGGTGGTGCGGGTCAGTGCTCGTCGGCGATCGCGCTGCCGATGTACTGCGCGGTCAGGACCACGAAGATGTAGGCCTGGATGCACTGCACGAACAGCTCCAGCCCGGCGATCGCCAGCGCCATCAGCAGCGTGATGATGCCGACGCCGCCGATCGCGATGCTGCCGGAGTGCAGGATCATGTATTCGCCGCCGAGCACGAAGACCAGCAGCAGGATGTGGCCGGCGAACATGTTCGCGAACAGCCGCAGGCTCAGCGAGATCGGCCGGACCAGGATGTTCGAGATGAACTCGATCGGGATCATCAGCGGCATCAGCCAGCCCGGCACGCCGGCCGGCATGGTCTGGTGCTTGAAGTAGCCCCACAGGCCCTTCTTCTTGATGCCGACCGCGTTGTAGATGACCCAGCTCATGATCGCGGCCACGTACGCCCAGCCGATGTGGCTGAAGGTCGGGAACTGGATCAGCGGGATCGTCGCGGCGACGTTGTTCAGCAGGATGAAGAAGAACAGGCCGCACAGGTAGGGCACGAACTTCATGAAGTCCGCGCTGCCGATCGCGTCCCGGGCGATGGAGTTGCGGACGAAGTTGTAGCCCAGCTCGCCGGCGAACTGCAGCTTGCTCGGCACGATCGCGGCCTTGCGCGACGCACCGTAGAAGAACCAGAGGATCACCACGACGGACAGCGCGGCCACCAGCACGGGCTTGGTGAACCAGTCGACACCGTGGATGATCGGAGTGGTCTCGAAGTTCTGTGGACCGGGTGGGATGAACTCGGTCGGAACGCCGGCGGTCACCGGGTCTCCTCTCGCGTCGTGCTCAAGTCGGACGCCTGGAATTCAGGGGCAGGGCGGCTCAGGGCATGGCGGTCAACAACGTCAGACCCGGTAAGGATCCGATCCATCGGAACCTTCGTCAGGACCGCGACCCGTACCGGAAGTGCAACATCAAGATGCTGAGGCCGGCACCGAGGACGATGCCCACCGGAAGCAAGAACTGGGTGCCGAAGAGGCGATCCAACCCGAACCCGATGGCCCCGTAGACGAGGACACCGCCGATCAAGTAGGACAGGACCCGCCAGCCGTCGCCCGAATTGGGGGGTGATGGCTTCGGATCCTTGTGCTCGCTCATTGGCACCCGAAACGTACCAGTTGGCAACAGAAGCGGTCACATCGGGCCCGGCAATCCCCGGCAGGGCAGGGGAATCGTTACGAAGGGTGCTCACGCCGTCACCTCTTTGTCGAGGTCGTAGATCGGCACCCGGAGCCGGGACCAGGCCCAGATCTCGCCGGCCATCCAGCCCATCACGACGACCATCGCGACCAGGCCGAGCACGGTCAGATTCACGTGCCTGGCCAGGCCGTCCGAGTTCAGCGCGAGCGCGAGCAGGCCGCCGAAGATCGCGATCCGGCCGGTGTACGACGCCATCGCGACGGCGAGCTGCACGGTCGGGGACGTCTTGCGCGAAAGGTGCAGCGCGAGCAGACCGGCACCGGAGAACACGACGACCGTCAGCATCCCCAGCAGCGCACCCAGGAGGCCGGGAACACCGGCGGCGACCGTGGACACGGCGGCGGCGTTCACGCCGACGACCAGTGCGGCGACCAGAGCGCCACGCAACATCGCCAACGCCGGGTGCTTGGTCGCTTGTCCGGCGATTTTCGGGCTGTGGGCCGTAGGAGCCATCTGGTGGTTCCGTCCTGCTGGCGTGCTGGTCTCGCGGCCAGCTCGTCGGGTGGGCGGGGTCAGGGGTGTCGCTGTTCTTTGCTGGTGCTTGTGAAAACTAGCACAAAGTCTGCGTGGTCAGCAAAACGAGGCCCCTGCCGCTGTACAGGCACACCTTATCGGTAGGCCACACCGGCGAGTGGTCTGGTCCCTCTCAGCGGATACTCAGACTTTGGCGAGCGGTTTCCCGGTTCGTCGCGGGAGACCCGTCGTGAGCAGCACGGCGGTGACCGCGACGGCCAGTACGACGAGGGCGGTCCACCAGGTCAGGAGGAGGCCGAGAACCACGACGCCGTACGCGATCAAGGCCGTCCACAGGTACATCAGCAGGACGGCCCGGCGGTGCGAGTGACCGCGTTGCATCAGGCGGTGGTGCAGGTGCTGCTTGTCCGCCGCGAACGGTGAGCGGCCGGCCTTGGTACGGCGTACGTAGGCCATCGTCAGGTCCAGCGCGGGGATCGCGAGGATGGCGATCGGCAGCACCAGGGGAAGCAGTGCGGGCAGCAGGCTGGAGCCGCCGACCTCGTACGGGACCGCGTTCGGGTCCATCTGGCCGGTCAGGCTGATCGTCGACGCGGCCAGCATCAGGCCGATCAGCAGGGCGCCGGAGTCGCCCATGAAAACCCTTGCGGGGAAGAAGTTGTGCGGCAGGAAGCCGAGGCAGGCACCGGCCAGCGCGACCGTGATCAGGGTCGAGGTGGTGGCGCGGTCGAGGTTCTCGTGGACGTTCAGCAGGTACGAGTAGACGAAGAACGCGGTCGCGCCGATCGCGGTGACGCCGGCCGCGAGACCGTCCAGGCCGTCGACGAAGTTCACCGCGTTGCAGGACACCAGGAGGATGCCCGCGGTCAGGACGGCGAGCTGCGCGGGCGACGGCGAGATCACGCCGCCGGGCAGCGGGAGCCAGTACAACTGGATGCCTTGGACAACGAGTACGCCGACCGCGAGCACCTCGCCGGCCAGCTTGGTGATCGCGTCCAGCTCGTACAGGTCGTCGACCACGCCGACCGCGCAGATCACCACGCCGCCGACCAGGATCGCCCGGGCGTCGTGGGCGACCTGCAGGCTGTTGCCGAGGAACGGCAGGCTGGAGGCGACCGCGAAACCGGCGATCAGGCCGCCGAGGATGGACAGGCCGCCGAAGTACGGGATCGGGACCTTGTGCACGTCCCGGGCCCGGACCTTCGCGACCGCGCCGTACCGCAGCGCGATCTGCCGGGCCACGCCGGTCAGCAGAAAGGTCGTGGCCATCGCCACGAACAGGACCAGCAGGTACTCGCGCACTAGGTCATGTCTCCTGACTCCACGCCGTAGCGAGCAGGTGCTCGGTGCGGTAGCTCGGCGTGCGGGGGCGAAGGGTTAGATGCGGAGCATCTTGCCCTTTGCACTCGTGCGGCGAGATGCCGTGCCGAGTGCCGCGCAGTAGGCGTGGAGTCAGGAGTCATGACCTCGGTCCGCAGGCCTCACATCGGGATCGGTCTTGGTGTCGTCCTCCTTGGACGCCACAACCGCCTCCGCAGTTGGCTCGACATCCGCGGGCTTGTCCTCGGCGGGCTTGTCCTCGGCGAGCTTGTCCTCGGCGGGCTTGTCCTCCGCGGACTCGTCCACCAGAGGCTTGTCCTCCGCCGGCTTCTCCTCCGCCAGCTTCTCGTCCGCCGGCTTCTCGTCCGCCGGCTTCTCGTCCGCCGGCTTCTCGTCCGCCGGCTTCTCGTCCGCGGGCTTGTCCTCGGCGGGCGTCTCGTCCGCGGGCTTGTCCTCGGCGGGCGTCTCGTCCGCGGGCTTGTCCTCGGTGGGCGTTTCGGCTGCCGGCTTTTCGTCGGTTTCGGTGGCTACGTCGGGGACTACTGCGCGGAGTTGGTCCACCGAGAGGGCGCCTACGCGGACTACGCGGGGGGTGTCGCCGGTGAGGTCGACGATGGTGGAGGGCTGGCCGCCGGTTGCCTCGCCGCCGTCGAGGTACACGGCGACGGACTCACCCAACTGCTCCTCGGCGTCGTACACGTCCAGCGCCGCCGGCTGCCCGGACTTGTTCGCCGAGCTGACCGCAAGCGGTCCGGTCCGCGACAGCAGCTCGCGGGTGTTCTCGTGGTCCGGCACCCGCAGCGCGACCGTGCCCTGGGTCTCCCCCAGGTCCCACATCAGCGACGTCTGCGCATGGCAGATCACGGTCAGCGGCCCCGGCCAGAACTCCTCACAGAGCTTGCGGCCGTCGTCCGGGATGTCGGTGGCGAGCGCGTCGAGCGACTCCACCACCGAGATCAGCACCGGCGGCGGCATGTCCCGCCCGCGGCCCTTGGCGTCCAGCAGCCGCTGCACCGCGTCGGCCTTGAAGGCGTCGGCAGCCAGCCCGTACACGGTGTCGGTCGGCAGGACGACCAGGTCGCCGGCCTCGATGGCGTCCACCGCTGCGCGGTACGCCGGTGCCAGTTCGTCCCCGGTGAAGTCGAAGCGCTCACTCACGGAGTGAATCGTGCCACTCACGCGGCCCCCGGCCCTAACCGGGTCGTTGCTGACAAACGATTGTCAGCTTCCGCGCCGAACGGCCGGGCCGCTCTCTAGGATCCCGGACATGACTGTGTCGCGTGAGTTCCTTGCCGGGTTGCCGAAGGCCGAGTTGCATGTCCACCACGTCGGGTCGGCGTCGCCGCGGATCGTCGCCGAGCTCGCCGCCCGGCACCCCGGGTCGCCGGTGCCGGCCGATCCGGGACTGCTGACGGAGTACTTCAAGTTCAGCGACTTCGCCCACTTCATCGACATCTACCTGTCCGTCGTCGAGCTGATCAAGACGCCCGAGGACGTCCGGCTGCTGACCTACGAGGTCGCCCGCGAGATGGCCGAGCAGCAGAACCTGCGGTACGCCGAGCTGACGGTCACGCCGTACACCTCGGTGATCCGCGGGATCGCCGCCGAGGCGTTCTGCGAAGCGATCGAGGACGCGCGGGTCGCGGCCGCGAAGGAGTTCGGGCTGGTGCTGCGGTGGATCTTCGACATCTCCGGTGAGGCAGGGATCCCGGCCGCCGACGAGACGTTGCGGATCGCGACCGAGATCCGTCCGGAGGGCCTGGTCGGGTTCGGGCTCGGCGGGCCGGAGATCGGCGTACCGCGGCCGCAGTTCCAGCCGCATTTCGAGGCGGCGGTCGCGGCCGGGCTGCGCAGCGTCCCGCATGCGGGTGAGACGACCGGTCCGGAGACGATCTGGGACGCGGTGCGGCTGCTGAAGGCCGAGCGGATCGGCCACGGTACGTCGACGATGCAGGACCCGGCGCTGGTCGACTACCTCGGCGAGCACCGGATCCCGCTGGAGGTCAGCCCGACGTCCAACATCGCCACCCGCGCGGTCGCGTCGTACGACGTCCACCCGCTGCGCGCGATGGTCGACGCCGGCCTGGTCGTCACGATCAACTCCGACGACCCGCCGATGTTCGGCACCGACCTCACCAACGAGTACGCCGTGGCAGCGCGGCTGCTCGACCTGGACGAAGCCGGCGTCGGCGAACTGGCCAAGACCGCGGTCCGCGTGTCGTTCGCCGAGGACTCGGTGAAATCGTCCCTGCTGTCCGAGATCGACAGCTACCTAGGTCCTGTCCGGTGATCCAGCGCCGTAGCGAGGAGGTGCTCGGTGCGGTGCATCGGCGTGCGGGGGCGAAGGTCTCGATGCGGAGCATCGTGGCCTTTGCACCCGTGCGGCGAGGTGCCGTGCCGAGTGCCCCGCAGTAGGCGATGGATCACCGGACAGGACCTTTAGGTGTGAACGCGGGGTAGCTGACAGACTGTCGTCTGTGACTGAGGACCTGCGGCTCGACCTGCTCGGTCCTCTGCGCGGCTGGTCCGGTGAGCGCCGGCTGGAGCTCGGTCCGTTGCGCCAGCAGGCCTTCCTGGCGGTGCTGGCGCTCCGGGCGGACCAGGTGGTCTCTGCCGACGATCTGCTCGCGCTCGTGTGGGACGACGCGCCACCGAACAGCGGGACGCAGATCGTCGCGACGTACGCCTACCGGTTGCGTCAACTGCTGCCCAAGGACGTGCTGGTCAGCTCCCGCGCCGGGTACCGGTTGCGGGTGGCCCTCGACCTCACCCGGTTCGAGGAGCTCGTCAGCGCCGCGCATGCGACGGACAACCTCGACGAGGCGGCGGCGAACCTGTCGGAAGCCCTTGCGTTGTTCAAGGGTGAGCCGTTGGGCGGCCTGCCCGGGCACTACGTCGGCGTCGAGCGGCACCGGCTCACGGAGCGCCGGCTGAAGGTGCTGGCCGAGCGGATCGATCTCGACCTGGAGCGCGGCCGGTACGGCGACCTGGTGCCGGAGCTGGTCGCGCTGGTCGAGGCTGATCGTTTGCGCGAGCAGTTCGCCGGCCAGCTCATGCTGGCGTACTGGCGCAGCGGCCGGAGTTCCGAAGCTCTCGACACCTACACCCGGACCAGGGAAGAGCTGGTCGAACAGCTCGGTGTGGAGCCCGGTCCGGCGCTCCGGGCGATCCACGAACGCATTCTGCGCAACGACGAGCCAGTTGCCCGCCCGGTGCTGCGGGACGAGCTGCCGTACGACGGTGCGGCGTTCGTCGGCCGTGACGACGTACTGACCCAAGTGGTCGACGCACTGCGCACACCAGGACCTGCTGTCGTTGCGATCGACGGTATGGCAGGTGTTGGCAAGACAGCGCTCGCCGTACGCGCCGCACGTCAGCTGGCGGACGTGTACCCGGACGGGCGGCTCTTCATCGATCTGCACGGCTACACGCCCGGCAATGAACCGGTGTCCGCGTTGCAGGCCTTGGACCGCCTGCTGCGCACGCTGGCCGTGCCGGCGGACCGCATCCCCGCTGACCTCGAGGAGCGGGCCGCACTGTGGCGTTCTGAGCTAGCAGGCCGACGCATCCTCGTAGTACTCGACAATGCGCCCGACAGTGCCGCAGTACGGCCGTTGCTTGCCGGGAGCCCGCAGTGTGGCGTGCTGGTGACCAGTCGGCGGCAGCTGACCGGGCTGGACGCGACAGCTCGGCTGGCACTCGACGTACTGGGGCCGGAGGACGCGCGGGACCTGCTGGCGGAGATCGTAGGACCGGACCGTGCTGGTGACACAGCTGCTGCGGCACAGGTGGTCAGCCAGTGCGGCCACCTGCCGCTGGCGATCCGGGTGGCCGGCTCGCGGCTCAGGCATCGCCCGAGCTGGACGATCGAGCACCTGAGCCGACGACTCGACGCTGAGGACAGGCGGCTGGCTGAGCTCAGCACGGACAGCGGTGGGGTCTCCCCCGCGTTCGCCTTGTCGTACGAGCATCTGCCGTCGGACCAGCAGCGCCTGTTCCGTCTGCTCGGCGCGATGACCGGCCAAGACGTCGATATGTACGCCGCCGCGGCGCTGGCCGACGTGGACGCGGTTGATGCGGAGGACCTGCTGGAGCAGCTCGTCGACGCCAACCTGCTGTTGCAGCTGCGTCCTGGCCGTTTCCAGTTCCACGACCTGCTGCGACAGTACGCACGCACACTGGACCCCGAGCCGGACGCAGTACGGCGTTTGCTCGACTACTACCTCTACGCGACGACAGCCGCGAGTACGGCGATCTTCAGCAGCCAGCTGCAACCGCTACCGGAGCCGGCGCCGGTGCGGTTGCCTGAGTTCACCTCGGCCTCAGACGGACTGGAGTGGATCGACAGCGAGGGCGCGAACGTGCTGGCGACGATCCGGTTCGCCGAGTCGAGTGGTGCGTCGGAACACGCGTGGCGGCTCGGTCTGGCCGTGGCGTCCTGCTTCTTCCAGCGCGGCCGGGTCTACGAGATGGACGAGGCGCTGGAGCTCGCGCTGCGTGCCGCTACGGACGCCTCGGTGGAGGCACGGGTCCTGTTGTCGATCGGCAGCCTCGGACGGTACCGCCTCGGCGCTGAGGCCAGTCTGCGAACGCTGCAGGACGCACGCGACAGGCTGCCGCAGGACGCGGACCTGGCGTTGCGGGCGCGGCTGCTCGCCTCGATCGGCTACAGCCTGGCGAAGCTGCATCCCGACGACGAGGCGATCGGCGTACTCGAGGAGGCGTTGAAGGTCGCTCGGCACGCTGCTGAGACCGGCATCGCGTCCCGGGTGCTGGCGTACCTCGGGGTGACGTACGGCGACCGCGGGGAGTTCGCTCGGGCGCTCTCGGCGTACGAGGAATCGCTGGCGCTGGGCGATCCCGCCGTACGTGGAGAGGTACTGAACGGGATCGGTGAATGCCTGCTCGAGCTGGACCGCGTGGACGACGCTGTGGCGGCTCTGACGACGGCCCGGGACCTCGGGGTGGAGCGAGGCGCCGACTACAGCCTCATCTACACGTACGCGTTCCTGGGTACGGCGTACGCGCGGCAGCACCAGTGGGCTGCAGCGACCGACGTCGGACGCCGGTCACTGGAGCTGGCGTTGGAGAGCGACTCGACGCAGTCGCAGCAGAACGCGTACCTGCGGCTGGCTGAGACGCTGCTGGCGAAGGGCGATCTGACACAGGCACGCCCGCATTTCGCGCGTGCACTGGAGCTCGCACTCGCCGAGGGACCGGAGTCGATGGTGCAGCGCGCAGCCGCTGGACTGGAACGGACCGCCGCTGCAGCCTGACGTGTGATTGGCTGGTGCGGTGCGGAAAGTCTGTGGGGCGCTGGCCGTCGTACTGCTAGGTCTGGTGGCCTGCAGCGATGACAAGCCCGCCCCGGCCGGGCCACCTCCGACGACGACGCCCGCGCACTCCAGCCCTACTCCCCCGCCAGCACCGGACGGACTGCCACGCGGTGGGCGAGCGATCTTCCCGAAGTACCAGCTGGTCGCGTACGTCGGTCTACCCGGCTCACCTGCACTGGGACCGCTGGACAAGGACCTGGACGCGAAGGCGGTGAAGCTCGACAAGCTGTCACGCGCCTACGCGGCTGGGCGCACGCCGCTGCCCGTGATGGAACTCATCACGGTCGTCGCGAGAGGATCGCGCGGCAAGGACGGGATGTATCGCGGGCGGCTCGACGACGCGAAGATCGAGCAATACCTGACGGTCGCGCGGAAGCACAAGATGCTCCTGCTGCTCGACATCCAGCCCGGGCGGGCGAAGATCCTGCCCGAGGTGAAGCGGCTGGAGCGATGGCTGAAGGAACCGGACGTCGGGCTGGCGTTCGACCCCGAATGGGCGGTCGGCCCGACCCAGGTACCGGGCCGCGTGTTCGGGCACACGACAGGCGCGGAGCTCGACAGCATCGCGGCGTACCTGTCCGGGCTGGTGCAGGCGAACCATCTGCCGGAGAAGGTGTTCGTGTTCCACCAACTGTCGGCGCGGATCGTCACCGGCGAGAAGGCACTGAAACCGCATCCCGGAGTCGTGACGATCAAGTCGGTCGACGGGATCGGCGCGCGCACGGACAAGCTCAAGACGTGGACCAAACTCACCACGGCCCTCCCGCCGTCGGTCCACGCCGGCTTCAAGCTCTTCTACACCGAGGACACCCGCCACGGTCCCCTGATGACCCCGGCACAGGTGCTGGCCCTGAAGCCCCGCCCGGAACTGGTGATCTACGAATGATCTCGATCGCGTTCGCCAACATCGCCGGCGGCCGGCTCGTCGGCCCCGACGGGTACGACGACGCGGACCGTACGGCGGACTTCGGGCAGGCGCTCGCGGGGCTGCAGCCGGATGTGCTGATCGTGACCGAGCTCGACCCGGACGGCGACCAGCTCAAACGGTTGGCCGCAGCGGCCATGCCGGGGCGGAAGACGTATCGCCTGCGGCACGGGTTCTCGGACTCGCACATCCCCGGCGTGGAGCGGCTGGGGGTGGGGATCGCGTCGACGTACCCGCTGACCGAGCTGGAGCGGATCGACCTGCCGAACCCGTCGATCGACTACCTGCACTGGCGGACCGGTCAGCCGATGGATCCGCATCCGAAGGGGTTCCTGGTCGCGCGGGGTGAGTTCGGGGCGCTCGGTGCGGTCGACATCGTGGGCGGACAGGTGTGCCCGATCCACATGTTCCGGAGCGCCGAGGGGGTCGAGTACACGTATCGCGAGGGACCCGGGCGGGAGTTCGGCGAGCAGATGACGGCATACCTGCGGGACGAGCTGGCGGCACGCGGTGTCCGTCGCGCGGTGGTCGCAGGTGACCTGAACATGCCGAACCCGCGGGAGTTCTTCGGCGAGACGCTCGGTCTCGTGGACGCGTTCGGCGATCCGCCGCCCGTCACCACCCCGGACGGCCGGTCGATCGACCGCTTGTTCTCCACCCCGGACCTGGTCGCACGCGACGTCGAGGTCGTGCAGGTGCCGGGCGCGGATCACTTCGCAGTGGTCTGCCGGCTCACGCGCCGGGAACCCGACGTACCTGCGATCGGGAAGATCCGCGAACAGGACCTGGCCAGACCGCCCGCACGCCCGGCCGCCCGCGCCCGCGGCATCACCCGCAGCTAGCGCCCAGCGGGGCTGTTGGGGGTTTGTGCAGGTCGACAGTACGTATACGTCCACTGTCCGGTGATCCCGCCTGCCG
Organism: Kribbella speibonae; assembly: GCF_004331375.1. Taxonomy (NCBI): domain Bacteria; kingdom Bacillati; phylum Actinomycetota; class Actinomycetes; order Propionibacteriales; family Kribbellaceae; genus Kribbella; species Kribbella speibonae. The sequence continues at coordinate 131,087 of NZ_SJKC01000004.1, read as the reverse complement.
CCCGGCGCGGAAAGGCAGGTAGTAGACGTATACGTACTGTCGAGCTGCCGCTTTCGACCAACTCAGATGCGGCGGCCGGTTGCGAAGCGGGGGCGGGCGGCGAGGTCCGGCTGGTCGCGGACTTCGGTGAAGAGGCCGGTGGCGGCGAAGATCGCTGGGGCCGACTCGCCCTGGACGTCGGCGTGCTCGCAGGCGAACCAGCCACCCGGCTTCAGCAGCCGGCCCGCGGTCGCGGCGACCACCTTGATCTCGTCGAGGCCGTCGTCACCGGACCAGAGCGCGAGCGCCGGGTCGTGGTCGCGAACCTCCGCGGTCACGGACTCCCAGGCCGTCAACGGGATGTACGGCGGGTTGGAAATCACCGCGTCCACCTGACCGTCGAGCTCCGGCAGGCATCCGTCGATATCGCCCTCGTGCAGGACCGCGCCCGTGCCCTCCAGGTTGCGGCGAGCCCACACCACCGCGTCCGGCGACAACTCGACGGCGTGCACCGTGCTGTCTGGACGCTCGGTCGCCACCGCGCCCGCGATCGCCCCGGAGCCACTGCACAGATCGACGACCAACGGGTTCGGTACACCGGCGATCCGCTCCAGGATCCACCCGACCATGACCTCGGTCTCCGGCCGCGGAACGAACGCCCCGGGCCCGATCGCCAGCTCCCGGTACCGGAACGCCGCCGTACCGGTCAGATGCTGCAACGGCTCCCGCGCGGCCCGTCGCGCGATCAGCTCGTCGTACACAACGACCTGTTCCGCCGTCGGCTCGCTGAGATGCAACCGGCTGGACCCGGTCACAAACGCCAGCAACTCGGCAGCATCGAACTCCGGCGACGCAACCCCAGCCTCGCGCAACCGTTCGGCGGCCTCAGCGAGTAGAGCTCTCACTGGGAATCGACGGCCTCGAGCCGTGCGGCCAGGTCGGCCTCGGTCAGGGCCTGGATGACCGGCGCCAGGTCGCCGCCGAGGACCTGGTCGAGGTTGTGGGCCTTGTAGCCGACGCGGTGGTCGGAGAAGCGGTTCTCCGGGAAGTTGTAGGTACGGACCCGCTCCGACCGGTCGACGGTCCGGATCTGCGACCGCCGGGCGTCCGACGCCTCCTGGTCGGCCGCCTCCTGGGCCGCGGCCAGCAGGCGCGCCCGCAGGACCCGCATCGCCTGCTCACGGTTCTGCAGCTGCGACTTCTCGTTCTGCATCGAGACGACGATGCCGGTCGGCAGGTGGGTGATCCGGACCGCGGAGTCGGTCGTGTTGACGCTCTGCCCACCCGGACCGGACGACCGGAACACGTCGATCCGCAGGTCGTTCTGGTCGATCTCGACGTCGACGTCCTCGGCCTCCGGCAGCACCAGGACGCCGGCCGCGGACGTGTGGATCCGCCCCTGCGACTCGGTCACCGGCACCCGCTGGACCCGGTGCACCCCGCCCTCGAACTTCAGCTTCGCGTACGGCGCATCGCCCGGCTCCGGCGTACCTTTCGCCTTCACCGCGACCGTGATCGACTTGTACCCGCCCAGGTCGGACTCGGCCGAGTCCAGCACCTCGGTCTTCCAGTTCTGCGACTCGGCGTACTTCAGGTACATCTTCAGCAGGTCGCCGGCGAACAGCGCGGACTCGTCGCCGCCCTCACCCGCCTTGATCTCGAGGATCGCGTCCTTGTCGTCGTTGGGGTCCCGCGGGACGAGCAGTGTCTGCAGCCGCTCGGCGAGCTCATCGCGCCGCGCGGTCAGCCGGACCGCCTCCTCGGCGAACGCCGGGTCCTCGTGGGCCAGTTCGCGCGCGGCCTCGATGTCGTCACCGGTCTGCGACCACTCGTCGTACGTCCGGACCACCGGGGCCAGGGCGGCGTACCGCTTGCCGACCCGGCGGGCGTTGGCCTGGTCGGAGTGCAACTCCGGCTCCGTCATCTGCCGCTCCAGCTCGGCGTACTCCGCCTTCAGCGTCTCGACTGCCTCGAACATGCCGCACTCCTCCCTTCGGAACCTGTCTGACAACACAAACCGCGCGCCGGTCCCGCCCAGAACGGGCAGGACCGGCGCGCGGCGTGGAAGCTACTTCTTGGCGTACCGCTTCTCGAAGCGGGCCACCCGGCCACCGGTGTCGAGAATCTTCTGCTTGCCGGTGTAGAAGGGGTGGCACTGCGAGCACACGTCGGCGTGGATGACGCCGTTCTCCGCGGTCGAGCGCGTCTGGAACGTGGCGCCACAGGTGCAGGTCACCGTGGTGTCCACGTACGTCGGGTGGATGTCAGCCTTCACAACAAGTCTCCTAGGAAATATCAAGCGCCCCGGGTCGCCCGCACGGTGCGAGCGTGAACCGGAACCGACGTACCAGTTTGCCACCCGGAGGCGGCAAACCGGTAATCGAGGGTCGTTCAGTCGCCGTTGGTGGTGCTGTGGCTGGTGCCGGTCGACGGCGTGGTCTTGTTGACCTGGAGCAGGAACTCGATGTTCGACTTGCTCTCCTTGAGCTTGCCGATCAGCAGTTCCAGCGCGGCCTGCCCGTCGAGCGCGGACAGCACCCGGCGCAGCTTCCAGACCACCTGGGTCTCGTCCTTGGACATCAGCAGTTCCTCGCGGCGGGTGCCGGAGGCGACCACGTCGATGGCCGGGAAGATCCGCCGGTCGGCGAACTCGCGGCGCAGCCGGAGCTCCATGTTGCCGGTGCCCTTGAACTCCTCGAAGATCACCTCGTCCATCTTCGAGCCGGTCTCGATCAGCGCGGTCGCGAGGATGGTCAGCGAGCCACCGTCCTCGATGTTGCGGGCCGCGCCGAAGAACCGCTTCGGCGGGTACAGCGCGGACGAGTCCACACCGCCGGACAGGATCCGGCCGCTGGCCGGCGCCGCGATGTTGTAGGCACGGCCCAGCCGGGTGATCGAGTCCAGCAGCACGACGACGTCGTGGCCGAGCTCCACCAGCCGCTTCGCGCGCTCGATCGCCAGCTCCGCGACCGTGGTGTGGTCGTCGGCCGGGCGGTCGAAGGTCGAGGCGATGACCTCACCCTTGACCGTGCGCTGCATGTCGGTGACCTCTTCGGGCCGCTCGTCCACCAGCACGACCATCAGGTGTACTTCGGGGTTGTTCGTGGTGATCGCGTTCGCGAGCGCCTGCAGCACCATCGTCTTACCGGCCTTCGGCGGCGAGACGATCAGACCACGCTGACCCTTGCCGATCGGGCTGACGATGTCGACGATCCGGGTGGTGAGCACGCCCGGCTCGGTCTCCAGGCGGAGCCGCTCGGTCGCGTACAGCGGGGTGAGCTTGTTGAAGTCCTGCCGCTGCTTGGCGATCTCCGGGTCGGCGCCGTTCACGGTGTCGATCCGGACCAGCGGGTTGAACTTCTCCTTGCGCTCGCCCTCCTGCGGCTGCTTCACCGCGCCGGTGATCGCGTCACCCTTGCGCAGGCCGTAGCGCTTCACCATCGAGAGCGCGACGTACACGTCGTTCGGGCCCGGCAGGTAGCCGCTGGTCCGGACGAACGCGTAGTTGTCGAGTACGTCGAGGATGCCGGCGGCCGGCACCAGGACATCGTCCTCGCTGATCGTCGGCTCGGTGTCGTACCGCTCGCCACGGCCGCGGGTGCGGCCGGTGTCGCGACCGCCGTCCCGGCCGCCGTCACGGCGGTCGGTGGACTGGCCGTCGCGGGTGCGCTCCCGGTCGCGGCCCCGGCGGCGCCGGCGACGGCCCTCGCCTTCCTCGCCCCGGTCGCTCTGGTCCTGACGGTCGTTACGGTCCTGACGGTTCCGCTGGCTGTCACCGCGGTTGTCGCGGTTCTGCTCACGGTTGCCGTCCCGGTTCCCGTCGCGGTTCTGCTCGCGGTTGTCGCGGTTCTGCTCACGGTTGCCGTCGCGCTGGCCGTCCCGGCTGGTGTCCCGGTTCTGCTCGCGGGTCTGGCCGCCGTCACGGTTACGGCCCTGGTTGTCGCGGTTGTCCCGGGCGTTGTCCCGGTTCTGCTCGCGGGCGTCGCGGTTCCGGTCGCGGTTGCGGCCCTGGTTCTCACCACGGTCGTCGGCGCGCTCCTCGGTACGGGTCTCCACCCGCTCGACCGCACCGGTCTGGGTGCCGGCCGGGGCAGCCGTCTCGGGCTGCGCGATCGTCGCGGCCGGCGCTTCGACGGCGGCCTCGGGGGCAGCACCGTTCGGCGCGGCGTCGGGGGCCGCGTCCTTCTGGGGGTCCTTCTGGGCAGCGGCGCGGGTCCGGCGGCTGCCGCCCTCGCGCTTCGCGGGCGCCGCGGACTTCGCCGCCGGCGCCTCCACGGCCTCGTTCGCGGCGTCGTCGAGGGTCGGCTGCGTCGCCTTCGCCTTCGAACCGCCGCGGGCCGTGGTCGAGCCGCCCGCAGAAGAACCGGCGGACCCGCCGGTCTGGGCGGCCTTGATCGCCTCGATCAGCTGGCCCTTGCGCAGTGCGCCGGTGCCCTTGATGCCGAGCGTCCCGGCGAGCTGCTTGAGCTCGGGGAGCAGCATGCCCTCGAGGCCGCTTCCAGCCTTCCGGCGACGCGCGGTTGAGGTCGCGGCGTCTCCGCTGGAAGCTTCAACAGTTTCTGTCACGTGAGGTCCTTCCCACACGGATCGTCGAAGGCCTGCACGGCGCATCGACCAATTTCCACCCACGGCCGCACAACGGGCACGTGGGGTACAAGAGTCTCTCGCTCGATCTGAGTCCCCCCGGACATCTCCGACGCAGGCGGCGCAAGGTCACATCCACAGGAGGGTCGCCACACAACACAGGGTGCCGGGAGCACAGCCCGGATCGTGACGAGAGCACACCGATCACCTGGAGGGGATCGGGTGAGTCGAGACTAGCACCACCACGGGTCCTTCTGCCGACTCGGGAGGTACAACGCGTGTCAGCGGTCCGGCATTCCCGGATCAGCCGGCTTCCATCGACCAGACCTGTACGCCGACTGGATCGATCTCCAGCTCGTACTTCGTCCAGCCGTCCGGCGCGTCCGGCGTACCGCGGGAAAACAGGTCCTGACCTGCGCTCTTCGCGTCCTGACCACCCAGTACGGCGACCGTCGGGCCGGCGCCGCTGACGATCGCCGCGAGCCCGCTGCCGCGCAGTTTGTGCACCAGCGCGAGGCTCTCCGGCATCGCCGGTTCGCGGTACTCCTGGTGGAGCCGGTCCTCGGTCGCGGTGAGCAGCAGTTCCGGCCGGCCGGTCAGCGCCGCGACGAGCAGAGCCGCCTTCCCCGCGTTGGCCGCCGCGTCACTGTGGGGAACAACGCCCGGCAGCAGTCCGCGCGCCTCCTTGGTCAGCACCCGATTGTCCGGTACGTAAGCAACAACAGCAGTTCCAGCCGCCGGTTCCAACCTGACTGCGCGGCCGGTTTCGCCTTCCGTCCAAGCGATTGTGAGCCCACCGAGCGCTGCCGCGGCGACGTTGTCCGGGTGCCCTTCGATCTCGTTCGCCAGTACGACGAGACGCTCGCGATCGACCGGTTCGCCGGCCAGTGCGTACGCCGCCGCGAGGCCGCCGACGATCGCCGCCGACGACGACCCGAGGCCGCGTCCGTGCGGGATCCGGTTCTCGCACCGCAAGGTGAATCCGGGCACCGGGGCACCCAGCGCCTCGAGCCCGGCCCGGATCGACCGCACCACCAGATGCGTGTCGTCCAGCGGTACTTCGCCTTCGCCGCATCCCGTCACCTCGACGGTCACTCCGGAGCCGCACGGGGTGACGACAAGGTCGTCGTACAAGGTCAGCGCGAGACCGAACGCGTCGAATCCCGGACCGAGGTTGGCGCTCGTTGCGGGCACCCGTACGCGGACCTGATCACACGGCTTGTGCTCACCCATGGCAATCAGGCGAGGCCGGCGATGCGGGCGACGGCGTCGGTGTCCGCGGGGGTCACCGGCGGCTCCTCGAACGAAACATGCCCGAGGGCGGTGTCGATGTCCTTCAGGCCGTGGCCCGTGACGGTGATCACCACCGTCGAACCGCCCGGCAGCCAGCCCTGCGCCTTGGCGTGCAGCAGCCCGGCGACACCGGCCGCCGAGGCCGGCTCCACGAACACACCTTCGCGAGCGGCGAGGTCACGCTGCGCGGTCAGGATCTGCTCGTCGGTGACCAGCTCGATCCGTCCGCCGGACTCGTCCCGCGCGGCCTCGGCCAGCGTCCAGGACGCCGGGTTCCCGACCCGGATCGCGGTCGCGGCCGTCTCCGGCTTCTCCACGATCGAGCCGCGCACGATCGGCGCCGCCCCCTCGGCCTGGAAACCCCACATCTTCGGGGTCCGGGTGGCGAGCTTGTCCTTGGCGTACTCCTGGTACCCCTTCCAGTAGGCCGCGATGTTGCCCGCGTTGCCCACCGGCAGCAAGTGCAGGTCCGGTGCGTCGCCGAGGGCGTCGCAGACCTCGAAGGACGCGGTCTTCTGCCCTTCCAGGCGAACCGGGTTGACCGAGTTCACCAGGGCGACCGGGTAGTTCTTGCCGAGCTCGCGGACGATCCGCAGGCAGTCGTCGAACCCGCCGTCGATCTGCACCAGCTTCGCGCCGTGCACGACCGCCTGGGCCAGCTTGCCCTTCGCGATCCGGCCGGCCGGGATCACCACCAGCGGCAGCATCCCGGCGCGGACGGCGTACGCCGCGGCCGACGCCGAGGTGTTGCCGGTGGAGGCGCAGACGACCGCCTTGTCACCGGCCTGCGCGGCCAGCGAGATCGCCACCGTCATCCCACGGTCCTTGAACGAGCCGGTCGGGTTGTTGCCCTCGACCTTCAGCCACACCTCGCAGCCGCTCTGCTCGCTCAGCCACTGCGCGGCCACCAGCGGCGTCCCGCCCTCGCCGAGCGTGACCACCGGCGTGTCCGCCGAGACGGGAAGCCGGTCTCTGTACTCCTCGATCACGCCACGCCACTGGTGAACCATTGAATTACTCGCCTTCTACCCGCATCACACTGCTGACTTCACGGACGATGTCCATGTCCCGCAAGGACTCCACGGTCGCGGACAACGCGGCGTCGGTCGCGGTGTGGGTGACCACCACCAGCTGCGCGTCACTGCCCCGGCCCTCCTGGCGGACGGTCTGGATGGACACGTCGTGCTCCGAGAAGGCATGGGCCACCGCCGCCAGCACACCGGCCTTGTCGGCCACGTCCAGCGACACGTGGTAGCGGGTCATCGCGTCGCCCATCGGCCGCACGGCCCGCTGGGTGTACGACGACTCGCCGACCCCCGGCACACCCTTGAGCCGGTTGCGCGCGGCGGACACCAGATCCCCGAGAACTGCACTGGCCGTCGGGGCGCCGCCGGCACCACGACCATAGAACATCAGGCGGCCGGCTGCCTTGCTCTCCACGAAAACCGCGTTGTACGCGTCCCGAACACTGGCCAACGGGTGCGTGACCGGGATCATCGCCGGGTACACCCGGGCGCTGACGGAGTCGGTCCGCTCGTCCAGCTCGCAGATCGCCAGCGACTTCACCACGCAGCCCATCTCGCGGGCCGAGGCGATGTCGGTCGCGGTCACCTCGGTGATGCCCTCGCGGTGCACGTCGGCGATCGAGACCCGGGTGTGGAACGCCAGGCTGGCCAGCAGCGCGGCCTTCGCGGCGGCGTCGAAACCCTCGATGTCGGCGGTCGGGTCGGCCTCGGCGTACCCGAGCGCCTGGGCCTCCTCGAGCGCCTCGTCGAAACCGGCGCCGGTGCTGTCCATCTTGTCGAGGATGAAGTTCGTGGTGCCGTTGACGATGCCCATCACCCGGGTCACGTCGTCACCGGCGAGCGACTCGCGCAGCGGCCGCAGGATCGGGATCGCACCGGCGACGGCGGCCTCGAAGTACAGGTCGCGCTGGTACTTCTCCGCGGCGGCGAACAGCGTCGGGCCGTCCTCGGCGAGCAGCGCCTTGTTCGCGGTGACGACCGAGGCGCCGTGCTCGAGCGCGGTCAGGATCAGGCCGCGGGCCGGTTCGAGACCGCCGATCACCTCGATCACCAGGTCCAGGTCACCGCGCGACACCAGCGCCTGCGCGTCGGTGGTGATCAGGTCCGGGTCGACGGCGATGTCGCGGGCGCGGCCGGGACGGCGTACGGCGATGCCCGCGATCTCCAGCGGGGCGCCGACGCGGGCCGCGAGATGGTCCGCCTGCTCGGTCAGGATCCGCACCACTTCGGTGCCGACCACTCCGCAACCGAGCAGGCCTACCTTCAGAGGTTTGTCATCAGTCATTGGGCGGCCCCCATGTCCAGGAGAAGCAGGTCGTCTTCGGTCTCACGGCGTACGACGACGCGCAGGTGGCCGTCCTTGACCGCGATCACCGGTGGCCGCGGTACGTGGTTGTAGTTGCTCGCCATCGACCGGCAGTACGCGCCCGTGCCGGGAACCGCGATCAGGTCGCCCGGTTGGACGTCGGAGGGCAGGAACTCGTCCTTCACGACGATGTCCCCGGCCTCGCAGTGCTTGCCGACCACGCGCGCGAGCGTCGGCGCGGTGTCGGAGTACCGGTTCGCGAGCGTGCAGGAGTAGTCGGCGTCGTACAGCGCGGCGCGGATGTTGTCGCTCATCCCGCCGTCGACCGACACGTACGTCCGGGCGGCGCCGGCGTCCAGCTCGACCTCCTTGACCGTGCCGACCGAGTACACCGTGCACATTGCCGGCCCGACGATCGCGCGGCCGGGCTCGATCGACACCTTCGGCACCTCGACGCCGAACGCCCGGCACTCGTGCTCGACGATCTTGCCCATCTCGGTGGCCAGCTGCGCCGGGTCGGACGGGTCGTCCTGGGTGGTGTACGCGATCCCGAAACCGCCGCCCAGGTCGAGCTCCGGCATGTCGACGCCGAGCTCGTCGGAAACCCTTGCGTGCAAGGCGATCACGCGCTTCGCGGCGACCTCGAACCCGGACGAATCGAAGATCTGCGAGCCGATGTGCGAGTGCAGGCCGAGCAGCTCCAGCTCCGGGGACTCGTTGACCCGGGCAACGGCTTCGAAGGCGGCGCCGGAGGTGATCGAGAACCCGAACTTCTGGTCCTCGTGCGCGGTCGCGATGTACTCGTGGGTGTGCGCCTCGACGCCCGCGGTGACCCGGATCATCACCGGCGCGACGACGTTCCGCTCCGCCGCCAGCTCGATCAGCCGGGTGATCTCGTACTGCGAGTCGACGATGATCCGTCCGACGCCGGCGTCCAGCGCGCGGGCCAGCTCGGGAACGGACTTGTTGTTGCCGTGGAAACCGAGCCGCTTCGGGTCCGCACCGGCGCGGAGCGCGACGGCCAGCTCGCCCCCGCTGCAGATGTCGAGGTTCAGGCCCTCCTCCATCACCCAGCGGACGACCGTCGTACACAGGAACGCCTTGCCGGCGTAGTACACGTCGAAGTCCTTGAAGGCGTGCTTGAACGCGCGGGCCCGGGCGCGGAAGTCGTCCTCGTCCAGCACGTACGCCGGGCTGCCGTGCTCGGCGACCAGCTCCCGGACGTCGACGCCGCCGACCTCGAGGGCACCTTCGCCGTTCTTCTTGGCCGTGGTCGACCAGAGCGCGGCGACCAGGTCGTTGGGGTCACGCGGGGCGCGCAGCCACTGCGGAGCCTTGTGGCCGATGTCGGCGTGCAGCGCGCCCGCCTCGTGCGCCCTCACATCCGCTCCGGTGCGGAGACGCCGAGCAGGTCGAGCCCGTTGGCGAGCACGGTCCGGGTCGCGGAGACCAGGGTCAGGCGAGCCTTGTGCACCGGCTCCACCTCCTCGTCGCCGCGCGGCAGCACGCGGCAGCTGTCGTAGAACTTGTGGAACGCGGACGCCGTGTCCTCGAGGTACCGCGCGACGCGGTGCGGCTCGCGGAGCTCCGCGGCGGTGGCGACGACCCGCGGGAACTCGGCCAGCGCGCGGAGCAGATCGCCCTCGCGCTCGTGGCTGAGCAGGCCCGGGTCGAACTCGTCCAGCTTGATACCGAGCTCGTCGGCGTTCCGCAGGATCGAGGCGAGCCGGGCGTGCGCGTACTGCACGTAGTACACCGGGTTCTCGCTGGCCTGGCGGGTCATCTCCTCGATGTCCAGGGTCAGCGGCGAGTCGGTCGGGTAGCGGCACAGCGTGTAGCGCAGGGCGTCGACGCCGCCCTCCTCGACCAGCTCCGCGAGCGTGACGATGGTGCCGGCCCGCTTGGACAGCTTCATCTCCTCGCCGCCCTTGAGGATCTTGACCAGCTGGCCGATCAGGACCTCGATGTTGTGCTCGGGGTCGTCGCCGGCGCAGGCCGCGATCGCCTTCAGCCGGTTCACGTACCCATGGTGATCCGCGCCGAGCATGTAGATACACGTCTCGAAACCGCGCTCGCGCTTGTTCACGTAGTACGCCGCGTCGGAGGCGAAGTACGTCGGCTCGCCGTTCGACCGGATCAGGACGCGGTCCTTGTCGTCGGTGAAGTCCGTGGTCCGCATCCAGAGCGCGTCATCCGCCTCGTACAGATGTCCCTGGTCGCGGAGCTTCTGGATCGCGTGCGGTACGCCGTCCTGCTCGTGCAGGCTGCGCTCCGAGAACCAGACATCGAACTTGGTCCGGAAGTGCTCGAGCTGCTCCTGCTGCTCCTTGAGCTGCCGCTCGTACCCCGCCTCGCGGAACGCGATCACCTGCTCGTCCTCGGGCAGCGTCAGGATGTCCGGGACCTCGTCGGCGATCCGCTTCGCCAGGTCGAGGATGTACTCGCCGTGGTACCCGTCCTCGGGGATCTGGTGCCCGTGCGCGGCCGCCTGCAGGCTGGCGCCGAACTTGTCCATCTGGTTGCCGCGGTCGTTGATGTAGAACTCGCGGCTGACGCTCGCGCCCGCGGCGGCCAGCACCCGGGCCAGCGCGTCACCGACGGCGGCCCAGCGGGTGTGGCCGAGGTGCAGCGGGCCGGTCGGGTTCGCGGAGATGAACTCGAGGTTGATCGCCCGCCCCTGGAGGCTGTCGCTGGTGCCGTACTTCGGGCCCGCGTCGAGGATCGCCTGCGCGACCTTGCCCTGGGCGTCGGCCGCTACCCGGAGGTTGATGAACCCCGGGCCGGCGATCTCCACCGCGGTGATGGCCTCGTCGCCCCGCAGCTTGGCGGCGAGCAGCTCGGCGAACGCGCGCGGGTTCATCCCCGACCGCTTGCCCAGCTGCATGGCGACGTTCGTCGCGTAGTCCCCGTGCTCGGGGTTCTTGGGTCGCTCGACCTTCAGCTCGCGCGGCAGCCCGCCCTCGACGGTGATGGCGCCGTCGGCGGCGAGCGCGGCCAGGGCCTGCAGGATCTTCTCAGCGAGCTGTTCCGGGGTCACCGGATCAGCCTAATGGCCCGTCCCCCAAACCCTTGACTCACCATCCACAGCCCGGTACGCCGGTCGCTCCCGACCCGGTCACCGCGCGGATCAGTGACGTACGGTCACGATGACGTGGGCGTTGCGGGTCAGTGGGGTGTTCCAGGGCGCGGGGGTGCCGTTGACGGTGATCTTCAGGTCGGTGCAGGCGTCTGCGAGGCATTTGGCGTCGTACCGGAGGCCCCAGAGGGTGAAGAACTGGGCGAGGGTGGGGTGTTCGGAGGCGGTCTTGGCCTCGACCCAGACCTGGCCGTCGGTGGTGTGGGTGTGGATGGCGGCCTGTTCGGCGCGGAGCTTGTCGATGCCGATCCCGGCCGGGACCTGCACGGGTTTGCCGTCGACCGTGACCGCGATGGTCAGCGTGTACGGCGAGGGGCCGGAGAAGTCGAGCGGGAGCCGTTCGAAACCGGCCTTGTCGATGTACGAGACCGCGTCCCGGGGAGCGTCCCAGGGCGGTGCGCCGGTCCTCAGTTCGGCCGCCGCCGGCGCTGCCGGGCCGACTTGGCAGCCGGCGAGTGCTCCGCTGACGAGAAGCACAGCAGCCGCGGCCGCCGGGCGCCACCTGCCTGCTCTCATGAAGAGTCAGGTTGCCAGGTGCGCCGCGGCGGCCGGCGGGCGGGGGTCAGCGCTCTTCCGGGACCAGGATCCAGAGCGCGATGTAGATCAGGAACTGCGGGCCGGGCAGGAGGCAGCTGATCACGAAGATCAGCCGCATCGTGTTGGCGGAGATACCGAACCGGCGAGCCAGTCCGGCGCAGACACCGCCGATCCAGCGACCGTGTGTAGGGCGGACCAGTGAGCTTGCCATGATGAGTACCGTTTTCCTTTCCACCGTTGGGCTTACGTCCACTATGACGGCGCCCACGGCAGATCTGATCCCGTTCCCCAGGTCTTCCAGGGTCCGCTCAGGGGTCCCCCGTACGACGATCGACAGGGTCAGCGCTGGAACCGGTACGTCTTGCTGTCGATCCCGATGCAGATCCCCGGTGACATGACGATCACCCGCAGCGTCCCGTCAGCCTCGAAGTAGTCGATGCCCTCGACCTCGAAGTCACCGGAGCAGCCGCTCTGCAGCGGCAGTTGGCCCAGGGACGTGACGTGCCCGGTCACGTCGGCGGACCCGGCCGGACCGGTCAGGTCGACCTGCAGCAGCGGCTTCGTCGTTCCGAACAGGGTGCCGTCCGGGTCGTCGGAGGAGCACAGGAGCTGAGTGGCGGTCACGAAGTCGCAGCCCTGTACGTCGCGCACCTGGTGGTCGAGGCGGATCGCCGACGCGTACGGGAGGTTCTTCGACGGGTCCGTCGCGGCCACACCGGGCATGGGGAGGACGAGGAGGCGGTCCATCGTTCCCCACTCCCCCGTCACCATCCACTGCGCGTCCGGGGACACTGCGGCGAAGCTGTTGTTGTTCGCCTCCCAGGACTCCAGTGCGTGCACGTAGTTGGACCAGGTGCCCGACGGGGACTGCACGCGGTACAGCTTCCCGCCGCGGTCGTCGCGCTGGTACGGCTCGACGTACCAGCCCTGTGCGGCGCCCGGGTCGCCGACGTGGTTCCAGCCTCTCGTCAACAGGTCGGCCGGAATCGTGCCGACACCGGTGTAGCGGTACTGCGTTGTGCCGCCACGGGTCACCGTGGCGAGTCCCTGACTTTCGTCGAGCGGACGGGCGTTGTCGGACCCGACGACGTGCCATCCGGCGACGGCGTGGGCCTGGGTGGGTAGAAGGAGGGCGGCTAGCACGAGAACAAGAGAAATCCCCAGTTTGCGCATGCCCAGATTTCTACCCCCACGCCGAAGCCCCGATTCGGAGATGGCATGAACATGCTGCTAATGTTCTGCTCGTTCCTGAGCCCCCGTAGCTCAGGGGATAGAGCACCGCCCTCCGGAGGCGGGTGCGCAGGTTCGAATCCTGCCGGGGGCGCTCGGATCCTGAGCGATCCCTGCTTGCAGAATGCGCAAGCGGTGGATCGCTCGTTGTGCTTTCTGGGGGTGCAACCCCCAGACCCCGCCCGGAGGGCTTCGCCCCCGGACCCCCAGGCGACGCCCGCGCGATCTCGTGGCGCTTCAGATGCCTGCCGACTTGCGGCAGTAGGTCCAGATCGCATCTCGTTCTATTGCGGATTCCTGGGTTCTGGCGAGGTAGTGGGTCGGGCGGATCTTGCGGTCGTGCCAGAAGTTGGCTGTGGGCGGTTGGGGGGTGGTTGCTGCCAGCCAGATCGTGGTGTCTGCGCCTTGGGTGGGGGTGCGCAGGAACGGCTTGGTGAGGGTGGTGAAGGTGGGGAGGGAGCTGGTCAGGCCGGGGGTTTGGGACCAGCCTGGGTGCATGGTGGCTACGAAGGTGGGGGCCAGGTGTGCGGCCAGCAGTGGGGTCAGGGCTACTTGGATTCGCTTGGTGCGGGCGTAGGCGGTGGCGGGGCGGTACGGCGGGTCGCGGTACTCGGGGTCGGTGGGCAGGGGCTGGGTGTACATGCCTCCTGAGGCGACCAGGATCACGCGGCCGTTGACGAGGTTGGGGCGGAGCAGCTCGGTCAGGAGCAGTGGGCCCAGGACATGGGTCGCCAGCGTCAGTTCGTGGCCTTGGGGGGATTCGGTGCGGTGGGCGGGCATGACTCCGGCGTTGTGGACCAGTACGTCGACTCGCCCGGCGCAGGTGGCGGCGTAGCGGCGTACGGCGTCGAGGTCGGAGATGTCGCACTCGTCGAGCACGAACGTGGCGTTAGGGTCCTCGCCGCGAAGGTCTGCGACGGTACGGGCGGCCTTGGCGGCGTCACGGACCACCAGGTGGACGGTGGCACCCAGGGCGGCGAGGCCCGCGGCGGTGGCTTTGCCCAGGCCGCCGCGGGCGCCTGTGACGATGGCGGTCTTGCCGGCCAGGGCGTTCGGGCGGGGGTCGTCGGCGGGCCACGACCTGCTCCGGAGGCGATAGCCGAGCCTCGTGTAGCCAGGGACGACCAGGCGGTCCAGGAGGGTGTCCAGAGCGCCGCTCATGCGGCCAGCTTCCCCAGCGCGTTGCGGAGACCTTCCTCGGCCTCTTCGCCGAGGTGCTCGAAGGACCTGCGGAGAAACGGTTCAGCGAGCCGGGCGAGACCCTTGAGCTGGAACTCGGCGCGGTACGTGACCCGGGTGATGTGGGCCTCGCTGCGGAACGTCATGGTGTCGCGGGCAACGATCGTCCGGTTCTCGCCGCGCAGGACGATCCGGTCCGGCCGGGCGTACTCCTCGACCACGTAGGTCAGCTCGGTCTCGCGGCCGTTGAAGCGAGACGTGTTGCGGTACGTCGTACCTTCGCCGCCTGCACCCGCTACCAGCACGGTGCGGACCGTCCCGGGATCCCACTCCTGCGTGGTGCGGAAGTCGGCCAGGTAGTCGAACGCCCGCTCGGGTGTGGTGGCGACGGCGACTTCACGTTCGATGACGATCATCGACTCTCCTCCAATCGCTCTGCGGCGGTGACCGGGTCGTCGTCGACGTACTGCGCCCCGACGGCGGCGGCCAGCTCCGCGGATGCACCGGGGCCGGCCAGTGCGACCGGCCGGCTCTGCGCGAGCCGGACGAGTTCCGGGCGGATCGCGTCGAAGCGGGACGCGTCCGAGGCGGCGAGCATCACCAGGTCGGGTTCGAGCGCGTCGGCTGTGCGCTCGATGTCGCCGGTCGGTGAGTCGGCGCCGAGGAAGACCACTCGCCACCCCGAGCGCCGCAGTACCAGTCCGAACGACAGCAGCGCGATGTCGTGCAGCTCACCGGGCGGACAGGCCAGCAGAACCTGCGGCCCGCGGCCGCCGCCCCAGCCCGGGGACAACGCAGCGAGCCGGCTCCGGATCACGTTGCTCGCGAAGTGCTCCTGGCCGACGGTCACGTCCCCGCGGCTCCACCGGTCCCCCAGCTCGTGCAGGTACGGAATCAGCACGTCGCGGATCACGGCCTCGACGGTCAACGCACCGAACAGCTGGTCCAGTACGACGTGCGCGGCCCGCTCGTCGAGCAGGTCGAGAGCGGACCGCAGGCTCACCGGCCCGTTGGTCTCGGCCAGCCGTACGACGACCGGGTCCTGAGGCGGGGGCGCCGCAGCGGCCGGCTCTGCCAGCACAGCGCGGGCCGCCTCGGCGGCGGACAGGCCGTCCGCGAGGTAGGCGCGCATGCGCTGGACCCGACGCACGTCGGTCTCGGAGTACAGCCGGAAGCCACCGGACGAGCGCGTCGGCGACAGCAGGCCGTAGCGCGACTCCCACGCGCGCAGCACGTGTTCGCTGACCCCGGCGCGCTTACTCAGCGCACCGATCCGAAGTCCGCCCGGCACCGAAGTCTCCACGGTCACACAGTATACAAACTTTAGACAGACCTTTGACTAGAGCTAGTCATCTGCCTAATCTTTAGACAGACCTTAGACAGCCTGGAGGCGTTGCCCATGACCGAGTCCGTCGCGGTGATCGGCGCCGGCGTGTCCGGTCTCACCGCCGCCTACCTGCTCGCCCGGCGCTTCGACGTCACGCTGTTCGAGGCCGAACCACGGCTCGGCGGGCATGCCCACACCCATGACGTCACCGACCCTGCCGGACGCCGGCTCGCGATCGACACCGGCTTCATCGTCCACAACACCCGCACCTATCCCCTGCTCCGCAAACTGTTCGCCGAGCTCGGCGTCCGGACCCAGCAGACCGAGATGAGCATGAGCATCAGCGACCCGGCGAGCGGGCTGGAGTTCGCGGGCGGGCGCGGCGCGGCCGGAGTCTTCGCGCAGCGGCGCCGGGTCCTGGACCGGAGCTTTCTCAGGCTGCTCGGGGAGGTCCGCCGTTTCCACCGCCGAGCCGCCGCCTACCTGGCCCGGACCGGCGACGACGATCTCACGACGCTCGACGAGTTCCTCGAGGCCGAGCGGTTCAGCCCGGCCTTCGTCCGGCAGTACGCGGTACCCGTGGTGTCCTGCGTCTGGTCCTGCGGCGGCAGCTCGGCGCTGACCTACCCGGCGCGCTACCTGTTCCGGTTCCTCGACCACCACGGCATGCTCTCGGTCAGCGGCTCACCGCAATGGCTGACCGTTACCGGCGGCTCCCGGCAGTACGTCGACGCGCTCGCCGACCGGGTCGGCGCCGTTCGCACACACCGTCCCGTCCACGCGGTGCAGCGGCATCCGGACGGCGTCACGGTGACTGTTGCCGACGGCCCCGACGGCGCTGCGTCCGAGTTCGACCGGGTGGTTCTGGCGACCCACGCCGACCAGGCGCTCGACCTGCTCGCCGACGCATCGCCGCTGGAGAAGGCGGTGCTCGGGCCGTTCGAGTACAGCCGCAACACAGCGGTCCTGCACACCGACACCTCATTGCTTCCAGCAACCAAGAGCGCCCGGGCGTCGTGGAACTACATCATCGGCTCCGGTGCCCCGCTGACGACGTACTGGATGAACAGGTTGCAGCGTCTGGAGACCGACGAGACCTACCTGGTCACCCTGAACGGTGCCACGACGGTCGATCCCGCGAAGGTGATCGAGCGGATCGACTACCAGCACCCCGTCTACACCCCGAAGGCCGTCGCCGCGCAGAGCAGGCTGGCAGCCCTCAACACCGGCCGGATCACGTTTGCAGGGGCGTATCACGGCTGGGGATTCCATGAGGACGGCTGTCGCGCCGGCGTCGCCGCGGCCGAGTCCTTCGGGGTCCGCTGGTGACGGTCGCCGGTGTGCTCCCCACACTCCCGGCGATCGTCACCGGCTCCGTCCGGCACGGGCGGCGGATTCCGATCCGCCACGCGTTCCGGTACCGGGTGTACCAGTGGCTGGTCGATCTGGACGACGTACCGCACCAGCCCTGGTACCTGCGTCCGCTGGCGCGCTTCGACGTCCGCGACCACCTCGGCGGCCACGGTCCGACGATCAAGGCCGACCTGCGTCGCTACCTCGCCAGTGAAGGCATCAGGTACGACGGTCGCGTCGTCATGCTCGCCAACGCCCGCGTCTTCGGCCACGTCTTCGACCCGTTGACCGTCTTCTGGTGCCTCGACGCCCCGTACGTCGTCGCAGAGGTGCACAACACGTACGGCGAACGGCACGCGTACCTGCTCCGACCGGACGAGCACGGCACCGCCGAGACTCCCAAGGAGCTGTACGTCTCGCCGTTCAACGACGTCTCCGGCCAGTACCGCCTGAGCTTCGAGCTCGGCCACGACCGGATCCGTGTGCAGGTGAGCCTGTCCCGCGACGGTCACACGGTCTTCGGGGCGAGCTTCGACGGCGTACCGCACCCGGCCACCCGTCGGGCGACTCTCGCTGCCGCCGTACGGATGCCGTTGATGTCGCAGCGGGTGTCCCTGCTGATCCGCCTCAACGGGGTGTGGCTGTGGGCGCGCCGCCTACCTGTCGTCCGACGCCCGGTGCACCGGCTCCAGAGAGGACTCCGATGAGCAGTCCAACCATGGCCCAACCACTCTGCCTGCGACACCCCGTCCTGCGCCCGCTGTGCGTCCGTGCCCGGATCACCCGGCTGATCGTCGATCGCATCCTCGACCAGGTCCCGGTACGCGCGGTCTATCCGGACGGCACGGTCCACGGTGGCGGCGGACCGGACGCACCGGTGTTGCGGATCGTCCGCCCGGACTCACTGTTCGAGCGGCTCGCCCACAACCCCAAGATCGGTCTCGGCGAGGCGTACATGGCAGGCGACTGGGCTGCTGCCGACGGCACTGACCTGAGCGACCTGCTGACCCCGTTCGCAGCACGGGTCGCACAGCTCGTGCCGCCGTACCTCCTGCGCCTCCGGCGGGTCGTCGACCGGCGCATACCTCGCCTCCGTCGCAACACACCGGCCGGTGCCCGGGAGAACATCAGTGCGCACTACGACCTCAGCAACGCGCTCTTCACCGCGTTCCTGGACCCTGGCCTGACGTACAGCTCCGCACTGTTCGACCACGACGTACCGCTGGCTGCCCAGGACCTCGAGGAAGCCCAGTCCCGCAAGGTCGAACGCATCCTGGATCTCGCCGATGTGGGTCCCGGCAGCCGGGTGCTCGAAGTCGGGATCGGCTGGGGCACGCTGGCGATCGCTGCCGCTCGTCGTGGCGCGCAGGTCACGGGCATCACGTTGTCGACCGAGCAGCTGCAGCTGGCGCAGAAACGCGTTGCTGATGCCGGTCTGGTCGACCGGATCGACCTGCGGCTGCAGGACTACCGCGGGGTGACCGGCACGTACGACGCCGTCGTCAGCGTCGAGATGATCGAGGCGGTCGGCGAGGAGTACTGGCCGGAGTACTTCCGCACGCTGGACCAGCTGCTCGCACCAGATGGACGGGTCGCACTCCAGGCGATTCTGATGGACCACGACCGGATGCTCGCCACCCGGAACTCGTACAGCTGGATCCAGAAGTACATCTTCCCGGGCGGTCTGATCCCGTCCCGCACCGCGATCGACGAGACCGTGGAGCGGCACACCACGTTGACGGTCGACGACGACCACCGCTTCGGCGCGGACTACGCCGAGACGCTCCGCCGGTGGCGGCAACGGTTCGTCGCCAACTGGCCCGTCGTCCGGGCTGAGGGCTTCGACGAGTCGTTCCGGCGGGCGTGGGAGTACTACCTGGCCTACAGCGAGGCCGGCTTCGCCTCCGGCTACCTCGACGTCGCCCAGCTCCGCCTCACGCGCCGCTAGATCAGCTGTCCGGCAACGAGAACATCGACAGTACGACGCGGTCCTTGCCCGGCGACTCGGCCAGGTAGGGCTCGATCAGCTTCTCGAAACCGGCGCGGAACGCGGCCATGTCCTCCGAGCTGAGGTAGAGGGCGAGCTGTGAGTAGCCCAGCTGATGCATCCGTGGATACAGGTCTCCGCTCTCGACCACACGGTCGAAGTCGGCGGCGAGGCGAGTCAGGAGCATCAGAAACGCCTGTCGGTGCTGGTCCGGGGTCATTGCGCGGGCTTCGCGCTCGTCGATCCGGCCGACCTTGGTCTGGTCGAGGGTGAGGGTGCGTTCGGTGGTGCCGCGGATCTTTCGTTCACGGACGACCGTCAGGTAGCCGGCATCGATCAGCGCGGCGACGTGCCGGTACAGGGTGGTCGCCGGGATGTCGGGCAGGTCGCGTTTCAGGTCCGTGGTGGTCACCTCGCGGCCCAGCACCCGCTGCACGATGCGCCAGCGGATCGGGTGCAGCAGCACGTCCAGCACCGGGGTCGCGGACTCCTCCATCGGCTCTCCATCAGGGTTCTTTCAGGGTATCCATTGATACCAATTCTGGTAATAATAGCGGCATCGGAAGCATTACTACCCGCCCGAGGAGACGTTGACGTGTCGCTCACCCGTCGTACCGTGCTCAAGTCCGCGGCCGCTGCCGTTCCGGTTGCCGCATTGTCCACCCTGCCCGCCCCGGCGGCCGGTTTGCGCGAACCGGCCGGGATCGGGCGACTGGCCGAGAAGGTCGAGGCGGGGATGGCGAAGTACGCGATCCCCGGGGCCGGTCTCGGCGTCTGGTACCGCGGCCGGGAGTACGTCCGCGGCTTCGGCGTCACCAGCGTCGACACCGGCGAACCGGTCTCCGGTGACACCGTGTTCCGGATCGGCTCGACGTCCAAGACGTTCACCGGGACCGCGATCATGCGACTCGTCGAGCGCGGCCGGATCAGCCTGGACCGACCGGTCCGCGCCTACCTTCCGGACTTCGCGACCCAGGACCCGTCGGTCGCCGCGCGAGTCACCGTCCGCCAACTGCTGAACCACTCGGCCGGCTGGCAGGGCGACTACTTCTGGGACACCGGCCAGGGCGACGAAGCCCTCGCGCAGTACGTCGCCGGTATGACGAAGGTCCCGCAGCTCACGCCGCTCGGGAAAGTGTTCTCGTACAACAACGCGGCGATCGGCGTGGCCGGGCGGATCATCGAGGTGGTGGCCGGGAAGCCGTACGAGACCGCCGCCCGCGAGCTGGTCGTCGATCCGCTGGGGCTCGCCCACAGCAGGTTCTTCCACAGTGAGCTGGACGGTTTCAGCGTCGCCGCGTCGCACAACATCGTCGACGGCAAGCCGGTCGTCGAGCCGTCGTTCGACGCGATGCCGCGGGCGCTGCACTCGATCGGCGGCCTGATCTCGAGCGCCCGGGATCAGCTCCGGTACGCGCGGTACCACCTGGGGCATCGAGACCTGCCTCGACTGCTCAGCGACCGCAGCAGGCTGGCTATGCAGTCGCACCCGGGTCCGGGCGGCACGCTGTTCGTGGAGCTGAACGGGGTGGGTGTCACCTGGATGCTGCGGCCGACCGCGCAGGGCCCGACGGTGGTGCAGCACGGTGGCGACTGGTCAGGTCAGCACTCCGGCTTCCTGTTCGTGCCGCAGCGGGACTTCGCCATCACGTTGCTCACCAACTCCGAGAGCGGCCCGTCGCTGGTGGCAGAGCTGTTCGCAGACGACTGGGCGCTGCAGGAGTTCGCCGGCGTCAGCAATCTGCCCGCCGTACCGCAAGAGCTGCCGCCGAGCCGGCTGGCCGCCTACGAAGGCACCTACGTCTCCCAGCAGATCGGTTTCGACGGCAAGCCGGAGGAGCTCGGTCTCGACCTCACCGCCGACAGCGGTGAGCTGCTCGCCGGTGTGGGCGGCCAGGCGCTGTTCCGATTCGCCTTCTACCGCAAGGATTACGTGCTCGCGCAGAACCCGGACGGCACACCCACGCACGTCCGCGCCAACTTCGTCCGCGGCACGGACGGACAGGTCGAGTGGCTCCGGTACGGCGGCCGCCTGTTCCACCGTCAAGCAGCCGGTCAATCAGCCACCAAGAGGGCGCTCCGTCCGGCCAAGCTTCGCCACCCGGCCACGGTCTGGTAATTCGCCCGGCCCGGATCGAGACTGAATCCGGGGGTGGGTTCGGATGGACGCAGTGGGGGCCGTGTCCCGGGATGCCGTCATCGTGATCCCGGGAATCATGGGGAGTTCGCTGGCCGACGTCGAGTCGGGGGATGTCCTGTGGGGACTCGACGACGCGAGTTGGTGGGTCAGCGCGTGGACGACAGGGAGAGCGCTCAAACGTTTGGCCGTCACGGATGACGAACGGGCCGGCCGGACCGGCCGCGTTCGCGCCACCGGACTGTTGCGCTTCCCGGCGTTCGCGCCGGTACTGAAGGGCTTCGAGCCGTACACGAAGTTGCTGGCCGGGATCGGACGGGTGCTCGCACATCCGGATGCGCTGTGCGAGTTCCCGTACGACTGGCGGCTGTCCGTGGAACACAACGCCCACGAGCTCGAGCGGTTGGTCGATCGGCACCTGTCCCAGTGGCGGGCGCATCCGTCCGGCAGCGCCGACGCGAAGGTCGTCCTGGTCGCGCACTCGATGGGCGGCCTGGTCGCCCGGTACTACCTGCACGTGCTCGGCGGTACGTCGGACGTGCGGACGACGGTCACACTCGGCACGCCGTACTACGGCTCCGTGAAGTCGGCGTACATCCTCCGCTCGGGAGACGGTCTGCCGATTCCGCGCAAACGTCTGCGCAAACTGGTCCAGCACATGCCCGGGCTGTACGACCTGCTGCCGTTCTACCGCTGTGTCGATGAAGGTACGACGGCCCGCCGGCTCGAGCCCGGGGACGTCGAGAGCCTCGACGGCGACCGGGAACTCGCCGAGGAATCCCTGCTGCGGCACGACAAACTCATGCAAGGCGAGGCCGGCAGTCTGCGGCTGCTCATCGGCATCGAACAGCCGACGATGCAGAGTCTGTCGATCCGCGACGGCGCACTGACACCCCTGATGCACACGTGCATCACCGATCCGGCCGGAGTGATCCGGGAGCGGCTGGATCTGCGCGGCGACGGCACGGTGTTCCGCCGGTCGGCCGCCGGATTCGGCCTGCCTCCCGGCACGCTGCCGCAGTCCCACGGCGCCGTCGCGGCCACCGAGGAAGCCATCTCGCATGTGCGCGACGTACTGACCAACGACACCGCCGGTCCGCCGCTCGGACCTGGCGAGATCGGCATCGACGTACCCGACGTCGTCTCCGTGGGAGAACCGCTCACCGTCACGGTGACCGGCGCGGACGCGGCCGGTACGACGTGCCGGGTCGTCGACGCCTTCAACCGCTGGCAGGTCGCGGTGCCCCCGTTGGAACGTCGCGACGGGGCACTGACCGCATCCGTCGTCCTCGGGGAGCCAGGCGTCTACCGTGTCGAGGTGAAGGGCGGCGGCGCATCGGGCGTCACCGAGCAGGTCCTGGCGGTCCCACCCGAGGACGCGGACCGATGAGCGAGCCCGCGTTCACGATCTTCCCGATCCCGATCGCGACATACAGCACCGAGGTACGACGGCCGTTCGCGTCGATCGCGGCTGAGGCCGACGTCAAGGCGATCGCCGACCTGCTCGCGCCGTACGGCGGGGTCGTGCATCCGTGGAGCGACGGCCGGCCGGACGCCGACTGGGTGCGGCACGAGCTGGGCGCCTGGGCCGATCGGGACGGGCCGCGGAGTTCGGTCCTGGTCTGGGTGAGCCATGGCGAGTCCGATACGGAGGATGCCTGGCTGGCGTCGTACAACAGCACACAGCACCGGAAGGGCTCCGGTCACAGCGCGGAGGAACTGGCGAATCACCTGGCGGACGAGTGGCGGGACCGGAGCGAGGACCACGGCGCGTGGACGTTGGTCGTCATCGAGGCCTGCGGCGCCGAGCGGTTCGTGCAACTGCTGGCGGCGAAGACCCTGGCCAAGACGAATCCGGCCAAACGGTTCGCGCTGCTCGGTGGCGGCGGTACCGGATCGAGCTTCCTCGAGGCGGTGCCGAAGGCTCTGGACCTGGCGCTGAAGTCCTTCACGCCCAACGACGAGGTCATCCGGGTGGCCGACCTGGTCGGGCGGCTGGAGGAACACCTGGCGTTCGGCTTCGCGATCCCGGTCGGGCTCGGCCAGGCTCGGCCGCTGACTCCGCCACCGCGGCCGCTCGGCGCGGGCGTCACCGCGCCCCAGGACGTCTATCTCGAGCTGGAGGCATTCCTCAAGGGCCTGCCCGAGGATCAGCGCAAGTTCTTCGTCCCCAAGGCGCAGGGCGCGGAGCTCGGTGAGCCGACCTGGTACTTCGAAGGGCGCAACCGGGAGCATCGAGAGATCACCGACTGGCTGCGCACCACCGACTCCGGGCTGCTCGCCGTCACCGGGCCGGCGGGCTCGGGCAAGTCCGCCGTACTCGGCAATCTCGTCGTACACAGCAACCCGTCGCTGCGCGAGCTGTTGATCCGCGCCGACCGGGTCCAGCGGATGGCAGCGCCGGAGCAGCCGCCGGACGACGTCTTCGACGCCACAGTCCTGCTCACCGGCCTGACGACCACAGAAGTGATCAACCGGGTGGCCGCCGACCTCCAAGAGGAACCGGACGTCTCCACCACGCTCGAAGGCCTACGGACGGTGGTCGAGGGCAGTACGGTCATGGTCGACGCGCTCGACGAGGCGCAGGATCCGCTGGCGGTGGCCGCCGTACTGCGGCAACTGGCCGAGGTGCCCGGCTGCCGGGTCGTCGTCGGCACGCGCCGTTCGACCAACGAAGGGCTTGACCACCCGGCGCCCATCGACACCAACCTGCTCGACGCGCTCGCGCCGATCGGGACCGTGACGGTGGACCTCGATCCCGACGCGGTGACGAGGTACGTCGAGCATCGGTTGAGCGCACTGCCCATCAACCGCGGTATCGCGGCCACTGCCGCGCGCAGTGTCGGCGCGCACAACCGGCACTTCCTCTACGCCCGGCTGGCTGTGCACGAGATCCTGGCCCGGCCCGAGTTGCTCACCGCCGAGGCCCAGCCGGAGCTCGCAGAGTTGCTGGAGCAGGACAACCGCGGCCTGTTCGCGATCGCTGTGGATCGGCTGACGGTTGCCAACCGCAACTTCCGGCCGCTGCTCGAGGCTCTTGGCCACGCCCGTGGCCGCGGACTCCCGCGCGCCGACGGCATCTGGGCGACGGCGGCCGGCGCGTTCACGGACGGCCGGCCCGGCGAGACCGATCTCGACAACCTGCTCGTCGAAGCGGCGCCGTACGTCATGCTCGACGGGGAGCACGGCCAGAGCACCTACCGGCTGGCCCACCAGACGTTCGTGGAGCACTTCCACGCGCAGCCGTCGTACGCCGCCGGTCACCGACGGATCGCGCGCGCACTGGCAGCGCGGCAGAAGGCGGCCATCGACGGTTGGGCGGACGCGAACTTCTACCCGGTGCGCTACCTCGCCGAGCATCTGGTGGCCGACGCGGACCGGATCGCACCGGCGTCGCAGGCGGTCGTCGACCTGGTGACCGACGCCGGCTGGCTGGCCCGCGCGGTCGACCTGCTGGGCGTCGACCAGACCGATGCGGTCATCACCGCGGCCAAGCTCGTGATGGAACAGGACGCGTCCCGCGACGACGTCGACGCGATGGTCCGGTGGATGACCACGTTCCAGCCCGTCGACGTGGTGGAACGCACCCTCCGCCGGAGCCGGACCGCGCTCACCCGCGATCCCACGCAGCTCGCCGGGCAACTGCATGCGAGGTTGAAGGAGTATCCCGGCGCCTCCATGACCGGGCTCGGCGACGCGGTCGGCGAGCTCACGACGGCACCTTGGCTGCGGATGGTCGAGGGCAGCCTCGACTGGCGAGCGGATCTCGAGTCGACCTACAGCACCACCGGTAAGGTCCGCGGTCTCGGATTCGGCCACATCGACGATCTGCCGGTGGTCGCGATCGCGGTCGATACCCGGATCGAGTTGTGGGATCCGCGGACCGGCGTACCGGATGTCAGGTCGATGATCCCGCTCGGCCACCGGGCGACCGCGGTCGCGATGTCGGTCATCGACGGTCGCCCGGTCGTGGTGACCTCGGCCGGATACGACCGGATCCTCGAGGTGTGGGACGCCCGCACCAAGGAGCAGATCGCCGCGGCGGATGTCGGTTTCGGTCATGCCCTCGGGGTCGGCCGGGTCGACGGACGGCAGGTCATCGCCGGCATCGACTTCGACAGCTCACTGAAGATGGTCGACGCGGTGACCTTGCGGCCCATCGAGCTCTCGCCGGCGCTCGGGGCCCTCGTCGTCCGCGGCTTCGGGGTCGAGGGTGACGACGCGTTGGTACTCCTGGCCGTGCAGGACGAGCCCGGCGGGGACCGCGCCCACCGCCTTCTGCTGATCGATCCGGCCGACGGCCGCGAGGGCTGGCGGACCGATCCGATCCAGTCGGACAGTGACAGCCTCCTGGATGTCATGGCCGGCGCCCGGATCGGCGCGCCGTTCGTGGTCGCTGCGGGGATCGGCAGCCGCCTGTTCTGGTTCACCGACGGGCACGCGTACGTCGAGGAGTCGCCGTACGACGAACGCACCCGGGCCATCGCGATCGGCGTCGTCGGCGGACATCCGATCGTCGCCGTGGCGCCCGACAACGACAAGACCACCTTGGTGCAGCTGCAGCAGATCGAGTACGACGCGAACCGTGAGGGTGTCACGCTCTCGCGGCTGCGCAGCGCCTCGACCGAACGCTGGCGGTACGACGGGTTCGTGCCGACCACGGTCCCGGAGGCGCTTGGCAACGAACCGCCGCGCGACATGTATCGCCCACGGCCACTCGACCTGGACCGGCCGGAAGATTGGCCCCAGTCGGTGGCGGCGGCCGGTGAGGTGGACGGCGTGCCGGTGATCGCGACGGGATCGGTCGACGGTGCCGTCTGGATCTGGGACCGGCGGACCTTGGCTGGGGCGGGCGAGCGTCCGCGCGCGATCGCCGGGCCGTTCGTCGAGCTGTCGTCGTACATTCTCGAGCACGGCTGGGATCTGCTGTACGTCAAGCCGAACCTGGAGCAGGCGACCTCTGTGGCCCTGGGCAACCTTCCCGGACACGGCGCGATCGTCGCGGTGGCGTGCGACGGGCGGGCGCGGCTGTACACGATCTCGGACGGGAAGCGGATCGAGAACCCGGCCGACCGCGCCTCGGCGGTCGAATGCGTGGCGATCGGGTCGCTGAACAACCGGACCGTGCTGGTCACCGGATCGACCGGCGGCAACGTCGCGGTGTGGGATCCGGCGGCCGGCACCCGGATCGCCGGGCTGTACGTCGACGACCCGATCACCGACGCAACCGTCGACTCCGGCCGGATCCTGCTCCGGACCGCCACCCACGGCGACTACGCCCTCGAACTCAAGGAGCTGTGACCATCCAGAGGTGCCTGTCGGGGTCGGTGAACGTGGCCATGTAGGTCCACGGCTTGCGCGTCGGCGCCGTCACCTGCACCGCCCCGGCAGCGACCGCCTTGGCGGCCAGCGCGTCGACGGCCTCCTCGCTTTCGACCTCCACGCTGAGGATGCACTCGCTCTGGCCATGCGGTGCGGCGGGCTGGTCCCCCAGCACCCAGCCGAATCCTTCGGTCGGGATCAGCATCATCCGTACGCCGTCGGCCAGCTGGAACTGCAGCGGTTCGGGAATGCCGTCGTCGTCCAGCTCGCCGACCGGTGTCAGGCCGAGTGCCTCCTGGTAGAAGGCGTACGAACGCGGCCGGTCCTCGATGGGAAGGCTGATGATCATCGGGTCACTCCAGCGGTGAAGCGGTCGGCGTCGCGACCGGACAGGTGGTTCGGTGGGAGGCTACGGCCGCTCAGGACCAGTAACAGGTCCTGTGCCGTGCCGGTGAGAGGTGTACCGGTGCCGTAGGTCCAGGTGAGATCGGTGGCCTGCAGTAGGACATCGGTCAGGTCGACGCCGAAGTACTTGGCGTGACGTGGTCGCATCGCGTCGAAGACGATCCGCAGCCGCTCGGTCGGCACCTGCCGATCGATGCCCAGCGCAACGGTCACGTCGAGGCCGTGGATCACGTCATGCGACAACGCGCCCTCGTAACCGCCACCGGGCGGTTTCCACGGGTGGTTGAGGTTCTGACGCAAACACTCGACCAGCTGCGCCGGCGTCAGCTCCACCGCATCCCGCCGCGCCTGCCGATCGGCGTACCGATTGAACCTGCCACCGGCCCGCACCATCCCGGCCACGAACCGCGGCAACGACATCCGGTACGGCAGCGTGACGTGCGCAACCAACTCCCGCACCCGCCACCCATCACACAGCGTCGCCCTGTCCCAGTCCTCCGGTTGCAGCCCGGCCAGGACGTCCGCCAGCTCGGCCCGCTCCGCCGCCACAACACTCCTGATATCCGTCATACCCCACCGACGAACGACTTCCGCCGGGACAGACACTCAATCCGAGAGATATTCGGACGGCTTCATCAGCGGGATACCGTCCACGCGCTTGCAGGCGTCGAGCAACTCGGTGAACTCGGCGTCCACGGGAGTGCTGCCTTCGCACACCGTGAAGTAGTCCGTCAGGAACCGCACGAGCAACTCGGGGTCGAGCCGCTGACCGTGACAGACCTCCGGGGCGGCGTGGAACACCATCAGCAACAGGTTCCGGACCCGCTCAGCTCCGGCGGTGAGGGCCGGCTGCACATACGGGACCGGCAGAATCAGCCCACCGAAACCGTCGTACAGCTGCATCCGCAAGTCTGCGTCGCCATACCCGGCAGCCTCGCTGTCGGCGTTGAAGCGTGGATCTTCCACCTCCGCGACAGCCAGCGCAGGCTGATACCTCGCGATCCAGCCCGGTACGGCGTCGCGAGCGAGTCCACTCCCGATGCCTCGATCACGGAGGTCCGATCGAACGGCCAGATAGGCCAACAGCAGCACACGAGCCGCAGGGTAGATGTCGGCGATGATCGCGGCCACGCCCCGTCCATCCGCATCGACCGCGACGCGACAGCAGACCCCGCTGTCTTCCTGCGCCAGCCGTGGCAGCAACTGGTCCCGCGGCTCCAACTCGTCGACGGGGAAGCTCGGATTGAGCACCTCGTCGTACAGGCGCTCAAGCTGCTCCGGCGCCAAGTGCCAGGAGTCGACATACTCCACGTCCGACCGGTCAGACACCGTGTCCATGCTTACCTCCCCGACGTCCCGTCAGCCAGAAACCCACTGCAATCGCGGTCGCGGTCAGCAGGACGAACGCGAGCTCCACGGAGGCCCACACCGACGGCACTCGATCGGCAGCGGATGCCTGGGTGAACTGATTGATCGCGTCGAACAGACCTACCAGCGAAAGCACCGCCAGCACCCCCAGGGCGGCCTGCATCCTCCCCTGGTACTTGCTGGTCGCGACCTCCTCCGCGCGCGCCCGCTGCTCCTCCGCACGCGCCTTGTGCTCCTCGTCGCGCGCCTTGTGCTCCTCGACAACGCCCACATACGCGGCGACCAGCGCGTAGAGCGCCTCGACCTCGCGGATCTCCTCATCGATCTCGCGTTCGTACCGAGTCAGACCCGCGGCTTCGTACAGCCTGTCGACCTGCCGACGCTGCACTCCGGCCGGCACCAGGCGCTGGCTGTGCAACCGATCGAGGCAGAGACGGACCTCGGCCACGTGGCGGGCAAGGCTCATCCGGTCCTCTTCCACCTGCCTGCGCTTGGTTTTCTCCAAATCTCGGGCCTTCAGCGGGTTGGCCAGTGCATCCTTCAGATCTCGCAGTTCCTGGCGCCACCGTTGCAGGAGTGGGGGAAGCGAGGCAACGAACTCGACCTTCTCCTCCTCGCCGAGGTAGACCCAGTTCGGACTACCGGGAAGCACCAGAAGCGTCGTGTTGTCGGTACGGGCCAGCAGGTCGGTGTCGTATCCGGCGTCTCCGCACAGGTTATGGACCTCCGGCACCTGTCGACGGGTCCATTCCTCGAGCGCGGTCGCATAGCTGGTGATCGGGTTCAGCAACAGCTTCCCGGCCGTTGCGGTGATGTCCGCACCGGTCGCTTCGCGTTCGTCACCGCCGGCGACGCGAACCCGCGCCCGCCTGATCTCCAGCACGACGTGGAAGTTCTTCTGAAGATCCGCGTACCACTCGCTCAGCTTCGCGTTAGCGACCTGCATGGCTAGGTCCTCGAGTACTCCGTTCGCGAACTCGTGGAGGCGCTTCCACGATCGGCCGTCGCCGCCCTCGAGCCAGGTCACCGTCTCCTCGCCCATGATGGGCAAGGCTCGACGGAATCCCTGGTAGATGTCGTGCAGTCCCAGCTCGCCGCTGGCGTGCTCGATCCGGATGTAGTGATTGCCGAGATTGCTGAGCCGAAGCTCGACAGTATGGCGAAGATCGAGGCCGGCGGTCGTGCGGATGTTGATCGGCGGCAGCGTCACCACGAGGCCGTTGTAGACCTTCTCGTTCCAGATGTCGGAGAGTTGCAACCTGTCGGCAAGCTGCGGTCGCGCACCGGCCAGGACGTCCGCCTCCCCGAGATCCTCCCAGTTGACACTCGGCGGGACGGCGAACGGATAGCAGTAGATCAGGCGGGCCTCGTCGACCGTCAGCTCCGGCATCCTTGGACCGGGTGTGTGCTCAGCCAAGCTTTGCAAGGCATACCTGTGCGCACGCAGCTCCGAGGCGTAGACGTCGTTGGCCAGGAGCGCACTGGACTCGGCTTTCTCGAGCCGTGCCATGCATGCCTCGAGCGCACGGACGGCGTCGGAGCCTTGCAGGAGCCAGCCCAGTACGGCGTGGGCGACCGCGGCGACCGCCTCGTACGTGACTATGTGTTTCTCGACGATCTCGGACAGGAATCGGCCGAAGCTCGAGGCGTCCAGGTTGCGGGTGCTCTTGATCGATCGAAGGATCGCCGAGTTGACTTCCGCCACGGCTGCCGCGTGATCCTCGAGCGCGACCGGACAGGAGCTGTTCACCGCTCCCTCGGCATTCATGCACTCCGGCAGAGATGCGACGTGCTGGAGGAACAAGTCTGTGGCCGGGTCATCCAAGCCTTCCGGCCTGTCGCACTGCTCCCAGCCTCGGCGAGCGCTGTCGATGGCCGCGCTGATCCTGTCGTAGTCACCGGTCAGCTCCCACTCCGCCTGACATCGCGCGTAGAGATAAGCGGCTAGTAGGAGCGTTTCTCCGGGTTGCCGGCCCGCCGCGGTCCAGGCCCGTGCGAACTCTGCGGAAACGTCCTCATCGTCCAGTGCACGGTCGACGATCTTCCGGAACGCGTCGTTGCTGCTCTCAAGCGTCGTTGTCAGTGCTGTTAGCTCTCGGCGGCTGAATTCGCCGGCGATCGCGGCCCAATCGGTCTCCCCCACCATTGCGCCCCCTCCCCCTCTTGCCACAGTACGCGCGCGGGGGCATTTCAAATGAGCGAATCAGCGAACCGCTTCTCCAGGTACAGGCGTTCGGCGTCTGTGGTGGCCAGGGTCAGGGCTTCGCGGTAGGCGGTGGCGGCTTCGGGGTGGCGGTTCAGGCGGCGGAGGAAGTCGGCTCGGGTGGCGGGGAGGAGGTGGTAGCCGTTGAGGGGGCCGGCTGCTAGGTCTTCTACTAGGCGTAGGCCTACGGCTGGGCCGTCTGCCATGCCTATTGCCACGGCGCGGTTGAGGGCTACTACGGGGGTCTGCGGGAGTTGGGCGTAGAGGGCGGCGATCTGGGGCCAGTCGGTATCCGCGGCCGTGCGGGCGGTGGCGTGGCAGGCTGCGATTGCGGCTTGGACTTGGTACGGGCCGGGCTCGCCGCGGCGTAGAGCGGCGTCGAGGAGGTCTACGCCTTCGGTGATCTGCGTGTGGTCCCACTGGGTGCGGTCCTGCTCGTCCAGCGTGACCAGTGCGCCGTCCGTTGCAAGACGCGTGTCGCGGCGCGCGTCGTGCAGCAGCATCAGTGCAAGCAGTCCTGCGGCCTCAGGTTCGTCCGGCATGAGTTGGACGAGCAGTCTGGCCAGTCTGATCGCTTCACCGGTCAGGTTGCTCCGGACAACATCGGAGTACCCCTCGTTGAAGAGGAGGTACAGGACCGCCAGTACGGCGGGTGTCCGCTCCGGCAGGAGGTCTGCGGGTGGGACGCGGTACGGGATGCCCGCGTGCTGGATCTTCTGCTTCGCGCGGGTGAGCCGTTTCGACATCGTCGTCTCCGGCACCAGGAACGCCCGCGCGATCTCCGTCGTACTCAGGCCGGCCAGCGTCCGCAGCGTCAACGCCACGCGTGCCTCCATCGCCAGTGCGGGATGGCAGCAGGTGAACATCAACCGCAGGCGGTCGTCCGGTACGTCGTACGGCGGCTCTGAGTCGTACGTCATCGCAGCCACCTCCTGCAGCTTCTGTGCACCCACTGCCTCACGGCGCAGCCAGTCGATCGCGCGGTTGCGTGCGGTCGTGGTGAGCCACGCGCCGGGCCGATCCGGTACGCCGTCGTTCGGCCACCGCTGCAGGGCCGCGGCGAACGCTTCCTGCGCGCACTCCTCCGCCAGCTCCCAGTTCCCGGTGAGCCGGATGAGAGTGGCGACCACCTGGCCCCACTCCTGCCGATAGATCTCCTCGAACGTCACACCGGCGGTTCCAGCACCGGAGGTTCGAACACGGGCCGGATCTCGATCATGCCGTAACCGGCCGCGGGGTGCTTCGACGCGATCTCGATCGCCTCGTCCAGGTCCGCGCAGTCGATCAGCACGAACCCGCCGATCTGCTCCTTCGTCTCCGCGAACGGCCCGTCCGTCAGCAGCAGCTCGCCCTCCCGCACCCGCACCGTGGTCGCCTCGTCCGGCGGCCGCAGCCCGGCGCCACCGGCCACGACCCCCCGCGACTCCATCTCCTCCGTCCAGCCGCCGCACCCGTCATTGGCATGCGCAGCAGCCGACTCGTCGCCACAGATCATCAGCAAGTACTTCACGGCTCTCCTCCAGAGTGTCTTCACCCCACCGACGAACGACCCAAGCGGGAACAGACACCCCCACCGTAGAAGACTCAAGCGGTGCGGGTGGAGTACGACGGCCGTGGTCACTGCCATCGGCCCGGCAACGAGTGCGCAGGCCCTCCTGGGTACCTGCTCCCGGGGATTCCAGTGGATCGACCACCACAAGTACGCCTACTCCGTGTGCGCGAGCGGTACGGGTGAGCAGCGCGTCGGAATGATGATCAGCCATCGCTGAATCCTGGCCGCGATGAGATCACCGGGTTGGGGAGGATCTTCTGCCCGATTCGGCACACAATCCTCCCAGGTCCGGTCGTTCGCCCGGGGCCCGAGCGGGAACAGACACCCCCACCGTAAAGCGTCTGTCAGCCCATGGTCTGGAGGTGGTGCATGCTGCCGTAGCGCTCGGTGAGGCGGGTGAAGTCGGCCTTGTCGTAGAAGGACGCTGTGCCGGCGCCGTAGGTTTTGGCGGTCTCGATGCAGAAGCGGGCGGCCGACTCCACGCTGGTCAGGTCGGTCGCGCCGGTGCCGCAGCCGGGGACGGCGGTCTCGGTGGTGATCGCGACGCCGACCACCGGCGCGGAGGTCGCCGTACAGGGCTGGAGGATCGAGTTGATGTGGTAGACGTCGTTCCCGTACGGCGTGATGTCCTGCATCGTCAGGGGCAGTAC
The DNA here is from genome assembly GCF_004331375.1 of Kribbella speibonae. Classification (NCBI taxonomy): domain Bacteria; kingdom Bacillati; phylum Actinomycetota; class Actinomycetes; order Propionibacteriales; family Kribbellaceae; genus Kribbella; species Kribbella speibonae. Next base: position 98,514 of record NZ_SJKC01000004.1, on the reverse strand, counting down.
GACGGGCAGCCGCCCGGACACCTGGGAGGCGAGGTCGAGCAGGTCCTCGCTGACGCGCAGGATCCAGCCCTCCTTGACCGTCGGCGAGATCGCGAAGCCCTGGTGGTTCACGACCCGGTTGCCCTTGGTGGTGTCGACCGACAGGATCGCCTCCATCGCGTCCTCGACCTCGTGCTCGTTCATCGCGCCGACGTCCACCGGCGAATCCATGAACGGCACCGGATCGTGCGGACGGGTCGGGGCGTCCGGGCAGACGTGCGTCGCGACGATCACGTCACCCGGCAACTGGTCGCCCCGCTGCCGCATCGAGCCCAGCTTGCCGGCCACCGCGAGCGCGACCAGCGCCCCGTCGCCGTCGGACACGAAGCCGATCCGTTCCGGCCGGGCTCCGAGTCCGCCGAGCCGCCCGATGATCCCCAGCGTCGGCGCATCGCCACCGGCGCTCCGGCCCCGGCTGCCCGGGATGACTGCCCGGACGAAATCGGTGCTGCCCTTGTCGCCCTGCACCGTCGTCACGCTGACGTCGTCGACACCATGTGCCTTCAGCCAGCCGGCCACCGCCGTCCCGGACGCAGCCGCATCGTCGAGTAGGTCGTACAGGTCGAGAACTTCACGCCATGCCATATCTGTTTCTCCTAGTCAGAATTTCGTCTTCACGAGGCTGTTGCCGAAGCCCCACAACGCGTCGCCCGCGATGAAGCCGGCCGCGGCGATGGTCATCTGCGACTCCGCCTCGGGGCCCTTCCAGCGGCGGTACGCGACCCGCAGCACGATCCCCGCCAGCACCGTCCAGCCGGCGATCGGATTGACGATCAGCGTGCCGGTGGCGAGCAGGATGCCCATCTGGCGTTTCGCGCCGCCGAGCGCCTGGATGATCGCGCCCGGCACGGCCCAGAGCAGCAACTTGCCGATCAGGTCCTGGTCGGCACCGGCCTGGATGGTCTTGGCGTAGACCTGCACGATCGGCGGGAACAGGTCGCGGTCGAAGTACACGTGGTAGGTCAGCGCGACGACCGCACCCGCGACCGCCATCCCGATGACGCCCGCGAACAGCTGCTGCCGCCGCCCCGCCAGCTCGAACGCCGGGTCGCTGCCCCGCCCGCGCAGTAGCCAGCCCGCCTTGAAGTCGTACCCGGCGTCCGCGAATGCCGGTCCGCCGGCCGCGATGAACCCGACCAGCAACGCCAGCGCGATCGGCGGGAACCCGAGCAGCATGCCGATCGTGAGGAAGATCAGCGACGTCGCGAACGACGGGAACCAGCCGGAGTGCATTGCCGACAATCCGACGATGAACTCCGCGATGATGCACGACACCGCCGCGTACAGCACCCAGAGCACGAGCTCTCCGAACCCCAGGTCGCCGACCAGTCCGCCGGTGATCGCGAGCAGGATCGCCGCGCCGACGTACAGGACGAAACCGCGGCCGAGACCGCGGCCGGCGGCGGAGTCGTCGCGGGTGTACGTCGTACGCTCCGCAGTGGACTCGGTGGAGTCGGCGGGATCCGGCGTACGGCGGCCGCGGAACACGACCACGAGGGCCTGGATCAACGCCACCAGACCGGCGCCGACCATCAGCCCGTGCGGGATGTAGTGCGCCGCGATGTCCACTCCGAACAGGTCCGCACTGTAGCCCCGTGCCAACAGCCCGACGCCGAACATCGTCAGCGCGACCACGTTCCCGATGAACGCCACCCCGAACGCCGACATCGGAACGCCGAGCCACGAGCCGAGCAGACCGACCGCCGTACCGGCCCCCAGGAGCGCGGCCCGCTTGCCGCCTTCGTCGCCGGCCTTGATCGCCTCGGCCGCGGCGACCCCCGGCGGCCAGGCGCCCGATCCCGGGAAGACCTTCGAGTCGAAGAGCCAGTACAGCATCACGAAGTCGATCAGCATCGCGAGTCCGGCGCCGATCAGCATCGGCCAGACCAGTCCGGGCCGGCCGAGGACGACCGGGATCGCGATCGGCAGCAGCAGCGAGTTCGCGGCCGCGAAGGTCGCGGTGGAGATCGTCGACTGGACCAGGTTCTGCCGATGCACCGACCGGAAAGGACGCAGTACGGCGAGGGGCACCCGGCTGAGCGCGACCGCGACCAGGACACCGATCAGCGCGGTGTTCGGCGTGACGCCCAGGGTGGTGATGATCTGCAGACCGATGACCGCGCCGACGGCCGCGCAGACAACCAGCAGCGCCAGTGTGGCGGGCTCGAACGCCCGCGGGTGCTTGGTCTTCGTACGAGTGGTCATGTCAGCTCCGCAGTGAGTCGAGCGACGACTGAACGAGAGAGGACCACAGGCAGCCCGGACGCGGTCGCGGCCGCTTCACGATGCTCCTGCGTGTACCCCATACAGTCGAGAACCAGCAGCTGCGCGCCCTCCGCGGCCAACGACCGGGCAGCGTTCTCCAACTCGGTCAGACCAGGCTGGTACGGCGTCGCCCACGCGACCTTGATCTTCTGGTCCAGGTGCTCGAACTTCTCGTACGACTGCTGCTCCTGCTCCGCCAGCGGACACACCACTCCGACCAGCGCGTCACCGGCCAGCGCGGACAGGCCCGCGGTCAGCAGCGGACCCGCAAGCAGCAACGGGCGGCTGTGGCGGAACGGCGGGAAGTCGCCGGTGCAGACGATCAGTACGACGTCCGCGCCGCCTGCCTCGAGGATTTCGATCGCAGCCTGCAGCCGGGGCAGGACGCCCGCCCGGCCGATCACGACCGACGAGCCGTCGCGCAGCCGGGTGGTCAGGGTCTCGTCACCCGGCCGCGGCGCGAGCGTCTTCAGATCGGCCGCCGACAGCCCGTCCAGAGCACCCCGTTCGCGAACCTCGACCGACGACGGCAACCACTGCCGCATCTCCGGAACCATGTCGCTCCGCGGCGACTGCCCAATGGTCACAACACCCAGGACTGTCATGCGACTGCCTCCTTGGTTCCGGCTTCGACGAGTTCGCGGCGCTGGGCGCGGTCGAGGCGCGCTCGCGGGTCGGGCGACGGCACAGCGGCCAGCAACGCCTTGGTGTACGGGTGTTTCGGCGCGGCGAAGACCTCGTCGACCGTGCCGTGCTCGACGACCTTGCCGCGGCTCATCACGAGGACCTCATCGGCGATCAGCCGCACCACCGACAGGTCGTGCGAGATGAAGACGTACGCGAGGCCGAGCCGGTCCTGCAGGTCCTTCAGCAGCTCCAGCACCTGCGCCTGCACCGACACGTCGAGCGCGGACACCGGCTCGTCGCAGACCACCAGCGACGGGTTGAGCAGCAACGCCCGGGCGATGCCGATCCGCTGCCGCTGACCACCGGAGAACTCGTGCGGGAACCGCTCCAGGTGCCCGGCCTCCAGCCCGACGAGCTCCATCACCTCGACCAGGCGCTCGCGGATCCCCGCGGCCTCGAGGTCGGTGTGCAGCCGCAGCGGCTCGGCCAGTGTCCGTTCGATCGTCCACCGCGGATCCAGCGACGCGTACGTGTCCTGGAAGACGATCTGCATCCGGGCCCGCATCGCCCGCAGCTCCTCGGCCGGCAACGCCATCAGGTCGACGCCGTCGAAGCTGACCGATCCGGACGTCGGCTCGTGCAGCCGCAGCAGTGCCCGCCCGGTCGTCGACTTGCCCGATCCGGACTCGCCGACGATCGCCAGCGTCCGGCCAGGCGCCACGCTGAAGCTCACGCCGTCCACCGCGGCGACAGCTTCGGTACGCCGTCCGCGCCGCCGCCGGCCCGGGAACACCTTGACCAGGTCGGAGACCTCCAGGAGCGCGGGTCTTTCGGCCGGACGAGCCGTGCGCGAACGTTCCCGGTTGGAGGGCAAGAAGCTCAGCAACCGCTTCGTGTAGTCCGCCTGCGGTGCCTCGAAGATCTGCTCGACCGGTGCGGTCTCCTGCACCTGGCCGTCGTGCATCACCGTGACCTCGTCACAGGTCTGCGCGACGACTCCGAGGTCGTGGGTGATCAGCAGGACCGACGTCCCGTGCTTCTGCTGCAGGTCCATCACCAGTTCGAGGATCTGCAGCTGGGTGGTGACGTCGAGCGCGGTCGTCGGCTCGTCCGCGATCAGCAGCTTCGGCTCGCACGACATCGCCATCGCGATCATCACGCGCTGCCGCATCCCGCCGGACAGCTGGTGCGGGTAGTCCCGCAGGACCCGGGCGGTGTCGCGGATGCCGACCATGTCGAGCAGCTCGGCCGCACGGTCCGCGGCCTGCCGGCGGGACAGCCCGAGGTGCACGCGCAACGGCTCGGTGACCTGGTCGGCGATGGTCAGCACCGGGTTGAGCGCGGTCATCGGCTCCTGGAAGATCGTCGCGATGTCCTTGCCCCGCACGGCCCGCAGCGACCGGTCCGACAGGTTGGTGAGGTCCCGCCCGTCGAACTCGATCCGCCCGCCCGTCACGTGCACGTTCCGTCGCGGCAGCAGCCGGGTGATCGTCATCGCGGTGACGCTCTTACCGCTGCCGGACTCCCCCACCAGCCCGAGCATCTTCCCGCGCGGGATGCGCAGGCTGACGTCGCGCACCGGCGTGATCGGCCCGCGCGATGTGTCGATCCGCACCGTCAGATTGTCGACAGTCAACACATCACTCATCGGCCACACCCAGATAGCGCAGGGCGGTCAGGGCGTAGGTCTTGGCCGACAGTACGACGTCCGCGACCGGCGCGCGCTCGTCGAATCCGTGGATTGTCGACAACTCGGCCGGACCGTACTGCAGCACCGGAATGCCGTGGCTGCGGAACGTCCGCGCATCCGACGACGCCCACTGCAGCACACCTTCCGCAGGCTCACCCGTGAGCTCGCGCAGTGAACTGACCAGCTCGACCACGATCGGGTCGTCCGGCAGCGTCCAGTTCGGCTCGCTGCGGAACCCGAGCGGCTCCACCGTCGCCTCGACACCGGCCTCCGCCAAGAGTTCGTCCACCCGCTGCAGAACCTGTGCGCGGGTCAGTCCGATCGGCACCCGGGTGTCGATCTCGACAACGCACTTGTCAGCGACCACGTTGGTGGCGCTGCCCCCGGTGATCTTCCCGACGTTGATCGTCACGTGGTCGAACACCGCGCCGATGCCCGGCGCGTACCCTTCCCGCTCCTCCGCGAACACCTGCGACCGCGCGATCAGCTCCCGTACCTCGGCCGGCGCGTCCGGGACCATCTCCCATAGCGACTGCAACGCGAGAATCGCCTTCGCCGCTTGGAGATTCGCGTTCGTCCCGTGCAACGGCTGCAGGCTCCCGTGACCCGGCCGACCGGACACCGTCAGCCGGAACCAGTTGCTGCCCTTCTGCCCGATCGTCGGGTGCGTCCGCTCGGCCGGCTCCGCGATCACCGCACCGGTCGCACCGTCCAGCACGCCCTGATCGAGCAGCCAGTCCGCGCCGAGCGGCCCACCCGCCTCCTCGTCGGGTACCGCGGCGAGCGACAAGCGTCCACCGAGCGGTACGCCGAGCCGGTGCATCACGACGTACGCGTGGATGATCCCGGCGAGACCGGCCTTCATATCGCTGGCGCCGCGGCCGCGCAGGTACCCGTCGACGACGTCACCGGCGAACGGCGGGAAGCTCCAGCGGCTCACGTCACCGACCGGTACGACGTCCGAATGCCCCGCCAGCACCAGGTGCCGATCACCCGGCGAACCTTGATGCGAGACCACGTTCAGGCGGCCCTGGCCGGCGTCGAGGACGTCCACCTCGACGCCCGCCTTCCGCAGTACGGCGGCGATGAACTCACCGACCTCGGTGCAGTCCCCCGGCGGGTTCTCGCTCGGGATCCGGATCAGGTCACCGGCCAGCTCGACGAGCTCGTCCGCGGTCGCCTCGATTTCGGCGAGGACCTTCGTCTCCCAGCTCATTTGGTCACGCTCAGCTGGAAGAAACGGACGATGCCGTCCGGGTACGACGTGTAGCCGTCGAGCCCGGCGCGGTGCGCGACCACGATGTTGTACTCATACAGGTACGCCCACGGCGCCTTGGTGTTGATCTCCTGCTGCGCGGCGCCGTACAGCTTGTTGCGCTTGGCAACGTCCGGTTCGGTCGACGCCTGCTGCCAGGCCTTGTCCACGACCGGGTCGGAGAAGTTCGCGTAGTTGCTCGAGCCCTGGCTGGTGAGCAGCAGGCCGAGGTGGTAGCCGGGGTCGTTGACGAACGACGTCCAGCGGGTGATGTACGCCTGGACCTTCTTGGTCTCCAGCGCCTCCAGGAACTGCGGCCGCGCCATCTTCTTGATGTTCATCTTCACGCCGATCTTGGCCAGCTCGGCCTGGATCAGGACCGCGTCGTCGTTCCAGTCGTCGAAGCCGGAGCCGAGCGTGAAGTCGAAGCTGAAGCCCTGCGGCAGACCGGCCTGCGCGAGCAGCGCACGAGCCTTGTCCAGGTCGTGGGTGTAGGTGTAGCCGGCGTCGGTGAATCCCGGCGTGGAGCTGGCCACCGACGACTTCATCGGAGACGCCTGGCCCTTCATCACGTCGTTCAGCAGCTTCTCGTACGGGATCGCGTACGAGACCGCCTGCCGGACCCGCGGGTCGTCGAACGGCTTGATCTTGTTGTTCATCGCGAAGAACAGGATCTTGTTGCCGGCCCGCGAGTCGATCGTCACGCCGTCCGCTGCCTTCAGCGACTGCACGTCCTTCGGCGGCACCTCGAGCGCGAGGCCGACCTCACCCTTCTTGAGCAGCTGGACCCGGTTCGACGCCTCGGCGATGAACTTCACGTTCACCTGACGCAGCTTGGGCGTGTCACCCCAGTAGGAGTCGTTGCGGGCCATCGCGGCCTCGGTCGACGGGTCCCACTTGGTGATCTTGTACGGGCCCGAACCGGCCGTGTTGGTGGCCAGCCACTTGGCGCCGCCGTTCTGCGCCACCTTGTCCATATCGATGATCGAGAACGAGTACATCGGCAGGATCTGCAGGAACAGGTGGTTCGGGGCGGTCAGGTCGATCTTGACGTTCTGCTCGTCGACCTTGGTGACCTTCGCGATCCCGGCCATCTTGTAGAGGAAGCTCGCCGAGCTGGACGCCTTGATGTGGTCGAACGACTTCACCACCGCGTCCGCGGTCACCGGCGCCCCGTCCTGGAACTTGGCGTCCGCCCGCAGCTTGAAGGTGTACGACGTGTTGCCCGCGCTGGCCTTCCAGGACTCGGCCAGCATCGGCACGATCTGGTCGGTCTTCGCCTTCGGCTTGCCGCCGTCCTCGGTCCGGGCGTAGGTGACGAGCTGGTCGTAGGCCGCCACCACGAAGGTGTCCGAGGTGACGTCGTTCGCCTCGGCCGGGTCGAGCGTCTTGCCGCCTTCGGAGTAGGCCGCGACCAGGGTGTCGCCGGCGTCCTCCGCGCCGCTGCCGTTGCTGTTGCTGTTCGCGTTCGCGGCACAGCCGGACACCGCGAGGGCCGCCGCCGCGGCGAGAGCCAGAACTGTCCGCTTCATACGCGGTCTCCTTGTCGTTGCGGGTGCGTCATTTGCTGGTCCGCAGGCGCGGGTCGAGGACGTCCCGGAGGCCGTCGCCGAGCAGGTTGAAGCCGAGGATCGAGGTCGCGATCGCCAGGCCGGGGAACGTGGTCATCCACCACTCGCCGCTGATGATGTAGCCGCGGCCGTCCGAGATCAGCACGCCCCACTCCGGGTCGGGCGGCTGGGCGCCGAGGCCGATGAAGCTCAGCGAGGCGGCGGTCAGAATGGCGTAACCCATGCCGAGTGTGGCCCGGACCAGGATCGGGGCGAGCGCGTTCGGCACGATGTGCCGGATCAGGATGCTGCGTCCCGGCAGGCCGATCGCGTGCCCGGCCTCGACGAAGTCCCGCTCGCGCAGCGACAGCACCTGACCGTGCACGATCCGGGCGAACTCCGGGATCCCGACGATGCCGACGGCAACCATCGCGCTGACCATGCCGGGACCGAGCGCGGCCGCGATCGCCATCGCGAGCACCAGCGACGGGAACGCGAGCAGCATGTCCATCAACCGCATCACCAGACCGCCGGCGCGGCCGCGGACGAACCCGGCGAAGGCGCCCAGCGGTACGCCGATCAGCAGCGAGATCGCGATCGCGATCAGGCCGGTCCACAACGAGATGCGGCCGCCGGCCAGCACCCGTGTGAGCAGGTCGCGACCGAAGTTGTCGGTACCGAACGGGTGCGCCCACGAAGGGCCCTGGAGCAGTGCGCCGGCGCCGGGTTGCGTGGCGCCGTACGGCGAGAGACCAGAGAGGAGCGCGCCGAGCGTCCACAGAGCGATGAAGACGAGGCCGACGACGGCCAGGCGGTTGCGCAGGAGCAGGCTAAGCGTGGTGGTCGGGCGGGACTTGAGATCAGGCATCGGCGATCCTCGGGTCCAGGCGGGCGTTGACGAGGTCGACGACGAGATTCGCCGCCAGGTAGACGACCGCGGCGACCAGCGTGAAGGCCTGCACCGGCGCGTAGTCGGTGGCCAGGACGGACTGCACGACGTACGAGCCGATGCCGGGCCAGGTGAAGACGGTCTCGGTGATGACCGCACCGCCCATCAGCTGGCCGAACTGCAGGCCGGAGATCGTGACGATCACCGGGGCCGCGTTCCGCAGGGCGTGTTTGAGGGTGACGACCGACGGTTTGAGGCCTTTGGAGACCGCCGTCCGGACGTAGTCCTGACCGATCACCTCGAGCATCGCCGAGCGGGTCATCCGCGCGATGATCGCCGTACTGCCGGTCGCCAGGCACAGCGCCGGCCAGATGATGTGGGACAGCGCCGAGCGGAACGCCACAAAGTCGCCGGTGAGCAGCGAGTCGACGAGGTAGAGGCCGGTGATGCCGGTCGGCGGGTTGATGCCCTCGGCCACCCGGCCGAGCGGTGCCGGTGCCCATCCGAGCTTGTTGTAGAAGACGACGATCACCATCAGCCCGAGCCAGAACAGCGGCATCGACGCACCGAGGAGCGAGAACACCCGGCCGGCGTGGTCGACCGGGCGGTCGCGGCGCGTCGCACTGATGACCCCGAGCGGGATGCCGGCGAGCAGCGCGATCAGGAGCGCCACCAGGGCGAGCTCCACGGTCGCGGGCAGCCGGGACGCGAAGTCGGAGGCCACGCTGTGACCGGTGTGCCAGGCGAAACCGAGGTTGCCGTGCAGGAGGTCCGTGAAGTACCGGACCAGCTGGAGGTGCAGCGGCTGGTCGAGGCCCATGTCGGTGCGGATCTTCGCGACCACGCTCGGGTCCGCCTGATCACCGGCCAGCGTCCGGGCCGGGTCGCCGGGCAGCACCCGGGTGAGCACGAAGATGCACACCACGACGCCGATCAGCGCGGGCAGCATCGCGGCCACGCGGCGCAGGACGAGGTTCATGCCGAAGAGAGTCGAGGAGAAGGCGCGACATCTGCAACGACTTCCCGTTATATGAGAGAGGAGATCGATAATTGGGCCGCTGCGTTACTCTTCTGCGCGTGGATGACGACGTACGATCACCGCTGCAGACCGTCGATCGGGCGCTGCAGATCCTGATCTCGTTCTCCGAGCAGCGCCGCGACTGGGGTGTGATGGAGCTCGCCGACGAGCTCGGGATCGACAAGTCCTCGGCCCAGCGGCTGCTCGCGGCGCTCGCGTTCCGCGGCTTCCTCCGTCCGGACCCGATCACCCGCCGGTACAGTCTCGGCCCGACGATGTGGCGGATGGCCGCACTGTGGGAGCGCACCGGCGGGCTGGCCGCGCTCGCGGACGGGGTGCTTGAGCGCCTGGCCCAGGACACCGAGCGTACGGCGACGTTCACGATCCCGGACGGCTTCCACGTGCGCTGCATCGCGGCGGTCGACGGCGGCGGCGGTCCGCTGCGCAGCCACCCGCTGGTCGGTGACCTGTACCCGGCGCACGCCGGCGCGACGTCCCGCGCGTACTTCGCCTTCTTGGACCGCAACGAGCGCCGCGCGCTGCTGTCCGGGCGGCCGTTCGCGCGGTTCACCGACCTGACCGAGGTCGACGAGGCCGCACTGGAGCGGGTCTTCGAGGACACCGTGCAGACCGGCTGGGCGTTCTCGGACGGCGAGTACGACGCCGCGACCCGCGCGATCGCCGCGCCCGTCCGGCTCGGCCGCCGCCCGATCGGCTCGCTGACCGTGGTCGAGGGCAAGTTCGAGGAACTGCCCGGCGATATCCGGGACCACGTCCCACGGTTGCTGGAGGCAACCGAAGAACTGAGCAACCTGCTCGCGCACCGTACGCCGGCGGCCCGCACCCGCCGTCGCTGACCAGCAAAGGGGATCTTGTGGAACTGCTTCTGCTCTCGAACTCCGCCACCCACGGCCGGCCGTTTCTCGAGCACGCTCTGGACGCGCTGCGCGACATCCTGCGCGACGTCCGCGAGCTGGTGTTCGTCCCGTACGCGCTCGCCGACCACGACGGCTACACCGCAAAGATCCGGACCGCGCTGGAACCGCTCGGCGTGTCAGTTGTCGGCGCTCACACCGATGCCGGAGCACTCGAATCGGCGGCCGCGATCTTCGTCGGTGGCGGCAACACCTTCCGGCTGGTGAAGACGTTGCAGGTCAGCGGACAGCTCGACGTGATCCGCGATCGCGTCCGCAACGGGACGCCGTACCTCGGATCGAGTGCCGGGACGAACCTGGCGGGGCCGTCGTTGCGGACCAGCAACGACATGCCAATCGTGCAGCCGCCATCGTTCGAGACGCTCGGTCTGGTGCCGTTCCAGCTCAACCCGCACTACCTCGATCCGGACCCGACGTCGACGCACCAAGGCGAGACGCGCGAGCTGCGGATCACCGAGTTCCTCGAGGAGAACGACGTACCGGTGCTCGGGCTCCGCGAGGGGACGTGGCTGCGGCGGCACGCGGACACGCTCACCCTCGGCGGCATCGCGGCCGGCGCGCGGCTCTTCCGGCGCGGCGCCGACCCCGAGGAGATCGCGTCCGGCAGCGACTTGTCCGAACTGCTGAAGGTCACTGCGTCGTACGACGCCTAGTGCAAGCCCGGTCCCGGGTCTAGCGTCGGACCGTAGTGGCGTTACCAACGGAGAGGGCTGCGATGACAGGGCGGATCGTGCACTTCGAGGTTCCGTACGACGACGGCGACCGGGCGCGGGCGTTCTACCGCGAGGCGTTCGGGTGGAACGTGATGGAGATGCCCGGACTGGACTACACGATGGCGTCGACGGGACCGGTGGACGAGCAGTCCATGCCGGCCGAACCGGGCTTCATCAACGGCGGGATGTTCCAGCGCACCGAGGATCTCAAGGGGCCGATGCTGACCGTCGACGTACCGGACATCGACGCGGCCTGGAAGACGATCGAGAGCCTCGGCGGTGAACGGGTCGGCGAGAAGGTACCGGTCGCGGACATGGGCTTCGCGGCGTACTTCAAGGACCCGGAGGGCAACATTCTCGGTCTCTGGCAATCAGCTTGACCCCTTGGCGTCACCGGAGGCACCTAGACTTCGAAGGGTTGGCTCCGGTGGCGTCCTCGGGAGGACTGAATGCCTGACCGTACTCAGACCATTGCGTATCCGGCGCCCGGGTCGCGACCGTCACGGCGGGACCCGGAGCCGTTGGCGCCGCACGTGATCGTGCTGTTCGGGGCGACCGGCGATCTCGCCAAGCGCAAGCTGCTGCCCGGCCTGGCGTACCTGCAGCAGTCCAAGTTCACCCCGGACGTGCGGGTGATCGGGACCGCGACCGAGGACCTGAGCTCCGACGAGTTCCGCGAGCGTGCGCGGAAGGCGGTCGAGACGTTCGGCACTCACAAGATGAGCGACCAGGAGTGGGCCCAGTTCGCCGACCGGCTCGAGTACGTCCCGGTGACCGCCGGACCGGACGCGCTGGCGGCCGCGGTCAAGGCCGCCGAGGAACTGCTCGGACCGGACACTCGCCGGCTGCACTACCTGTCGGTGCCGCCGAAGGCCGCGCAGGCGGTGATCGCGATGCTCCGCGACGCCGGCCTGGTCGAACGCGCCCGGGTGGTGATGGAGAAGCCGTTCGGCGACGACCTGGCGTCCGCGATCGATCTGAACGACTTCGTCCACGAGACCTTCGACGAGTCGCAGATCTTCCGGATCGACCACTTCCTCGGCAAGGAAGCCGCACTGAACATCCTCGCGTTCCGGTTCGCGAACGGACTGTTCGAGCCGATCTGGAACCGGAACTTCATCGACCACGTGCAGATCGACATCCCGGAGTCGCTCGGCCTGGACCAGCGCGCCACCTTCTACGAGCCGACCGGCGCGTTCAAGGACATGGTCGTCACGCACCTGATGCAGGTGATGTCGTTCGTCGCGATGGAGCCGCCGACGGCCCTGGAGCCGCGGGCGATCTCGGAGGAGAAGAACAAGGTCTTCCGGTCGATGCTGCCGATCAATCCGGGTGACGTGGTCCGCGGGCAGTACTCCGGGTACCGCGGCGAGGAGGGGGTCGCGCCGGACTCGGACACCGAGACGTTCATCGCGCTGAAGGTGGAGATCGACAACTGGCGCTGGGCCGGCGTGCCGTTCTACCTGCGCACCGGCAAGAAGATGGCCGAGGGCCAGCGGATCATCTCGATCGCCTTCAAGGAGGCGCCGAAGACGATGTTCCCGGCGGGCTCCGGCGTCGGCTCGGAGGGACCGGACCACCTGACGTTCGACCTGGCCGACTCGTCCCGGGTGTCGCTGTCGTTCTACGGCAAGCGGCCCGGGCCGGGGATGCGGCTGGAGAAGCTGTCGATGCAGTTCTCCACCCAGGAGACCGGGAGCGCGGGCGACGTACTGGAGGCGTACGAGCGGCTGATCCTGGACGCGATGCGCGGGGACCACACCCTGTTCACCACGGCCGAGGGCATCGAGTCGCTGTGGGACCGGTCCGCGCCGCTGCTGGACGACCCGCCGCCGGTCAAGCCGTACCAGGCCGGCACCTGGGGCCCGAACGCGATCCACCAGCTGATCGCCCCGCGCGCCTGGCGCCTGCCCTTCGAACGCGAGTGGCGCCAGGCCAAGCAGTAACCCATTGCCGTCCCCGCCCGGCAGGCGCACTATCGAAGGTGTGATGTAAGTCACGAACACCTCGGAGGGCGAGGAGGTGGGCGAATGACGGGGACGAAGACGCATCTCACTGGGGAACGGGCGCCGTGTGGGCGGCTCGGAGATGCCGATCGGAGCCAGGAAGACGATTTCGAGGGCTTCCGGCTCGACGACGTGCTGTTCGCGTGCGGGTGCCGGCAGATGCGGCACGAGTTCCACGACGGCAGCGTCCGGATCCGGACTGTGCGGCACGACGGCAAAGTGCTGATGGACGAGCACAGCGGCGACCACGAAGCCTAGCCATGGCGAGCTATCACGATGTGGTGGTGGTTGGAGGCGGCGGTGCCGGGTTGAGAGCTGCCATCGCGGTGGCCGAGACCAACCCGGCACTGCGCGTTGCGGTGATCTCGAAGGTCTACCCGATGCGCAGCCACACGGTGTCCGCCGAGGGCGGTGCCGCGGCGGTGGCCGGGGCTGACGACACGCAGGACGAGCACGCGTACGACACGGTGTCCGGCGGCGACTGGCTGTGTGACCAGGACGCCGTCGAGGCGTTCGTCGCCGAGGCCCCGCGGGAACTGCTCCGGCTGGAGCACTGGGGTTGCCCGTGGAGCCGGCAGCCGGACGGGAAGATCGCGGTCCGCGCGTTCGGCGGTATGAAGAAGAAGCGCACGTGGTTCGCGGCCGACCGGACCGGGTTCCACCTGCTGCACACGCTGTTCCAGACCGCGCTCTCCTACTCCGACATCGTCCGGTACGACGAGTGGTACGTCACCAAGATCCTGGTCGACGACGGACGCGCGTACGGCGTGGTCGCGATCGAACTGGCCACCGGGCGGGTCGAGACCATCACGGCGAACGCGGTGATCCTCTGCACCGGCGGCTGCGGCCGGGTGTTCCCGTTCACGACGAACGCCAACATCAAGACCGGCGACGGGATGGCGCTGGCCTATCGCGCCGGGGCGCCGCTCAAGGACATGGAGTTCGTCCAGTACCACCCGACCGGCCTGCCGTTCACCGGGATCCTGATCACCGAGGCGGCCCGGGCCGAAGGCGGATGGCTGCTCAACAAGGACGGCTACCGCTACCTGCAGGACTACGACCTCGGTACGCCGACGCCGGAACCCGTGCTGCGCAACATGGAACTCGGGCCACGCGACCGGCTGTCGCAGGCGTTCGTCCACGAGATGGAGAAGGGCCGCACGATCGATACGCCGTACGGACCGGTCGTGAACCTGGATCTGCGGCACCTGGGGGCGAAGCTGATCGACGCCAAGCTGCCGTTCGTCCGGGAGCTGTGCTCGAAGTACCAGAACATCGATCCGGTGCGCGAGCTCGTCCCGGTGCGCCCGGTCGTGCACTACATGATGGGCGGCGTCCACACGGACCTTCGCGGCGCCACTCCGCTCGACGGCCTGTACGCCGCCGGTGAGGTGGCCTGCGTCAGCATCAACGGCGCCAACCGGCTGGGGTCGAACTCGTTGCCGGAGTGCCTGGTGTTCGGCAACCGGGCCGGCCGCGCCGCCGCGGTCTTCGCGGGTCGCTACCACCGCGATGTGCCGTCGTCGATCCTCGCGCAGGGCCGGGACGAGGAGCGCCGGCTGGCGGCGGAGCTGGGCCGGCGCGTCGAGGGACACCAGCGGATCGCGGACATCCGGACCGAGATGCAGGCGACGATGGAGAACGGCGCCGGGATCTACCGCGACGGCGACTCGCTGACCAAGGCCGCGCACGAACTTGCGGAGCTGCGGCTGCGCTTCCAGCACGCGGGGATCGACGATCACAGCACGGACTTCAACACCGAGCTGATCGCGTGGCTCGAACTCGGATTCATGCTGGATGTCGCCGAGTGCATCATCGACAGCGCGGTGCTGCGGGAGGAGTCGCGCGGCGCGCACCAGCGGACCGACTTCCCGGCCCGCGACGACGAGCAGTTCCTGGCGCATTCGCTGGTACGACGCCAACCGGACGGATCCAGCCGCGTCGGGTACCTGCCGGTGACACTCACTCGCTGGCCGCCGGGCGAACGCGTGTACGGGAGGTAGTGATGGCAGACGAGATCACCCTCGAGGTCGCACGCTTCCGGCCCGGGGTCGACACGGAGCCTGTCATGCAGTCGTACCAGGTCCCGCTGCGGGAGCACTGGGCGATCCTGGACGGCCTCACCTACGTGAAGGACCACCTGGACGGGACCCTGTCGTTCCGCTGGTCGTGCCGGATGGGGATCTGCGGCAGTTGCGGGATGACGGTGAACGGCGAACCCCAGTTGAGTTGCGCGACCTTCCTCACCGACTACGCCCCCGGCCCGATCCGGGTCGAGCCGCTGCACAACTTCCCGGTCGTCCGCGACCTGGTGGTGGACATCGACGACTTCATGACCAAGCTGCCGAAGGTCACGCCGTGGTTGGTCCGGGAGGTGCACAGTCCGGTCGAGGACGGCGAGTACCTGCAGACGCCGGAGGAACTGGACGAGTACCAGCAGTACAGCATGTGCATCAACTGCATGCTCTGTTACTCGGCCTGCCCGGTGTACAGCCTCGAACCGGATTTCCTCGGCCCGGCGGCGATCGCGCTCGCGCAGCGGTACAACCTGGACTCTCGCGACGAGGGCGCCGACGAGCGTCGCGCCGTACTGTCGTCGCCGGAAGGGATCTGGGCCTGCACGTTCGTGGGTGAGTGCAGCGCGGTGTGCCCGAAGGGTGTGGATCCGGCCGGGGCGATCCAGCGCTACAAGCTGACGGCCGCGACGGAATCGATCAAGGAACTGTTGATGCCGCGTTCTCGGGGCAAGCGGTGAGCGTCTACCAGCGGCCGATCCACCTGCTCTGGTGGCTTGAGCGCCGTGCGTACGTGCTGTTCGTACTGCGTGAGCTGAGCAGCGTGTTCGTCGCGTGGTTCGTGGTGTTCCTGCTGTTGCTGGTGAACGCGATCAGCGACGGCGCCGCGTCGTATCAGCGCTTCGTCGACTGGAGCGGCCAGTGGTGGGTGGTCGCGATCAACGTGATCGCGATGCTGTTCGTGCTGCTGCACGTGGTGACGTGGTTCGGGCTGGCGCCGCGGGCGATGGCGATCAAGGTCCGCGGCCGCCGGGTGCCGGCGGGGCAGGTCGTTGCCGCGCACTACCTGGCCTGGCTGGTGCTGTCGGCCGTCGTCGCGTGGCTGGTGCTGCGATGAACCGCCGCTCACCCGAACCGTTCCTCTGGATGCTGTTCAGCTCCGGTGGCATGGTGGCCGCGCTGATGGTGCCGATCCTGCTGTTCCTGTTCGGTCTCGCGATCCCGCTCGACCTGTGGTCACCTTCACACGCCCACCTGCTCGCCGTACTGCGGAATCCGCTCACCCGTCTGGTGCTGTTCGGCCTGTGCGCGCTCGCGCTGTTCCACTGGGCGCACCGCTTCCGCTACACCCTGTACGACGGCCTGCAGCTCAAGCGGTACGCCGTACCGATCGTGGTCCTGTGCTACGGCGGCGCCGTTGTGGGATCCGTCATCGCGGCCGGACTGCTGCTGACCGTCTGACATAGGCTGCCGCGCATGCGGGAGATTGTGGTGGTCGGGGTCGGTGCGGGTGATCCGGAGCAGGTGACGATGCAGGCTGTGTCGGCGCTGAACCGGGTCGACGTGTTCTTCGTGCTGGACAAGGGCGAGGTCAAGCAGGAACTGGTGGATCTGCGGTCGGAGATCCTGCGTCGGTACGCGACGTCGAAGGAGTACCGGGTCGTCGTCGGGCGGGACCCGGAGCGGGACCGTACGACGCCGGCGTACGTCGAGGCCGTCGACGACTGGCGGCGGCGCCGGGCCGATGTGTGCGCGGACCTGATCGCGACCGAGCTGGGCGAGGACCAGGTGGGGGCGTTCCTGGTGTGGGGCGACCCGTCGCTGTACGACAGCACGCTGGCGATCCTGGACGACATCCTGGCGCGGGGCTCGTTGGAGTTCGCGGTTGAGGTGATTCCCGGGATCAGCAGCGTGTCGACGCTCGCCGCACGGCACCGGGTCGGACTGAACCAGGTCGGGCGCCCGATCCAGATCACCACCGGCCGGAGGCTCGCGCGCGAATGGCCGGCCGGCGTGGACGACGTCGTGGTGATGCTCGACGCCCAGACCGCGTTCACCGAGCACCTCGACCAGGACGCCGACATCTACTGGGGCGCCTACCTCGGCACACCGGACGAGCTCCTGATCTCCGGCCCGCTCCGAGAGGTCGCCCCCGAAATCGAGAAGGTCCGCGCCGAGGCCCGCGACAGGAAGGGCTGGATCATGGACACCTATTTGCTGAGACGACACGGCTCTTGAAGAACTTCTGGATGTCGGTGATCAGTAGGTCCGGTGACTGCGTCGCGGCGAAGTGGCCGGGCCGGTCGTAGACGTTCCAGGAGACCAGGTTCTGGTGATCGCGGTGGACGAACCGGCGGACCGGCTTGGTGTCCTCGCTGAACTGCGCGAGCGCCAGCGGTACGGTCGTCGGCGCGGTCGGAGCGTCCTGCTGGGCGAACTCGTAGTAGATCCGCATCGCCGAGGCGACGGTTCCGGTGAGCCAGTGGATCATCACGTTGGTCAGGATGAAATCGGGGTCCAGGCCGCCGCGGTAGATCAGGCAGTGCCACCCGAGGAGCCCGACCGGTGAGTCCGCCAGCGCGTGCGCGAGCGATTGCGGCTGCTGAGTCTGAAGTACGCCGTACGCACTCATGCTCTCCTCGAACTGGCGCTCATTGGCCAGCGCGGCCTCTTCGTCCTCGGTGAGATCGTCCAGTTCACCCGGCTCACCGGTGGGGCCGGTGAAGATCTGGGTCACGTGGATACCGACGACGCGCTCCGGGGCGAGTCTGCCGAGTTCGAGGGAGACGAACGACCCCCAGTCGTTGCCGGCGACGCAGAAGCGGTCGTAGCCGAGCCGCGTCATCAGCTCCGCCCAGGCCGCGGCGATGCGGCGCGGTCCCCAGCCGCGCTCCGTCGTCGGACCGGAGAAGCCGAATCCTGGCAACGAGGGGATGACCAGGTGAAAGGCCGTCGCCGGGTCGCCGCCGTGCGCGCGGGGGTCCGTCAACGGACCGATCACGTCGACCCACTCCGCGATCGATCCAGGCCAGCCGTGCGTCAGGATCAGCGGCGCCGCGTCCGGCTCCGGTGAGCGCACGTGCAGGAAATGGATGCGCTGTCCGTCGATCTCGGTCGTGAACTGCGGATAGCGGTTCAGCTTCGCCTCCCAGGCGCGCCAGTCG
This sequence comes from Kribbella speibonae, assembly GCF_004331375.1. Taxonomy (NCBI): domain Bacteria; kingdom Bacillati; phylum Actinomycetota; class Actinomycetes; order Propionibacteriales; family Kribbellaceae; genus Kribbella; species Kribbella speibonae. Next base: position 80,348 of record NZ_SJKC01000004.1, on the reverse strand, counting down.
TAGGCGGTCCGCCAGTGGGCGACGAGGTCCCGGACATAGCCGAGCGGTACGCCGTAGCCCCAGCCCGCGTCCGGCAGCTCCTCCGTGAACCGCGCCCGGTCCAGCCGATACCGAAGGTCGTCGAGCTCGTGCTGCGGAACGTCGATGCGGAACGGAGTGATGGCTTGCGAGTTCATCGCCGGATCTCCTCGGTGTCGTGGTCGATTCACAACAATGTCGGAGCCGCCCGCGGATCCTTGCCATAGACCAAAGTCTGATTGCTTCTGGCCACCGGACCGAAGTCGGGCCGGCGTGGTGTGGGTGACGCTCCAGGCATGAAAAAGAGACTGTTGGCGATGATGGCGGCCGTGGTGGCTCCGGCTGGGTTGCTGGTGGCGTTCGCCGGGCCTGGTGAGGCCGCGGAACCTGGCGTCGTGCGGACCGATAAAGGGCTGGTGGCCAGTGAGACCGTTGGGGATGCACTGGTGTACGACGGGATTCCGTACGCCGCTCCCCCGGTGGGCGCGTTGCGGTGGAAGGCGCCGCAGCCGGCGCGGCCGTGGACCGGCGTACGGGCGTCCAAGACGGGCAGCGTGTGCGCGCAGCAGGCGAACTCCGAGGCGCCGGACGGGTCCACCGCCGAGGACTGCCTCTATCTGAACGTGACGACTCCCGCCAAGCCGTCCACGAAACCACGGGCCGTCGTGGTGTGGATCCCCGGCGGCGGGTTCTTCTCCGGCGCCGGCAGCAGCTACGAGGCGTCGAAGTTTGCGGCTCGCGGTGACGTGGTCGTTGTCACGGTCAACTACCGCCTCGGCATCTTCGGCTTCTTCGGGTACCCGGGCCTGCCGGGCTCGGGCACGTTCGGCCTGCAGGACCAGCAGGCCGCACTGCGCTGGGTGCAGCGCAACGCCGGCGGGTTCGGCGGCGACCCGCGCAACGTCACGGTGGCGGGTGAGTCCGCCGGTGGGATGAGCGTGTGCGCCCAGCTGACCTCTCCGACCTCCACAGGCCTGTTCGCGAAGGCGATCATGCAGAGTGGCTCGTGCGCCTTCAACTGGGCCGACAACAGCCAGTACCCGGGCCAGACCGCTGACTCGCCCTGGATCCCGGTCAGCCGGGTACAGGCGACCGGCAAGGAGTGGGCCGACAGCAAGCACTGCACGACGCTCGAGTGCCTGCGCGGTCTGAAGGCCGACGTACTGGTGGACGACCTGCTCCAGTTCACGCAGATCGGGTACGGCGGGAGTCCCGTCGTACCGTTCAGCCCGGCGAAGGCGATGAAGGCTGGACTGTTCCACCGGGTGCCGATCATCTCCGGCAACAACCACGACGAGGCGAACGGCTGGCTGGCCGCGTTCGGAGACATCAAGGACTACCCGGCGCTGGTGAGGAACATGGTCGGCGCGCAGAAGGCACCTCAGGTACTGCGGCAGTACCCGCAGTCGCGCTACGAGTCGCCGGCCGCGGCGTGGGGTGCTGTGACGACGGACCGGATCTGGTCGTGCACACAGGTCGCGACGGATCAGCAGGCGGCGCGCAAGGTGCCGGTGTACGCGTACGAGTTCGCTGACAAGCACTCACCGATCGCTGCACCCGGGCTGGGCGCCGCACACGCCACGGAACTCCCGTACCTGTTCCGGCTGGGTGGGTACGACTTCCCGATGTCGGAGACGCAGCAGCAGCTGTCGAACCAGATGATCGACTACTGGACGGCGTTCGCGCGGACCGGCAACCCGAACGGACCGGACCGGCCGCACTGGTCGCCCACCGGCGCCAAGGCCGTCAACGGGCTCTCACTCGCGCCGACGGACCAGGGCGGCATCCAGCGCGTCAATCTGACTGCTGAGCACCAGTGCGGATTCTGGAGCGGCCTTTCCACACCCGCATGAAGATCGGCGACAACAGCAGCAGGAGCATCGCGTAGAAGTTCACTCCTGGCACCAGCGACGCCAGGAGGAAGGCGAGCAAGGTCAATCCGGTCAGCAGCAACGAGCTCACCAGCTCCCGCTTGCCGACCGGATTGTCCGGGCTCTCCAGCTCCTTGTGACCATGGACCATCCACGTGAGCGCGGACTGGCAGATGCTGAGCGCCAGGATCGTGCCCGTGTACAGGCCGGCGGTGAACCGGTCGCTGTCGAAGGCGCCGATGATCTCGGTCGGGAACGGCAGTACGACGATCGTGAGCAACCAGAGCAGGTTCAGCCGCATCATGGCGGTGGTGTACGCGCGGACGTGCTCGAACACCCGGTGGTGGCCCAGCCAGAAGCTCGCGATCACCACGAAGCTCAGCAGGAACGTGAAGATCTCCTGGCGGTGCTCAGTGATCACGCTGACCGCGTCGCCGCCGTCCGCCTGTACCTCGGGTACGAGGTCGACGAGCGGGAGCACGAGCAACGTGATGGCGATCGCGACCACCGCGTCGGTGAACAGGATCAGGCGGTCGGGGTCTCTCGACGTACTCACGGCGGAAGACTAGCGCTCCGTCCGGAGCAGGCTGACCGACAGCAAGAGGGCTGCTAGTACGAAACCGGCCGCTGCGAGCCACGCGGCGCCGTAGCCGTCGCGTAGTGCCAGCAGGTCGCCCGCACCCTGCGTGAGGCGGCTGGTGGTCGTTGATGCGGCCAGGGTGGCCAGTACGGCGGTTCCGACGGCTGCACCGGCCTGCTGGGCGGTGTTGTTGAGTCCTGAGGCCAGTCCGGCGTCGCCGGCGTCAGCACCGGACATGGCCAGCATGATCGAGGCTGGGATGGCCACACCGATACCGGCACCCATTACCGCCAGCACAGGGCCGACGTTGACGACGTACGAGCCGTCCACTGGTGCACGGCTGATCCAGAGCAGTGCCAGCAGGAAGACGCCCAGCCCGGCGATCAGCATCTTGCGTGGGCCGAAGCGGACGGTGAGACGTGGTGCGAGTGACAGGGACATCAGCCCGTTCATGAGCGGCGCGGGCAGGAACGCTAGGCCGGTGGTGAGCGAGTCGTAGCCGAGTACTCGCTGCACGTACAGGGCGGTGGTGAACTGGAAGCCGAAACCGGCTGCGAAGAGCAGGACGACCACACCGTTGGCCACGGTGAGTTGCCGGCGACGGAAGATGCGCAGGGCAAGCAACGGGTTCTTGATCCGCGCCTGGCGTACGACGAAGGCGGCCAGCAGCAGGAGCGACGCAACGGCCAGCACCACCGTGCGAGTCAGTGTCGCCTGTGGTTCTGCGGTTTGGACGATCGTGTAGACGCCCAGCGAGAGTCCTGCGGTCACCAGTACGGCACCCAGGACGTCAGCACCGTTGGCGAGGCCGAGACCTGGCTGGCGCGCAAGGAGACGTACGGCGAACGCCAGCGAGACCGCACCGATCGGGACGTTGATCAGGAACGCCCAGTGCCAGCCGATGGTCTGCGTGATCACACCACCGAAGATGAGGCCGATCGACGCACCACTGGCAGCCGTGAAGCTGTAGACGCCCATGGCGCGCGCCTGCTCGCCCGGAGCCGGGTAGAGGCTCACGATCATGCCGAGGATCACCGCCGAGGCCAGCGCCCCGCCAACCCCCTGCAGGAACCTGCCGACGATCAGGACCTCGGCACTGCCCGCCACCCCGCACAACAACGACGCCGCGGTGAAGAGCCCGAGCCCCGCGACGAAGACTCGCTTGCTCCCGATCAGATCCCCGATCCGCCCCGCCAGCAGAAGCAGCCCGGCGAACGCGATCAGGTACGAGTTCATCACCCACGCCAGCCCCGCCTGCGAGAATCCCAGCTCCGCCTGGATCGTCGGCAACGCGACCGTCACCACAGTCCCGTCCAAGATGATCATCAGCTGCATCACGCACAGCACCACCAACGCCTTGGCCCGCCCACGCGCCGCATCCACCTTCACCGGCTTCTCCTCAGGTCATCGATTGAAAAGACCATAGCAGATAGTTCTATAACAGACGATCTTCTATCGGATGAACAGCGAAAACGACCTGCCTGCGCTCGGGTTCGCGGCTAGGGTCGTCGGGATGAGAACCGAGCCGGCGGAGATCTCGCGCGACCTGGTGGCCGGGATCCTCAAGGAACATTGGGGTTTCCGGCCTGCGGAGGTCACCTACGCACCCGTGGGGTTCGGCAGTCACCATTGGATTGCCTCCGACACGGACGGACCGCGCTGGTTCGTGACCGCGGACCGGGTCGGCCCGCAGATCGAGGCGGCCATGCGAACTGCCAAGGAACTGGCGGACCGTGGCCACGAGTTCGTCGTGGCGCCGTTGGCCGATCTGGACGGTCGGCTGGTGCGCGAACTACTGACCGGGTGGACAGTGTCGGTCCTGCCGTACCTGCACGGGTGGAGCACTCCGGACGGCGCCTGGGACGACCCGGCCGAGCGGGAGCAGATCGCTCGGATCGTCGGTCGGCTCCACGCGACGACGGCACCAGAGTCCTTGCAGCGCTGGGACTTCGCCGTACCGGACAGGGACGCGCTCCTAGCGGCGCTCGAGGACCTCAAGCGGCCGTGGTCGGCAGGGCCGTACTCCGAGCCCGCCCGACTGCGGCTGGCCGGGGCGCACGCCTACGTGCACAGCATGCTGGACCACTACGACGCTTTGGCGCGCGAGGTCGACGCGTCGGACGAGCCCTGGGTCGTGACGCACGGCGAGCCGCACAGCGCGAACGTACTGCGCACCGCCGACGGCGCCATGCGCCTCGTCGACTGGGAGACCGTGCGCCTCGCGCCCCGCGAACGCGACCTGAAGGCGGTCCTCGGCGGGCCGACCGACGTACTCCCGGCGTACCAGTCGGAGGCCGGCCCGGTCAGCCCGCGGGCCGCGGCGCTGGAGCTGTTCGACGTCTGGTGGTCGGTGGCCGAGATCGCGTCCTACATCCGCCTGTTCCGCGAGCCGCATGTCGAGTCCGAGGACAGCAAAGAGTCCTGGCGGGAGCTGACGGAGTACCTGCCCGGATAGTTCAGCTCGCGCGTTGGCGGGAGCGGCGTACCGGCTGGGCGGTGGTTGGGGTGGCAAGGGGTCCGTCTACCAGGGTGGTGATGGAGTCCACGAAGGTCTTGCGGTGCTGGGCGGTGAGGGCTTCGAGGGCGTCGGCGTGGACGCGGTCGACGATCTTCTGACCGTCGGCGGCGATCTTGGCGCCCGACTCGGTGACGGCAATGATGCGGGCGCGGCGGTCGGTCGCGGAGGGACGGCGTTCGGCGTACCCGGCCTTCTCGAGGGCGTCGACGGTGACCACCATCGTGGTCTTGTCCATGTAGGCCAGCTCCGCGATCTGGATCTGCGTACGCTCGGCCTCGAGCGCGTGCCGCAGTACGCACTGCATCCGCAGCGTCAGCCCGATCTCCGCCAGCGCCGCGGACAACTGGGTCTCCAGGACGTGACCGGCGTGCGTGAGATACCCGGTGAGGTCAGGGACAGTACGTTCCGGAAGCTGCGCCATACCTCCGAGACTAGCTCGAATCATCCGCCCAAAGATCATCCCGAGCCGGATCATTCGCCGCAGGCACCTGTGGCCGATCGAGTCGCGGGTTTCGGCGACCAAACGCAGCCTCGATCCACGACCCGCCGCACCGGGGACGGGCCAAACGCCACGACTCGGCGTGCAGTCCGAATGGTGGCAGCGCGGCTCCTCGGCGGGCTGCGTGATCTGCAGCTCGACAGGTAGAGCACCAGCGAGACGCTGTACGCACGGACACATCCACGCTCAGGTGCACTACCCGTCCACCCAAGACATCCTGTCGAGCTGCAGAACACACCATCGCGGAAAGACGACGGCTTGCTGCCTGTCGAGCGCGGTGTCGTGAAATCGCGAGTCGGTTGGTGGGGCGGGGAGTTGCCTGGGGGTTATGACTGTTCTGACAACCCGGACTGCTCCGCGAGCTCTTCAGTGGCTTGGGGTTGGTGCGGTGACGCTGGGGATCTTCGTGATCGTCACCACCGAGATCCTCCCGATCGGGCTGCTCAGCCCGATCGGCGCCGACTTCGCCCTTACGCCGGGCCGCACCGGCTGGCTGATGACGATGCCCGGTCTGGTCGCCGCTGTCGCCGCACCTGTCGTCACGCTTGCGACAGCCCGGCTGGACCGACGCCTGATGCTCTGTGTACTCATGACCCTGCTGGCCATCGCGGGCTTCCTCGCGGCCGCCGCACCGGTCTTCTGGCTCGAGCTGGTTGCCCGCTTCCTGGTCGGCCTGACGATTGGCGGCTTCTGGTCCATCGGCGCCGGTCTCGCCGGACGACTCGTCCCGGAGCGCTGGGCGCCGCGGGCGACGGCCGTCATCTTCTCCGCAGTCCCCCTCGGCTCGGTGCTCGGCGTACCAGCAGGCACGTTCGTCGGTGAGCTCACCGGCTGGCGTACGTCGTTCGCAGCGCTCGGCGTACTCGCCCTGCTGGCACTGGTCGCACTACGCGCCACCGTGTCGCCACTGCCGCCGTTACAGGTCACCCACGCCGCAGTACTCCGCAAGGCCTTCCGCAGCAGTCGGACCGCTCTCGTCGTGACCTGTCTGATCGTCACGGCCCACTTTGCGACCTACACCTACGTCACGCCGTTCCTGCGCGAAGTGGTGCGCCCGGAGCTCATCGGCCTGTTCCTGCTCGTCTACGGCGCCGCAGGTCTGATCGGCAACGTGGTCGCCGGCCTGTGGGCAGCTCGCAATCTCCGCACGACCTTCACCACCTGCGCCGCACTCATTGCCGCAGCGACGCTCCTCATGCCAGTGGCCGGCCGCAGTACGGCGGGAGCGCTGCTGCTCCTCGTGGTCTGGGGGCTCGGGTACGGCGGCGTACCGGTCTGCTCCATGACGATGTTCGCGCAGGCTGTGCCCGAGTCGCGGGAGGCGGCGACCGTGTGGTTCACCTCCTCGTTCCAGGCGGTGTTGTCGGCTGGGGCGCTACTCGGTGGGCTCGTGGTGGACGCGTGGTCGGTGCAGGTGGCGATGGTGGCCGGCGGCGGGTGTGCGGTGGTGGCGGTCGGGTTCCTGCTGTGGGGCAGAACACACCAGGTTCCGGGGACGTAGCATCACGGCTGTGGCGAGGACAAACGTCGATCGATGCCCCGGTGTGCTGGCAGTGCACCAGGCGGCTGACGGCGGTCTCGCACGCGTCCGAGTCCCCGGTGGACGGCTGACGACACCACAGCTCGACGTACTGCGTCTCGCGGCCGCTGAACTGGGTGACGGGCGGCTGGAGCTCACGTCGCGGGGCAACGTACAAATCCGTGGACTGCGGTCAGACGGGCCGGAGGAGCTGTCGGATCGGCTGTTCGCGGCCGGTCTGCTGCCGTCGATCGCGCATGAGCGTGTGCGGAACATCCTGGCGTCACCACTCTCCGGTCTGGACCAGCTGTCGCGGTACGACGTACTTCCGGTCGCCAGTGCGCTGGACCGCGCGTTGTGCGACCGGCCTGGGCTGGCTGACCTGCCGGGACGGTTCCTGTTCGCGTTGGACGATGGGCGTGGGGATCTGTCCGAGCTGGCGGCAGATGTGGCGGTGCGAGCGCTGGATGAGCGGACCGCGTTGTTGAGCCTTGGGAGCCTTGGCGTGCGGGTGGAGTGGGGCGTGGTGCCGGAGCTGATGGTGGCTGCGGCGGAGGCGTTCCTGGAGGTACGCGATCAGGAGTGGCGGATCGCTGAGGTCGCTCGGGGTGAGGAGTTGATCCTGGAGCGGCTTGGGTTGCGGGCGACTGAGGTGCTGCCGGTTGAGACGGCGCGGGTGGTTGCTGGTGTGCATGGGGCGGCGCTGGTTGTCACCGTTCCGCTGGGGAGTTTGACGCAGGAGCAGGCGGCTGCGTTGGTGCGGGCGGGTGATGAGGTTCGGATCACGCCGTGGCGGTCTGTCGTGGTTCCTGCGGCGGCCAGCGGGTTGGAGGAGGTCGGGCTGGTCACCACTCCTGGGTCGGTCTGGGAGGGTGTGACGGCCTGCGCCGGTCAGCCGGGGTGTGCCAAGGCACAAGCCGACGTCCGAACTGACGCAACTACCCACCTGACCACGGGGCGGGTTGTTGGGCGGGGGCGGCGGGTGCATTGGTCGGGGTGTGAGCGGCGGTGCGGCAAGCCCGCCGGTGCGTTTGTGGATGTTCTTGCGGTGGGCAACGGTTATCTGGTGGACGGGGAACGGGTGTGAGTTACGAGTACGAGCGGGACGGCGCGGAGATCTACCGGCGGTCGTTCGCGACGATCCGGGCCGAGGCGGCGCTCGACGGGCTGCCGGCCGACGTGGCGCAGGTCGCCGTACGGATGATTCACGCGTGCGGGATGACCGACCTGGTCGGTGACCTCGCCTGGTCGCCGAACGTGGTGAAGAACGCCCGTACCGCGCTCCAGAACGGTGCGCCGATCCTCTGCGACGCGCAGATGGTCGCTGCCGGTATCACCCGGCGACGGCTTCCGGCAGACAACGAGGTGATCTGCACGCTGCAGGACCCGCGGACCGTGGAGCTCGCCGAGCAACTCGCCACAACTCGAAGCGCTGCCGCCGTGGATCTGTGGTTCGACCGGCTCGAAGGGGCGGTGGTGGCGATCGGGAATGCGCCGACCACGCTGTTCCGCTTGCTGGAGGTGATCGCGGGTGGTGGGCCGCGCCCGGCTGCGGTGCTGGGTATCCCGGTCGGGTTCATCGGGGCGGCGGAGTCCAAGGAAGCCCTGGCGGCCAACGCGCTCGGGCTGGAGTACTTGGTGGTCAGAGGACGACGTGGCGGAAGCGCGATCACCGCAGCCGCCGTCAACGCGATTGCGAGTGAGACAGAGTGACAGGTCGGTTGTGGGGTGTGGGGCTTGGCCCGGGGGACTCGGAGCTTGTGACTGTGAAGGCGGCTCGGTTGATTGGGGCTGCTGACGTGGTCGCGTTTCACAGTGCGCGGCACGGGCGGAGCATTGCGCGGTCGGTGGCCGCGCCGTACCTGACGCCTGGGCAGCTCGAGGAGCACCTCGTCTACCCGCTCACCACCGAGACGACAGACCACCCGGGTGGTTATCAGGGCGCGATGGACGACTTCTACGCCGACTGCGCCGCCCGGCTCGCGGCGCATCTCGACGCCGGCCGGGACGTCGTCGTCCTCGCGGAGGGCGATCCGCTGTTCTACGGCTCGTACATGCACATGCACAAACGCCTCGCGGACAGGTACCCGTGCGAGGTGGTCCCCGGCGTCACCTCGGTCAGCGCCGCAGCCGCCGTACTCGGTCGCCCGCTGTGTGAGCGCGACGAGATCCTCACGGTCCTCCCCGGCACCCTTCCCCCCGACGTACTCGCAGACCGCCTCCGGTCCACAGACGCGGCCGCGGTGATGAAGCTCGGCCGCACCTTCGCCGGAGTCCGCGAGGCCTTCGAGCTCGCGGGGCGCGCCGACGAGGCCTGGTACGTCGAACGCGCGACCACCGACGCCCAGCGCACAGCCCCGCTCAACGAGGTCGATCCGGACGAGGTCCCGTACTTCTCCCTCGCCCTGCTCCCGAGCCCCATCAACAACACGTTCGCCGCCCCGGTCACCAAGACCGCCGCCGAGGGCTCCGTCACCGTCGTCGGCCTCGGTCCGGCCGGTCCGGAGTGGATGACGCCGGAGGTGCGCGCCGCGATCGCCGGTGCGGACGACGTGATCGGCTACACGACGTACGTCGATCGCCTGCCGGACCGGGCCCGTCAGCGCAAGCACGGCTCGGACAACCGCGTCGAGTCGGAGCGGGCCGCGTTCGCACTCGACCTGGCTCGCAAGGGCTCCAGGGTGGTTGTGGTCTCGTCCGGTGACCCAGGTGTGTTCGCCATGGCCAGTGCGGTCACAGAGATCGCAGCGGAGCCGGAGTACGCCGACATCGCCGTAAAGGTGCTGCCGGGCATGACAGCCGCGCAGGCGGTCGCCAGCCGGGTCGGGGCGCCGCTGGGGCACGACTACTGCGTGTTGTCACTGTCGGACCGGCTCAAGCCGTGGGACGTCATCGCCCAGCGCCTGACCGCGGCAGCGCAGGCAGACCTGGCAATCGCGATCTATAACCCCGCCTCCAGGTCCCGTACCTGGCAGGTGGAGGCGACCCGGGACCTGCTGCTGGAGCACCGCTCCCCCGGTACGCCGGTAGTGGTCGGACGGGACGTCGGCGGGCCCGAGGAGTCGATCACTGTCACGACACTGGCGGAACTGGATCCTCAAACGGTTGACATGCGGTGCCTGCTCCTGGTCGGCTCGTCACAGACGCGCACTGTGCCCCGCCCGGCCGGCTCGCTGGTGTTCACTCCGCGCCGATACCCGGCGACGGTGAGTGAAGGCATCCCAGGAGTCGGTTAAATCAGCGCTCCGGCTGTGTCAGGCGCAGTGCGGACGGGTAGGGACCGCCCCGAAGCCGACCTGAGGAGCCAGCGGAGATGAGTCAGCAGTACCCCGGCGACACCGCCACGATCACCACGCCCGCCGGCGACGCCAGCACCCAGAAGTACGAGGAGGCGCGCGCGGCCGCCAGCCGGGCGATGAGCACGATCTCGATCCCCCAGGAGCAGCCGCTGCGGACACCGCCGGCGGCGGCCGAGGCGGAGGTCGACCCGGACCTGCTGTCGTACCGCGGGTTCAAGTTCGGCGCGGCGTTCTTCGGGTGGCTGATCGCGATCTCGATGTCGGTGCTGCTGATGGCCGCCGTGTCGGCCGCTGCGCTCGGCACCGCCGAAATCCTGGACTACACCACCAGTGACGCGAAGGCTCAGCCCGGCGCGGCCTCGCTCACCGCGGCAGGTGTCACGATCTTCATGCTGACGCTGGCGTTCTACATCGGCGGGTACGTCGCCGGCCGGCTGGCGCGGTTCGACGGCGGACGGCAGGGCTTCGGCGTCTGGATGATCGCCGTGCTCGTCGGAGCGATCGCCGCCGGCGCCGGCTGGGTGCTGGACAGCCAGTACAGCCTGCTCGACGAGGTCAACCGGCCGGACGTGGCGCTCAGCGACAACACCGTTCTTCTCGGCAGCATCGCCGCCGGAGCCACCCTGCTCATCCTCACGCTGCTGTTCGCGATCATCGGCGGCAAGTCCGGCCGGCGCTACCACGACCGCATCGATCAGCTGCTCTGAGTAATCGCTGGGTTTCTTAGCGGGTACCGGGGAGGTACACGGGGCTTGTCCGGTGAGGAGAAGCTGATGACCCAGCAACATGAGGAAGAAACCCGCATCGATCGGGTCGGTCCGTCCGATATGTACGAGGACGATCGAACCGCCACGACCAGCCGGCACCGGGCGCACATCGACCCGTCACCGGCGGCCGAGGTCGACCCGTCGTACCGCGGCTTCAAAGGTGGTTCCGCGTTCTTCGGCTGGCTGGTCGCGGTCGGGCTGATCGCGCTGCTGACCGGCATCGTCGGCGCCATCGCGGCAGCCGTCGACTACGCGATCACCTTCGACTGGAACGACGCCACCGGCAGCGCCGACACGGCAAGCACGATCGGGATCGCCTCGGGCGCGATCCTGCTGCTGATCCTGGCGATCGCCTACTACAACGGCGGGTACGTCGCCGGCCGTCTCGCCCGCTTCGACGGTGCCCGGCAGGGGTTCGGGGTCTGGCTGATCGGTGTCGTCGTGACCGCGGCCGTCGCCGGGATCGCCGCCCTGGCCGGCTCGCAGTACGACGTACTGAACCGGGTCGAGCTGCCGTCGGTGCCGATCGCCGATGCGACGCTGACGACCGGTGGGCTCGTCGCCCTGGTCGCCGCCGTGGTGATCACGCTGATCGCGGCCCTGATCGGCGGCAAGGCGGGGCAGCGCTACCACCGGCGCATCGACCTGAGCGCCTGACCGGGCACCCGGACGGCGGATCGGTGCGATCCGCCGTCCGGGTGATGGTTGCCGGGACCTGCCCGCGTCGAGCACGATGCCGGGCATGACACGGACCGCGCTGGTCGTCGGAGGAACGAGCGGGATCGGTGCGGCCGCGGTACGGCGACTCGCCGCCGACGGACTGCACGTCGTCGCGGCCGGCCTCGGCGCAGGCCCCGCTCAGGTCGAGCTGGATCTGCGCGTCGACGGCTCGGTGGAGGCGCTGATCCGGTCGCTCGGGCAGCTCGACGTACTGGTCAACGCGGCCGGCGTCATCCGGCGAGGTGACGAGCACCGGCCGGACGTCTTCCGGGACGTCGTGGAGATCAACCTGACCGGCGCGATGCGGGCCGCCGAGGCCGCGCACGATCTGCTCGCGGCCAGTAACGGCTGCATCGTCAACGTGGCGTCGATGCTGAGCTACTTCGGCGGGCCGCTGGTTCCGGCGTACAGCGCGTCCAAAGGCGGGATCGTGCAGCTGACCAAGTCGCTGGCGGTCGCGTGGGCCGCGGACGGGATCCGGGTGAACGCGGTCGCGCCCGGCTGGATCGCCACCGAACTGACCGCCGCGCTGCGGTCCGATCCGGCCGCCTCCGACCGGATCCTCTCCCGGACCCCGATGGCCCGCTGGGGCACGCCCGACGAGGTCGCCGGCGTGATCGCGTTCCTGACCGGCCCGGACGCGGGCTTCGTCACCGGCGCCGTCGTACCCGTCGACGGCGGCTACCTGAGCATGTAGGAGAACTGGATGATTCCGATATCGGCAGGTGTCCCGGCGGAGATCGCGGTCCAGGCGGTTCCCGACGACGAGCGGCTCTGGGTGCCGCAGGCCCCGGACGTGTGGTTCCGGCCGCTGATGCTGAACACGATCACCGGCCAGTGGTGCAACCTGCTCAAGGTCACCCGCGCCGGCATCGTGTCCCGGCACCGCCATCCGAGCGCGGTCTTCGGCTACGTCATCAAGGGCAAGTGGCAGTACGACGAACACGACTGGGTCGCCGACGCGGGTTCGTTCGTGTACGAACCGCCCGGGGAGATCCACACGCTCCGCGTCCCGGAGGAGTGCACCGAGATGATCACCTTCTTCAACATCTCCGGCGCGATGATCTACGTCGACGAGGCCGGCAACCAGACCGGCTACGAGGACACGTTCACCAAGATCCAGCTCTGCCGGGACCACTACGGCGCGAACGGCCTCGGCGCCGACTACGTGGACCAGTTCATCCGCTGAAGCACCTCGATGACCTGCAGCAGTGCCGGGGACGGCGGATGGTCGCGCCGGGTGAAGAGGGCGACCTGACGTTCGACACCGGCATCGTCGATGGGGACCAGACGGACGCCGTCGAGGTTGGCGGTGGTGACGGCCAGTTCATTGGTGACGCCTACGCCGAGCCCGTGGCGGACCAGTGACAGCAGGGTCTGCGGCTGGTTGGTGCGGAACGCGGACTCCGGGTTGAGGCCCTTCGACGCGAACGCCAGGTGGGACTCGAACTGCCGCGGGCCGTCGCTCTCACCGATCGAGATCAAGGGCAGCTCGGCCAACTGGTGCAAGGTGACGGATTGGCCGGTTGCGAGTGGGTGGTTCTCGGGGAAGACCGCGGTGAGGGGCTCGCGCCAGAGGATCTCGTGGGTCAGCGACTCGTCCGCGACGAGCGGGTGCACCGGTCGAATGGCTAGGTCGATGTCACCACGGACCAACGCGGCCTCCAGATCCACGCTCGGCCCCTCGATCAGGAGCAGTCGGATGGTGTCTGGCAGGCGTCGTACGACCTGGGGGAACAGCCACGCCGCGGCACTCGGGTAGGCGCCGAAACGGACGGCTCCCCCGGCGGACAGGTTCTGCACGCGGCGCAGGATCTCCTCGGCCTGCAGGAGCAGCGCGCGGCCCTCGGGCGTGAGGCGCGGCGGGTGCGCCGTACGGTCGAACAGCTGTACGTCGAGCGCGCGTTCGAGCTCCGCGACGTGCTCGCTGATCCGGGACTGGCCCCGGTACACCGCCTTCGCGGCGGCCGAGAACCCGCCGTACCGCGCGACCGCGGCGAAACTGACGAACCAGTCCATCTTCACGCCGTACATCGCGCCGAGATCCATGGTCGTCCACGGTAGCCGGGAAGACACCGACCGGGTCCGGCGTTGCTCCTGGTGTGCTGGACGTAGCGGTGATCGGAGCGGGGCAGGCCGGCCTGTCGGCGGCGTACCACCTGGTGCGGATGGGATTCACGCCGTACGACGAGGTTGTCGTGCTGGACCGGAACCCGGAACCAGGTGGCGCGTGGCAGCACCGCTGGGACTCGTTGACGATGCACGACGTCCACGGGATCGCGAACCTGCCCGGCGTACCGGTGCCGTCCAGTGCCGGCGCGGAACGAGCCAACGAGTTCGTGCCGGCGTACTTCGCGGACTACGAGAAGCAGTTCAGCCTGCCGGTGCTCCGGCCGGTTGCGGTCGAGAGCGTCCGTGCGGTGGACGACGGGTTCGAGCTCGAGACGTCCAACGGCGGGTACCGCGCGGCGTCGATCGTGAACGCGACCGGGACGTGGGACCGGCCCTTCATCCCGTGGTACCCGGGGATCGAGACGTTCCAGGGGCGTCAGCTGCACACCGCCGACTACCGCGGTGCTGCCGTGTTGGCCGGGCAGCAGGTCCTGGTTGTCGGCGGCGGAGCGTCAGCCGTGCAACTGCTCGCGGAGATCTCCGCGGTTGCGAACACCACGTGGGTGACGCGTCGGCCGCCGGAGTGGCGTACCGACGAGGACTTCACGCCCGAGTACGGCCGCCAGGTCGTAGCACGCGTCGAGGAACGCGTCCGCGCCGGTCTGCCGCCGCGGAGCGTCGTGAGCGTCACCGGACTGCACCTGCGACCACAGGAACAGGCCGCGGCGGACCGCGGCGTCTACACCCGCCTGCCGATGTTCTCGCGCATCACACCGGACGGTGTCGAGTGGGCCGACGGGAGCAGCCTGCACGTCGACACCATCCTGTGGGCGACCGGCTTCCGGGCCGACCTCGCTCACCTCGCTCCGCTGCACCTCCGTGAGCCCTCCGGCGGTGTCCGGATGAACGGCACCGCCACAGTCGTCGACCCCCGCATTCACCTCGTCGGCTACGGTCCGTCGGCCAGCACCATCGGCGCCAACCGCGCCGGATTCACCGCCGCCCGCGCACTACGCGACCTGCTCAAACCGCTGGCTGCATAACGGGTTCTGGCTCTCGCACCACGACAGGTACGAACATCCCGGCGACCAGGAAGACGCCTGCCGTCAGCAACCATCCCGGCCAGCCCCACGACACCGCGACCGTCGTGATGAGCAGCGGTGCCGCGAGGTCACCGATCTGGTGCCCCATCGCATAGGCGCCTTGGTACTGCCCCTGGGCGCCAGGTGGCGCCAACTCGAAGCTGATCCCCCACCCGCCCGCGGACTGCAGCATCTCCCCCAGGACATGCGCGAGCGCCGCCGCGATCAGCAGACCGATCGTCACCGCACCGGACGTCGCATCGCTCAGCGCCAGCACCAGACAGGTGATCGCCAACAGCACCCCGGCACGTCGACCGGCCCGGGCCGCCCCGCCGAGGCGCTCGGTGCCACGTGAGATCCGTACCTGCAGCAGGATCACCGCGGCGGAGTTGAGCACCAGCAGCACGGAGATCATCCACCGCGGCGCATCCGTCGCGGTCGCCACCCACAGCGGGATACCGATCTGCGCGAGCGCACCATGCATGCTCAGTACGCCGTCCAGCCCGACGAACACCAGGAACCGGCGGTCCCGCACCGCGGTCAGCCCCGACGGCCCCGCCGCGGCAGGCACCCGCGCGACGGCCGGCATCCCGAACCGCACCAGCCCGGCCGTCACCACGTACGTCGCCGCGTTCGCCAGCAGCGCTACGACGTACACCTCGCGGCGGTCGACCGCGAGGACCACACCCGCGGCTGCCATCCCCACGGCCATGCCGATGTTCGTGACGACTCGGAGGATGGCGCGCGTCCGGACCCGCTGATCGGCCGCAGCGACACCGGCGATCAACGCACCCTTCGCACCCCGCTGCCCCGAGTCTGCGATCGCGGTCACCGCCGCGACAGCGACGTACCAGCCGAACGACCGCACCTGGGTCAACGCGGTCATGGTGACGGCCTGGAGCAACAGGAACCCGACGTACGCCCGGTTCGGCCCCAGCCGGTCGGCGACCACACCAAGCGGCGTACTCGCAACCAGCCCGACCAGCGCGGCAATCGTCAGCCCCACACCAACATGACCAACCGACAGCCCCACGGCCCGCGTCAGGTAGAGCGCCCCGACCGCCGCGTAGACGCCGTTCCCGAGAGTGTTGACGAGTGTCGCGGCGATCAGCCGTCTGACAGCAGGCGAAAGAGATGAGGTCACAGCTGCCCATCCAACAAGCGCTTCCCCGGCACCGCCGGTGGACTGCGGACTTCTGTCAGTCCATTGATCCTGCCGGAACACCGAGGTCCTGCCGGATCATCGCGTCGCGACCTGTCACCGGCACATCGTAGGTGCTTCTTCCGGTCAAACTGCCGGGTTCCCTTCCTGGTGCCGTCCCCGGGGTAGCTGTTTGCCTTGTCGCAGCCACAGTGGATCGTCTAGACGGAGGAACGTCCATGAAACTCCCCTGGAAACGCGCGGTGATCGGAGTCTCGGCCGCGATCGCTGCCCTGACGACACCTCTGATCGCCCCGTCCACGGCCGCGGTTGCCTACACACCGCAGCCCGGACCGATCGGCCAGCACCCGACCGCCACCGGGGCCCAGTCGAGCCCGATCCGCCGCGCCATCCTCGACAACATCGCGCACACACCGGCGCAGCAGACGATCCGGGCGGTGACCTGGAACCTCAACGACCAGGGGGTCACCACCGCGCTGATCAATGCACACCGGCGCGGGGTTCACGTGCAGGTACTGGTGTGGGACCGCAACTGCGGCAGTGGGACAGTCCACCTGCGTGCCGTCCTGGGGGTCGCCGGCGACGCGAGCTTCTTCAGGTGCATCAAGAACTCCGCCCGCGGGCCGGAGGGCAAGGGGCAGTTGCACCAGAAGTCGTTCACGTTCTCCCGGACCGGTACCGCGAGCCATGTCTCGCTCGTCACGTCGTACAACCCGACGGACGACGCGAACAAGAACCAGTACAACGTCGCGTTCCAGTTCGTGAACAACCAGACCATGCACGACGACCTGAAAGCGCTGTTCCAGCAGCAGATGACCGACAGCCCCCGCGCGGCGCGGTGCCAGACCGCCACGCCCAACGACGGCAGGCTCTTCCAGCACTTCTTCAACGGCGGGTACGGCGTGATGGCCTACCCGCTGGACTGCATCGCCGAGGATCCCGTGATCACCCGGCTGCGGACGATCCCGAACCCCGACCAGGCGGTGATCCGGGTCGCGACCTCGGGCTTCACCAACGAGCGGGCCCGGCGGATCGCGCAGGAACTGGTGCGGCTGCGTAAGGCGGGTGCCTGGGTGAAGGTCATGCACACTGCCGGTGCGGGACCGGTCGTACGGAGCACTCTCGACCAGGGCGGTGTCACCCGGCTGGACACGCAGACCTGTGGCGGCGCGCCGGCGAACGACATCAGTTTCAACCATTCGAAGATGCTGCTGGTGAGCTACGTGTCGGCCGGCCAGCGGACGTACCGCAGCTGGCTCGGGTCGGACAACATGGCCGACAGTTCGATCAACTCCGACGAACTCATGGTCCAGGTTCCTCAGCAGGCGCACTACCAGGCCCTTACGGACTTCTTCGACTTCACCTGGAAGCGCGAAGCCGCCCAGTGCTGAGCCGCCTTCGGATCAGCGCATGATCAGCGTCAGCAGGTCAGAGCCGAGAGCTGTCAGGGCGTCGTTGTTGAGGCGGTAGGCGACGAAGCGGCCTTGGCGTTCGGCGGTGACGAGGCCGGCTCGGGTGAGGGCTCGGAGGTGGCGGGTTACCTGGGTCGGGTGGAGGCCCCAGAGGGCGGCGATCTCGCCGGCGGTGCGTGGCTCGCTGGCCACGGCGCGGCAGACCTGGAGGCGGTCGGGCGACGCCAGCGCGTCCAGCCGGGCACGGATCTGCTGCGCCGTCGGTACTGCGGCGGCGCGGCCCGTGGCCGGGTAGATGATCGTGACGGGCTCGCCGGGGACCTCGCCGACGAACAGGTGCGGTGCGATGTAGTTGCTCGGGACAAGCAGCAGCGAGCGGCTGCTGATGTCGATGCGCTTGCTCTGCACCTTCTGTACGACGACGCTGTCCGCGTCCCGCAGGTCGATCGCACTGTCCAGCGAGCACAGCATCGTCCCGACACCGTCCCGGACGGCCAGGTCCCGGTCGTGCCGTCCACGGGCAGCCAGCGAGTCCCGGGACTCCTCCCACAACGCACCGAACCACTCGTGCCAGCAGGCATCCAGTACGTCGAGGAAACGGCGTACGGGCTCCTCGGGTGAGGTCAGAAGAGCTTCGACGAGTGCCGCGACGGAGCGGCCGCGGCTGCGAGCCCAGTGCTGTACGGCGTCCGTGTCGATCGAGCGGCTGCTCAGCGGGCGACCGTGCAACGGGCGGACCAGTTCCGCGGCCACGTCCTCGGGCGAGCGCTCGCGGAGCGCTGAGAGCTCGTCAGACCAGGTGGGCAGGCCAGTGGCGGCGCTGGTGGCGAAGAAGCGGGCACGGACGGCGCGCACGGTCCAGCTCCACTGCGCCAGCTCTTCACGAAGCTCAGCGGACAGCGGGAGCGACGCAGCCCAGTCCACCCGGTCGTGGTGCGCAGGCTCGGCCAGCACATGCAGTGCACACCCGAGCTCGATCAACGGCGAGGCAACATGACGAATCCGCTCACCCTCGAGCCGCGCCACGCCGGCGAGAACGGTTGGCACTCAGTCCTTCAGCTTGAACTGGAGGTCGGTGTCCCAGTCGTTCATGTTCGGGACCTCGCGGGGGTCGGAGCGGTAGATCTCCAGGCGGGCGGTCCAGTGGGGGCCGTCGGAGTCCCACTCGAGGCCCTGGTCCTCGGCCCAGGCGAGCAGGTCGCGGGTGGCTTCCATCAGGCCGTCAGGGTGACCGTGATGGCTAACGGTCGCATAGCGTCCGGCCGGCAGGACGCCGGTGACGATCTCGCCCTCACCGGAGTGCAGGTCGTCGACCGGGAACCCGATCTCGAGCACCAGCCCGGCCTCCATGTCGACCACGTCGTACTTGAAGAACGGCGCGTCGTTCGGCGCGATCTCCTTGGCGGCGAGCCAGCCGATCACCTCGCCCATCCGGTCCGCGAACGCCCCGATCCCGTCCATCGCGACCTTGCCCCGCAGAGCGACGTACGGCCGCTCCCCAACCTCCACGATCTCCGGCATGCCGCCAACCCTCCCGCACTCGGTCTTGGCCTCAACCTACCCGCAGGCGTCTACTGGGAGCAGGGGGGTCAACATGCTCAAACTCAAGGTCCTCGTCGCGGCTCTCGCACTCACGGTCGTCGGACTGCCCGCCGCCGCGGAGCCGACAACACCACTGCCCTACAGCGCCGGTACGACGGCAACGCGGTTCACCGGGCTGGCTTTCGACACCTGCACAGCGCCGACCGTCGCACAGATGTCCGCGTGGCTGGCCTCGCCGTACCGCGCGGTCGGCATCTACATCGGCGGAGTGAACCGGAGCTGCGCACAGCCGCAGCTGACACCGAGCTGGGTCAGCAGCGTGACCCGGATGGGCTTCCGGCTGATCCCGATCTACATGGGATACCAGGCGCCCTGCACGACCCGCACCAACGCGGTGAAGATGACAGTGCCGTCGGCTACCTTCCAGGGCGGTCTGCTGGCGCGGGACGCCGTACAGCAGGCCAGAGCGCTGAACCTGCTCGGCGGTAGCGCGATCTACGCCGACATGGAGCACTACGACATCACCGACAGCACGTGCCGGGCGACGGTACTGCGGTACCTGTCGGCGTGGACCAAGCAGATCCACGCACTCGGCTTCCTGTCAGGCGTCTACGCGCACCAGAACTCCGGTGCGGTCGACCTCGCCGCCGCCTACAACTCCAGCTCCTACGCACGCCCGGACGCACTCTGGATCGCCCGCTGGGACGGCAACAGCTCCCTCACCGGCTGGCCGACAGTGCCCAACACGTTCTGGGCGGTCGGGCAGCGCGGCAAGCAGTACCAGGGCGACCACAACGAGACGTACGGCGGCGTGACGCTCAACATCGACAGTGACCGCTTCGACGCACCGGTGGCGACGGTCTGGTACACGTACACGGTCCGCGCCACCATCTACTCCTACAGCGGCCCGTCGACCGCCTACCCGATCCGCTCCACCATTCCGGCGAGCTCCGGGGTCCGCATCGTCTGCCAGACGTTCGGCCCGAAGATCGGCACCACGACCGTCTGGAATCGGCTGATCGACGGCACCTATGTCACGGACTACTACGTCCGCACCCCGAACAAGACCGGTTACAGCGCACCCATCCCCGGCTGCTCGTTCCCGTACCAGACCACGATCAACAACCTCAGCCGGCGGCACGGCCCGGGTACGGCGTACACCGCGTACCCGAGCCCGCTGCCGATCGGATCACTCGCCTGGATCAGCTGCCAGCGAGCGGGCACCAAGGTGGGCACCACGGCCGTGTGGGACCGTCTCACCGACGGGTCGTGGGTCACCGACTACTACGTCGCCACACCGAGCAAAACGACGTACAGCCCACCGAACCGGCGCTGCTGACGACTACTTGGACCAGGGCGGCTGGACGGCGGTGCCGTCGGCCATGTGGCCGGTGAAGCCGGCGGTGATGGCGACGATCAGCTCCGCCTTGCCCTCGCCGAGATTGCTCAGCGAGATCAGTTCACCGGCAGGTACGACCGCGGAGTCGCCGGGGCCGAGCTTCTCGCCGTCGGGCCCGAGCTGCACGGTGCCGCTGAGCACGGTGAAGATCTCGTCGCGGTCGAGCGTGTGCGGCGCGTCGCCGACGTGCCCCTCGTCGACCGTGAGCCGCCACGCGCACAGCCCGGCCGACCCGAGACTCGGCGCCGCGAACACGGCGAACTCGACACCCGGCAACTGGAACCGCGGCGCCGCGGCGGCAGAAATGACGTGCATTGCGTTCCCCCTCATCATTTAGTCAAGCTGACTTGACCAAGTCAGCTTGACTATCATGACCGGTATGACGCGTTCGGGCAAGCCTGATATCGGAATCCTCCTGCTGCTCGCGGAGCAGGAGTTCGTCCGCGAACTCCGCGAGCACGTGGCCGCCCAGGGGTACGACGACCAGGGCCGGTCGGACGGCTTCGTCTTCCGGACGTTGAACGACGGCCCGACCACGATCACCGGCCTCGCCGAGCGACTCCACGTCACCAAGCAGGGCGCCAGCCAGATCGTCGACGACATGGAACGCCGCGGGTACGTCGAACGCCGCCCCGACCCGACCGACGCGCGCGCCCGCCTGCTCCACCTCACCGAACGCGGCCGGGGAGCCCTCGCCGCCGCCCGGAAATTCCACCAGACCTACGAACGCCGCCTCCGCAAACGCCTCGGCGACGAAGCAGTAGACACCCTCCGCGACGCACTCACCGCCATGGCCGGCGAAACCCAGATCAGCACACCACACTTCCGCGCACTGATGTTCTAGCCCGCACCCCTCGGCATTTGGTGGGTCAGCCAGTCACCTTGGGGGTTTGTCACCCTCGTTCAGGGTGCAGAACCCCTCATTTGGCTGGCTGACCCACCAAATTGGCTGGCTGACCCAGCAAATTGGGCGGAGAGCTCAGCTGAAGTACTGGGGGAAGAGGTCGTGGGTGGGCCAGGACTTTACGGTGTTGGCGGCTGTCCACATGGCTGCGTCGATGTCGCCGTACGACTTGCCGCTGGTGTCGTCGCGGCGGTTGACGAGGGCGGCCCAGCTGAGGCCGCCGGAGGTGCGGACGAGCAGCGTGTACGTGCCGGGCATGCTGCCGGTGTGCCACGTGTTGCGACCGGTGCCGCCGGTGACCGGGCGGATCTGCCAGCCGAGACCGTAGTACCAGCCGTCGGCGTTCACGCCGGTGGACGGCTTCGCCCACACGCGGCCGAGCGACGTACTGTTCAGCACGCTCGACGGCGCGTCGAACATCTTCGCCCAGCGCACCAGATCCGGTGCGCTCGCGATCCAGCCGCCGTTCGCGTCCTGGATCCGCATGCTGAACGAGCCGTACGGCGCGGCGACGGTCTTACCGGACATGTCGAGCACGGTCGGACCGGTGTACTGCGACTCGTACGACGTCTCGCCGCTGTGCTTCGCGATCGAGTAGCCGAGCGACATCCGCTTGATCTTCAACGGGGCCAGGAGCTTCTGCTTCACGTAGCTCTCGTAGCTCAGGCCGCTGACCTTCTCGATCACCCGGCCGGCCAGCAGGTACCCGAAGTTCGAGTACGCGTACTTCGTGCCCGGGTTGACGTCGAGCTTCTGGCCGGCCATGTACTTGATCACGTCCGCGTGCTGCAGCTCGAGCGGCACGCCGAGGGTGCGCGAGATGATCGCGTCCTTGAAGTTCGGGTCACCGGACACGTCCCGGTCCCAGCCGCCGAGGTGCTGCAGCAGCTTCCACAACGTGATCGTCGACCAGCGCGAGTCGCGGGTCAGCCCGCTCGCGGGCGTGATGTCGAGGATGTTCGCGACCGGCGTGGACAGGCTGAGCTTGCCATCCTGTACGAGCTTCACGATCGCGGCCGCGGTGAACGACTTGGACAGGCTCGCGATCCGGAACAGCGACGTCGGCTGCACGGTCAGCGCAGTCGACGTACTGTAGCCGCGGGCAAGCACCAGGCGCCCCTTGTACGTCACCGCGACCTGGCCGGCCGTGACACCCCGCGCCTGCATGAACGCCTTCATCTGGTTGTCGAACCCGGCCAGCGCCGGCACCGCGGTCCCGGTCGTCTTCCAGGTCGCAGCAGCATCAGCAGGCCGCCCGATCAGATAGCCGGCACCGGTACCCACCGCAGCGGTGGCACCCGTCGCAACAGCCAACTTCCCGAGATTCCGGCGCGACAACTCCACGAACGTCTTCTCCTTCAAGGCAGGGGTTTACAACACGTACTGCGTAGAAGGAATTCTTTCACCCGAAGAGGTCTACTCGACCATGGACGCGTAGGAGATCACGCCGCGGCGGATCTGGTCGACGACGGAGCGGGCTGTCTTGCGTAGCGGAGTGTCGCCGGCGGCGTCTGCGATCTGCTCCGTCAGGTCGATGAGTTGTTTGACCCAGCGGACGAAGTCGCCGGCGGCCAGGTCGGACTCGTACAGGACCTCGGCCAGCGACGCGCCCGAGGCCCAGCGGAACGCGGGCCAGCAGAAGTTCAGGTCCATGGACCGCAGGAAGTCCACCCGCATGTCCCGCTCCAGCGCGGACAGGTCCCGCCAGATCGATCCCATCCGTTCCAGTGCGAGCCGTACGTCGCCCCGCGGCAACCGCGGTGACGTCGGCTCGTCCTTCGACCGCGACTCGTAGACCAGCGCAGCCAGACAAGCTGCCAGCTCCGGAACGGTCAGGTCGTCGAAAACTCCTTGCCGCAGGCACTCAGCCGCGACCAGGTCGAGCTCGGTGTAGATCCGCGCCAGCCGATCGCCGGCCTCGGTCGTCTTGTCGCCGTCGAGGTAGTGCAACGCGTCCAGCACCTGGCAGACCCGGTCGAACTGGCGGGCGATCGTGTTCGTCCGCTGCTCGATCTTGCGCTGCACGTCGCGGTTCTCCCGGTCGAGCCGGAAGTACCGCTCGGCCCAGCGGGCGTGGTCCTCACGATCGGAGCACCCGTGGCACGGGTGCGCGCGCAGCTCCGCCCGCATCTCCTGCAGTTCCGGGTCGTCCGCGTGGCTGACGACGTCCTTGCCGCGGGAGCGCGACGGCGGCCCGTCCTCACCGAGCAGATCGGTCCGGGTCCGCAGCACCTGCGCCAGCTCGCGGCGCTGCTGCGGGTTGCGCGGGTTGAACTTCCGCGGGATCCGCAACACCCCGATCGCCTCGACCGGCGTCGGGAAGTCGACCATCGACAGTTTCCGCACCTGCCGGTCCAGCGTCAGCACGGTCGGCCGCGGCCCTTCCCGCTCCGACCGCATCCCCGGGTCGAGCACCAGCGCCCAGCCAGCGCTCCGGCCGGCCGGGATCCGGATGATGTCGCCGGTCTTCAGCTTCTCGATCGACTCCTGCGCCTCGACCCGGCGGTCGAGCTTGCGCCGCTTCGAGCCGGACGCCTCGCGGTCACCGATCCGCCGGCGCAGAGCGGCGTACTCCAGGAAGTCGCCGAGGTGGCACTCGATCGACTCCTTGTACCCCTCCAGCGCCTCGGTGTTGCGCTGCACCTGCCGCGCCAGCCCGACGACGGCCTGGTCGGACTGGAACTGCGCGAACGACAGCTCGAGCATGTCCCGCGCCCGCGTCCGCCCGACCTGACGCACCAGGTTGACGGCCATGTTGTACGACGGGGAGAACGACGACCGCAGCGGGTACGTACGCGTCGACGCGAGCCCCGCGACCTCCCGCGGGTCGAACCCAGGCTGCCAGAGCACGACCGCGTGCCCCTCGATGTCGATCCCGCGCCGCCCGGCGCGGCCGGTGAGCTGCGTGTACTCCCCCGGCGTGATGTCGACGTGCGCCTCGCCGTTCCACTTCGACAGCTTCTCCAGCACGACGGTGCGCGCCGGCATGTTGATGCCCAGGGCAAGCGTCTCGGTGGCGAACACGACCTTGATCAGGCCGCGCTCGAACAGCTCCTCGACGACCTCCTTGAACGCGGCCAGCATGCCCGCGTGGTGCGCCGCGATCCCGCGCGACAGAGCCTCGGCGAAGTCGTGGTACCCGAGGACGCCGAGGTCCTCGTCCGGGAGGTCCGCCGTACGCTCGGCCACCACGCGCTTGATCTCGTCGCGCTCCGACGGCTTCGTCAGCCGCAGACCGGACCGCAGGCACTGCACGACCGCGTCCTCACAGCCCTTGCGGGAGAAGATGAAGAAGATCGCCGGCAGCAGCGCGCCCGCGTCCAGCTCCTCCACCACGTCCGAGCGGTACGGCGTGAAGTGGGTCCGCGCCGGCCGCCCCTTCGGGAGGTCGCGGCGCCGGCGTGGTTTGCGTGAGTCGTCGCGGAAGATCCGGTTGTCGTCCCGCGCGATCCGGACCAGCTGCGGGTTCACCAGATCCCGGACGTCGGCCTTGACCTCCTTCGCGGGGTTGCCGGACCTGGACGCCTTCGCGGGAGCGCCGACCCTCGCGGTCGGCGCTTCACCGGCGAACAGGTCGTGCAGCCGCTTCCCCACCATCACGTGCTGGAACAGCGGCACCGGCCGCTTCTCCTCCAGCACGACGACCGTGTTGCCGCGGACGGTCTCCAGCCAGTCGCCGAACTCCTCCGCGTTGCTGACAGTCGCCGACAGCGACACCACCGACACCGAGTCCGGCAGGTGGATCAGCACCTCTTCCCAGACCGCGCCCCTGGACCGGTCGGCCAGGTAGTGCACCTCGTCCATCACGACGTACGACAGGCCGAGCAGCGTCTGCGATCCGGCGTACAGCATGTTTCGCAGCACCTCGGTCGTCATGACGACGATCGGGGCCTCGGAGTTGACCGAGTTGTCACCGGTGAGCAGGCCGACCTTGTCCGCGCCGTACCGGCTGACGAGGTCGCCGTACTTCTGGTTGCTCAGGGCCTTGATCGGGGTGGTGTAGAAGCACTTCTGGCCGCGCTCGAGCGCCAGGTGGACGGCGAACTCGCCGACCAGCGTCTTCCCGGAGCCGGTCGGCGCCGCGACCAGCACCTGGTGGCCGTCCTCCAGGGCGGCGCAGGCGCGCAGCTGGAACTCGTCCAGCGCGAAGTCGTAGAGCCCTCGGAACTCCTTGACCGCAGGATGCTCCTGGTCCGAGCGAAACGAGGCGTACTTCTCGGACGGGGTACTCATGGACTCCAATCTATGCGACGGCTCCTACAGATTTGTCGCGGAGCCGGTTCTGGAGGAAAGTCGCGGCGTGGTCGAGGGCCTCGTCCGCCTCGGGCAGGAGCCCGGCGAAGTACTGGTACACGTGCGGCGCACCGGCGACCACGTCGAGGCTGACGTCCACGTCCTGCTCCGCGGCCCGTGCCACCAGGCGGAGCGAGTCGTCGAGCAGGACCTCCGCCGTACCGACCTGGACGAGCAGCGGCGGCAGACCCGTCAGGTCCGCGAACAGCGGGCTGGCCAGCTCGTTGCGCGGGTCCGCACCGCCCAGGTAGAGCTCGGCGGACTCAGCCATGTTCGGGCGGCTGAAGAGCGGGTCGTAGCCGTCCCGAGCGTCGATGCTCGGCCCGGTCAGCGTCAGGTCGGTCCACGGCGAGAACAGCACCGCCCCCGCAGGCTGCGGCAACCCCTCTGCCCGAGCGGCAAGCAGTAGGGCCAACGCCAGCCCGCCACCCGCCGAATCGCCCGCAATCACGACGTTCTGACCCGCCAGCTCCCGGTACGCCGCCAACGCGTCATGGACCCCCGCCGGGAACGGGTGCTCGGGCGCCAGCCGGTACTCCAGCGAGACCGCCGGGACACCGCTGCGACGCGACAACGGGGCGGCCAGGTTCGCGCCGGTGCGGGCCGAACCGATGACGTACGCACCACCGTGCAGGTAGAGAATGACCCCGTCCTGGTCGGCGCCCGCCACGCGCACATCCAGCGCCGGTACGCCGCCCAGTGTGCGTTCGCTGAGCGTGACGTCGTCGCCGAGCGGGAGGTTCGCGAACAGCTCGTCGAACTCGGCCCGCTGCTCCCCCGGCGACCGTCCGAGCTCGCCCTTGCGCATCATGCCCCGTGCTGCTTCGCGTTCTTCAGCGCTCATCGCTTCTCCTGCTACTGGATGCCGTGACTGATCTCACAGCAGGAGAACATGACGCAGCCGGACTCTCTTCCCTGGTGGTCCGAGGAGAGCCCGGCTGCGCGCCTGTGGTGACTAGCCGATGTGGTACGGGTCGCCGTACACCTTCCAGTCCAGCGGGGTGTTCAGGTTGAAGTTGCCGTTGCGGAGGAAGACCCGCTGCGCGGTGTCGACCCGGCTGGTGTCGCTGTGGGCCTCTTCCTGCTTCATCGCCCACACCCGTGCGTCCAGGAACGCGTTCAGGTAGGTCGTCTCGTTGCCGCCCTGCGCCGGTGGCTTCGCCTTGGCGAGCGCGCGCTTGCGGATGCCGCCGAAGCTGGTCGCGTCGTCACCGTCGCCGTGCATGACGATCGCGTCGTAGTAGCAGAACTGCCCGAGGGTCCGCAGCCCGTCGGACTTGCCACGGCTCACCGCCGGGTTGAAGTACACCCGGTCGCGCTCGTCGTTCTGGCACTTCTGGAACACCGAGTCCTTGGCCGCGGTCCTCCAGTCCTTGGTGTAGTTCGGGTCGAGGCCCTTGTGCGAGTCGGAGCCGTCCACCTTGCGCAGCGCCGGCAGGTACTTCTCCAGCACGTTGCCCGGCTTCCGGTCGGCGTACAACTCGACCAGCTCGAGCATGTCGTGGGTCCCCGAGCAGAACCCGATGATGCCCGCGGTGTACCCGCGGCCGTCGTCGATGTCCTCGATGTACTTGTACTGCGCCTTCCAGTCCAGCGACGAGTTCTCCGCGCTGCAGACGATCTGCATCGCGATCTCCTTCTTCGCCGGGTCGTCGAGGCCGGTCGCCTGCACCGCAGCGTCGGCGTGCGGCGCGAGGCGGGAGACGGCGAGCCCGGTGGCCGGCACGGCGGCGAGCGACAGGCCGAGCAGCAGCGTGGTCCGGCGCGTGGGGCGGTACTCCATGTGGTCCTCCGAGGGGCGTCCGAGGAATGAACTGTTAGGAAGCTTTCCTATCAGACGAACGCCAGTCGTGAGAACAGCTCAGTTCATGTCAGTTGTGTCTCAGGCGAAGACGGTCAGGGCGCCCGGGGCGATCCCGATGTCGATCGGCAGCGGGCCGAGCACCTCGCCGTCGCCGTACGCCGTGATGCCGGGCGACTCGATCCGGACCGAGCGGCCGCGCAGCGTGCGCACCGCCGGATGGCCGACGTGCGTGCCCTTGGACAGCTTCGGGAACAGCTGCAGCAGGGTCAGCCGGGACACCGGCTGGATGATCGTCACGTCCAGCAGGCCGTCGTCGATCTCGGCGCCGGCGCAGATCTGCAGTCCGCCGCCGTACGTCGGGCCGGTGCCGACCGCGACCAGCATGGCCTTGGTCTCGATCACCTCGTCGTCGACCGTCACGACGTACTCGAGCGGCGTGAAAGTGCGCAGCTCGGCGAGGGTCGCGACCGTGTAGCGGGAACTGCCCTTCGGCCAGCTCATCGCGTTGGCGCGCTTGTTGACGAGGGAGTCGAAACCGCCCGCCACGACCGTGGTGATGAACTCGTCCTTCGCCGTCGCGAGGTCGATCGTCCGGGTCCGGCCGGCCACCACGAGGTCGGCCGCCGCGGCCGGATCCTTGAGCGGTACGCCGATACCGCGAGCGAAGTCGTTACCGGTACCGGCCGGGATGACGCCGAACGGCATCCCCGAGTTCGCCAGCACCTGGGCGCCCAGGTGGATCGTGCCGTCGCCGCCGATCAGCGTGACCGCGTCCGCCCCGGACGCGACCACCTCGGCCGCGATCTTCCCGACGTCCTCCGCGCAGGTGGTGGTGTGCACGTCGACGGTCAGACCGGCGGCCGCCAGCCGCTCCCGCACCGCCGGCGCGATCCGCGCGCCACGTCCCCGACCGCTGGTGGGGTTGACCACCAGCGCGATTCTCCGGCTCATCAGTCGGCCAGGAGTTCTTGGCTGCGGCGGGCGCGGCGCCGGTCGTTGAACCGCGAGATGACCTCGGCGACGAAGAACAGCACGCACATCGGGATCGCCAGCAGGCACATCGTGAACGGGTCGCCGGACGGCGTCGCGACGGCGGCGAACACGAAGATCACCAGCACGATGTACGGCCGGAACTTGCCGAGCGCGGCGGCCGGCACCACGCCGACCATGTTCAGCAGCACGACCACCAGCGGGATCAGGAAG
This sequence comes from Kribbella speibonae, assembly GCF_004331375.1. Classification (NCBI taxonomy): domain Bacteria; kingdom Bacillati; phylum Actinomycetota; class Actinomycetes; order Propionibacteriales; family Kribbellaceae; genus Kribbella; species Kribbella speibonae. Next base: position 51,644 of record NZ_SJKC01000004.1, on the reverse strand, counting down.
GCGACCCCGAAGACCAGCATCGTGCGGAGCACGAAGTCCAGGTAGTCGGGCAGCTCGACCAGGTTCTGGATGTCGAGCGGGGTGAAGCCCAGCAGGATCTCGATGCCTTTCGGCAGCGTCCAGTACGCCACCGCGATACCGGCCGCGAACAGTGGCGTCGCGATCGCGGAGAAGATGTAGGCCCACTTGCGCTCGCTGCGGTGCAGCCCGGGCGCGACGAACGCCCAGATCTGGAACAGCCAGACCGGCGCGGCCAGCACCAGGCCGAACAGCGCCGAGATCTTGATCCGGAACGTCAGCGCGTTACCGACACCCGGGAACGTCAGCTGCGGCGTCTTCGTCTGGCCGGCGTCCTTGGCCATCTCCGCGACGCTCGTCACGAACGGTCTGGTCAGGAAGTCGAAGGCCTGGTTGTAGAAGATCCAGCCGACGACGGTCCCGAGCACGATCGCGAGCACACTGATGAGCAGCCGGTTCCGGAGCTCGACAATGTGCTCGCGCAGGGTCATCCGACCCTCTGGGTCTTTCGGGTGGCTTTCCTTCTTCTCTTTCCGCCGCCCGAACTTCACCATCGACACAAGTGGCGCGTTCGGCTCAGTTGGCCGTGTGCGTCGGCGGCAGGCCGTCGCCCGGCGCCTGGCCGTTCACCTGGTTCTGCTGCTGGGCAGGCTGGGCCTGCGCCTGCTGCTGCACAGGCTGCTGCGCCGGCGGCTGCGAGGCCTCCTCGGTCAGCTCCGCGTCCTTCTTCTTCGGGCCGACCTCTTCCTCCCAGATCTTCTTCGACTTGCCGAGCTGCTTCACCAGAGCCGGCAGCTTGGCCGATCCGAACAGCAGCACGACGATCGCAAGGATGACGAGCCACTCGGCGCCTTGGGGCATACCGATGAGCGGTGCTGCCATGTCGATCTCCCTTTCCACCATCAAACTCTGCCAACATCAACTCGGGACTCGAGCCTGAGTTCGTGGCCGAATACTACGCCGGAGCGTGCACGTCCTCACGGGTCTGTCCAGACCCGGCCTCGGACTGCGCGGCATCCAGCTTGGACTGGGCGGCGACCAACTCTCGTGTCAGTGCCTTGACCTGGCCCCACAACTTCATCGCGAGCAGGGCGAGGACCAGGAGCCACACCGCCACCACCGCGAGGAACAGCAGGAACCAGTACATACCCAGGAGCCTAGCCGGTTCCGGCCCGGCGCCCACGTCCCGCGGTGGGTCTCAGGGGACAACGGTGTCGGAACGTGATGGTAAAACCGAGTGTCCCGCAGGCGAGGTCAGGGGTCGTAGATGGTGCGGATCGGGGTCGAGGAGCGGCGAGCGCGGCTCGGGCGGCGGCATCGGCTCGGTGCGGGCTGCCAGGCGGCCGATCCGGTCGACGCGGCCGCGTCGATGGTGGCGCTGCACGCGACCGATCCGGCCACCGTGCACCTGAGCGTCGCCACCCGCGTGCCAGGGAGTGACGTCGCGAACACGGAGCGTGCCCTGTACGACGATCGGTCGCTGATCCGGATGCTGGGCATGCGGCGCACGGTGTTCGTCGTACCGACGCCGTTCGCGCCCGTGATCCAGGCGGCGTGCACGGACGACATCGCCGTGAAGCAGCGGAAGCTGCTCGTCAAGCACCTGGCCGAGTCGGGGATCGCGGACGGCGCCGAGTCCTGCGGGCAGTGGCTGGCGGCGGTCGAGGAGTCGACGGCGACCGCGCTGGCGCTGCGGGGCTCCGCGACAGCGCAGGAGCTGTCTGCCGACGAGCCGCGGTTGCGGACGCGGCTCGACATGGCGGCCGGGAAGGCGTACGCCGCGCAGCCGTACGTGACGAGCCGCGTGTTGTTCCAGCTGGCAGCTGAGGGACGGATCGTGCGGGGGCGTCCGCTGGGGACCTGGTTGAGCGGCCAGCACCAGTGGTCACCTGCTGTGGATTGGCTGCCCGGTGGGCTCGGCGACAAGCCGGCTGCGGAGGAGGCGCGCGTGACGCTCGCGCGGGCGTGGCTGGAGTCGTTCGGACCAGGTACGACGGCTGACCTGCAGTGGTGGGCCGGGTGGACGCTGGGCCAGACGCGGAAAGCGCTGGCGGCTGTCGAGGCGGTCGAGGTGGATCTGGACGGTCAGGCGGGGTACGTGCTCCCGGGAGACGAGGCGCCGGAGGTCCCGGTCGACCCGTGGGTGGCGTTCCTGCCAGGTCTCGACCCGACCCCGATGGGCTGGAAGGAACGCGAGTGGTTCCTGGGCCCGCACAAGTCGAAGCTCTTCGACAACACCGGCAACATCGGCCCCAGCATCTGGTCCGACGGCCGCATCATCGGCGCCTGGGGTCAGCCCGAGTCCGGCGAGGTCCGCTACCAGCTACTGGAGGACGTCGGCGCGGACACCACGGCGCTCGTCGAGTCCGAGGCCGCCCGCTGGACCACGTGGCTGGCAGGCGTCCGCGTCACACCCCGCTTCCGCTCACCCCTCGAGAAGCAGCTCAGCCAGGGCTAGTCGTCGTACGCCGACAGCGCATCGCGGGCTGTGGCGGCGATCTGGGTGGTGAGGTCTTCGGGGTCCAGGACCGTGGCGGCTCCGCCGAGGCGGAGGACCAGGCGCTGGAGCCAGGCGGTGTCGGCGACGCGGAGCTTGACGATGAGCGAGTTCTCGGGCCCCTCTTCGACGGACTCGTTCGGGTAGTACTCGGCGACCCAGCGGGCCGGCGGCGCAAGTCTCAGGGTCGCCAGCAGGTCGTACTCCGACGGCTGGAACATGCCATTGGACAGGTCGCGCGGCGTCGCCTCCGGGGGCGGCTCGCTCGGGAGGTCGAGGAGCTTGACCGCCGCGATCCGGTCCAGGCGGAACAGCCGGACGTCCTCGGCCAGACGGCACCAGGCTTCCAGGTAGGTGCGTCCCTCCGACACGACGAGCCGCATCGGATCCACGTCGCGCTCGGTCGTCTCGTCGCGTGACGGTACGTCGTACGTCAGGTGCAGCCGCCGCTTCGTGGCCAGCCCGCGGTTGACGATCTCGGCGATCTCCGGCGCGGCCGGCTCGACGTGAACGTGCGCGGCCGCACCCTCACTCGCCGCGGCTGCCTCACCGGCGGCCCGCTCCAGCTTCGCGATCGCGCGGTCGACGGCGTCCCGGTCGGAGCCGGCCGTCACCTCGCGCAGGGTCCGCAGCGCGGTCAGCAGCGCCAGCGCCTCCGCCGCGGCCAGCCGCAACGGCCGGGCGAGGTAGTCCGCGTTGTTGATGTGGATGACCCCGTCACCCTCGGCCGCCTCGATGTCGATCTCGATCAGATCGCCCATCTGCGCACCCGGCAGCCCGCAGAACCACAGCACCTTCAGGTCCGCGATGATCTGCTTCGGCCGGACGCCGAACTCCTTCGCGACGTCGTCGACGCGAGCACCGTCGTTCTCCCGCAGATAGGGCACCAACGCCAGCAACCGCTGCACCTGGTCACGTGCGTTACTCATGCGCCTGCCACCGTCCGCAGTCGCCACAGCACTCCGTCCAGTACGTCGCCTGGGCCCTCAACCACTGCGTCCGGTCCGTACGACGCGATCTCCTCGGCCAGCACCGAGGAGTCGGCGTACGGGACGTGCAGCAGGTCCCAGCCCTCCTCGTACGGCTCGATGGCGTTCGCACGGCGCCGCAGGCTCACACACGACCCGGTGCGCGCCCGCACCTTCGCCTCGGAGGTCGGCCGCGGCGGGGCCAGCTCGGTCACCAGCGACCGCAGGTCCGTCCCCTCCGGCACCGTGAACGCGCCCGGCTCCCCCACCGTCTTCACGTCCCCGCCGATCCGCGACATCCGGAACATCCGGGTCGCCTCGCGGTCGCGGTCCCGGCCGACGACGTACCAGCGGCCGTGCCAGGACACGATCCCCCACGGCTCGAGCGTCCGCCTCATCGGCTCGGACGCCCCGCTACGCAGATGCTGGAACCGCACCGCCTGCCGGGCCACGACAGCGGCCCACAGCGGGTCGAAGGCCGGCTCCGACGCCCCGACGTGCGGCTCGATCGCGCTGAGCGCCGACTGGTCGGTCTGGATCCCGGCCGCCTTCAGCTTCAGCACCGCCGACGTGGTCGCCTCGGACAGACCGGCGTGCTGCCAGACCCGCGCGGCGACGCCGAGCACGGCGGCCTCGTCCGGCTCCAGGTGCACTTCGGGCAGCTCGAAGACGTCCCGGCGGATCCGGTAGCCGACGTCGTCGGAGAAGAACTTGTCGATCGTGCCCATCTCGATCGGGATGCCGAGGTCGCGCAGCTCGTCCTTGTCGCGCTCGAACATCTTCTCGAAGGCGTCGTCGGTCTGTCCCGCGTACCCCTCGACGACCTCGCGGATCCGTTCCTTGGTCACATAGGTGCGCGCGACCAGGAGGCAGATGACCACGTTGAGCAGTCGCTCACTCTTCCGCGCCGACACCCGACCACCTTACGGCCTCCGGGCGTCCAAACCCCGCCTTTTCGCACCAGAACTTCGAACACCGGTTCGACCCGCTAGTGTCGGCGTGTGATTCGGTGGCGGGACGGTGTGGTGGCGCAGGTCGGTCGGAGCTGGGCCGGTGCGCTGGAACTGACAGTGATGGTCGGAGAGCAGCCTGTGCGCGCGCTGGCCTACCCGGACCTGGTCGGTACGCCGATGGCCGGTGACCGCGTGCTGCTCAACGTGGGCGCGCTGGACCGCGGTCTGGGGACAGGCGGGTACGCGCTCGTGGTCGCCGTACCGGACCGGTTGCCGGAGGACCCGCCGGAGCGCGGGCACCTGGTGAAGGCGCGGTACACGCCGCTGCAGGCGATGGTGCTGGGCGCCGACGAGCAGGACTCCCCCGATCACGACGTACTGCGGGACGCGGACGACCTCTTCGGTACGCCGGTTGTGGTCGCGGACCTGCACTCCGCCCTCCCGGCGGTGCTGGCAGGTGTGTACGAGGCACGGCCGACCACGCGGGTCGTCTACGTGATGACGGACGGCGGCGCGCTGCCGCTGGCGTTCTCGCGGAGTGTTGCGACCTTGCGCGACGCGGGCTGGCTCAGCGGCACTGTGACGGTCGGCCAGGCGTACGGCGGTGACCGCGAGGCAGTGACTGTCCACACCGGGTTGCTGACCGCCGTACAGGTCCTGGCGGCTGAGCTGGTCGTCATCACTCAGGGCCCGGGCAACCTGGGTACTGGTACTCGCTGGGGCTTCTCCGGCGTGCAGTCAGGTGAGGCGGTCAACGCGATCGGCACACTGGGCGGCCGAGCCGTCGCCTCGCTCCGGATCTCGGAGGCGGACCCGCGTCCACGCCACCGCGGTATCTCCCACCATAGCCTCACCGCCTACGGCCGCGTGGCGCTCCAGCCGGCCGATGTCGTCGTACCAGACCTGTCCGGTGACTTCGGCGACGCCGTACGGGATGCTGCCGAGCCGCTGAAGGCGCGGCACCGCGTAGTGCGCGTGGGGATCGACGGACTGTACGACGCGCTACAGGCGGCCCCCGTCAAGCTGTCGACCATGGGCCGCGCCCTCGACGAGGACCGCGCCTACTTCGAGGCTGCCGCGGCCGCGGGCCGGCACGCAGCGCGTCTGGTGGACGTACCACCACCTGGAGTGGGGTCGCAGTACTCCTGATCGGACGGGCTCGCGCGGCGACAGTGGTGGTATGAACAGGACCAAGCACCGCGATCTCACGATTCACGACGTCGCCCGGCCGCAGCCGCCGCTGGCTGTCCGGGGCGCGACGACGCTGTGGTTCGCAGCCGTCGGTGCCGGTGTCGCCGAGTCCGTGCTCGGACTGGCCGGCGCGATTGCCGACGGCTCCTCCGTCCTCGGGCTGCTCGTCCAGATCGCCTTCCGGGCGATCGTGTACGGCGGCCTGTTCGTGGTCATCGACCGCTACTTCCGCCCGGGTGTCCGCTGGTCCCGCTGGCTGCTCACCGGCCTGCTCGGCACCGTCGGCATCGCCTCGCTGGCGGTCGGGCCGGTCAGCTGGTTCCTCCGCGACGGAGACTTCGGCGCGCTCGACTGGTCCGCGTCCTTCATCGCGTTCGGCGCGGTCCGCTGCGTCCATGTCACCGCGGTGATCACGGCGATCGTCCTCAGCTTCCACGCGGACGCGAACCGCTGGTTCAGCGGCCGCCCGGTGCGGCGTACCCGCTGAAACGCCGAAGGACCCGCCTCGGGGGCGGGTCCTTCGGCGTCGTGGACTACTGGCCGGTCTGCTTCGGGGCCGGGAAGGCGTTCAGGACGTCGATCACGGCGAACGCGTTGACGGCCTTGCCCGCCTGGTCCTTGGAGGCCGGGAGCTCGACCAGCACGCGGCTGCCGACCGGGATGCCGACGAAGCCGTCGAGCGGGCCGGCCTGGGCGCCGCCGACCGTCGGGAGCTGGTCCGTCGGTGCGGCCGGCTGCGCGGGGCTCTGCGCGGTGGCGGGCTGAGCGTCCCAGGTGCTGGCCTGCTTCTTGCCGGTGTAGTCGTAGATCACGAACCGGCCGACCAGCTGGTCGCCCTTCTCGATCGGCTTGCCCTTGCCCTGCGCGAACACGACCGGCTTGCCCGGCTTCGCCGGCGGCTTGGTACCGGCCGGGACCGTCACCTTCGGCGCGGCGTTCAGCGGGCCGGACACCTGGATCTTGGTGGTCGTCGACGGGGTGACCGGGTCGGCGTTCAACGGAGTGTCGTTACCGGCCGCGCCGACCAGGTCGACGACGAAGATCAGGGTGTCGTCGCCCTTGATGCCGGCCTTCTCACTGCCTTCGGACTTGTAGCCGTCGTCGGACGGGACGGAGAGCAGCACGCGGCTGCCGATCTTCTTGCCGACCAGGCCCTTGTCCCAGCCGCCGATGACGCTGCCGACACCGATCGGGAACGACGACGGCGCGCCGCGGTCGTAGGAGTTGTCGAAGACCTTGCCGTCGCGCCAGATCTGGCCGAGGTAGTTCGCGGTGAGCAGCTCGCCCTTCTTCACCTCGGGACCGTCGCCCTCCTTGAGGACCTCGGTCACCAGCTGCTTCTCCGGGTCGCCTTCGCGGTGGGTGATGGTCGGCTTCTGCCCGAAGTCCGAGGTCACCTTGATACCGCCGGCCCCGAACCCGTTGTCGCCACACGCGACCAGGGACGCCCCCAGCGCCGCGACTACAACGAAACTCAACAACTTGCGCACGAAACCAGCACCTCGAACCATCCCGGCGCGGTGGTGCGCCGATTGCCTCCGGTCAACAACGCGGACCACCCTAGCGGGCACCACCAAGCCCGGGATCAGCCACCGGCGTCACCGTTCGGTCACGTCACGCAACGTCGACAGCCGCGGTCCGGCCGGCGCTTCCCACGTCACGATCAGCGACGGGATGGCAGTTGCTCGAACAAACATGACCGTTTCGCGAACAACGGACTTTGCCCATCCTCTTTACTAAACCGCTCAACCTCGACAAGATCGGCAGCGGACGCCCCGCCCCGGTCGAGAGGATCGACAATGACGTTGCCGCGAGTGATCTGTCGCGCTGGAAAGCGCTTGCTAGCCTTGGTCTCGGTCTTCCTGGTGTTCACCTTGGTGGTCGCCTGCACCGCCGGCACGGCGGGTGGCGGAAGCCCTGCCGGGAACTCCGGCGGAGACGCCGCCGGCACCGCCGCGGCAGGCGACTCCAGCAAGTTCCTCACGTTCTTCCCGTGCTGCAGCTGGGGTACGACGTGGTCCTACAACCCGTACAACGTGAACCAGCTCGGCATCCAGAACGACTTCATCTCGATGCGGCTGGCGATCGTGAAGTCACCGAGCCTGACCGAGTTCATTCCACAGCTGGCCGACAAGTGGGCCGTCGAGAACGGCAAGCTCAACGTTCACCTGCGCGACGACGCAAAGTGGCAGGACGGCACCCCGGTGACGAGCAAGGACCTGCACGACACCGCCATCCTGAACGGGCTGCGCGGTGACGGGTTCTGGAGCGACATCACCGGCGTCGACGTCGTGGACGAGAAGACGGTCGCCTTCACCCTCAAGGAAGGGCAGCCGGAGTCACTGGCGAAACTGGACATCCTGAACTCGATCCGTCCGTACCCCTCCAGCGTCTACGGCAAGCTCGTCACCGACGGGCTGAAGCAGGACGTGGTCAAGTACTTCCGCACGCTGCAGCAGAGTCCGGAGCAGGCAGCGAAGCTTCCGGAGTTCAAGCGGATGGGCGACGCGTTCAAGAACCTGGCCCAGCTGAAGGTCGACAAGCTGATCGGCAACGGGCCGTTCCGGCTGGAGAACATCACCACCAAGGAAGCCAAGCTGGTCAAGTGGACCGACTTCTGGGACGCGGACAAGATCAAGTTCGCCGGCATCCGGTACCTGAACGGGGCCACGCAGACCGTCTACCCGCAGTTGTTCAGTGGCAACGTGCACCTGTCCAACGTGTACATGCCGCCGCCGATCCTGAACCGCTGGAAGACGACCCCCGACTCCAACACGGCTCTCCCGCTCGGCTTCGGGTTCACCATCGTCTTCAACAGCAACCAGAAGCCACTCGACTCCAAGGCGGTCCGCCAGGCACTCGCGTACGTGATTCCGCGGCAGCAGATCAGCGAGGCGGCGTACGGCACCGACGAGGCGGCCGGTGGTACCTGGAAGGAAGTCAACACGGGCATCTCGCCGACACTGGAGCAGATCTACCTCAAGCCCGAGCAGCTCGAGAAGCTGAACAAGTACCCGGTCGACCCGGCCAAGGCGACCGCACTGCTGCAGGGCGAGGGCTTCACCAAGAAGGGCGATCAGTGGATCAAGCCGGACGGCAAGCCGTTCACGCTGACCTTCACCGCCAACGCCGAAACCACCGACATCGTCACGTCGTTCAACTCCGCGGCCAAGGCACTGACCGCGTTCGGGATCAAGTCCGAGGTGAACGCGACCTCGGGGGCGCAGCAGGACGCCGACCAGCACAACGGCGACTTCCAGGCCGGCATGGCGTTCGTCGGTGGCAGCAACCCGATCGCGATGTACAACTCCCTGCTCGGCCCCGGCTACAACTTCACCCGGCTGGGCAACTACGCCGGCAAGCGCGGAATCGGGTTCGGTCCGAAGAAGAACGTCCCTGGTCTCGGTGAGGTCGACCTGGCCAGCACCATCGACCGGCAGGCGCGCACCGTCGAACCGGGCGACGAGATGAACAAGCAGGTCTGGAACTGGGCGCAACTGGTCAACGAAGAGGTGCCCTACATCTGGTACGCGACCAAGGTCTACCAGTTCCCGTTCTCCACCAAGGAGTTCACGAACTGGCCGCCGCTGGGCGACAACAAGTCCAGTGAACTGTGGGACATCATCAGCGCGGACATGAACGGTGGCCTCTCGCTGGCGATGCAGCAGGGCTACATCACCCCCAAGTAGTCCTTCACGCCTCCGATCGGCACCCGCCCGCGGGTGCCGATCGGTACTCCCCCGACCCCGGAAGGCGCTGATGGTTTCCTACGTCCTGAAACGACTGGCGATGTCGTTGCTGATCATCTACATCGTCATCTCCTTGTCGTTCTTCATGATCCGGATGATGCCCGGCAACCCGATGGCGGCACTGGAATCCCAGTTGCGGATGCAGGGCGGCCTGAGCGAGGTCGAGATCCAGCAACGGATCAACGCCATCTACAGCGTGACGCCGGACGCTCCGGTCTGGGAGCAGTACCTCCGGTACGTGTGGGGCGCGGTCCGCGGCGACCTCGGCCGCCCGATCACCAACCCGGGCACCACGGTGGTGGCGGTGATCGCCGAGGCCCTGCCCTGGACGATCATGGTGGTCGCGGTGTCGCTGATCATCAGCTTCATCATCGGCATCGCGGTCGGGGCGGTGATGGCCGCCTTCCAGAACAGCCGGTTCTCCCAGGCGATGACCTTCGTCGTCTCGTTCCTGAGCGCCGTACCGAGCTATCTGGTGGCGATCGCGCTGCTCTACGTCCTCACCAGCGTCTATCAGGTGTTCCCGTCCGGTGGCGCGTACGGCGTCGACGTCACGCCAGGGTTCAACGGCCAGTACCTGCTCAGCGTGCTCTATCACGCCATCCTTCCGATCGCCGCGTCGGTGATCACGTCGTTCGGCGGCTGGGCTCTGGGCATGAAGGGCAGCGCGGTCTCGGTGCTCGGCGCGGAGTACGTCCGAGCGGCCGAGTCCCGCGGCCTGAGCGATCGCCGCATCACCCAGTCCTACGTCGGACGCAACTCGATGCTGCCGATGGTGACGCAACTGGCCCTGTCCGTGGGCTTCATGTTCGGCGGTTCGGTCTTCATCGAGACCTACTTCCAGTACCCGGGCATCGGGTTCTACATGATCCAGTCGGTCGGCCAGCGCGACTACTCGTTGATGATGGGCTGCTTCGTGCTGATCACCGTGTCGGTGATCATCACCAATCTGCTGGTCGACCTGCTCTACCCGCTGGTCGACCCCCGGATCGCCAATCCGGCCGCGCGCGCCCGCGCCACCGACCAGGCCGCCGACCCCGATCAGGAAGTGCTGCCGGCAGGAGGTTCGATGGCATGAGATTTCTCAGCGACCTGTGGCGGATCCTGCGCCACGACAAGGGGGCCCTGATCGGCGGCGCGATCGTGCTGCTCTACTGCCTGGCGGCGATCTTCGGCCCGATCTTCGTCGAGGTGGGCAACGAGCAGGACGCGAGCCAGGCGTACCTGGCGCCGTCGTGGGAGCACCCGCTCGGCACCGACTCGCTCGGTCAGGGTGTGCTGTCCCAGATCATCGTGGGCACCCGGCCGATCATGATCGTCGGCGTGCTGTCCGCGGTGATCACGGTCTTCATCGGCGTGGCGATCGGCCTGCTGACCGGGTACGTCGGCGGAGCGGCCGACACGGTCATCATGCGCATCACCGACATCTTCCTGACGATCCCCGGCCTGCCGCTGATCATCGTGCTCGCCAGCGTGATCAACACGACCAACCCGGTCGTACTGGCCCTCATCCTGTCGATCACCGCCTGGGCCGGGCTGGCCCGGGCGATCCGGTCCCAGGCGATGAGTCTGCGCAGCAGGGAGTTCGTCGAAGCCGCCAAGCTGCAGGGCGTCTCGCTCAGCAACATGATCGGACGGCAACTGCTGCCGAACGTCGGGCCGTACGTCGCGATCCACTTCCTGCTGGCCATCACCGGGGCCATCTACGCGTCGGTGGGTCTGTTCCTGCTCGGTATCGCTCCGATCAGCGGCAACAACTGGGGCATCATGATCAACTTGGCGATGGCCCAAGGAGCGTTGTACACCACCGACAGCGCGTTCTACCTGTTCTCCCCGATGGCCGCGATCGTCATCTTGCAGGTTGCCTTCGTGTTCTTCTCCCGAGCGCTTGACAGCGTGTTCAACCCGAGGCTGCGTGTCCAGTGAACAGCATGCACATCGAAGACCAGACCCTGCTCGAGATCGACGACCTGACGGTCGCCTTCGGCGACGGCGCCGGCTCGGTGCGTGCCGTCGAGAACGTCAGCCTCTCGGTCGCCGCCGGTGAGATCTACGCCCTGGTCGGTGAGTCCGGCTGTGGCAAGTCCACCCTGGCGTACTCGATGTTGCAGATCGTGCCGCAGCCCGGCCGGGTGATCGGCGGCGACATCAGGTTCCGCGGCCGTGGCATGGTCGCGATGCCGAAGCGCGATCTCAACGCCCTGCGCGGTGCCGAACTGGCGATGGTCTTCCAGGGCGCGATGAACGCGTTCAACCCGGTCGTGACCATCGGTGCGCAGGTGGACCACATCCTGCAGGCGCATCCTGAGGTGTTCTCCGACCTCAAGGAGGGCCGCGAACACTTCGACCACCTGCTCGAGCTCGTCCAGCTGTCACCGAAGCGGATCTGGAAGGCGTTCGAGAGCCAGCTGTCGGGCGGGATGAAGCAGCGCGTGGCGATCGCCGTCGCCTTGTTGCTGAAGCCGTCCGTGGTGATCCTCGACGAACCGACCACGGCCCTGGACGTGCTCAACCAGCGCCTGGTGATCGACATCCTCAAGGATCTCCATCGCGACCTCGGGGTGACGATCGTCTTCGTCACGCACGACCTCGCGGTCGTCGCCGAGGTGGCCACCCGCGTCGCGGTGATGTACGCCGGGCGGCTGGTCGAGACCGGAACGGTCGAGGAGATCTTCAAGGCCGAACGCCGCCATCCGTACGTCGAGGCGCTGATCAACGCGATCCCGAGCGTGCTGGACGCCGGCCTCACGGTGCGGCCGATCGGCGGCGCGGTGCCGAATCTCGCCGACCTGCCGGCCGGGTGCCGGTTCGCTCCGAGGTGCAGGTCGGTGGAGGACCTCTGCCGGCAGACCGAGCCCCCACTGCTCGGCGACGGAGGTGGCCACCTCGTGGCCTGCCACGTCGCGAACCGCGAAATCGTACCGATGGAGGTGTCGAAGGCATGAGCCTGCTCGACGTGCAGAACGTGACGCACACCTACGACACGGGCAACGGCCGGCCGGTACTGCACAACGTCGAGCTGTCCACCCAGGAGGGCGAGATCGTGGCCCTGGTGGGCGAGTCCGGCTGCGGCAAGACCACGCTGGGTCGGCTGATCGCCGGACTGCACGAACCCAGCGGCGGCAGCATCTCCTTCGAAGGCAGCGACATCGCGGGCCTGAAGGGCAAGCGGCGCACGGAGTGGCGGCGTCAGGTCCAGATGGTGCACCAGGATCCGTACGGTTCGCTGAACCCGGGACTGACCATCGGCAGTACGTTGGCGCCCGGCCTCCTGCGGCACAAGCTGGCGAACCGCCGTACCGTCCAGGCCGAGATGATCACGTTGCTGCAGCAGGTCGGGCTGGACGCCACACCGGCGTTCCTGCAGCGGTATCCGCACCAGCTGTCCGGTGGCCAGCGACAGCGGGCGTCGATCGCTCGCGCGATCAGCTTGCAGCCGAAGCTGATCGTCGCCGACGAGGTGACCAGCATGCTGGACGTGTCGATGCGCGTCGCGATCCTCGACCTGCTGCTCTCGTTCCAGCGCGAGCGTGGCATCGGATTCGTGTTCATCAGCCACGACTTCGGGGTGGTTCGGTACTTCGCGCAGGGCGGGCGCATCGCGGTCATGTTCTACGGCCACATCGTCGAAGAAGGCCCGGTCGAGGAGCTGATCAAGACCCCCAGCCACCCGTACACGCACATGCTGCTCCAGGCGATCCCCGTCCCGGACCCGGTCCTGGTCCGCAAACGAGACGCCGAGGGCGGCGGCTCCGAGCGTCTGGTCGGCGAGCCCGCGACGAAGGGTTGTGTGTTCTCCAACCGGTGTCCGCTGGTCCAGGACGTCTGCCGCAAGGAGGCTCCGCCGCTCGAGGACATCGGCACGGGGCACCGGACCGCCTGTTTCTTCCACGACGAAATCCCACCGCTGAAGCACCTCGCCGCCGACGGGGCGAGCCCGCAAGCGGCGCGGTCGTAGGGTTCGGCCATGACGAGAACGGCGGCCAGGGTCCTGCTGCGGATCGGCATCGGTCTGCTGATCATGTCGTTGCTGATCCGGCCGGCGATTCAGACCCCGCACGGGATGATGGGAGACAACTTCGCCATCATCGCCTGCCTGGCGCTGATCCTCACCGCCGCGCTCGGGATCAAGTTCGCTCCCGACGAACAGCCCGGCCGGAAGCGCCACGGCGACGAGTGACGTTCGCGACGCCGGGCGCTCAGCTCACATACTGGCGATCAGCTTTTCGACTCTTTCGTCGTGGCTCTTGAAGGGGTCTTTGCACAGGACTGTGCGCTGTGCCTGGTCGTTGAGCTTCAGGTGCACCCAGTCGACGGTGAAGTCCCGGCGCCGCTCCTGGGCCCGCTTGATGAACTCGCCGCGCAGCCGCGCCCGCGTGGTCTGCGGCGGCACCGACTTGGCCTCGAAGACCCGCAGGTCGTCGACCACCCGGGTGACCGCGCCCCGGCGCTCGAGCAGGTAGTACAACCCGCGCGGCCGGTGGATGTCGTGGTACGCCAGGTCGAGCTGCGCGACCCGCGGGCTGGCCAGACCGAGGTTGTTCTGCGACCGGTACCGCTCGATCAGCCGGTACTTGATCACCCAGTCGATCTCGCGCTCGATCCCGGACAGGTCGCCGGACTCGATCGCCTTCAGCGTCCGCTCCCACAGCGACAGCGCCCGCTCGACGGCCGGTGTCCCGAGCTCGCGGCGGTCGACGAAGTCGCGCGCCTTGGTCAGGTACTCCGTCTGGATGTCCAGCGCCGACGCCTCGCGCCCGTTCGCCAGCCGGACCTCGCGGCGGCCGGTCATGTCGTGGCTGATCTCGCGGATCGCCCGGATCGGGTTGTCCAGGGTCAGGTCGCGCATCACGATGCCGGCCTCGATCATCCGCAGCACCAGGTCCGTGCTGGCCACCTTGAGCAGCATCGTGGTCTCGGACATGTTCGAGTCGCCGACGATCACGTGCAGCCGGCGGAACCGCTCGGCGTCCGCGTGCGGCTCGTCACGGGTGTTGATGATCGGCCGGGACCGGGTGGTCGCGCTGGAAACGCCTTCCCAGATGTGCTCGGCGCGCTGCGACACGGAGTACACCGCGCCGCGCGGCGTCTGCAGCACCTTGCCGGCGCCGCAGATCAGCTGCCGGGTGACCAGGAACGGGATCAGCACGTCGGCCAGCTTGGCGAAGTCGCCGTGCCGGCTGACCAGGTAGTTCTCGTGGCAGCCGTAGCTGTTGCCGGCCGAGTCGGTGTTGTTCTTGAACAGGTAGACGTCGCCGAAGATGCCTTCGTCGTGCAGCCGCTTCTGCGCGTCCACCAGCAGGCCTTCGAGGATTCGCTCGCCGGCCTTGTCGTGCGCGATCAGGTCGGTGACCGAATCGCACTCCCCGGTCGCGTACTCCGGGTGGGAGCCCACGTCGAGGTAGAGCCGGGCCCCGTTGCGGAGGAAGACGTTGCTGCTCCGCCCCCAGGACACGACCCGCCGAAACAGGTACCGCGCCACCTCGTCCGGGGTCAGTCGCCGCTGCCCGCGGAACGTACAGGTGACGCCGTACTCGTTCTCCAGACCGAAGATTCGCCGGTTCACATCACCCACACTACGGCGCACTTCCGACAACCGGGGGGTGTCTCAGGCGCGCCGTCGTACGGCGTTATCCCTTTGATGCCCGCAACAATCGGGTGTCCGCCCGCATCGTGACCACTGACGAAAGGATTTCAGATGCTCAAATACGGGCGAATGCTCGCCGCCGGGGGGCTGCTGGCAGCAGGGTTCGCGGCTGCACCCGCCAGTGCGGCACCGGCAACCCCCTCCGCTGTGTGCTCGCTGCGGCTGGGCTCGGTCACTCCTGGTGGTGACCACACCTTGCAAACCATTACCGCGGCTCCTTCCGCCACTGTCCGGCGGCTGGGCCCGATGAATCTCTACCCGGACGGGCAGGCACATCTGCCCACTTCGGTGCGCACTGAGCTCGTGGTACCGGCCGGCGAGCAGCGCACCGGCCTGGTGGCTCTCGGACCGCGCATGTACGGCACCAGCTACATGACCGACGGCACCGGAGTCTCCGTCGTACCGGGCACCGTCAAGGAGACGCTGGTCGGTGGCGGCTGGGACGAGCTGCACAAGTACGTCGAGCTCAGCCGGTACTCCACGACGGGCTTCAGCCGGTCCAACGTCTACTCACTGATCAACCAGTTCACCGACGGCCTGATCGCTCGCTGGACCGTCACCCCGAGCGGCTGGAAGTACTACACCACCTTCGGCGGCTTCAGCTCGGTCAAGACGATGACGCTGATCGGTCAGGGGCGTACGTACGACACGTTCCTGGCGACGACGAACGGCGGCGCGCTCTACACGGTTCAGGTTCCCACGGGCTCCGGGAAGCCGGTGGTGACGAAGGTCCGCACCTCGACCTGGCAGGGCTTCGAGACGCTCATCGCGGAGAAGTGCGGCAACAACGGGACTCTGCTGCTCGGTATCGACAAGGACACCGGCACCGGCTACCTGTACGCCGTCGGCCACGCCAACGGCGCCGCCACGGTCATCAAGGGCCTGGGCAAGGTCCCGACCACCTTCCCGGCCGAGGACTCGTACTTCCGCTACTACAACGCCGGCACCCAGCTGACCGGCGCCTGACCGCCACCGGCGTCTCCACCCGGAGCTGGAAGTCCGGGTGGAGATGCTGCTGGTTCAGCTGACCTGTGCTGTGCAGCGTGCCAGCGTCGTCGTCATGAGACGACGAACCTTCCTCACCGCCACCGCCACCGCCGCCTCCGCCCTGACAGGTGCTCTCCCGGCGTCCGCGGCGACCGACCTGACACTCCGACTGCCCGCTCCCACCGGCCGCCGGCACGTGGGTACGACGACCCGCGCACTGGTCGACCCGAACCGCTCCGACCCGTGGAACGGCGCACCCACCCGTGAGGTCGCGCTAACGGTCTTCTACCCGGCCACCGTCGTACGCGGGTACCAACGCGCGCCCCAGCTCGCACCGGCCGCAGCAGAGGTCTTCAAGGGCCTGGACGCCGGTGTGCTCCACCCGGAGCTCCCGACCAGTGGCGTGAACTGGGCCGCCACCCTGACCCATTCGTACGTCGACGCGCCGCCTCTGCCCGGACGACGGCCCACGCTGCTCTACAGCCCGGGTGGTGCGGACCCGCGGACCATCGGCACCTCTCTGGCCGAGGAGCTGGCCAGCCACGGGTACGTCGTACTCACGCTTGACCACCCGGGTGAGGCGAGTGAGGTGGTGTTCCCGGACGGACGGCTCCGGGTCATCGAGATCGGACCGGACGTGCAGACGGACCCAGTGCGGTCGCGGCTGATGATGGACACGCGCTTCGCCGACCTGCGGTTCGTACTCGACCACCTGTCGGATGTGCACGAGTCGATCGACCTGCGTCGTGTCGGTGTCTATGGGCACTCAGCTGGTGGTGCGACCGCCGCAGTGTCCCTGGAGCACCCACAGGTTCGTGCAGCCGCCAATCTGGAGGGCTACCTGGACACACTCGACGGTGAGCTCTATCCGATCGCCCAGCACGGCACCCGCAAGCCGCTGCTGCTCGCCGGCACGGACGGGTTCCGGGACGACCGTTTCGACCGCACCTGGTCGGCGGTGCTCTCCCACGGCGGCCCGGTACGGCGTGTGCAGCTGTCCGACGCGAACCACTGGATCTGGACGGACTACGCCACACTCGCGCCGCAACTGCAGTCCGCCGGCCTGATGACGCCGGCCGCGCGGGCCAAGCTAATCGGTGCGTCGAGCTGCGGCGTACCCGCCGTACGACGGCTGGTTCGGGAGTTCTTCGATCGGTTCCTAACCTTTCCGGGAC
This sequence comes from Kribbella speibonae, assembly GCF_004331375.1. Classification (NCBI taxonomy): domain Bacteria; kingdom Bacillati; phylum Actinomycetota; class Actinomycetes; order Propionibacteriales; family Kribbellaceae; genus Kribbella; species Kribbella speibonae. The sequence goes on along the minus strand of NZ_SJKC01000004.1, from coordinate 34,459 downwards.
AGTCGGCATCGAGTGGATGACACGACTCCTCGAAGGGGGCTGCATGAACAGAGGGCGGATCGCCGCGGGTGCGCTGGGCGCGGCGATGACGGCGGCAGCGCTGGTGCCGGTACCGGTACAGGCTGCGGCCGGGCAGGCGAGCGCGGCCTGTTCCATGACGCTGGGCACGGTGACCGTGCAGGGCGATCACAAGTTCCAGAAGATCACCGCGACCACACCGGTGACGGCGGGTACGCCGAGCGTCGGGCCGAAGGGGTTGTTCCCGGTCGACCAGGTGCGGCTCGCGACCTCGGTCGGATGGGAGCCGGATCCGCCGGTCGCCATGCTCGATCGCGGGTACGTGGTGATGGGGACGGACCTGTACCGGTTTAGCTACGCCACCGTCGGCGGTCAACTCGACCCTGACTCGGTGCAGAAGTCGAAGGTGGGTGGCGGCTGGATCCACCAGACGTACCTGGAGCAGTCGACCTACTACGGCACCAAGACACGCTCCAATGCCTACGCGTTGCAGGGCGACGTCGTCACGCGCTGGACCGTGGAGGGGTCCGTCTGGCGCAGCAGAGCGACGTACACCGGGTTCTCAGCGGTGAAGACGCTGACGCTGATCAGCCAGACCGCGACGTACGACACGTTCCTCGCCAACACCCGCGGCGGGGCGCTGTACACGATCCGGATCCCGCTGAGCGGCAAGCCGGTGGTCAAGAAGGTGCGTGCGTCGACGTGGCAGACGTTCGAGACGCTGATCGCCGAGAAGTGCGGCTCCCAGAGCACACTGCTGCTGGCCATCGACAGGGACACCCGGCGCGGCTACCTGTACGCCGTCAGCCACGCCAACGGGACCGCCACGGTCATCAAGGGACTAGGGCGTATCGGGGATCAGCTGGCCGCACCTGAGGACAAGACGTACTTCCGCCGCTACCCCGGCAGCGCAGAGGCCAACCTCCAACTCTACGGAGAGTGACTACATGATCAGGAAGCGTGCAGCAGGGCTGGTCGGACTGGCGCTGGCCGCCGGAGCGCTCGTGCAAGCAGAGCCCGCCACTGCTGCTCCGACTGAAGGTCCAGGGTTCTGCCAGCTGTCACTGGGCTCGACCACTAGCGAAGGCGACCTCATCCTGCGGACCATGTACGGTGTGACCCCGCCGGGCGCCAGCCCGAGCAGGTGGGGCGGCAAGGACCTGCTGCCGGACAACCAACTCCGGGTGGCCAGCGGGATCGGCACCCAGACGAACGCCGACCAGACCGGTGAGAGCCGCCGGCAGTACGTCGTACTCGGGTCCACCCTCAACCTGCTGACCTACACGGTGAACGGGTTCTGGGGCGAGGTCGATCCGGCCACCGTGAAGCGGACCGCGATCGGCGGCGGCTGGGGCGACGTCCGTTACCTGGAGAGCTCCCGCTTCAACCGCGGCACCACACTGGTCCGCCAGAACATGTACGCCGTCCTGGGCGACACCATCCTGCGCTGGAACGTCGTCAACGGGACGTCGTTCGCCCAGAAGACGACGTACGCCGGGTTCAGCGCGGTGAAGACGATGACGCTGATCAGCCAGACCGCGACGTACGACACGTTCCTCGCCAGCACACGCCTGGGGGCGCTCTACACGATCCGGATCCCGCTCACGGGGAAGCCGGTGGTGAAGGTCGTGCGGCGCTCCACGTGGCAAGGGTTCGAGGCGCTGGTCGCGGACGGCATCACCTGCGGCGACAACACGATCGTGGTGGGCGTGGACAAGGAGACCGGTACGCCGTACCTGTACGAGTTCGGGCACGCCAACGGGACGGCGACCGTGATCAAGGCGCTCGGTAAGGTGCCGCGGACGTTCAACGAGGTGGCGTACTCGCGGGTCTTCGCCGACAACCAGGAGTACGAGCAGCTGTTCGGCGAGTAGACCGTGTCAGAGGTCTACGAGGTCGAGGAGCTGGCCTAGTTCGGGTGGGTCGAGTTCGCGGAGCTGGCCGGTGTGGAGGTTTCCGCGGCGGACGGGGCCGATCGCGGTCCGGGTCAGCCGCTTCACCGGGTGACCGACCGCGTCGAACATCCGGCGGACGATCCGGTTGCGGCCCTCGTGGAGCGACATCTCCACGAGGGTCCGGCCGGGCACCGTCGAGACGATCTTCACGGTGTCCGCGCGGGCCGGGCCGTCGTCGAGCTCGACACCGTCCAGGAGCGTGCGCAGTACCGCCGGTTTGACGTTGCCCTCGACCTCGGCGACGTACGTCTTGGAGACCTCGTACGACGGGTGCGCGAGGCGGTGTGCGAACTCGCCGTGGTTGGTGAGCAGCAGCAGACCCTCGGTGTCGGTGTCGAGCCGGCCGATGTGGAACAGCCGCTCGGGACGGTCCTCCACGAAGTCGGTGATACACGGCCGCCCTTGCGGGTCGGACATCGTGGTCACGACGCCGCGGGGCTTGTTCAGCACGAGGTAGACGTGCGCACTCACCGGCGGAATCCGCGCACCGTCGACCCGGATGACCGCCGTCTCAGGATCCACCCGGACCCCGAACTCCGTCACCACCCGCCCGTCGACCTCGACCCGCCCCTCCTCAATCAAAATCTCCGCGCTCCGCCGAGAGGCCACCCCCGCCCGAGCCAAAACCTTCTGCAACCGAACCCCACCGTCATCCCCCATCCCGCACCCCAGCCTCCACGTCTACATCCTCGGAGTCCCCGTCCTCGGAGTCCCCGTCCTCGGAGTCCCCGAAGTCCTCGTCCGCGGAGTCGTCGTCCCCGACCTCACCCTCGCCGACAGAGCTGTTGACCGCAGCTGCCCCCGCGTCCGCACCCGCCCCGTCCTCGCCTTCGGCGGTGCTGCTGTCGATCGCAGGTACGGCGGCGTCCTCGCCTACCCCGTCCTCCGCGTTTAGCGCGTCCCCGCCCACGACGGAGCTGCTGCTGCTCACGGGCGCGGCGGCTTCCTCACTCACCTCATCCTTGGCGTCCTGCGCGTCTTCGCCTTCGGCGGAGCTGCTGTCGGTCGCAGGTACGGCGGCGTCCTCGCCTGCCCCGTCCTCGGCGTCCAGCGCGTCCCCACCCTTGGCCGAGCTGCTGCTGGTTGCAGGTGTGGTGGCTTCCTCATCTGTCTCGTGCTCGGCGTCTTCTGCTGCTTTTGTTTCTGGTTCTGGGTCTGAGGTGGGTGGGAGGGTTTGGGCGGCCAGTTCGTCCTCGATGTCGTCCATGTCGGGGAGGTACGGGGCCAGTTCGGGGAGGTCGTCGAGGGACTGCATGCCCATGCGTTCCAGGAAGTACGTCGTCGTCCGGTACAGGGTCGCTTGCGACTCGGTATCCGAGCCGGCTTCCTCCACCAGGCCGCGGGCGACGAGCGTCCGCATCACGCCGTCCACGTTCACTCCGCGGATCGCGGAGACCCGGGCCCGGCTGACCGGTTGCTTGTACGCGACCACGGCGAGGGTTTCGAGCGCAGCCTGGGTGAGGCGCGCCTGCTGACCGTCGAGGACGAAGCGTTCGACATACGGCGCGGCCTCGACGCGGGTGTAGTACCGCCAGCCGCCGCCCACCTCACGCAGGTCGAATCCACGCCCCTGCTCGGTGTACTCCGCCGCCAGCTCCTCCAGCGCCCCAGCCACATCCCCCGTCGGACGGCCAACCGCACGAGCCATCGTCAGCACCGGCAACGGCTCGTCCGTCACCATCAGAATCGCCTCGAGCGCCCGCCGCATCGTCTCGTCGTCGACAACAACCTCGTCCCCCACCGGCACCGCCGTCTGCCCCGGCGGCAAATGCTCCTCATCAGCACCCGCCTCGTCAGCAGCCTCCTCCACCGCGTCGGCGCTCTCGGCATCCACCGCCTCTGCGGTGCCCGCGTCATCGGTCGACTCGGTCGCGACGGCCTCCTCGGGCTGGGGAGGATTGCTGGCCGATTCGGGGGTAAAACCCTCCCCAACCTCCTCGTCGGACGATGCCGGGGTGGTGGTGGAGGGGTCGTGGGTGTTGGTCACTGGGTTGCCGTCTCGGGTTCGTCTGGGGCGGGGGGTTGGATGTCGGATTCGTCGGTGAGGCTCTCACCGGGTTCGAGGAAGTGCGTGTCGTCCTCGACGACCGGGGCCTCGCCGGATTCGTCGGCGGGTTGCTGTTCCTCGTCGAACTCGTCGCTGACCGCGATCTCGCCTTCGTCGGTCCCGGTCCACCGAATGGTCAGTTCCCCCAACGGCGTGACCTGATCAAACGTCACAGCAGCCTCGCGGAACAGCTCCAGCAACGCCAAGAACCGGCACACCGTGGTGACAGTGTCCGGCGAGTCAGCCACCAGCGACCGGAACGTAGTGCTCCGCTGCCGCCGCAACCGATCGACGATCACCTCAGCCTGCTCCCGCACCGTCACAGCCGGCGCGTGCAGGTGAGCCAGCGAAACCCCAGGAGGTACGTCGTCCTTGGGCGCCATCGCCTTCGCCGCCAGCGCCGCCAACCCAGCCGGGTCAAGCCCGAGCAACACCTCAGGCAGCAGCTCAGCGAACCGCGGCTCCACCCCCACCGCGCGCGGGAACCGGCGCGACTCGACCGCCATCCGCTCCTGCACCAGCGCCGCGATCTGCTTGAACGCCCGGTACTGCAGCAGCCGCGCGAACAGCAGGTCCCGCGCCTCGAGCAGCGCCAGGTCCTCGTCGTCCTCGACCTCGCCCTTCGGCAGCAGCCGCGCCGCCTTCAGGTCGAGCAGGGTCGCCGCGATCAGCAGGAACTCCGAGGTCTGGTCGAGGTCCCACTCCGACCCCAGCGCCTTGATGTGCGCGATGAAGTCGTCGGTGATCACCGAGAGCGCGATCTCGGTGATGTCCAGCTTGTGCTTCGAGATCAGCTGCAGCAGCAGGTCGAACGGCCCCTCGAAGTTCACCAGGTGAACACTGAACCCTTTGCCCTCAGCAACAGCCGGAGCAGTGTCGGTTCCGAGGTCCAAAGGCAACGAGTCCGAGGAGGACACGGTCACTCCGACGCCTTCAGCCGCCGTACCAGCACCGAGTCCGGCCCGTGGTCGACGAAGTCGGCGAGCAGGACGTCGATCGCCTCCCGGACGATCCGGCCCCGGTCGGCCGTCAGGCCGTGCTCCGCGCGCAGCGCGAGTCTGGTCTGTTCCAATCCGAGCAGCTCTTCTTCCGTCACGTACACGGTGATCTTCGTGTCGTGCCGGATCCGACCACTCGACTTCCGGTCGTCGACGACCGCGGTACTGGACCGCACAGTCGAGGACGGTCCGTCGGTGGTGGTGCGCTTCTCGGGTCTGGTCTGCTTCGGTGCCGCACCCCCGAAGAGTTCACTGGCACCTGGCAGGCTCACCCGGCGGGACAACGCGCCAGCACCTCCTTGGCAAGGTCGCGGTACTGCGTAGCCGCTTGGGACGAGGGCGCGTACGTCGTGATCGGTTCGCCGACGACCGTGGTCTCGGGGAACTTGACGGTACGCCGGATGACGGTGTGGAAGACGCGTTCGTCGAAGGCCTGGACCACCCGGTCGAGGACCTCCCGGGCGTGCGTCGTCCGCCCGTCGAACATGGTGCCGAGGATCCCGACGATCTCCAGCTTGGGGTTCAGCCGGTCCTGCACCTTGGCGATCGTGTCGGTGAGCATCGCCAGGCCGCGGAGCGCGAAGAACTCGCACTCGAGCGGTACGACGATGCCGTTCGACGCGGTCAGCGCGTTCACGGTGAGCAGTCCGAGCGACGGGGCGCAGTCGATCAGGATCACGTCGTACAGCGGGATGATCGGGTCCAGCACCCGCTGCAGCGTGTACTCGCGGGCCACCTCCTGGACCAGCTGGACCTCGGCCGCCGACAGGTCGATGTTGGCCGGCAGCAGGTCGAGGTTCTCCACCCGGGTCGGCTGGATCACCTCGTCCGGGGTGATGTCGCGCTGCATCAGCAGGTTGTAGACCGACAGCTCGAGGTCGTGCGGCTGGACGCCGAGACCGATCGAGGCGGAGCCCTGCGGGTCGAAGTCGATCAGCAGCACCTTGCGACCGGTCTCGGCGATCGCCGCGCCGAGGTTGATCGTGGTGGTGGTCTTGCCCACGCCGCCCTTCTGGTTGCACATCGCGATCACCTGCGCCGGGCCGGTCTTGGTCGGTGGCTGCGGCACCGGCAGGTCCGGCTGCGGCCGGCCGGTCGGCCCGATCTTGTGACGCGGACCGTTCGGGTCGTTCACGGGTGCGAGGTCCTCCGCGGTGAGCTTGGCCGTCGGCTTCGGCATCTCCGCATAGTTGTCGGGCAGGCCCCGCGGCGCTGTGGGCGCCGGCCGCGGCGGGCTGCTGGGTGGGGTCGTCGGTGGCATGCTGATCGGCTGGGCCGGCCCGGCCGGCTCTGATACCGGAAGGTGGCCCATCACGTGTTCGGTGCCCGGGAATGTCGACTCGTTCATGACTCGTCAAACCTTTCAACCGATACGGGCGATCCCAGCGACTGTAAGCGTGCATTCAAGCACTCTCAACCAGCCACTCCGCACCGGGGTGGGGCTGTTTGTCGACAAAGCTCCGAACTCGGCCGATCACCCTCGCCGGATCACCGCCCGTGACGAGATGATCGCACACCGTCCACGCGCCCCGGTCACCGGGGTAGCCCTCAGGAGGAGAGCGCCCGGGGGTGTGAGGTGGCGTAGACCTCGCGGAGCTTGTCGACCGTCACCAGCGTGTAGACCTGAGTCGTCGTCACGGACGCATGTCCCAGCAGCTCCTGGACCACGCGTACGTCGGCTCCGCCGTCGAGCAGATGTGTCGCGTACGAGTGCCGCAGCGTGTGCGGGGAGATCTCCTTCGAGATCCCGGCCCGCTGGGCAGCGCGACGCAGTACCGTCCAAGCGCTTTGCCGGGACAGGCGGCCGCCGCGGGCGTGCAGGAAGAGCGCAGGGGTGCCGCGACCGCGTGACACCAGGTCGGGGCGTCCACGGACCAGGTACGCCGACAGCGCCTCGCGGGCATAGGTGCCGACCGGTACGACCCGCTCCTTGCTGCCCTTACCGCGTAGCAGCACCGCACCGGCGTCCAGGTCGATGTCGTCGACGTCCAGCCCGACCGCCTCCGAGATACGGGCGCCCGTGCCGTACAGGAACTCGAGCAACGCCGCATCCCGTGTTGCCAGCACAGCAGGCTCCGCCTCGGCCCCTGCGGCCGCTGAGAGGATCCTGGTCACCTCGTCGACAGACAAAGCCTTGGGCAGCCGCTGCGGCGGCACAGGTGGCTTCACAGCCGCAGCCGGGTCCACTGCGGTCAGTCCCTCGCGCACACAGAACTTGTGGAAGCCACGGACCGCCACCACGGTCCGGCCCGCACTGGATGCGGTCAGTGGCGGGTGGTCGGCGTCGCCCTCGCGCAAACGCATCAGGAAGTCGCTGACCACGGCCTCCGTGATCCGGCCGAGGTCGTCGACGTCGACGCTTGCCAGGTAGCCGCCGTACCGGCGCAGATCACGCCGGTACGACGCCAAAGTGTTGGCGGCCAGGCCGCGTTCCACCGTCAGGTGGTCCAGGTAAGCGCCAACCGCTCTGGTGATGCTCAGACCAGCACCTCGTCGAGCTTCAGCTGCGACAGGTCGTGCGCTTCGGCGACCGGACCGTAGGTGACGTGCCCGTCGAACGTGTTCAGGCCGAGCGCCAGGCTGTGGTCCTGCTTCAGCGCCTCCCGCCACCCGAGGTTCGCCAGCTCGATCGCGTACGGCAGCGTCACGTTGGTGAGCGCGTACGTCGACGTGTTCGGCACCGCGCCGGGCATGTTCGCGACGCAGTAGAACAGCGAGTTGTGCACCTTGTAGACCGGGTCGGCGTGCGTGGTCGGCCGCGAGTCCTCGAAGCAGCCGCCCTGGTCGATCGCGATGTCGACGAGCACGCTCCCCGGCTTCATCCGGCTGACCATGTCGTTGGTGACCAGCTTCGGCGCCTTGGCGCCCACCACCAGCACCGCGCCGATGACCAGGTCGGCCTCGAGGACCGCCTTCTCGATCTCGAACGCGTTCGACGCGATCGTGAGCAGGTGCCCCTGGTAGATCTGGTCGGCCTGCCGCAGCCGTGCGATGTTGCGGTCGAACAGCTGCACCTGCGCCTGCATACCGAGCGCGATCGCGGCCGCGTTCATCCCGGAGACACCGGCGCCGAGGATGACCACGCGCGCCGGGTGTACGCCGGACACGCCGCCGAGCAGCACGCCACGGCCGCCGCCCTGCGCCATCAGGTGGTACGCACCGGACTGCGGCGCCAGCCGGCCGGCTACCTCGCTCATCGGCGCCAGCAGCGGCAGAGTGCCGTCCGGCAGCTGCACTGTCTCGTAGGCGATTCCGGTGGTACCCGACTTCAGCAGCGCGTCGGTGCAGTCCTGGCTGGCGGCGAGGTGCAGATACGTGAACAGCACCTGGTCCCGCCGCATCCGGTGGTACTCCTCCGCCACCGGCTCCTTGACCTTGAGCACCAGCTCCGCGTCGGCCCAGACATCGTCCGCCTCCGGCACGATCCGCGCCCCGGCGGCGACGAACTCGTCGTCCGGGATCAGCGAACCGGCGCCCGCCCCCTGCTCGATCAGAACCTCGTGCCCGCTGCGTACGAACTCGTGCACACCGGACGGGGTGATCGCCACCCGGTACTCGTGGTTCTTGACTTCCTTCGGTACTCCGACCTTCACAACTCGCCCTTCTTTCACGCTCCAGGAGTGCGGCCCACGTCGTTGTGTCCGCGGCCCGGCGGTTGAGGGGAGTGCCGCTAGGTCGCTGCCGAGTGTAAGCCCGCAGGGTTCATACCAGCCGACCGGATGGTCTGATCGTCACGCGACACCCTGTGAGTAGCCCGGCATTAATCCAATGGAAGCATTCCGGCAAAAATGCCGGTATGCAGAACGAGGTGGAACTCCCGGGCGGAAACATCGGCGGAGCGGTCCGGATCGGCGACACCGTGCGCCGTGCCACCGGCCCGTGGACCCCTGCGATTCATGGACTTCTCAACTACCTCGCCGGCGCCGGGCTGACCGGCGTACCGCGGGTGCACGGGCACGACGAACGCGGACGGGAAGTTCTCGACTACCTTCCGGGTACGGCGTACGGCCCGGAAGTGCCGGACGGCGTGCTGGCGGACGCGATGCGCTGGCTCGCGGGGTATCACCAGGTCGTTGCCTCGTACCGCCCACCCGGTGTGATCAGGTGGCGTGCCGGCCCGGCCGAACTCGCTGCGGACCAGATCATCTGTATGCACGACTACGGGTACTACAACTGGATCGGCACCGCGGACGGGTTCAGCGGCGTCATCGACTGGGACCTGGCCGGGCCCGGCGTACCACTCGACGACATCGCGTTCACCGCCTGGAACACCGCCCCGCTGGCGATCCCGGCGGACCCGGCGGACCAGGCCGCGCGGATTCGGTTGATGGCCGAGGCGTACGGCGGCTGGCGGACCTTCGCACCCGCATTCCGGAGATTGCCGCGCACCTCTGACTCAGACTGACGGGGCAACGATCATTGACGGGCATTCGTGGGCGTCAGAGATGCTTGGAACGGTGCCCGTCCGCCCCGGGTTGCACGGTGAGGGACGTCCGACGAACAGGAGTACGCAGTGGCGATGGAACTGGGACGGTACGGGATCTGGCACGGCGGCCAGCATTACGGCCCGGAGCTCGCGGCCGGGCTGGAGCAGGCGGGGTACGGCACGCTGTGGCTGGGTAGTTCGCCGGAGTCCGATCTGCGTGACGCCGAGGTGTTGCTGGCCGCAACGAGTTCGGTTGCCGTCGGCACCAGCATCGTCAACATGTGGAAGTCGCCGGCGGCCGACGTCGCGGCGTCGTACCACCGGTTGGAGGACGAGCACCCGGGACGGTTCCTGCTCGGCGTCGGGATCGGGCACCGAGAGGCCACCGGCGAGTACAAGTCGCCGTACCAGACGATCGTCGGGTACCTCGACGAGTTGGACGATGCGAAGGTGCCTACCGACCGGCGGGCTCTGGCCGCGCTTGGCCCGAAGGTGCTGCAACTGTCCGGCGCCAGGACGGCCGGAGCACTGCCCTACCTGACCACCCCGGAGCACACCCGGGAGGCCAGGCGGACGCTCGGCGGCGGAGTGCTGCTCGCGCCGGAGCAGATGGTCGTCCTGGAGACCGATCCGGAGATCGCGCGCGCAACAGCCCGTGACCGGCTGGCGTCGTACCTGGCGCTGAGCAACTACACGGCGAGCTTCCGGCGGCTCGGTTTCACCGACGATGACCTCGCCGACGGCGGCAGCGACCGGCTCGTCGACGCGATGGTCCTGCACGGCTCCGCGGTCGAGGTCGCGGCCGGCCTGAAGGCCCATCTGGACGCCGGCGCGGACCACGTCGCGATCCAGCAACTGGGCCACGAAGGCATCGACCTCCTCCCCGGTTACGAGGCGCTGGCAACCGTTCTCGGGTAGGTCTTGATTCCGGCGCGGAACGAGGGAACATCAGCAGTAGACGCACCATATTTCGTGGTGCGCACACTGGAGGTGTTTCCCCATGACTGAGCGACACGAGTTGCGTTGGGGCGGCTTCGCCGGGTTGGCCTTCGTCGTCCTGGCACTCCTGGGCAGGTTCCTGCCCGGCAATCCACCGACCGTCGACGACTCGCAGAGCACGATCACGGCGTGGCTGAGCGACAACCGCAGCATGATCCTGACCAGCGCGCTGATGTGGGCGGCAGCGGGCGGGTTGGTGATCTGGTTCGCGTCCGCGTTCGCCGAGGCGATGCGCGAGCGGGACGAACGCAGTGACGTGCACCTGGCGCTGCTCGCCGGGTCGGTGCTGGTGGGTGCTGCGATCTTCATCAACGCAGCCATCACCGGTGCGACCGCCTTCGCCATCGACGGCCGGGACGCCGGGTTGACGATGGCGATGTACGAGCTCAGCGCGGTGATGACGACGATGATCGGCTTCGCCGCGGTCCTGCCGCTGGCCGCGGCCGGGATCGGCGTCCTGCGCACGCACCTGATGCCGAACTGGCTCGGCTACCTCGGCCTGCTGGCGGCCGTGGTCTCGTTCGCCGGCGCGTTCGGCGTGTTCGCCGACAGCGGCACGTTCGTTGCCGGTGGCATGTTGATGACCACGATCCCGTTGCTGCTTTCCGCGGTCTGGATCATCGGCGCGAGCGGCTACATGGTCCGCGAACACCTGCCCGAACTCACGACCGGAGATGCCGCCGTACCGCAGGTGTAGGGGATCTACCGCATCGTGAAGTCGGCGAAGTCGAAACCCGGTGACACGATGCACGACACCAGCACGGCCTCGTCGCCCACCGGCCGGGCCGCCTGCCACGCGCCCGCAGGGATCACCACCTGCGGACGCTGGCCGGCCCGCACGTCCGGCCCGAGGGTGACTGTCTGGCCGTCGTACTCCAGCGTCAACGGCCCGCCCGAGTGCCACAGCCAGAGCTCCGTCGACCGCACCCGGTGCGACCGCGACTCCTCCCCCGGCGCGAGCAGGAAGTAGATCGCGGTCGCGCTGGCCCGCGTTCCGTCGTACCCCTCCGGTGCGAACTCGACCGGCGAGCGCCACGTCTGCCGGTACCACCCGCCCTCCGGATGCGGTTCGAGATCCAGCAGCGTCGCCAGTTCCGGCTTCTCCATGCCCCGATTCTCGGGCAGAGTGCGGTCCATGACCGAGCTGCCTTCCGAGTACCACCGCCGGCTGCCGTACGGCGAACGCATCTCTCCCGAACCGTTGATCGGTTCCCCGTTCTTCCCGTTCCACGGCGAAGTGCAGGTGGAGCCGCTGAACGACCCGATCCTGCCGGAGCCGGCCCGGGGCGGCGCGAACGGCGCGGACTGCTGGTCCTGCTCGCATCCGGAACAGGGCGTGATCTGGCAGGACGCGCAGTGGAAGCTGAAGGCGCCCAAGCCGAGCGGGCTGCCGTTCGTCGGGATCCTCGAGCCGCGCGAGCACTACCGGCTGGACAATCTGCCGCCGGAGCTGACCGCGACGCTCGGCGCGATGATTCAGCGGGTCGCGAAGGCGGTCCAGGACCTCGACAGCGTCGCGCGGACGCACTTCAACCGCTGGGGTGACGGCAGCGAGCACTTCCACCTGTGGTTCCAGGCGCGGCCGCTCGGGATGATGCAGCTCCGCGGCGCGATGATCGCGGCCTGGGACGACATGCTGCCCGCGATCCCGGACGAGGAGTTCGCCGCGACCACGCGGCAGGTCGCCGCCGCCCTCGCGGAGGACGGCGGCGAGGCCGTCGGATCAGCGGGAGCCGAGTGACCGCGCGACGATGATGTCGGTCTTGCGCACCGGCGGGCCGTCGACCGGCGCCGGGTCGTCGGGGGTCGGCGCGATCCCGCCGGCCGCCACCCGGTCGAGCGTGGCGAGCCCGAGACGGTCCACCGAACCGAAGACGGTGTAGTCCGGTCGCAGCCGCGAGTCCCCGAAGACCAGGAAGAACTGCGACCCGTTGGTGTTCGGGCCGGCGTTCGCCATCGCCAGCGTGCCGCGGGCGTACACCTTCCGCGTCCCGGTCGGGTCGTCCGGCCAGTTCGGCAGGTCGGTGGGCAGTTCGTCCTTGTACGAGTAGCCCGGCCCGCCCTCGCCCGTACCGCTCGGGTCACCGCACTGCAGCACCTTCAGCGTCGGGTACAGCGTGAGCCGGTGGCAGGTGGTGAAGTCGTAGAACCTGCTCTTCGCCAGGTGCAGGAAGCTCTGCACCGTGCACGGCGCCTTCGCACGGTCCAGGGACAGCAGCATCAGCCCCTGGTTGGTCACGACCATGACCTTGACGATCCCCTTGTCCGGCGTGTGTGCGGGGTCGGGCGGCAGCGACACCGGACGGGCCGGCGGGTCGTCGGGCGTCGTTGTGTAGCCGCACGGCCCGTTGGTAGTCGTCGGCGTACCAGCAGCCTCGGCCGGCGCGGTGGCGACCAGCAGACTGGCCACGGTCAGCGCCGCGATCACGATGGCTTTCCTCATTGCGCGTTCCCTCCAGTTGCGACAGTGAAGATCCTCAGATCACGATTCTTCGGTAGCGTGATGCTGACCGGGGCCTGCGTCAACGTCACAGGCGCCGTGGCGAAGATGTGCGTGGTGACGTTGTCCTTCCCGCCGCCCGATTCGTTGCGGTACGGCGTGGTTGCGACGATCACGTTGCCGTAGTGCAGCGTGTCGCCGCCACCGCCCAGGGTCCAATCACTGAACGACAGGTCGATCTGCGACGTCGTACCGTCCGCGTAGTTCAGCGTCGCGGTCGTCTGCTGGTTGCCGTTGACGGCACTGCCGACGAACGACAGCTTGGTCGTACCGGCGGGCAGGTCCAGGTTGAGCAGCTGCTCGTCGGCCGGCACGTTGTCGGGGTCGCCAGCGGGTACGTCGGGCCACGTGAAGCTGAGGCCCTGGACAGTACCTGTGCCGCCCGCAGTCAGACCGGCCGCGGCCAGTGCCTGACGTGAGTAGCTCACACCGCCACCGTCGTAGTCCGCCTCGGTGTGGTCGCTGTTGTCATCAGAGATGCCCACGCCTTCACGGAGTACGAAGAACGAGTTCGGCTGACCCACGACGACGGTGAAACCGACCTGTGGCAAGGCGGTTCCGTCAGCTGCCTTCATCTGCACTGTGACGGGGTAGCGGCCGTCCGGCGTACCAGCGGCGGCTGTGATCGTCACTGACGCGCTACCGACCATGTCGACGTGGAACGTGCCGGTAGGAGGTGTCGCTGTGAGACCAGCAGGCGTTGCCAGCGTGTAGCTGACGTCCTGCGCGGTTCCACTCAGTCGGTGGGCCTGCAGGGCTACAGGTGCACTGGTGGTGCCAGGCGCGATCACTACGCGGCTGGTGTCCGTAGAGGTCTGGAACGGGATCTCACCGGTCCGCCACGACGGCGGCGCGTCCTTCGCACCCCAGGTCTTGTTGGGCGTCGTACCGAGCGTGAAGTCCAACGTCCCGCCGCGCTGCACGAACGACTCCGGCAGCCACGGCTTCGCCGAGCTCTTCCCGTTCACCTTCAGCGACTGCACGTACTGCGCGTCCGCGCCCGGAGCGTTGATCCGGATGGTCTTGCCGTCGCGGTGGATCACCGCCCGCGGGAACAGCGGTGCGGCGACCTGGAGCTCCGCACGGCTCGGTACGTCGGGGTAGAGCCCGAGAGCGGTCCACACGTACCAGGACGACATCGCACCAAGGTCGTCGTTCCCCGGGATCCCACCGGTGCTGGTGTTCCACAGCTGGTTCATTGCCTGCCGCAACGTCTCCTGCGTCTGGTACGGGCGGCCGGTGTAGTTGTAGATCCAGGGCGTGTTGATCGACGGCTCGTTGTCCATCTCGGCGTGCAGCTCACCCGCACCGGTCAGCGCCCAGGTCCCGTCCGGGTTCTTGAAGAACGCGTCCAGCCGCTGGTTCACGACGTCCGTGCCGCCCATCGCGTCGACCAGACCGGCCCGGTTGTGCGGCACCATCCAGCTGTACTGCGCACTGCTCCCCTCCGCGAACCCGTCGTACGTCGACGGCGTGAACGCGGGCCAGGCGCCGTTGTCGTCCCGGTTCTGGATGTAGCCGCCGTTGGCCGGGTTGAACACGTTCTGCCAGTACTGCGACCTGGTGAGGAACTTCTGGTACGTCGCCTTGTCGCCGGTGCGCTGTGCGAGCTGAGCGAGTGCGAAGTCGTCCGTCACGTCCTCGAGCGTCTCGACCGCACCGCCCCAGGCGTTGGACTTCGTGGGGATGTAGTGGAGTGCCAGGTACTTGTCGAGCGAGGGCCGCTGGCCGATCGACATGACCGGCTTACCGGCCGAGCTGAGGTCCTTCGCGGTCGGTACGGTCGCTGCCTTCACCAGTGACTTCAGTGCTTGTCGCGCATCGAAGTTCGTGCCGCCGAACGCGTAGATGCCGGCCACAGCCGGTGCGGACGGGTCGCCGGTCATCACCGCCGTACTGCCGGACGCGTGCGTCCACCGGTCCCAGATGCCGTCGTTCTGCGTGGCCTGGTTGAACAACGACTGCGCGATGTCTCCGGCCCGCTCGGGTTCGAGCAATGTAACTAGTTGCAGTTGCGACCGGTAGACGTCCCAGCCGGAGAACGTCGCGTACTGCGCTTGCTGTCCGCGCGACAGGTAGTGCGGTTTCTGGTCGAATCCCCAGTACTGGCGGTTGACGTCGCTGAACACGTTCGGGTGCAGCAGAGTGTGGTACAGCGCGGTGTAGAACGTGGTGCGCTGGTCCGTCGTACCGCCGGTGATCTCGATGCGGTCGAGCTGCTTTCGCCACGTCTGCTTGGCTTTCGCGGCCGTGACGGCGACCGACGTACCGCGCGGGTTCTCGGCGCGCAGGTTCGCGAGCGCGTTGGCGGCGCTGACGTACGAGATGCCGATCCGCATCGTCACCCGGTCGCTGTCGAACCCGACGTACCCACCGGATCCCTTGTTCGGCGGCATCCATCCGTCGGTGCCGTACGTCGTACCGCCGCGGGCGCTCGTGCTGCCCGGGGTCACCGTGGTGTCGGTCCAGGTGCCCTGGTTCTTGAAGGGCTGGTCGAACTCGGCGACGAAGTGCAGCGTGTAGTAGCTGCGCTGCCCGACGCTGGCCAGGTAGCCGCAGAAGTTCCCGCTCGTTACTGACCCGCTGACCGTGCGGTGCGCCGCGTCGATGCTGACCTGCGCGTCGCTCGATCCGACCTCGGAGTTCGAGGTCCGGAACATCAGCGTCTTGGCCTTGTCGGCCGGGAAGGTGAACGCCGCCGAGCCGGTCCGTGTGGTCGCGGCGAGCTCGGCCGTTACGCCAGAGTCGAGCCCGACCTTGTAGGAGCCTGGCTTCGCGATCTCGTTCGCGTGGCTGTAGGTCGAGGCGTAGAGCTCGTCCTTCGCGTCGCTCTGCGGTGATGTCGTCACGTCACCTGCCAACGGGAAGATCGGGATGTCTCCGGAACCGCCCGCGCATCCGGTCCCGCTCATGTGGGTCAGGCTGAAGCCGCGGATCTTGGTCGCCGAGTAGAGGTAGCCACCCGGGGCGGCTGTCCGGTAGGCATTGCCCCGGCTGGTCTCCGGGCTGAACGACAACATCCCGAACGGCACTACGGCCCCCGGAAACACGTTTCCGGCGTTGGTCGTGCCGATCAACGGGTCTACGTGCTCGGTCGGGTCCGACGAACTGCTGGTGATCCGGGTGCTCCCGACTGCCTCGGCCCGGAAGCCGGCGGTCGCTGGATCGGGTGGCGTGGCAGTTGTCGGATGGTCACTCGAGCCTGGCGGTGCCGGCGTGGGTATGGCGTGAGCCGCAGGCGCGAGAGAGGCGATCAGAGCGCCGGTGAGCGCGAAGGACAGGACGGAACGACGCATGGGCGGGACCAACCTTGGGCGGAGGAGGTGACATCGTTGTCACCAACAAATACCCAACTACAGAACGCACGTCAAGAACTACACGAAGTTCCGGAACCTCAACTGTCCTTGGCCGGCCAGGGGAGTCGGCGCCCACCGCTCCTCCTCCCCTTCAGTTCAGTTGTCCTTGGCCGGCCAGGGGGAGTCGGCGGGGCGGAGGGTTTCGAAGCCGGGGCCGTTGAGGGCGGTCCAGGCGGCCAGGGCGCCCATGATCAGGATCGGGTTCTGGAGGTGGCCGGCCAGGGCGGCGGCCACGACGTCGAGGAGCGGGGCCCAGACGGTTTCCATGTCGGCCTCCTCGTGCACCCGCTCGAACGACTCCGGAGCCGGCGACAGGTCGCGGGCCAGGAAGATCCGGACCGCCTCGTTCGTCAGGCCGGGAGAGGTGAACGCGTCGACCAGGATCCGCCAGTCGGCGGCCTTGGTCGCGGTCTCCTCCCACAGTTCGCGCTCGCCACCCAGGCGGTATTGCTCCCCCTGGACGTCGAGCAGCCCGGCCGGCGCCTCGAGCAGCTTGTAGCCGACCGGGTGCCGGTACTGACGGACGAGCAGCATCCGGTTGTTCTCGTCGAGCGCGACCACGCCGACCGCTCCGGGATGTACGACGACATCGCGAACGAACGACGTACCGCTGGGCGGCTCGATGGAGTCCCGGCGTACCGAGATCACGCGACCGGTCTCGTGCACGGTCTCCGAGGCGGAGACCGGCCAGCGCTCGGGCTGATCCGCCAGCCCGGCGCCGAACCGGAGCTCGGGGTAGTCGGTCATCGAGCCTTGACCGTCTCGGCCTTGGCCTTCTCAGCGGCCGGCTTGTCACCGGTCTTCTTGGCGACCGGCTTCGGGTCCTCGACCGGGAGCCGGGACTCGCGCTGCCGCTCGATGGCGGCCGCGACCAGCCCGGAGAACAGCGGGTGCGGCTTCGTCGGCCGTGACCGCAGCTCCGGGTGCGCCTGCGTCGCCACGAAGTACGGGTGCACGGAGCGGTCCAGCTCGATGAACTCGACCAGTTCGTTGTCCGGCGACAGCCCGCTGAACACCAGCCCGGCGGTCTCCAGCTTGTCCCGGTACGCGTTGTTGACCTCGTAGCGGTGCCGGTGCCGCTCCTGCACCGACGGGGCGCCGTACAGCGAACGGACGATCGAGCCGTCGGCCAGGTTCGCCGGGTACAGCCCGAGCCGCATCGTGCCGCCCATGTCCCCGGTGCCGGAGACGATGTGCTTCTGCTCCTCCATCGTCGCGATCACCGGCTGCTCCGCGTCCGGGTCGAACTCGCTGGAGTTCGCCTGGTCGAGACCGGCGAGGTCCCGCGCCACCTCGATCACCATGCACTGCAGGCCGAGGCAGAGCCCGAGGATCGGGACGCCCTGCTCGCGGGCGTACCGGATCGCGCCGATCTTGCCCTCGATCCCGCGCACCCCGAACCCGCCCGGGATGCAGACCGCGTCGACGTCACCGAGCAGCCGGGCCGCGGCCTCGGGCGTGGCGCAGTCGTCGGAGGCGATCCAGCGCAGGTTCACCCGGGCGTCGTTGTCGAACCCGCCCGCGCGCAGTGCCTCGGCGACCGACAGGTACGCGTCCGGGAGGTCGATGTACTTACCGACCAGCGCGACCGTGACCTCGTCCTTCGGGTGGTGCACGACCCGCAGCAGCTCGTCCCAGCGAGTCCAGTCGACATCGCGGAACTGCAGGTTCAGCCGGCGCACGACGTACGCGTCCAGGCCCTCGGCGTGCACCACCTTCGGGATGTCGTAGATCGACGGCGCGTCGACCGCGGCCACGACGGCCTCGACGTCCACGTCGCACATCAGCGAGATCTTGCGCTTCACGTTGTCCGGGATCGGCCGGTCGGCGCGGCACACGATCGCGTCCGGCTGGATACCGATCGAGCGCAGCGCGGCGACCGAGTGCTGGGTCGGCTTGGTCTTCAGCTCACCGCTGGGCGCCATGTACGGCACCAGCGAGATGTGCAGGAAGAACACGTTGTCGCGGCCGACGTCGTGCCGGACCTGCCGGGCCGCCTCGAGGAACGGCAGCGACTCGATGTCGCCGACCGTGCCGCCGATCTCGTGGATAACAACGTCGACGGCAGTGCTTGATTCTGGGCCCGCCATCGCGAGCATCCGTTCCTTGATCTCGTTGGTGATGTGCGGGATCACCTGGACGGTGTCGCCCAGGTACTCACCGCGACGCTCCTTGGCGATCACGCTCGAGTAGATCTGGCCGGTGGTCACGTTCGCGACCTGGGAGAGGTCCCGGTCGAGGAAGCGCTCGTAGTGGCCGATGTCCAGGTCGGTCTCGGCGCCGTCGTTGGTGACGAACACCTCGCCGTGCTGGAACGGGTTCATCGTGCCGGGATCCACGTTGAGATACGGATCCAGCTTCTGCATCGTGACGCGGATGCCCCGTGCCGTCAGCAGACTGCCGAGGCTGGACGCTGTCAGTCCCTTACCGAGACTGGATGCCACGCCACCGGTGACGAATACGTGCTTGGTCTGCTGCGAATTGGAAGCCCTGTCCACGGGTCTCCAGCCTACCTCTTGTCAACCACCGGCCGCGACGAGACCCGCGTAGATGTCGAGCAGATTCTTCGCCACACCGTCTTCGTCCATCCATCTGGAGGCCAACTCCCGGCCGCGTGTCCGCATAGCGTTCGCGGTCTCGGGCTCCGCCAGTACGGCCCGTACTCCGTCCGCGAGCCCGTCCGCGTCAGCGGGAAACGCCAGGATCGCGCTGTCCCCGACCAGCTCCGGTATGCCGCCGACGGCGGTGGCGACCACCGGTACGCCGACCTGCATCGCCTCCTGCAGGACGAGGGCACGCGCCTCCCAGTGCGATGTGAGCAGAAACACATCGGCCGCACCGAGCAGATCGGCCACATCGTTGCGATGACCGAGCAGCCGGACCGGCAAACCCTCCGCGTCGATCCGCGCCTGCAGGTTGTCCCGCAGCGGCCCGTCACCGACGACCACGAACACCGCGTCCGGCGTCGACTCGTGGACACGGGACGCGACGGACAGCAACGTCGGGTAGTCCTTCTGCGGCGCCAGACGCCCCACAGTGAGCACCACGGGCTGGTCACCGAGTCCGAGTTCCCGCCGTACGTGGGCTCGCCGTGCCCGGATCCGCGGCATCGCCGGCGCGGCCACGGGTGCAAGCTGCGCGTTGCGGGCACCGAGGCTCTTGGCCAGGTCCACGAGGTCGCTGGACGCACCCAGGGTCAGGTCGGCGCCTCTGGCAACCAGCCGCTGCCCCATCCGCATCACGAGGCCTCGTGGGCCCGGCGCGATCACGGCGTTGTGCCAGGTGACGACCAGCGGGCGCAGCCGGGACCTGTCCCGCAGCGCGGTCATGCCGGCGCGGTAGCCGTGCGCGTGGATGACGTCGCAGTCACGCAGTCCGGCCGCCTGGGAGACGACGGTCGCCGGGGCGAACTCGAAATGCTCGGCCGTGCCAGGTGGAGCACACACCACCACCTCGTGCCCCGCACTCACGAACCGCGGTACCAACGAGGCAACGTGCTGCCCGATGCCGCCCCGCGACTCCGCGAGCAGCAGCCCGATCCTCATGGTGTCTCCCGTCGTACGAGTGCGCGAGCGTCCGCGCGATCCAATGCAAGCACGACCACGGCGTACACGACGACGGCGGCCAGCCCGGACAGGAGCGCGAATACCACTGCTTTACCCACTCCGCCCTCTCCTGAAGGCAGTGCGACCGCCCAACCGGCCGCACCGGCCAGCACAGCGCCTGCCAGTGCTGTGAGGTGAGCGCGTGGTACCCCGGCAAGTACAGCTGGTCCTGCTTCGCGGCGCAGTACGAGGAGCAGCGTCACCGCGCCCAGGACCATGCCGAAGGACATCGCGGCGGCCAGCGCCGGAACTGCGTCCCACCGAGCTGTGAGCATGACGCCGGCTACTGCCACGAGTATCCAGGCCGCGGACGTCACGACGGCGACCTCACGTCCGGAGTGCCGGGCGTAGAGCACCCGGCCGACATGCATCAGTACGGCGAACCCGATGGCGGCTGGTGCGAACGCCAGGAGGCCGTTGGCCAGTGAGGTCGCCTTGGCCTCCTGCACCGCGCCGTCGTCGTACGCGAAGATCCTGGCGACCGGTACCGCCGTACCGACGAGCAGTGCGGCGCCGGCGCCACCGGCCAGCATCACCGCGCGGGTGGACGCCGCGGCGTAGTGGTCGAAGCCCTCCCCTGCCTCGAACGCTACTGCCAGTCGCGGGAAGACCGCTGTGGTGATTGGCACGGCCAGCACTGCGTACGGCAGGAGGTATACGGCGTTGGCCCAGGTGTAGACGGCGATGCTGCCTGCTACGCCGCGGTGGTTGGCCAGGTACGTCGTGACTACGAAGGTGAGCTGTTGTGCGACCAGGACGGCCAGGCCGGCGAGTGCGAGCTTCCGGAGTACCGGTCCGACGCCTGGGTCCAGGCGGAGGGTGGGTCTGATCGGTAGACGGAGCAGGAGCATGGGGACGAGCACTGTTAGGGCTAGTGCGAGGACACCGGCTGTGGTGCCCCAGGCCAGTAGGTCGGTGGCGCTTTGCGAGGCCGAGTCCGCGTTGGGTGCTGTTGCGGCGAAGAGGAAGTACGTGCCGACTACGACCAGGCTCGAGATGAGTGGGGCCCAGGCGCCGGCCGCGAAACGCTTGTGGGACTGGAGAACCGCGGTCGCGATGACAGCTACGGCGTACCCGAAGACCTGCGGGACGAAGATCGCCAGCATCCTGGTCGCGGTCGCGGTGGAGCTCGCACAGTCGGCGCCGGGGTCGAGCATCGCGTCGGTGTACTGCCCCGCCAGAACCCAAGCCAGCAAGGCGACCGGGGCCAGCAGCACGAACGACCAAGACAGCAACGCCCCAATAATCCGCCCCTGCGCGGCCCGATCTCCCCGGGCTACCGGACCTGCGAGCACCGGAATCACAGCACCCGCCAACGCCCCACCGGCCACCACTTCGAAGAGAATGTTGGGCAGCTGATTGGCCGTCGTGTACGCCTCAGCCAAACACCCCGCACCGACAGTCTTCGAGAAAACAAGCCAGCGCCCGAAGCCAACTACGCGCGCAAGCACCGTGACAGCGGCAACCAGCAACGCGGCTTGCGCGATCCGCGCGCCACTGAACCCACCCGAGGAACTGCTCTGCGCGGAGGGCGTGGTGGACGAGCCGTCGGCTCCCCCGGCGTCGGGTGGGCCGTCCTTGTTCACCTGGGGCGTCGGCCCCACTGGTCGATCTTGTCGAGGACCGGGGTGTCGGCGATGACCTTGGTGAAGCTGACCTTTTCGCTGGCCAGGTTGAGGCCGACGACGGCTGCCAGGACCAGCGTCTTCAGCGGGCGCGGGAGCGACGCGGCGAGCGCCGTGCCGGTGATCGCGCCGAGGCCGTTCGCGCCGCAGTCGCCGAGCATCGAGCGTTCGCCGAGATCCGACGGGGCGGACGCCGCGGCAGCGCCGACGACGGCACCGGCCGGACCGTTCACCACAGCCAGCGGAGCATTCAGCGCGGCTACGGCCTTGAGCGCGCGCCCCGGGCGCAGGTCGAGGAGATTCGTGAGGTTCGCCGTACCGGCGATCAAGGCGCCGTCGGCAACGACTCCGGCAACGGCCTTCACACCGCGCGACTTCCGCGGCAGCAACGCGGCGGCCGCGAGACCGGCGGCGCCGACCCCGAGGATCTTCACCGCGCCGCTCGTCACCTCGCCGCGCTTCAACGCGCTCAGGTGACCGCGGAAACCCTTCGCCTGCGTGGTCCCGCGCAGATCGTCGTACGCACCGACCGCACCCGACACGGCGCCGGCGACCAGCGCGGCCGCCTTCACCTTGCCGCTGCCGCGCGACCCGGCGACACCGGCCAGCGCACCGAGCACCGCCACCGGACCTTCGAGCAGCGTCACCGGCTCACCGCGATGGTTGGTCCGCTCGAACGGCTCCCGCGTCTCCTTCGGCAGCTTCTCCGCCGCGCGCTCGAGCCCGGCAGTAGCGGCCGCCGCGATGGCGGCGCTCAGAATTCCCACGTCAGTTGTCCTTCGTCTGTACGGCCGACGGCGCGACGCCGTTCTTCGCGTTGATCGCGCCGTACTGCCCCGCCTTGCCCTCGGCCTGCTCGACCAGCGAGAAGACGACCGTCGCCTGTCCGGCGGGGATGTCGGCCACGTCCACCGAAGAAACGATCTTGGTGGCCTCGGAGTCACTCCGCAAGGCCTTGATGATTCCGCCGTCGACCGCGGTCGCCGGCGTCCCCGCGACCACAACACCGGAGCTGCCGGTGTCCAGGCCCTCGAGGAAGTCGACGCTGTCGTTGTACGTCGAGTTGTCCGGCAGCGGCGTCGGCGGCTTCGCCGCGATCACCAGGACCAGCGTCGCCCGGTCCTTGATCTGCGACGGCTTCAGCGACAGCAGCTTCGCGCCGGTCATTCCGCTGATCACCTTGGTGGAGTCCGCGTCGCCGGTCTTGCCGTCCTCCTTGGCCGCGATCCCGCGCGCCAGCAGCAGCCCGGCCCGCTGGTACGTCGTACTGTCGGTCGGGATCTGCATGTCCGCGGAGACCAGCTGGTTGACCAGCGACTCGACCAACTGCCGCTGACCGGTGTCGAAGAGCTTCGCGTCCAGCGCGACCTTCGTGGTGACGACCGCGCCGGCCTTCTCGACCTCGTCCTGCACGCTGTTGGTCAGGTCGTTGTCCGCGTTCGGCATCGTGACGATCGCGATCTTCTTGTTCGTCAGCTTGCCGGTGGTCATCCCGGCGGTCACCTTGGCGACGTAGTCGTCGCGGTACTTGTCGAGCGCCTTCACCTGCACCAGCTCGGCCCGTGCGTCGGCGAGCTGCTGACGGTCCTTCTCGGCCTGACTCGCGACGACTTCGCTGGCGGTGCCCTTCAGCGGTCCGGCGCCGAGCACCACACCGGCGCCCAGGGCGAAGAAGATCGCCACGATAGAGACGATGTGGTAGCGAAAGTCGATCACGTGAAAAGCTCCCGGATCCAGTAGACGAAGTCGCCCCAGCGCGCCCGCAGGATCGACCAGACGACGTCATCGGCCCCGATGGCGACCATCGCCATCCCGAGCGCGAACAGGCCGGCCACCATCAAGGCGACCACCTGGAACGTCGAGACCCGGCTGCGGTACAGCCGGGAGACGCCCTTGGCGTCCACCAGCTTGGCACCGACCCGCAACCGGGTGATGAACGTGCTCGCCATCCCGGGGCGCCCCTTGTCGAGGAACTCCACCAGCGAGTTGTGGGTGCCGACCGCGACGATCAGCGAGGCGCCCTTGGAATCGGCCAGCAGCATCGCGATGTCCTCGCTGGTGCCGGTGGCCGGAAACTCGATCGATTCCACGCCGAGCCGTTCGAGCCGCTCGGCGCCGGGCGCGCGGCCGTCGCGGTACGCGTGCACGACCACCTCCGCGCCGCTCTTCAGCGTCTCGTCCTTCACCGAGTCCATGTCGCCGAGGATCAGGTCCGGGACGTACCCGTTCTCGACCAGCGCGTCCGCGCCGCCGTCGACCCCGATCAGCACCGGCCGGTACTCGCGGATGTAGGACTTCAGCGCGACCAGGTCCTCGCGGTAGTCGTACCCGCGGACCACGATCAGGACGTGCTTGCCCTCCATCGGCGTGTGGATCGCCGGTACGCCGACGCCGTCGAGCAGCAGGTCCTTCTCGCGGCGCAGGTACTCCAGCGTGTTCGCGGTGAACGCCTCGAGCTGGGTCGACAGCCCGGCGCGGGCGTCGTCCATCAGCTCCGCGACCGACTTGCTGTCCTGGGACATGCCCTTCGCGACCGCTTCGTGGCCGCGGTACAGCGTGCCGTCGTCGAGCCGGACCTGCTCACCCTCGTGCAGCACCGAGAACACCTCGCGGCCGACGCCGTCGACGAGCGGGATCCCGGCCTCGACGAGAATCTCGGGACCGAGGTTCGGGTACCGGCCGCTGATCGAGTCGGCGACGTTCACCACCGCCGCGACCCGGCAGTCGACCAGCGCCTCGGCGCTGACCCGGTCCAGGTCGACATGGTCGATGACGGCGATCTCACCCGGCTTGAGCCGTTTGGTGAGATTCTTGGTACGTCGATCCAGCCGGACCACCCCGGTGACTCCAGGCAGTTCAGTGGGTCGTGCTCTCCGCAGGCTGGGCAGTTTCATCGCACCCTCATCCTGCCATGTCAAGAGCCCTCTCCCGGCTCATTTACCCGGCCCGGCCGCCGTTCACGCACTGAATTAACAGTGACTGTGGGTCATTTCATCCTTTGGAACGAGACTTCCGGCGCGGTTTGTGACGTTCGGCGGCGAGGGCGAGCAGCTCCTCGGCGTGGGCCTGGGCGGCGTCGGAGTTCTCCAGACCGGCCATCATCCGGGACAGCTCCTTCAGCCGCGCATCGTCGTCGAGAGCGACCAGACCGCTCGTGGTGACGGACCCGTCGTCGCTCTTCAGGACGACCGCATGACGGTCCGCGAACGCGGCCACCTGCGGCAGGTGCGTGACCACGATCACCTGGGCCTTCTCGGCCAGCCGGGCCAGCCGCTTGCCGACCTCGACCGCGGCGCGGCCGCCGATCCCGGCGTCGATCTCGTCGAACACCAACGTGGGCACGGGGTGCGTGTCGGACAGGATCACCTCGAGCGCGAGCATCACCCGGGACAACTCACCGCCGGACGCGGCCTTCTGCAGCGGACGCGCCGGGCTTCCCGGGTTCGCCGCAAAGCAGAACTCGACCTCGTCGATGCCGAACGGCCCGGCCGTGGTCTCGTGCACCTCGACCGACAGCTTCGCGTGCGGCATCGCCAGCCCGGTCAGCTCCTCGGACACCGCGACGCCGAGCCGCGCGGCCGCCTCGATCCGGGCGTCCCGCATCTGCTGACCGAGGTCGGCGAGCTTCGCGTCCAGCTCGGCCAGCTCGCCCGTCAGTTGCTCGACGCGCTCGTCGCTGCCGTCGAGCTCGGCCAGCCTCTCGGCCGACCGTTTCGTCCAGTCGATGACCTCGTCCACGGTGCCCTGATCGGCGCCGTACTTGCGCACCAGGTTGGTGAGCAACGCACGGCGCTCGCTCACCACACTCAGCCGCGCTGGATCGGTGTCGACATCGGCGGCGTACGACGACAACTCCTGCGCCAGATCTGCCGCCAGGTACCCGAGCTCGCCCGCCCGGTCGGCCAGCTCGGCGAGCTTCGCGTCGTGCTCGCGCTCGCCGTCCAGGACCTGTTTCGTCAACGCCAGCAGGCCGAGTACGTCGTTCGGCCGGGTGGAGTCGAGGTCCTCCGACGCCAGTGCGTCCGCCGCGGTCGTGGCCGCCGTACGCAGACCGTCGGCGTACGCGAGCCGATCCTCCTCGGCCGCGAGCTCGGTGTCCTCGCCGGGCAACGGCTCCGCCTTCGCGACCTCGTCCAGACCGAACCGCAGCAGATCCGCCTCGGCGAGACGATCCCGCTCGCGGGTGGTCAGCTCGGTCAGCTCGGCCTCGACCTCGCGGTGCCGCTTGTACGCCGCGGCGTACTCCTGCAACGGCACCAGAACCGCCTTACCGGCGAAGGTGTCCAGCGTTTCGCGCTGCCGCGCCGGCTGCAGCAGCCGCCACTGGTCCGCCTGCCCGTGGATCGCGACGAGGTCCCCGGAGACCTCGCCCAGCACGGACACCGGGACCGACGCGCCGCCGAGGAACGCCCGCGAACGGCCCTCCGACGACAGCTCCCGCGCGATCAGCAGCTCGTCGTCGTCCAGCTCGCCGCCACGGTCCTCGGCCTGCTGCACGATCGCCCGCGGTACGGCGCTCGCGCGGCCCTCGACCCGCGCCCGCCGGGTCCCGTGCCGCACCAGACCGCTGTCGGCGCGGCCGCCGAGCAGCATGTTCACCCCGGTCACGACCATCGTCTTGCCGGCACCGGTCTCACCCGTGACCGCGGTGAAGCCCGGGTCGAGGTCCAACGTCGCGTCCTCGATCACGCCCAGCCCAGTGATGCGGATCTCCGAAAGCATTGTCAGTGTCCGTTTCCGTTGCGTTTGCGCTCTGCGGCCCCACGCCAGCCGAGCACGGGGAGGTCGAACTTCGCCACCAGCCGGTCGGTGAACGGCGCCTCGTGGGCCCGAGCCAGCCGGACCGGCGTCGAACCCCGCCGTACCTGGATCTCGGCGCCGGGCGGCACCTCGACCATCCGCCGGCCGTCGCACCACAGCACGCCGCGCCCGTGCCAGGACGGAACCAGCTCGATCGACAGCCGCGACGTCGGCGCCACCACGATCGGCCGGGAGAACAGCGCGTGCGCGCTCAGGGGCACCAGCAGGATCGCCTCGACCTCCGGCCAGACGATCGGTCCGCCGGCCGAGAACGCGTACGCCGTACTCCCGGTCGGGGTCGCGACCACGACGCCGTCGCAGCCCCAGCGGGACAGCGGCCGGTCGTCCACCTCGACCAGGACCTCGAGCATCTTCTCCCGGGCCGCCTTCTCGACACTCGCCTCGTTCAGCGCCCAGGTCTCGAAGATCAGGTCGTCGTCCAGCCGGACATCGACGGCCAGCGTCATCCGCTCCTCGACCGCGTAAGTGCGGTCCACCACCACCTGGACGATCCGCTCCAGGTCGTCGACCTCGGCCTCGGCCAGGAACCCGACGTGGCCCAGGTTCACCCCGAGCACCGGCGTACCGTGCGGGCGCGCCAGCTCGGCGCCACGCAGGATCGAGCCGTCGCCGCCGAGCACCATGATCAGCTCGACGTCGTTCGCCGCCTTCTCCGGGTCGTCGACGATCTCCACCGGGTCGAGCTTGAGCTCCTCGGCCTCACCGCCGAGCAGCCGCACCAGCATCCCGGCGCCGGTCAGCAACCGGTGCGCGTCCCGGGCGACCTCGACCGCCTGCTCCCGGCCGGTATGCGTCACCAGCAGCACGCGCCGCGGCTCGCGCTCAGCCACCCCAGCCTCCTCTATTGCGGTCCGCTAGTGATCGCGGTTTGCAGCATCGTCTCATCGAGAGGCGGTGCAACTCGTCGTATCCACAGGAAGTATTCGACATTTCCTGACGGTCCAGGTAACGGGCTGGCCGCGACGCCGGCGATTCCCCAGCCCAGGTCGTGGGCCTTGGCGGCGACGGTGCGCACCGCGTCCGCGCGCAACTCGGGCTCGCGGACCACGCCGCCCTTGCCCAGCCGATCCTTGCCGACCTCGAACTGCGGCTTCACCATCAGCACCAGTTCGCCGTCCGGTTTCACCACGCCGAGCAGCGCCGGGAGCACCAGCGTGAGGCTGATGAAACTCAGGTCGCTGACCACGAGATCAACCGGTTCACCACCGATGTCGTCGAGCGTCAGCGTGCGCACGTTGGTCCGGTCCATCACCGTGACCCGGTCGTCGGTCTGCAACGCCCACACCAACTGGCCGTACCCGACATCGACGGCGATCACGTGCGCGGCCTCGTTGCGCAGCAGTACGTCGGTGAATCCGCCGGTGGACGCACCGGCATCGAGCGTACGGCGGCCTGTGACCTGGACGGCTGGGAATGCTTCGAGGGCGCCGATCAGCTTGTGCGCACCGCGGCTCGCGTACCCGGGGTCCTCGTGCTCGGACGTGTCGACGACGATCGGGGCGTCCGCACCGACACCGGTCGCGGGCTTGCCGGCCACGGTCCCGGAGACCTTCACCTTGCCGGCCGCGATCAGCTCGCTCGCGTGCTCACGGGAGCGCGCGAGCCCACGCCGTACCAGCTCGGCATCGAGCCGCGACCGCTTGACTCCCTTGGCCACTCGGAGGTCGCTAGCTCCGGTCGCCCTGCTCGGCGTCGGCCTCGACCAAGGCGGTCTGCAGCCGCTCGTGCAGGTCCGCGTACACCTCACCGTGCTCACTCACCGGCTTGTCCCGCAACTCGTCCAGCCGAGCCATCGTCTCCTCGACCAACGGATGCCCGCCCTCGTCCTCATGGGCGGGGTCCTCGGCGGACTCGGCCACGAAGGCATGCTCGTGCTCCTGCCCCGGCGCCCGCGCAAACTCCGGCCCGAACTCGACCGCCGCCGGATCAAGATGCTCCACCGACTCCTGAGCCGTGTCCTGGGCGCCGGGTTCGGTGTCGTAGTCGGGGTGGGTCTGCTTCTCCTCGCCCTGGTAGGGGTCGAAGCCGGGCTCGACGTCCGGGTCCACGTCCGGTGGGAACTGCTCGCCGGGATGCTCGGTCATCTCAGACCTTCTTCGCCGTCTTCTTCGCCGCAGCCTTCTTCGCCACAGCCTTCTTGGCCGGTGCAGCCTTCTTCGCGGCGGCCTTCTTGGCAGCAGCCTTCTTCGCCGCCTTCTTGGCGGCCCCCGGCGCCGCGTCGACCACAGGAGCCGGCTCAGCGGCGGGCTCAGCCGCGGCCTCGTGGGCCTCGGCGAGCTCGGTCTCGAGCGCCTTCACCCGCCGGGTCAGCGCCGCGACCTCCTCCGAGCGGGCGAATCCGAGCCGCGCCACCGCGCCTTCGACCTCGTTCGACACGATCGCCTGCAGCAGCTGACGGTTGCTCTTGCTGGTGGCAACGATCTCGTCGGCCAGGTCACTCGCCCTGGTCGTCAAGGCATCCGCGCCGGTCTGCTGCAGCAACGCCTTCGCAGCCGCCTGGGCCTTCTGCTTGGTGACCTCGGTCAACCCGTTCGCCAGTTGTACGTAGCCGCGCAGTGCGTCCATCACCATGACTGCCTCCTCGCATCGTCCCCAGCAACGGTATCGCCTCCGCGCCGCAACACCACCCCACCCCCGCCGGGGCTACTTGTCGAGGCCGATGCGGTGCAGGGCGGCGTCCAGGGCGATGGACTCGGCGGTGGGAGCCGGCTTCGGGCGGGGGCGGCGGCCTCGCGTGGTTTTGGTGGGCTTGGGCGGTTCGGCAGGGGCGTCGACGGCAGCCCAGACCGCGGACAGGATCGCGCGCAGTCCGTCGTACGGCGCTCCCTCGCCCTTCACCGTGACCGCGTTGTTCACGACCTCGGCGGTCCACCCGGCCGACGTGTGCTTCGAGCCGCTGACGGTCACGCCGGCGTGCTTCTCGGCCAGCGCCCCGAGGCCGGCGCCGATGTACGTCGGACGCTGGTGCTTCGGCGCCCGCGCCAGGTCGTACGCGTCGTTGACACCGGTCGCGACCCACAGGCTGGCGATCCCGACGACGTTCGCACCCTCGATGTCGGAGTCCAGCCGGTCCCCGATCATCAACGGGCGCTTGGCTTCCAGCCGTTCGATGCTCGTCTCCAGCAGCGGCGGTTCGGGTTTCCCGGCGACGACCGGGTCCACGTCGACCGCGGCCCGGACCGCCTGCACCAGCGTGCCGTTCCCCGGCGCCTTGCCGGCCGCGGTGGGGATGGTCAGGTCGAGGTTGGTCGCGAACCATTTCGCGCCCTCGTGGATCGCGTGCGCGCCGTCGGCGAGCATCACCCAGTTCACGTCCGGGTGGAATCCCTGAACGACGGCGACCGGCCGCGCGTCGCTGCTCCGCACCGGCGTCAGGCCGTACTCCTCGAGCGCGACGACCAGCCCTTCGCCGCCGACCACGAGCACCGGAGACCCCTTGGGGAACTCGCTCGCGATCAGCTTCGCGGCCGCCTGCGCCGACGTCACCACGTCCTCGGCGATCACGTCCAGCCCGAACGACGCGAGGTGCTCGGCAACGATTCCCGCCGGCCGGCTCGCGTTGTTCGTGATGTACCCGAGCCGCATGCCTTCCTTGGCGGCCTTGCGGAGGTTCTCCGGCGCGTCCGGGACCGGATCCGGCCCGACGTACACGACGCCGTCGAGGTCCAGCAGCGCCACGTCGTACCGGGTCGCGAGCGGTTCGTCACACGCCGAGAGCGGCTCCGGCGCTGTGCGTTCCGCGCTCACGCTTCACCCCGTACGATTCCGCGCATGCTGGATCCTCGGGGGGTACTGAGCCTCGACCCACTGCGTGCCTGGCGGTTCGTGGCGGGCAAGGTCAGCGCGCTCGGCGCCGTCACCTCACCGCCGTACGACGTGCTGGAACCCGCCATCGTCCGGCGGCTGACTGATTCTGATCTGCACAACATGGTGAGGCTCATCCTTCCACGCGATCCGGGCCTCGGCCCCGCCCGGTACAACGAACCTGCGCACCGGCTCGCCGGGTGGCAGCGGGACGGCGTGGTGGTACAGGACGAGCAGCCCGCGCTCTACGTCTACGAGCAGCGTCTGGGGAGCGCCGTACTGTGCGGACTGGTCGGCTTGCTGCGGCTGGACCCGGCACGGCAAGTAGTGCTCCCACACGAAGAGGTGATGCCGCACTGGGTCGACGACCGGCTGCAGCTCATGGAGGCGACAGACGCCGACCTGGAGCCGATTCTGCTCGCGTACGCCGACGGTGGCGCGGCCAGTGATGCCGTGGACGCGGCGCGGTCCGGTGAGCCGTGGGTGGAGGCCGAGACCTACAACGGCGCCGAGCACCGCATCTGGCGGATCGACGACCCAGAGGTGCTCGAGACGATCGAGCTGGAGCTGGCCAAGCACGAGGCGGTCATCGCGGACGGTCATCACCGGTATGCGGCGTACCTGGAGCGTCAGCTGCGCGAGCCGTACCGGCAGACCGCAGAGGTCGGTCTGGCGATGCTGGTCGACTACATCCGGCACCCGTTGACGCTGGATCCGATCCACCGCGTCGTACCGGGTCTGGACCTCATGACTGTGCAGTCGCGTACGCCGGCCGGCTGGCAGATGCAGCCTGGTCGAGTAGAGGGCGACCCGGACCGCATCTCGGTCACGGACGGTTCCAGCTGGCTGACTCTCCACACTGAGTCCGAGGTGCCCACGGTCGCGTTGCTGCACGAGGTGCTGTTTCCGGCGTGGGGTGTGGTCGAGGACGACCTCAGCTTTCACCACACGTTGTCAGACGCATTGGCGCTGGCAGGGCCTCAGCAGCTCGCTGTGGAGCTCGCAGCACCCCGGATGGACCAGGTACTGCGTTCCGCCGCGCAAGGCGTCGTACTGCCGCAGAAGGCCACGTCGTTCGGCCCGAAGCCGCGGGTAGGGCTGCTGTTCCGGACGCTGTGAGGTCAGGGCCGGTGGTACAGGCTGAGGAACTGTTCGCGCAGGGGCTTGCGGGCGGCCCTGTGGCGCTCTGTGAGCCGTCCTAGCGTGAAAGAGAGCTCTGGGTCGTCTTGAGCCGCTGCGTCGACCGCCATGGCTGTCAGAGCGTCAGCCGCGGCGCAGTGGTCCTGATGCTGCCCCAAGAGCTCTTGGTACGTCGCTGCGTGCGCTGCGGTCGTTCTGGCTTCGTCACCGAGTACGGCGGCGCTGGTGTCGGCGGCGTACCGGACTCGCTTCGCCAGCAGCCGTACCTCGTGCCAGTCGTCGTCAGAGGTCCAGGGCTTGAGCTTGTCGGCTGCCTGGGTGAACTTCTCGGTGGCCGACCGGAGGAGCTGCGGTAGGACCTCGCTGCTGGGCTTTTCTGCCTTGGCGTTGAGGTCGGGGGCTGCTGCGACGGCGTCGATGGTCGTGAGCAGGTCCTTGGTGGACTCCCCCAGGACGACCTCGGCTGAGCGGGCCGCGGCGCGTTCCAGGCCGAGGGTGAGCGTGGTGAGGATGGTGTCGACGTGTTCCTGGTTGTCCTCGCTGGTGGCGGTCTCGCGGACGAGTGCCGCGATCACCTCGAGGTCGCGGGCCTCACCGCAGGCCTGCGCGAGTGCAGCCAGGTCGGAGCGCAGTTCGGTCGCCCAGTCGCCGGCCAGCAGCTTGCGGAACAGCTTCAGATCGCTTCGCAGCCGCCGGCAGGACACCCGTACCTGATGGATGGCGTCGTCCTCGGAGTTCTCCACCATCCCGACAGACTTCTCGAGCCGCCGCGCCCCCTTGGCGAGCGCGGCCCCCACCAGCACCCCAACCGCCTCACCCTCCACCACACCAACCACGCCCTACTCGCCGCCGCCCTTGTTCTCCCCACCATCAACCACGTCGTCCTGGTCGTCGTCCTGGTCGTCCACCTCGTCGGTGTCCTCCTCCAGGTCCACGTCCTCGGCGTCCGCGTCCAGGTCGTCGTCTTCGTCCGCGTCTTCGTCTGTGGTGGTGTCGGTGGTGGTGTCGGTGGTCTCGTCCTCGAAGTACTCGTCGTCGACGACCGTGTCGTCTTCGTCGAGATCGGTGAACTCGAGGCCTTCGAGCTCGGCAGCCCGCTCAGCCGCACCCGTCACACCGTCGCCGTCGACGCCGGCCGCGCGGTGGAACCAGACGAGCGCGTCATCGGTCCGCCCAGCCTCCGCCAGCGCATCGGCGTACGCGTACCGCAACCGCGGCAGCCACTCGGCGCGCGTCCGCTTCGTCAGCTCCGGCACCTCGAGCATCTGGACCGCCACCGCCGTCTGACCCTTGTCGCGCCGCGCCCCGGCCGCCACGATCAGCAGCTCGACCTGCGTCGCCTCAGACACGTCATGAACGTGCTTGTCCTTGGTCAGCGCCAGCGCCTTGTCCGGCCGCCCGAGCGCCCGCTCACAGTCAGCCATCATCGCGATGACCTCGTGGTTTCCCGTCATCCGCCGTACGGCGCGGAACTCGGTCAACGCCTCGTCGTAGTGCTCAGCCAGGTACGCCGTGATGGCCACGGCCTCCCGCACACCACCGAGCCGAGCCGCCAATCGCCGCGCGGTCCGGGCGTGCTGGTACGCGAGCTCCGCATCGTCGTCGAGGAAACGCCCAGACGCCACCAGATGCTGCGCGACCAGGTCGGCCAACGTCCGCGGCAAGGACCGCAGTTCAGCCTTCACCCCACGGTCGAGCTCAGCACCCGTGATCCCTTCCGGAATCTTGGGATCGTCGCGCCGCGGCCCAACCCGCTCCTCGCGCTCCTCCCGCCGAGGCCCACCCCGCCGCTCATCGCGCCCACCGGACCCACCACGCTCATCACGCCGGAACGCACCACGCTCCCCCCGCCCAGGCCCACCGGCCCGAGCAGGCCCACGCCCCCGCGACTCCCCACCATCCCGCCGAGTTTCCCCACGCTCATCCCGCCGGAACCCGCCGCGCTCTCCACCCGCACGCTCGTCCCGCCGGAACCCGCCACGGCTGTCCCCACCACGCTCATCGCGCCGATACCCACCGCGATCGTCACGGCCGCGGTCATCCCGCCCGCCCTCACGCTCATCGCGCCGGTACCCACCACGGCTGTCACCGCCGTGCTCATCCCGCCGGAACCCACCGCGGTCATCACGCCCGCGCTCGTCACGCCTGCCATCCGCACGGTCGTCCCGCCGGTACCCACCCCGACTGTCACCGCCACGGTCATCACGCCGATACCCACCGCGGTCATCACGGCCGCGGTCATCCCGCCCGCCCTCACGCTCATCGCGCCGGTAACCACCACGGCTGTCACCACGGTCATCCCGACGGAACCCACCGCGGTCATCTCCACCGCGATCGTCACGCCGGTAGCCGCTGCGATCGTCGCGGCCGCGGTCGTCCCGTCCGCCGCGGTCGTCTCGCCGGGAGCCGGCTACGCCGCGTCCCGCACCAGGCCCACGCCCCGAACCGCCCCGATCATCGCGACGGTACCCACCAGAGCGATCGCCCTGCCCGGACATCTGCCCACCGAACGGGTCCCGCGCAGACTTGTCATCACCCCGAGAGCCGGCAAACCCCCGCCTGTTCTCAGAGGAACTCTCATCCCGGTCCCGGTACGACGAACCGCCAGAACCACCCGAACGCCCACCGGCAATCCCGCCCCGCCGACCCGGCGCCCCACCGCTACGGCCCGCAGAACCTCCACGACCACCGCCACCAGCAGAACCAGCCCCAGACCCAGAACGACCCGCCCCAGAGCCACCACGCCCAGCTCCGGACCCGGACCGACCGGCCCCAGACCCCGAACTCCCAGACCCCGAACGCCCACCACCCGAGCCCGAGCGACCAGCTCCAGAGCCCGAACGACCGGACGAGTTCGAACGACCGGAGTCTGACCGTCCGCCACCGGACCCGCCTGAGCGGCCGGCTCCTCCGGACGAACCGCGACGGTCCCCTGATCCGGACCGAGGATTGCGAGGTGGCGTCGCCACGGTGACTCCTAACGATGCTGAAGAGCAGTAATCGGACAAACGTTACCGCGCCGGCAGCGGGAGGTGACGTCCTGGTCGGCACCCGCCGACCCTCCACAAATGTTAAGGGCCACCCCTAGTGGGGTGGCCCTTAACAGTGTGAATGTCCGGCGGCGTCCTACTCTCCCACGACCTCCCGGTCGCAGTACCATCGGCG